>CAZNSZ010000117.1:7758-10510 GCA_964575865.1 uncultured Bacteroides sp. | reverse complement strand
GGCGACGGTACCTATACCAATCCCCTGATCCCTGCCGATTTTCCCGATCCGGATGTGATCCGGGTGGGGGATACCTACTACATGGTGACCACCACCATGTTCGTCTTCCCGGGGGTAACCGTTCTGAAATCAAAGGACCTGGTGAACTGGGAGTATTGCAGCCATGCGGTTCCCCGGTTCGATTTCAGCCCCTGCTACGACCTCGACGGGTGCAACCGGTACTCCCACGGTCAGTGGGCCACCAGCATCCGTTACAATGACGGGACCTTCCACCTGCTCTTTATTACCCTCGACGAAGGGGGCTTCCTGTGCACCTCGGAGGATCCGGAAGGTCCCTGGGAGATCAGGAAACTTCCCAGGGGATTCTATGATCCGGGACTCTTTTTCGACGACGACGGCCGGATCTACGTGACCCACGGGTACGGGGAGATCTCAGTGACGGAGCTCAATCCCGATTTTTCCCCGAAAGGGGAGGACGTGAAGGTCTTTACGGGGGACATCCGCGGGGGGCTGGAAGGGATGCATGTCTACAGGATCAACGGCTTGTACTACCTTTACGGCACTTACGGGGGAAGGGACGGGATCCAGGTGGCGCTGCGCTCGGAACACATCTACGGGCCCTACGAGCAGAAGGTGGTCATCAGGGACCTCACTCCCGGGATCAACTTCGGGATCCACCAGGGGGCACTGATCCAGACCCAGACGGGGGAGTGGTGGACCATTCTCTTTGTGGACAGCGGGCCTTTCGGACGTTTCCCATCCCTGCAGCCGGTCACCTGGACAGACGGCTGGCCCATGGTGGGCGTGGACGGGAAGGCGGTGGTCACCTACCGCAAGCCGGATGTGGGAAAAACCTGGCCCATGACAGAACTTCCCACTTCCGATGAGTTCAACGATCCCGCCCTGGGGATGCAATGGGGATGGAACCACAATCCGGATCCGGACAGGTGGTCGCTGACCGAAAGACCGGGAACCCTTAGGCTCGCCACGGTAAAGGCGGTGGAAGGGCTTCCGGAAGCCAGGAACACACTCACCCAGAGGCCTTTTGCAAAGTATGACCAGTCCATTCCCACTGTGGCGACCATCAGGATGGATGTGACGAATATGAAGGAAGGCGATCTGGCCGGCCTGGCCGTGTTTCAGGATCCCTACGCATTCATTGCGGTGAAGCGGGAGGCCGGGGACTGCCGGCTGGTCATGGTGAATAACGGCGATACCATTGCAACGGTTCCAATGGAGGATTTCCGGGCAGAAGACCAGAACATTTACCTGAGGGCGGTGGCATCGAACAGTACGGAAAAAGCGACCTTTGCATACAGTATGGACAATGAAACCTACACACCCCTGGGGAATGCATTGTCCATGCGATTCAACCTGAGCGTGTTTACCGGGAACAAATTCTGCATCTTCAATTACGCCACCCGGGAAACGGGGGGGTATGTGGATGTGGACTGGTTCAGGGTAGAGTAATTCCCCCGGTCAGGGAGTGCGCCATCTCCTGTGCCCTGAGGGCCAGTTCCGTGGCCAGGAAGCAGTGATCCTGGGTCATGGCCGTTTCGGTGCGACCGGCCACATCATTGACCAGCTGTTCCCCGTAGGGCATGTGGACCTGTGAACAGTCGACATAGAGCGTCTCCTTCTGGTTGACCAGGAAGAGGTGGTTCCCCCCCTGGCGCCCTGCGATATCGATGTATTTCCTCATCTCGATGTAACCGTCCGTGCCCAGGATAAAGGTGCGCCCGTCGCCCCAGGTGGCCAGGCCGTCGGGTGTGAACCAGTCGATACGGATGTAGCCCGTGGCGTGGTCACTGCGCACGCTCATGTCCCCGAAATCCTGGTAGGCCGGATAACCGGCCGTGCTGAAATTCCCTGTCTGTGCAAATGCAACTTCTGCCGCTTCCGATCCGGTATAATAAAGGAACTGGTCACACTGGTGGGAGCCGATATCGCACAGGATCCCACCGGCTTTGCCTGGATCGAAAAACCAGTCGGGACGGGTACCGGGGCGCATCCGGTGCGGACCCAGCCCGATGGTCTGCACCACCTTTCCGATGGCCCCTTCCCTGACCAGTTCACCGGCATAGACGGAGGCAGGATTCAGCAACCGCTCGCTGTAGGTGATCGAATAGATCCTTCCGGTTTTCTGTTGCACTTTTTTGACCTGGTCGAACTGTTCCAGGGTAACGATCCCCGGTTTGTCGGCCATGAAGTCCTTCCCGGCCTCCATCACCCTGATCCCCAGGGGCGCCCGTTCCACCGGGATCGAGGCACTGGCCACCAGCCGGATGGTAGGATCTTCAAGGATCTCTTCCTCGCTGCGGGCTATTTGCACTCCGGGGAAGCGCCGTGCAAATCCGTTCAGCAGCTCCTCCTCACGGGCAAACACAGAGACCAGCTCTCCTCCTCCGCCCAGCAACGCTTCGGTCATTCCATAGATGTGTCCGTGGTTCAGGCCGATCACCGAGAACCGGATAGCATTCTCCGGGTCCGGTCGTTTCCCGGGTCTCACCGTGATCGCTCTGGCCCCGGGGTGGTCCGGCGGGATTCTGCCATAGAGATCGTCCGGGAAAAGGGCTCCTGCAGCCATGCCGGAGGCGGAGGCTGCGGAGATCCTCAGGAATTTTCGTCTGTCAAAGCTCATGTCATTCAATCTTGTGATGGGTTGTCTGATGGTGTAGGGAGCCTGTCATTTGGTCCCCTGATCAAAATCAAGGTGTTCTGAGAAGAAAGGAAGGGTCCGGGTGCGGATGCG
>CAZNSZ010000117.1:6110-7658 GCA_964575865.1 uncultured Bacteroides sp. | reverse complement strand
GATGTGATGGCTTCCACGCTTTCCATCATCCGCTGGGAAGTTTCCAGCATGGTCCCTTCCATGCAGCAGGGACTCAGGGCGTAAATGGCCGACCACACCTCCGGGTATTTCATCCCCAGGCGCATGGTTCCGTATCCCCCCATGGAGTGCCCGGCCAGTCCGCGGCTGGAGGCCAGCGGAATGGTGCGGTAATGGGCATCGATGAAGTCCACCAGGTCGGAAGATACAAAGGTCTCCCAGTCGCCGATGGTTTCCGAGGTTGAATACATGCTTCCCTTGAACCGGTTGTAGGCGTTGGGCATCACCACGATCATCTCTTTGCTCAATCCTTCCGAAATGGCCGCATCGAGCACTTCGTGGAGGTTGATCCAGTGTTCCTCCCATCCGAACCATTTGTGGTCTGAATCGGTAAAACCGTGCAGCATATACAACACGGGATACCTTTTTCCGGGCTGGCTCTCATAGGAGGGGGGAAGGTAGACCGAAACGTCCCTTTCGGCCGGGTCTCCGATCAGGTTTCCCTCGAGGGCCGGGCTGTGCACCCTGATGCGCTCTTTGGTTCCCTGCTGGGCAGCCAGGGTGGCTCCCAGGAGGAGCAGGAGGATCAATGCAGCGGTTGATTTCATGATGGATCTGGATGGTGTGTTGGACAATTATATATTTCAACAGATCAAGATAGCAAATTATCGGGGGAGTTCCCGGCACCGGCCTTTGGCGGAGGCATATCTTTTTTATATTTGTTTTTTTGCAGGATATGGGACGGATACTCACACAGCTGGCCATTGGATGGGGATTGACAGCAGGCGGATTCTTTTTATCCGGTGGATATCTCTCCGCACAGGCCGTCGCGGAGGAGCGGCCAATCCTGGTGGTCACCACCGATATCGGGGGGGATCCCGATGACGCGCAATCCCTCACCCGCCTGCTGGTGTATGCCAATGAATTCGACATCAGGGGACTGATCGCTTCCGCCTCAGGGACACGGGGGGAGCTGGGGATCGATACCGTCAGGGATGACCTGATCCGTGAGCATGTCCGTGCCTATGGAGCAGTGTATGACCGGCTGAAGGAGCATGCCGGCGGCTATCCCCATCCGGATACATTGCTGGAGAGGGTCTTTAAGGGGAATCCCCGCCGGGGAATGGACCATATCGGGGAAGGGGAAGACTCTGAAGGATCGGACCAGATCATCCGGATCGTAGACCAGTCCGGGGGAGGGCCGGTGCATGTGGCCGTCTGGGGGGGACAGACCGACCTGGTGCAGGCGCTCTGGAGAGTGAAACAGACAAGGTCTCCCGCGGCATATGCCGGATTTGCCGGAAGCCTGAGGATCTATGACATCAATGACCAGGACGGCCTCTATGGCTACATCCGGGAGGCATTCCCGGAGTTGTTTTACATTCTGGCAAAGGCGCCGGAGGGTAGCGATAAGCGGGAGGGCGCCTACCGCGGAATGTACCTGGGCGGCGACGAGTCGCTGACCTCCCGGGAATGGATCGATGCCCATGTGCGCAACGGACACGGCCCCCTGGGGGCGCTCTATCCGCC
>CAZNSZ010000117.1:1642-6010 GCA_964575865.1 uncultured Bacteroides sp. | reverse complement strand
GAAAGAAGCTATTTCAAGGTGGGACTGGTGATCCTCATCTTCTTTGTGATCTCCTTCTTCACCAACATACTGGGGGCACTCAATCCAAGCGTTTCGGAAAGTTTTGACCTGACCAAGACCATGGCGGGATTCCTTCCCTTCGCCTTTTTTATCGCCTACGGGATCATGTCCATTCCCTCCGGGTTCCTGGTGGAGAAGTACAGGGAGAAGAAGATGCTGATGGCCGCCTTTTTACTGGGACTGGCAGGGGCCCTGGTTTTTGCCCTTTTACCCTCCTTCAGGATCTACGTGGTATCCCTCTTTACCATCGGTGCCGGGATGGCCATGCTCCAGGTGATCATCAATCCCCTGCTGCGGGTGGCCGGAGGGGAGGAGAACTATGCCTTTTTCTCGGTCATGGCCCAGCTGGTCTTCGGGCTGGCCTCCTTCGTAAGCCCGAAGATGTACTCCTGGGTGGTGCTGAACATCCATACAGGCGAACCGGGTCAGGACGGGCTGGCCGGCCTGCTCGAAAAAGTGGTCCCCGCTGATCTATCCTGGGTAGGGGTCTACTGGATCTTCGCGGTGATCGGGCTCGCCATGGTGGTCCTGATCCTGGTTACCCGTTTTCCCAGGGTCGAGCTGAAAGAGGAGGAGAAGGTGGGAACGGGTCAAAGCTACCGGGAACTGTTCCGGAACCGGTACGTGATCCTTTTTTTCCTGGGGATCTTCACCTACGTGGGAACGGAGCAGGGCGTTTCCTACTGGATGTCGCGGTTCCTGTTCGATTACCACGGTTTCGATTACGAGACCACCGGTGCCAATGCGGTGGCCAACTACTGGGGACTGATGACCGTGGGAGGGATCCTCGGACTGCTGTTGCTGAAGCTCTTCGACAGCAAGGGGGTCCTCCGCTGGTTCACCCTGATCTCCATCCTCTGCCTGGCCCTTGGATTGTTCGGTCCCGCAGAAATCTCCCGCTATGCCTTCCCGGCGGTGGGATTCTTCATGTCGGTGATGTATCCCATCATTATTTCGCTGGCACTGAATTCAGTGGAAAAATACCATGGTGCCTTTGCCGGGATCCTGATGACCGGTATCATGGGAGGGGCAGTGGTGCAACTGCTCATCGGCGGACTGGCCGACCTGCTTACCCTCAGGATCGCCATGCTGGTGAATTTTGTTACCCTGGGATACATCCTCAGCATCAGCATCTGGGCCAAACCGCTGGTCCGCAACAAGACCGTGAAGTTATTCGGCTCCTCCAAGTAGCCTTACCATGGCCGCAGAGGCCCAGAGTACCGCAGCCTGACCGTGGAAGTTCCCGTTGGTTTTCGGGCGGTTCAGGTAGTGTTTCCTGCTGTTTTTCGCATTGGTTCCGATGCAGACGTTCATGGCCTCTCCCTTGTCATTGACATAAGACGCCAGTGCTTCCCATCCCTTTTCGATGGTTTCACGGTACTCCTCCACGGGGAGCCAGCCCCGGTCCACCCCAGAGATGAAGCCGAAAAGGAACATGCCTGTACTGGAGGATTCGGGAAAACTCCCCGGGTCGTCGATCAGCTGGTGCCACATGCCATCCTCTCCCTGGAAAGAGGCCAGGGTCTGCATCATCTGCCTGAAGGCCTCCATGAGGGGGGCATGATCCGGATGCTCCTCCGGCAGAACAAGGAGTACTTCAGTGAGGGCTGCCACGGCCCATCCGTTCCCCCGCCCCCAGAAGAAAGGGGCGTCCTCGCGGTGATGGAACAGCCCGTTTGACCTCTGAAGCGTATCCACGTATACCCGGAGGAAATGTGCAGCCCTGTCCAGGTACACCCGGTCGCCGGTGGATCTGTAGGCCTGCACCTGCAGTGAACCCACCATGTACATATCGTCCACCCAGAAACGCGCCAGTTCCGTCAGTCCGTCCGCCCGGGGATTCCTGTATTCGTCCTCAGCCAGATCCCTGGCGATCTGCAGGTACCTTTCATCGCCGGTCTGCCGGTACAGTTCGAAGGGCCAGATGCCGAACACATTGTAATCCACATGTCCCCTGTGCGGTTTCCGCTTCCCGTCGTAATAGGGCCGGAATCCTTCCTGCAGTTGCCGCGTAATGCCGGTATCCCCGGTGGCATCGGCAAAGATCAGTGCCCCGTAGTAGGTGCAGGCCTTCTGGTACCGCCATCCATAGTAGCGATCCACGATATTGGAAACCACCCTGTTCCCGATCTCTTCGGGCGATGTGTTGACCTGAATGGGACCTGCGGATTGGGACCGGAGCTCCGGAGCGAAGAATGCAGTGGCCGCAATTGCCTGGATGAGCATGATATGGCGGGCTGTTCTGTACATGGCTTTGGATTAAAATTCTCTGATGGCTTGGGTAAAATCAAGGAAAAGGGTTTCCCCGTTGAAGGAGAACACCAGGGTGCTGTCTTTCCTTTCGGCCTGGATATATGGAGCGTCATACCGCGGATAACGGGTGTCCACATGCTCCCCGTTCAAACTGAAGGACCCACCGAATTCAAGGGCGTATTCTTTATGGTTGGAGATATATTTGAGGGTCATTGCCAGCGTGTCGAATTCAACCCTATTGCTCATGATGCGCCTGGTGAAGGCTTCAAAGCTGCCATCTTCTGAAGCGGAGCCTGCCTCGGTGATCCAGAAGGATTTCTTACCCGGCTGGATCACATCGTCCATGGCCCCGTCCCTGAAATGGAAGTCACGGGCCCCGATCATGGCCACGTAGGTCTCTCCCTTTTTTCCGAAAAGGTAATGGTTATCCAAATAGGCCGTATCAAAATCCTGGCTCGGAAAATAGGCCCGGGTATAGTCCAGGAGGTAGGATTCCATCATTCCCTTTTTTTCCGGAATAAGGTAGATAGACAGGTTCACGTTCCTTTCCTGGACGGAATGGGGGAAATGGCCGTATCCCACCCAGTAGTTGGGGGACTGCCTGTCCACCTCCTTTTCGGCGGCCGGGTGGGTGTGGAAAATGCTGAAGTGCGTTCCCACATTCATCCCGAACACATGCTGCTGGTCCCCATAGTCTCCGGGCTGGTGGGACTGAACCGTATACATGGAATAACCGGAGGTTTTATAGGTATAGGTGTTCCCTTTCTGAATGGCGACACCGTTGGTTTGCGGATTAATGATCCGGACAACGGCAGGTTCCAGCCGGAGCCAGTGCAGCAGTTTGTAGTTGAGGATGGTGAAATCACCCAGGAAGGCATTGGAAAACATGTTGCAGTTTCTTACGTGGGCAAGGGAGTTGCGGACCACCTCCGGGTTGGTGAAGGCCTCCATGCCCCATTGCATCATCATGCTGCGGTTATCGGTCCCGTAATAGCCCTCGGTTCTGAGTTCCGACAGGTCCAGCCCATTGCTCTGCCGGATGATCACGGTGGCGGTGTCCAGGGCGATTTCCCGCAGGACCGGCGGGAGGGCATAGTTATCCGACTGCATCATTCCGTACATGATGCCCGGCCCGATCTCCTCTCCGCTGCCCCAGAAGTAATGCGTGAGTCCGCTGAAATCGGCTGCTTCCCTGCCGATCCGGTTGTTCATATAGGCGCGTCCGCTGACCGAGGAGAACATGGTTCCCAGGGACTGGGAGGCGATGTCGTAAAACAACAGGTCCAGGATGATCTGGCAGCGGGTGACCATTTCCGGGTCCTTCGCATAATCGATGAGGTTGATCAGTGGCCCGATATCTTCCTTGTAGTACACACTTGAATAGTATTCGATGAAACCGTGATCCCAGCGCATCTGCAGCCAGTCATTGATGCGCTGCGCTGCCCTGTCCATGCGCTCCCTTCCGGTGAGCCCGCTGCCCGGGAAAACTGCATCGGGGAACTTCTGCCCGATCAGGTACTCGGCCGAGGCAAACAGGATCTGGTGGTTCTCGCTCCAGTAGCACATGGAGTTTTCACCGGGTTCGTCCCACCAGTAGCGGAAATTGAACAATACCTGCCGGATCTCCTCCATGGTCTCGCCGGGCACTTCCTCCCCGTATTCATAGAGGATGCGTACCAGGTTCACCAGTCTGAAATCGGAGCAGTCGTATTCATTGCGGATGTACTCCAGGGTACCGTCCAGCCGGTTCCAGTCAATGCTGTCGGACCCGTTGGCCAGTTCATAATAAACCTGGTCCTGCTCCAGGGTGATGGGCGGATCGGGCCTCATGGGAAGGGTTTCGATCCGCGAGTTGCGGATGGTATCGATCAGCACCGTGGCAAGCATAAAACCCAGCACAAGCACCAGGGCATGCCACACCCTGAACCTTCTTTTTGGTTTTCCCTTCTTCCCGTATTTCTGTTCCTTATTTCTCATGACAGATCACTACATGTTAAATTTAAACCATTCGCTGCCCGGTCCCGCATACATGAAGGTGAACCGGAAATTGATCCA
>CAZNSZ010000117.1:0-1542 GCA_964575865.1 uncultured Bacteroides sp. | reverse complement strand
TTGTACCATCGGGGTCAGGGTGCGGTGATATTCTGCATTGAGGTTCACGGCCTGGTGACTGCGCGTACCTTTTAAACCGATGAAATAATCATAGGAGATCCCGGCAGTGTAACCGTTCTTCCGGTGCCTCTGTTTGTCCACGGTCCCGATGCTTTCCGAAACAGTGATATTCAAGAAACGGTAAGTTTCATCTTCGGGATGAACCCCCAGCTCCAGATCCTCCTGGCTCAGCAGCGTGGAGTCATAGGCGTCCTGCATATACCGCAGGCTCAGGTCGGGGGAGAAGCGGTAGCGGTAATCCAGGTGCCAGGGATTCCCGATGATGGTATAGATGTCCAGCTTGTGGTAGGGGGCGATCATCCGAGTCCGGTATTCGGCTTCCTTCTTTCCGTCTGTTTCCGTGATCACGCGGTCGTAAAATACCCGGGTATCCAGTCCCACTTTGGTTCCGATCTCGGCGGTCATGTTCATGAACATGAGCTGGCGCGGCAATTTGAACCTGAAATCCCAGGTGGCCCCGGTGGGTTTTTTGTCCCAAACGATTTTCAGCTCGCTGTTGCTTCCGAGAAAATTCTCGTCCCCTATGCCCAGCCGGTAGTTGTAGTCGTTCTCGCTGCTGTGATCCACGGTAAGGACCGGATAGATCTGCAATGCATCCAGCGCTTCGATCTTCATGACATTGCCTTCGGGGGTTTCCGTAATGGTGTAGGAGACATCGGCAAAGTTCCCGATGTTCCAGACCTTGTTTATTGAGGTGTCTATTTCGCCGTACCTGACCCACTCCCCCTCTCCGAAGAGGAGTTCGTTCCTGATGATCCTGTCCCATGTCATCCAGTTCCTGGAGATCGCGATGCTGTCGATCCGGATGGAATCCCCGCTGGAAGAATGGGAGCCGTCCTGTGGCTGCTGTCCCTTCGAAAGGTTTGCCCGGCCGGTGACCGGAAGGAGCAGAAGCAGAATGATCAATTGTCTGTATATCACTGTGATCAAATTCAATAAAACGGTTTTTTAAGCGGCCGCAAGATAATGCTTCTGTTCACAGGTGCACTTGATCTATATCAAAAAGGGAAAATATCACCGGCCATATCAGGTGTTGTTCAACAGGTCCAGTTATTTCCCTTTCCGTATCCGGCTCAGTGTTTCCGGGGAGATGCCCAGGTAAGAGGCGATGAACTGCAGCTGAACATGCCGGAACACTTCGGGTTGCCGGGATAGCAGATGTTCATAACGTTCAGTGGCCGAATGGCTCTGCAGTCCGATCAAATGCTGCTCCAGCCGGATGTAATACTGCTCCATCAGGATCCTCCCCACCTGCTGCCACTTCCAGCTTTCCCCGTAAAGCCGGTAAAGATCATTTCGGTGGATGACAAGCAGTTCAGCGTCCTCTAGGGCCTGTATGTTTTCCGCGGAAGGGGAGAGCTGAATAAAGCTGGGGAGTGCCACAGCAATGGAACCGGGCAGCTGGAAAAAGGTGGTGGTCTCTTTCTGATTGATCAGGTAGTAGGACCTGAGCACCCCTTCAGCAACGTATGCGATCCGGTC
>CAZNSZ010000116.1:0-10546 GCA_964575865.1 uncultured Bacteroides sp. | reverse complement strand
GGCACCCTCCGTTAACAGTAGCTTTAGTTAGCAAGTAGTAGAAAGGGGGAGTATTGACTACACCCCCGTCTACAAATATATGAGATTTGAGCATCAACAACCGGATCGAATCATGTTCTATAACATATCCCTGGGTTGATGTGCCGAAGGGGCGGCCGATCAGCGTCCCTGTGCCAGTTTTTTTTAAAAGGGCAACTGGGACAGATCCACATTCCCCCCCGAAAGAATGACCCCGATCTTCCGGTTGCGGAACTCTGTCACGTTCCTGAACAGTGCTGCCACGGCCACCGCACTGGATGGTTCGATCACGATCTTCATCCTTTCCCAGATGATCCTCATGGCCGCGATAATTTCCGATTCCTCCACCCGGATAATCTTGCTGACGAACTTCTGAATGATTGGAAAATTCAGGTCGCCCAGCTGGGTCTTCAATCCGTCTGCAATGGTTTTGGGATTGATGGAAGGCTGGATCTTTCCGGTTTTGAGTGAAAGATAGGCATCATCGGCCCCGAACGGTTCCGCACCGATGGTTTCGATGTAGTAATTCAGGTGGTTGATGGCCAGTGCCGTCCCTGCCAGCAGTCCCCCTCCGCCCACCGGTGCGATCACCACATCCAGGTGATCAACTTTTTTGGAAAGTTCCCACACGGCAGTGGAGTTCCCAAGGATCACATTCATGTCATTGGAAGGATGGATGAAGGTGGCGCCCGTCTTTTTCTGGTGGGCCAGCATGGTCGATTCCCGGCTTTTCAGAGTGGGCTGGCATTCGATGATCTGTGCACCGTACCCCGCCACCGCGTCGCGCTTCACCTTTGGGGCATTGGAGGGCATCACGATGATCGCCTTGGTATCGAGGGAGGCGGCGGCCAGCGCCAGGGCAGCTGCAAAATTCCCCGAGGAATGGGTGATCACGCCCTTGGCGCGCTCCTCCCTGGACAACTGCAAAATGGCGTTGGTGGCCCCGCGGATCTTGAAGGCTCCCATGCGCTGGAAATTCTCGCATTTAAAGAAAACGGTGGCATGCACCATTCTGTCAATGGTCGAAGAGGTCAGCACCGGCGTATTGTGAACGTACGGGGCGATCCTCCTGACGGCCGATTGTACATCTTTAAGGGTAGGTATCATATCCATAAAAATAGTGCACTTTCCAATAAAAGTAAAGTATTACAATGAGAACCGGTATCGGATGGAGAGCCCGAAATCCAGAAAATCGACCGCGGTCACCCGGAAGAGGTTCACCATGGGCTTCCAGTCAATCCCAATGTTGAGGGGAAGGTCCCGTATGGTGTACTCCAGTCCCGCGGAGGCAGCCAGCCCGATGGAAAACTCCTCATCCCACTCCCCGCCGAATGCACCCCCTCCCACATGGACCAGCCATTTGTCATCCCGGAAGGGCTCCAGGTGGTAGAGGTAGAGTCCGGTGAGATTGAAGCCGTGACGGTTGTAGAGGATATCGGCCCCGATGGCGCTCATCTGGTACCGGAAGAACCCTTTGTAGGTAATCCCGCTGGAGTATCCTGCACGGATCCCTCCCGCATGTTCATAAGGCTGTGCTTTCATTTCCGTGACCAGCGCAGCGGTCAGGAGCAGCAGAAAGATGACGGAACGATTCATGGTGGTTCTGTTTAAAGCTTTGATCCGGTCACTTCAAAAAGGGTTTCCGTATAAGATGGGATTTTAAGCCCCTCCGGCAAATAGGGGCTCCTTACAATGGTGGTCTCGATCACCACCCGCTGTCGGGAGATGCTTTTCACCGGCCACCCCGTCTCCCGGTCCATTTGCAGATCGTAGGTCTGGGTTCCCGAAACGGCCGAAGAGACTTCTCCCATTTCAGTCCGTTCAAGGGTTGGCCGGTCCGATCCGATCATGCCCAGTCCCTGTATGATCATCCTGTCGCCTGTGGAGCGGCTCAGGGTATACCGGTTCACCATTTCCACGGGCCTGGTGTTGAAATAATAGGTCACATCGTTGGTCCAGTTGCCCATGGGACTGATCACCGGATAGACGGTGATGAACAAACCGAACAGGCTTGAAAAGGCATTGGGTCCGTATACCTCCCGGAGGGTTTGCAGGATCACGTCCAGCTCGGTAGTGTCACTGACCGGCATCCCGGAGAGGGCCCTGAATCGTTCTTCCAGCCCCCGCTGCCCGAGCAGCGCACCGCGGGTATCGGTCACCACCTGAAAGGAGGTGTTCCGCAGGGAATCCATCAGGCTGGACAGCAACGGATTCCTGTCTGAACCGGAATTGATGTCCAGTTCCATGGCAGGCGCCAGCATGGACAGAGAAAGTTCATCGTAACGGGCGGTCAGGTGGATCAGGTCGGGCTCCTGAAGCGAATCGACAGTGAACCGGACAGCCAATCGGCTGTAGAGGGTAATCGCTTCGCTCTCCATGGTTTCGGAGCGGGTATCCTGCTGAATTTCTATCTCAAGGAGGTAGGATTCACCCCTGTTCAGCCGGTAGGTCTGCCGGGGTTCCTGGGCGGATACCCGGGAGAGGATCCCGGGGGAGGCCAGCGCCATGATGCATATGAGCAACAGTTTCATGGTATGCCCAAAAATAACAAATAAAGGAGAATACCATTTTGTTATTTGAATAACAATACATACCTTTATGCCGTCTGAGAGGCGGGTATTGTTCCGGTCTCGAGGAACCGAAGTAAATCTGATCCGGAGGAAGTTCTGAAGGCTAAGAGATCCATCTGAAACATCAGGCTTTGCTGCTTCCGGATCGCCAGATCCTGACCATGATGTTTGATCCGCAGACATATGCCATCCCCGATGAACCGCAACAGCCGTTCATTTCGGAAGCCGAAATCGAGGGGCTCCTTTCCCGGGCCGTGGCCACACCCGGCCGGGTCAGGGAGGTCATCGCCCGTTCATTGGAGAAGAACAGGCTCAGTCTGGAGGAGACGGCTGTCCTGCTCAATGCGGAGGAGCCCGCCCTGGTGGAGGAGATCAAGTCAGCGGCCCGTACCCTCAAGGAGCAGGTGTACGGCAAGCGGATCGTGCTGTTTGCTCCCCTTTATGTGGGCAACCGGTGTGTGAACAATTGCACCTACTGCGGATTCCGCATCTCCAACAGGCAGCAGAAGAGGTCCACCCTGACCCGGGAAGAACTGATCCGGGAAGTGGAGATGCTGGAGGAGATGGGCCAGAAGCGGCTTATCCTGGTGTTCGGGGAACATCCCGAATATGATCCTGAATTCATCGCACAGTCGGTCAAAACCGTTTACGGGGTGAAAAAAAACAGGGGGGAGATCCGCCGTGTGAACATCAATGCGGCGCCGCTGGACGTGGCCGGTTTCCGGACGGTCAAGGCGGCCGGGATCGGTACCTACCAGGTGTTCCAGGAGACCTATCACCGCGGGGCATATGCCCGGTGCCATACAGCGGGAATCAAGCGGGACTATGACTGGCGGATCACCGCGCTGGACCGCGCCCAGGAGGCGGGGATCGATGATGTGGGGATCGGGGCACTGTTCGGATTGTATGACTGGAAATTTGAAGTGATGGGGCTCATCAGGCATGTGAACCACCTGGAGGCTGTGTACAACATCGGGCCGCACACCATCTCCTTTCCCCGGCTGAAAAAGGCCTCCGGAACGGCGGCCGATCCGCAATGGGAGGTGGATGATGCCGATTTCACCCGCATGGTGGCCATCCTGAGGCTGGCCGTCCCTTACACGGGGCTGATCCTGACAGCCAGGGAACCTTCCGGGATCAGGGACGAGATCCTCCAGTTCGGGGTGTCCCAGATCGATGGGGGCTCACGGATCGAATTAAAGGGATATTCGGGGGAAAGGGGGAACCAGGACCTGGATGCCGAACAATTTGAACTCAACGACAACCGCACACTGGCGGAAGTCATGGATGAGCTGATCGGCAAGGAGTATCTTCCATCCTTCTGTACAGCCTGTTACCGGGCAGGCAGGACGGGCGAGCATTTCATGGAATTCTCGGTGCCCGGGTTCATCAAACGGTACTGCACCCCCAACGCCATGCTTACCCTGGCCGAGTACCTGGAGGATTATGCGGGACCCGACACCAGGGAGCGGGGATACCGGCTGATCCACAAAAACCTTGATGCACTGGGCAGCAACGGAAAGGCGAGTGAAGTATCAAGGCGGCTGGGGCGCATCCGCGCAGGGGAAAGGGACCTCTATTTCTGAATCCATTATTTTGTTTTGTGCGTTTTCAGAAGTAAGTTTGGGGAAGATCCAACCACCCATGGCGACCGCACATAAAAAATCATTCGGGACCGCCCCGGTCTATTTCACAGCCATCGCCACCATCCTGGGGGCCATCCTTTTCCTGAGGTTCGGATTTGCCGTGGGCACCCTCGGGTTCTGGGGGGTGATCGGCCTGGTGCTCCTGGGACATGTGGTGACCATCCCCACTGCCCTGGCCATCTCGGAGATCGCCACCAATAAGAGGGTGGAAGGAGGGGGAGAGTATTTCATCATCTCCCGCTCCTTCGGGATGAATATCGGCGCCACCATCGGATTTGCACTCTTTCTGTCACAGGCCATCAGCGTGGCCTTCTACATCATCGCTTTCACCGAGGCCTTTGAATTTTTCTTCGACTGGGCCAGCGAGCGATTCCGTCTGAACCTTCCCAGGCAGGTGATCAGCATCCCGGCCATGATCGGGCTCTCGGTCCTGATTCTGAAAAAGGGGGCTGCCGTGGGCATGAAAACCCTCTACCTGGTGGTTGCGATCCTGTTGATCTCCCTGCTGATGTTTTTCCTGGGCCATACCGAATACAGCGAGAATCATTCCTTCTCCATGACTTCGGCCGCCAGCGGGGACATGGACCAGTTTTTCGTGGTCTTCGCCATCATTTTTCCGGCATTTACCGGGATGACAGCGGGGGTAGGCCTTTCGGGGGACCTGAAAAAACCAAGCAAATCGATCCCCCTGGGTACGGTCCTCGGGACCCTCACGGGGATGGTGGTCTATTTCTTTGTGGTCCACAAGCTGGCTTCGTCGGCGCCGCTCGAGGTCCTGGCAGATCCGGATAACCAGTTGATCATGAGTGATATCGCCATAGCCGGGGCATTCATTATCCCGCTGGGACTCGCAGCCTCCACCTTTTCGTCGGCCATCGGTTCGATCCTGGTGGCTCCCCGGACCCTGCAGGCACTGGCCGGCGACCGGTCTTTCCCCAGCCGCAAGCTGAATATCTTCCTGTACAAGGGGAGGGGCGAAACCAAAGAACCTTACAATGCCACGCTGGTGACCGTGGCCATTGCCCTGGTGTTCGTGGTCATCGGCGATGTGAACAAGGTGGCGGGGATCATCAGCATGTTTTTCATGGTCACCTACGGTTCCCTCTGCCTGATCTCTTTCCTGCACCACTTCGGATCGGCCCCTTCATACCGGCCTTCATTCCGTTCAAGGTGGTACATCTCACTGGTGGGATTTGTGGCCTCCATCTGGGTCATGTTCAAGATCGATACCGCCTTTGCCCTGATTTCCATCGTCCTGATGGTGCTGCTTTACCTCTACGTGAACAACTACCACAAAAGCAGGAAAGGACTGGTTTCCATCTTCACCAATGCCCTGTTTCAGCTGA
This sequence comes from uncultured Bacteroides sp., assembly GCA_964575865.1. Classification (GTDB taxonomy): domain Bacteria; phylum Bacteroidota; class Bacteroidia; order Bacteroidales. The sequence goes on along the minus strand of CAZNSZ010000116.1, from coordinate 4,966 downwards.
ACAGGAGCCTTCAGGTTTATTTGCAGCAATCGCGCAAACCGGGTGCCGGAAGCGAATGGCGGCCCAGCGCCATCTGCATTTCGCGCGATTCATTCCGGCGCGACAAGGCCTTCCAGTTCCTCAACTGGATCAGTTACAAGTACGGATTCGGCACCTACATCCACCTCATCGAGGATTATTATTCCAAGGCCAGCAGGGAAAAGTCGGAAACCGAACTGGACAAGCTCATCAAGGCATACCAGGGAAAGGGGAACTATGTCTATGTGGATACCCTGATCTCTCCTTCCTACACCTCGGCGGTGGCACAGTCGATCCAGCTGCCTGGCATCTCGGGGATGGAGAACAACATGGTGATCCTCGAATTCGACAAGGAGAGTCCGGAGAATCTCAGGGAGATCGTGGATAATTATCCCCTGGTCAGTGCAGGCAAGTTCGACGTCTGCATCCTGGCCAGCTCGGAACGCTCGATCAACTTCAAGAACGGGATCCATGTGTGGATCCGGAGCGAGGATTTCGAGAATTCACATCTGATGATCCTGCTCAGTTTCATTATTCAGGGGCACCCTGCCTGGCGGAAAGGGGAGATCAGGATCTTTGATATCTGCAAAAAGGAGGAGGAGGATCAGGTAAGGGTCCAGCTGGAAGAACTGGTACAGAGCGGAAGGCTTCCCATCACCTCCAAGAACATCCAGGTGATCACTCAAAATACCGATAAAAACATCCGTGAAGTGATCGTGGAGCACTCTTCGCTGGCCGGACTGACCATCATAGGCTTCCGCGGGGAACTGCTGAAACACGAAGGGGGGAAAGTTTTCCAGGGGTACGGGGAGATGGGTGACATCCTGTTCGTGAATTCCCACAGCCAGAAGCAGATCGAATGACCTGATCCCGGCGCTCACCGACTGCCGCCGGCTTTCACCGCTTGTTCCGGCAGCCGTCAGAGCAGCCCGAGCCGGTCGGTGAGCAATACCAGTCCGAAAGAGATTAGAAAGGCGATCAGCGGTGCCAGCAGCCACACCACGAAGAATTTCCTGACATGGGTCTTTCTGAATATGTTCCTGGGACCCAGTTTGGCCACGCCGATCCCCAGGATGGAAGCCACATTCAGCTGAACCAGCGAGGAGGGGATCCCCTTGACCAGTGAAGCGGTCAGCAGGAGACTGGCAGAAACAAAGGCAATGATGGTGGCTTCGAATTTACCGAACAGGATGATCTCCTTCCCCGTATTCTTCACGATCTTATGGCCGAACAGTGAGCTGCCGATTCCGAAACTGGGGGCGACGATCAGGGTGGCCAGGATCATGATCAGTACGAAATGCTGGTCCAGGGGAACCCCCAGTTCATTGGCCGACATGATGGAGATGGGACCCGCGGCATTGGCCACATTGTTGGCGCCGATGGAAAAGGCCACATAGAGCGACATGGCGAGGATCAGTCCGTTCCAGACCGGCTGCATATTCAGCCTGCTGGCCCGCGGCATGGTGAGTCCCCTTCGCCTCATGGGGCGGTAGATATAACGTCCGAGCAGAAAGCTGATGATGAAGGAGATGACCGGGAGGATGAACCAGGTGGGAATGATCTCCAGGAAGAGCTTATGGGTATCCAGGGCCCTGAAATACCATGCGGGAGCAACCACCGCAAGTACAGTGGCCTGGCTGGTGGACTGGGGGATCCCCAGCAGGTTGGCGATCAGCAGGGTGACCGAGACAGAGAAGAGGATGATGCTCACCAGGGTAAAGGTCATCAGGTCGGGCGAGATGATCTCCCTGCCGATGGTGGTGGCGGTGCCTTTACCGGCGATAATGGCTCCCAGGAATACCATGATCCCGAAGAGCCCGGGAATGAGCCCCCTGCGCACCACATTGGCCCCGTAGGCTGCCGAAAAGGCAGGTCCTGTGCCGCTTCCTCCCATGGTCATGGCCAGGAAAATGGCCAGCAGGAAGGGGATCAGCAGGTGGCTGAACAGGGGTGAGACCATCAGGGTTTTATAGGATCATGCTCCAAATTTAGTCCATATTCGGACTTCCCGGTTCACCGCAACAAAAAAAATGGGTCCCATGGTTCCAGGCGTCCAGTCAAACACGGTCCGGTCCGCTGCAACAAATTTCGGATGGATCAGTCCTCACCCGGGTAAGGCAGCAGTTCAGAAAGGGGAACGAAGGTATACCCACTGTACGCCAGGGTGTCGGCCAGCGGCCCGAGCATGTCATGGAACTTGTCGGTCCGTCCGGGTCCACTTCCCGTATGCATCAGGAGAATGAAGCCGTTCAGCCCCCGGGGGTCCTTCTGTTCAAGGGTGAGGATGCTGTTCAGGATCTCCAGGCTGTTCCGGTATCCGGGAGTGCCGGGCAGCGTGTAATCGGTATGGGAGAGGGTTCCGGGGGTGTAGCTGATCAGCCGCAGACCCAGCTCTCCGGTCCATTTTCCGATCGTGTCGTTGTACCATTCGTAAGGCGGAAGGAAAAAGGGAGCTTCTTCTTTCCGGATGCCGAACCTTGACATCTCCAGGTAGTTCTGCTCCAGGTCCTCCTTAAATTGTTCCCTGGTTACCAGCAGGCTGTCCCGCTGCTCCCAATCACAGTACAGGAGGTGCCGGTCGGAATGGGCCCCCAGGTAATGGCCCCCGGCTTTCAGGCTCCTGATCATGGATTCGAAACGGGGATTCCTGTAGAAGTCCCCGGTCAGAAAAAAGGAAGCTTTGATATGGCGGTTATCCAGCACACCGGCGATATGTTCCAGGCCTTCGGCAAACTGATCGCCCGTAAATACCAGCGACAGGGTCCTGATACCGGTATCGCCCCGGATCACGGCCCCGTTGCTCATTGAAAGGGCGGCGTGGTCATGGGCTCCCTCCACCTGGCTCCAGCCTGCAACGGGTCCTGAGGTCATCCATACCAGAAGCATCCAGGCGGCCCGGGATCTGTAAAGCCCTGGGTTCACTTTTTTGCAAGGAGTGATTGGAGATCCTCTTCCATGTCACCCGGCCTGGTGTTGGGCGCGTAACGCCTGAACGGTTTTCCCTCTGCAGTGACCAGGAATTTGGTAAAATTCCACTTGATCCGTTTTCCGAACCTGCCGGGCAGATGATCCTTCAGGTAACGGAAGACGGGGTGGGTTCCTTTCCCGTTGACCAGCACCCTTTCGGTGAGCTGGAAAGTGACCCCGAAATTGACGGCGCACTGCCCTTCGACGGTGTCGTTGTTTTCCGGTTCCTGTTTGAACTGGTTGCTGGGGAATCCAATGACCACCAGACCTGAATCCCCGTATTTCTGATGCAGTGCTTCAAGTTCCCGGAATTGCGGTGCGAGCCCGCAGCGGGTGGCCGTATTGACGATGAGCACCACTTTTCCCTGGTAGCGGGACATGGGGATAACTTCTCCTCCCGGTGTCTGTGCAGTCAGTGAATAAAACTCTTCCATGCCTTCTTTTTTGCTGTGATTGATGAACTGATCCCTCATTTAAACCAACAGGGCGGTTTTTTGTTTACTACTATTTGACAGCTTTTCCTTAACTTAAAAGCGCGTAGCAACAAACCAACCGGCGATTAAAAATACCCAGACATTTATGAGATTCAAAGCAGCCGTCCTGATCCTGTCAGTCACCTCCCTGGTCACCATCCGGGGGTGTAAGGAGAAAGGAAGCAGTCAGTTACCTCCTCCCAGTGTCAGAGTGGTGGAGGTGCAGCAGGCCGATGTGCCTGTTGAACAGGAATTTGTGGGCCAGGTATACGGCCTCTATGACATTGCCATCCGGTCCCGGGTAGAGGGATTCCTGGAGGGGATCCATTTCGAGGAGGGACGCAGGGTGAAAAAGGGGCAACTGCTCTACACCATTGATCCGCAGCCTTTCGAGGCCAAGGTGAACGGATTCAGGGGACAGCTGGCACAGGCCAACACCATGCTTGTGAAGGCAGAGAGCGATCTGGCCCGCATCGAACCGCTGGCAGAGATCAATGCGGTCAGCCGGAGCGACCTGGATGCCGCCGTCGCACAGCGTGATGCGGCCAGGGCAGCGGTGGACGCCGCAGAGGCGGCCCTGGAATCGGCCCGCATCGAGCTGGGATATACCCGGGTCTATTCGCCCATTGACGGGGTGATCGGCAAGACCGAGGCTTATCCGGGCGATTTCGTAGGGAGGGGTTTTGCCGAGGCACAATTGAACGAGGTCTCCAGGATCGATACGGTCCGGGTCAACTTTCACCTTCCCGAGGAGCTCTATCTGGAACTGGTGATGCCCCATATTGAGCGGGGGGATTCCATCAGGGTGCAGCGTGCCGATGAACAGCAGGGGCTGACCATGATCCTTTCGGACGGAACCCAATACCCTTACAAGGGAAGAATGGCCTTTGTCAACCGCCAGGTGGATGCCACCACCGGGACGATCCTGATCCAGGCCACCTTTCCCAACCCGAGCTTCGTGCTGCGGCCCGGCCAGTTTGCCAGGATCCGCGCCACCATTGAGATCCGGGAGAACGGGCTGCTGATCCCCCAGCGCTGCGTGCAGGAGATGCAGGGCAACTACAATGTGTTCGTGGTCAACGAGGACAACAAGGTGGAGTTCAGGGAGATAGAAGTGGGATCGACCCATGCCACCAGTTTTTACGTAGTGACCTCCGGCCTTAACCCGGGTGAGAAGGTGGTCTATGAAGGGCTTCAGATGGTCCGGTCGGGGATTGAGGTCAATCCCGTGATCGAGGAGCTCTCCGAAACGTTAACCCAAAACTAGGATCCATGGGCAGCTTTTTCGTTCGAAGGCCCATTGTGGCCATGGTCATTGCCATCGTGATCCTCATTGTGGGGAGCCTCTCGCTGCTCAACCTTCCCATGGAGCAGTACCCCGATATCACCCCGCCTATGGTGGAGGTCAGGGCCAACTATACCGGTGCCAACGCCATCAATGTGGAACAATCGGTGGCCACTCCGCTGGAGCAGCAGATCAACGGCGTGGACAACATGATCTACATGAA
>CAZNSZ010000115.1:0-10568 GCA_964575865.1 uncultured Bacteroides sp. | reverse complement strand
TCAACGAAAATTCCAATACACGGGACAAAACAATCCCAGCGACCATTACTTCCATTATGAGGAGGTTCCCGGTCAATCCGGAATAGAGGTGCTCAGATACCCGGTATGATGACAGAGTCCTGTTCCCTGTAAGTTTCGTATGTCCAATCCTCGCCGCTGTTGATGCGGAGCACAATGGTGCCCACTTCAAGTGCCGGCAGGGTTTCAACAGGTATCTTACGACCCCTGTTCAGGACCTGTTCCGATTCTTTTCTGTATTTGACCATATAGGCAGCGCGGGCATAGATGGCTTCCTGGGCCTGCAGGATCACCAGGTCCGGATCGGTCCGGAGGATGTATTCCGGGAATACGGAGCCATGGAAGTGGTGGTTGGCATAATAGACTTCGGCGGGAACCTCTTCCGGGAACCGTTCCAGGATCATCCGCTGGTTATCCCCGTAGGTGTCTCCTCCATGGACCATGCGGAAATCCCCGTAGCTGATCGCCAGGGAGAGGGAACGCCTGTTTTCGTCGGCTCCGTCCGCATAGCTGTTCAGGATCCTGAATCCCACACCATCCTGCTCCCAGCTGTAACCGGTGGGGTGGGTGCGGTAGTCAATGAAGGATTCTACCTGGAAAGTCTCGCGGATCACCTGACCGGAGTCCCCCCCGTCATGGTCCGGATGATAGTGGGTCAGGATAAAGGTCTGAAGGGTGTCCACGCCATGGCGACGGAGCATGGGGACCAGGATGCTGTCCCTTACCCAGGATTTCCCGCAGTCGATCAGCATGTGCCCGCCACCGGGAAGCCGCAGCAGCATGGCGGAGCCGTGTTCCACATCCGGAGCCACAACGATAAGGCCTGCTTCTTCAGGTTCTACAGAGACCTCAACGATTGCCCCCAGAGTTTGGGTTTCAAGTTCCACCTCAAGCTGGGAGGTTCCGGGCATTGTTTCGGAAAGTGACTCAGAAGGGATGGTCAGCCAGCTGGCATATTCCTGGTGGGGATAAGGAACCAGGCTGAATTCCACCTCCTCTCCGTTCAGGGTGCACCGGGTTACCCGCTGGCTGAAATTATCGATCTTAAAGACCAGGTCCCGCGGGTGTGACAGGTATAACTGGTTCTTTCCGGGTGTGATGCCGAATTCTGGGTCCGCTTTTGAGACAGAGATCCGGTCGATCCCCATGCCTCCCCAGCCGCTACGGATCCCCAGGGTATTGGTGCCCCCCTCCAGGAAAAATGGCTGGGAGCAGAGGTTCCATTCGGGGGACATGTCAAATCCGACACCGATTTCATCCCCGTTTTTGAGCAGGTACTGCATTTTATCCCCCCCGTCTGTGCGGTAGCGGATCTCCACCTGGTAGTATCCCGGCTCCTCCGCGGGGACCTGCCAGGTGACTTCGGAATTTTCCTGGATGGAAAGGTATTTGCCTCCCGATGCATGCTGGTCGGGCAGGACGATCATATTGCGGTAGGTTCCCGATTCGGCCTCGGCGTCGAAGGTTACCGCCCTTTGTCCTTGCTGGCAGGAGGCCAGAAGCACCAGGGTGAAAATTATAGCAGATCGTATCATGTCGGAAGCATCATTTTTTTTGTTCCCACTCCTCCCAGCTCAGTTCCCTGCCGGGATATGCCACTCTTTCAAAGGGCCTTTCCTACCTTGTAAATATCCATTCAAGATCGCTGGAGAGGTGTGGGTTCAAATGGTACCCCTCCTCGTCGAATGCTGTCAGTTTTTCGGGTTCGTTGATCCGGTTCCGGATGATGAACCGCAGCATCATGCCCCGGGCTTTCTTGGCATAGATGGTCACATTCCTGAATCCTTTCCCGTCTGACTCCCTGAAAACCGGGGTGATGATCCTGAAGGGAAAGGATCCGGGGCGGATCGATGTGAAGTATTCCTGCGAGGCCAGGTTGATCAGCGCGGGATTTCCGCTGGTTTCCGTATCCTCCGCTATTCTGGAGGGAATGGTTCCTTTCCAGAATTCATAGAGATCCTTCCCCCGTGAATTGTTCATTCTTGTTCCCATCTCCAGGCGGTAGGGCAGGATCAGGTCCAGTGGTTTCAACACCCCGTACAATCCCGAAAGAATGCGGACATGATCCTGTGCGAACAGAAGATCCTCTTCATCCAGGGTTCTTGCCTTCAGACCGTTGAAGACTTCACCCGAGAACGCCATGATGGCCTGCTGACCCTCCCGGCAGGAATAGTCCCTGCGCCACTGTGCGTACCTTTCAAAGGTCAGCGTGGCCAGCTTGTCGCTTACCTTCATCAGGGTTTTGATCCTTGCCGGTGAAAGTTTCCGGAGCTGGTCAACCAGGATCTCTGCATCCCTCAGGCAGGCCGGGAAGGTGTGCTGATCCGTGATCCCGTGGGGGGACATATCGATGGTCTTGGCCGGTCCGAGGATGGTGAGCATGATGTTTTCTGGCGTTTTCTGTATATAAAAGTAACAACTTCCTGCTATGGGCGATCAGATCACCCCGGAATATTCCTGCTGTCATGGGGGGTACCGATCGTCCGGTTGTTGCCAGGGGAGAATCCCGGTAGGGAGTGACCGGCCAGGTTCAGGAGCAGTCCGGGTCAAAACCCCGGATGTTCAGATAGACATCGGATTCCTTCTGGCCATCGAGCATGAATAATCCGATGTTCCAGTAAATTTTCTCCTTGTACAAACGGACGTAGATGATCTGATGGTCGTTGTACCAGCAGGGAGCGGCACCCATGACGGGGCCTGTTTCACCTCCCGCACGGGCGTTGAGGATCCTGATATTTTTCCCGTCCATATCCGCTACTTTCACCTTACTTTCGGCCGTTCCGCCTGAAAAAACCAGCATGGTACCGCCCGGATTCCACTTCATGGATTCAATGGGATCCGGTTCCTGGTCGGAGAGCAACAGGGTGGGGAGCGCGTTGTCCGTAAAGGGATCGACCAACCAGATGTTCCGTCCTTCTGCGAGGGTAAGTTTCTGATTCGCCGGCGACCACGCCAGGGTGGTGTATGGTTGCACGGGATGGAGGGTGATAACAGAAATATCGCCTGTGGCTGTTTCAACGTGCCGGAGCTGATTTCCTGAAACCAGCAAGGTCACGTATTTTCCGTCAGGTGACCAGGAGAATCCCCCGATGTCACCGGCTGCCAGACCGCTCAATTCCCACCTGTCCGTACCGGTCCCCTCCCGGTCAAAAAGACACAGGCAGGGTGCATGTTCCGAATCTTCCACAATGCAGAAGCGGCTGCCGTCGGGCGACCATTGCGCTCCCGATACGGCGGAGGTCCCGACAGTTTTTGACCTGCCCGTCCAATCTTTAAGGACAATGTCGTTGTGCCCTGTCCGGTACAGGATCCTGCCCTCCAGGTCATCCAGGACCTCCCGCTGCCTGATTTCGGGAGTTTCCCTGTCCGTTTTGGCACAGGAAGTAAGCATTAACTCAATGGATATCCAAACAAAGAAAAAGTAGTAATATCTGTTTTTGAATGGGTTACGTTGACTGCTCAGGAAAAATTCATCCTGAAGGCGGGTTGTTTTCACGGCAGGAAAATTTGACGCAAGTTACAGGTTCTTGTTATTCGTATTTCAGAATTGCCGAAGTATTTGTTTTCGCAGCGACCAGGATATTATAACTGATGGTGGCGATGGCCACCAGCAGGATGATGGCCGTTCCCGCAGCAAATTCAGTGATCTGCAATCCATATTTTTCCGCTCCCGGCAATTTGTGGTAAACAAACCACGAGCCTGCCCAGGAAAACACGATCCCTATGATGATGAGGGAGAGAAATTCTCCGGCCAGATTCAGGTACAGCCTCAAAATGGAGAATCCCACCACTTTCCTGATCCCGATCTCCTTCATTTTTTTCCTGCAGAAGAAAAGGACCAGGCCGAACAGGCCCACCGATGAGATCAGTATGGAGAATCCGGCGAACATAAAACAGATACTCTTAAATATCCCCCAGATCCGGGTGGCATTCTCGCTGAGGATATGGTTCCGGAAATCCTCGAAATAGAATGCATCACCGGGATAGAATTCCTCAAAAACCGATCTGGCGATCCTCTCCGCTTCTTCCTTTTCCCCGGGAGCGTATCGGACGCTGTACATGCCGGTGAGGGAGACCGAATCTTTCATCAGCCGGAAACAGACCGGTTCAATGGGGTTATGCACCGACTGGATCACGTAATCCTCCACAACTCCGATCACTTCCCGGTCACGTCCGAAACTCCTCAGCTTCATACCGACCGGATGCTCCCATCCGAAGATCCGCGCAGCGGTTTCGTTGACCAGGCATTTGCTCCAGTCATCGGCATGATCCCGGTCGAAGGTCCGGCCTTCTCTGATCCTGATGCCATAGGTGTCGAAGAAATCATGACTGATGTTGTAGATCCGGACGAAGGTCTTTTCATCCGGTAATCCTCCCTCCCAGGTCATGTCATCTCCACCGGCCAGGATAAAGGGGATATAATCGGAAAAGCATGCATCTACGATTTCGGGATGGGAAAGGAGGCGTTCCCGGACAGGTTCAAAGGATCCGACACGGTAGGTCTTGATGTTGGCAGTCAGCAGGTTGTTTTTATCAAAGCCCATCTCTTTGTTGATCATGTAGCCGGCCTGCCTGAAAACGATAAAACTTACGATGACCAGGAAAAGCGAAATGGTAAATTGTGAAGTTACCAGTACTTTTTTCAGGGACAATCCATTTCGTTCAATGGTCAGATATCGTTGTTTGAGGGCTTTCACCGGATTGTACCTGGATATGACAAATGCCGGGTACAGCGAGGAGAGCAAACCGGTAAAGGCGGCTACCACCAGGATGAATACAATCAACTGCGGGTTATGGAACACGTTCAGGCCCATGTCTTCCCCCAGTACCTGCTGATACACCGGCATGGCATAGTGCGCGATACCGAGCGCCAGCAGGGCGCCCATCAGAGATTCTGTGACCGATTCTCCCACAAACTGTCTCCACAATTCCCTCTGGCTGTAGCCGACACTTTTTTTGATCCCGATCTCCCTCATCCTGGAAGTGGCATCCGCAGTCTGCAGATTGACATAATTAATGGAGGTGAGGATGAGGATAAGCAGTGCGATGAAATAGAAAAGCCCCATTGCGATCCTCATGTCGGGTTTGAAATCCGGATTGAGGTGCACTTTGGAGAGCGGCCTCAGGTAGGGGTGATGGTACTCCCGGTAATCCTTCAGGGCTTCATGTATTTTAGTATTGACGGCTTCGAAATCGGCATTTTCCCTGAGCAGTAAATAGGTATTAAAGGAATACATCATGTAGTTGTCTTCGAAACCCACGTGTCCCGTAAATTCCTCATAATCGTCCATGGGCAGCAGGAATTCCGGTCTCCAGTCCGAGTTCCCGGGCAGGTCTTCGAATACCCCCTGTACCGTCAGGGGAATCTTATTCTCCAGATAGAGTACGTTCCCTGTAGCTTCCCCTTCCGGAAAGAATTTCAGGGCATTGGTCCGGGAGAGGACGATGGAGTGGGGCCCGGCCAGTGCTTCTCCGGCACTGCCTTCCGTAAAGTGAAAAGTGAAGATGTCAAAAATGGCGGGATCGGCATAATATCCCTGTTTCAGCAGAACCGGCGACGAAAGGTCGGTCGCCAGAAAATAACCGTCAATGTTGTCATTGCCTGCGGAATGGATCACGGCTATTTTTTCCACCTCCGGCAATTCGGTCAGCTCATGCCTGCCGAGCGCAGCTGTAACGCTGCTGGAGTGGGGATTGGAACTGTACTGCACCTCGCTGAAGATCTGCAGCCGGTAAATCCTGTTATAATGCGCGTTATGCCTGTCAAAATTGAGGTGGAACTGCAGGAAAAGGGTAATCAGGATAAATGCGACAAAACCGGCAGTCAGGTTCAGCATACTGATCCCGGAAAGCAGTTTATTGTTGATCCTCCGCCTGAAGAACAGGGTGAAAAAATGTGATTTCATGGCAGTCATTTATGCGTAGTGAATCTGACGGGACCTGTGATCGATAACCATCTGTCCATCCAGCAGACTGAGGGTCCGGTGGGCCCTTTCGGCATGCAGCAGGGAGTGCGTGACCATCACGATGGTTGTCCCGGTTTGATTGAGCCGCTCGAGCAGTTGCATGACTTCTTCTCCGTTGGCCGAATCCAGGTTGCCGGTGGGCTCATCGGCAAGAATCATCGCCGGATCGGGTACCACAGCCCTGGCGATGGCCACGCGCTGCTGCTGGCCACCGGAGAGTTGCTGGGGATAGTGATCACGCCGGTGCCCGATCTGCATGCTATCCATGACAGCGGACACCTTCTTTCTGCGCTCGGAGGGCCGCATCCCTAGAGCGAGCAGTGGTAATTCAATGTTCTCATAAACAGTCAGTTCCTCTATGAGGTTGAAATTCTGGAACACAAACCCGATTCTTCCTTTGCGGAGCCGCGTCCTTTTCTGTTCATTCATGCCGGACGTTGCTATGCCGTCAAAATAATATTCTCCAGAGTCCGGTTCGTCCAGCAATCCCAGGATATTCAGAAGCGTGGATTTCCCGCAGCCGGAAGGTCCCATGATGGCCACAAATTCCCCTTTCTCTACCGAGAGCGTGACATTATTCAGGGCTGTGGTCTGGATCGTATCTGTTCTGAAGATTTTCGACAACTCAATGGTGTGTATCATGACCCGTTTTTTGTGGTTTGAAGCCAATCATGTGCCATCAATTATAATTGATTGTTACAGAGTCAGGTAAGGGTAGTATGCTTTTTTTGGATTGTAAAGATTCTTTACAATCTGTTGTAAAAAATCGTTACATTTACAGGACGGATTCCAAGCCATGAAAGAGCGAGCCATTCTGGTTGCCGACGATAACAGGAATGTCCTCAATGCCCTGTCTTTGTTGCTTTCCTCAGAATTTGAAATGGTCAAAACCACCCAGCATCCCAACAGGTTGCTGGAAGAGCTGGCCCTGCGTGAATACGATGTGGTTCTCCTGGATATGAATTTCACCGCTGGCCATCAAACGGGCAATGAGGGGATCTACTGGCTGAGGGAGATCAAGTCACGGTTCAGGAATGTGGAGGTGGTGATGTTCACGGCTTATGCGGATGTTGACCTTGCTGTCAGGGCGCTGAAAGAAGGAGCTGCCGATTTTGTGGTCAAACCGTGGGACAATGAAAAATTGCTGGCTACCCTTCGCGCTGCCGCAAAAATCTCCAGGTCGGGCCGGGAAATCGGGAAACTGAGATCGAAGGTGAGGGGTGTCAGGGAGGAAATGAACCGGTCGGGGGAGGTGATTTATCAGTCGCCGGCCATGGCACAGGTGATCAAAATGGTGGAGAAGGTCGCCCCCACCGAGGCCAATGTATTGATCACCGGCGAAAACGGGACCGGAAAGGAGCTCATTGCCAGGGAAATCCACAGGCAGTCACATCGGTCTGATGGGTTTTTTGTGCTGGCGGATCTCTCCGCTCTCACCGAAACGCTGTTCGAATCGGAATTGTTCGGTCACAGGAAGGGATCGTTCACCGGGGCCGGGGAGGACCGCGAAGGCAAATTCATGCTGGCCCATGGTGGAACACTCTTTCTGGATGAGATAGGCAACATCCCCCTCCATCTGCAGTCCAAGCTGCTCACGGTACTGCAGACCAGGAGCATCAGTCCGGTGGGGTCGGACAGGCCGGTTCCGGTGGACATCCGGCTGATTTCGGCCACCAATCAATCCCTCGGGGAGTTGTCAGGTTCAGGCAGGTTCAGGGAAGACCTGCTCTATCGCATCAATACCATCCAGATCCACCTCCCTGCACTTCGGGAGCGGCCCGCAGATATCGCGTTGCTTGCACGGCACTTCATCGAATTGTATGCAAGGAAGTACAACAAGCCCATGATCAGGCTTGATGATGATCTCACCCGGAAGCTCACGGGAATGGCCTGGCCGGGCAATATCAGGGAGCTGCAGCACGCCATGGAAAAGATGGTCATCCTCTCTGAGAACGGGATCCCTGATCCGGATGGCCTCCCGGGAAACACCGTATCTTCTGCATCGCTTTTTGACGGAGAGGAAACGCTGGAGGAGATGGAGGAGAAGCTGATCCGTACGGTACTGCTGAGAAATGGCAATAACCTGACCGCAACCGCTGCCAGCCTGGGGATCAGCCGTCCGACCCTCTACGGTAAAATAAAGAAGTATGGGATTTAATTCTTTTTCCTGGAAGCGGATTTTGCTCCTCATCCTTGTGGTGCTCGCATCAGGTACGGGTGGGCTCATGCTTGCCGGCGAAAGGAAGGACCTGGCGTTTCCTGCCCTACTAGCCTCTGTTCTCTTTGTCATTCTGCTGCTGGCTGATATCCGGCGGGGTACGAAAAACATCACCCGGTTCTTTCAAAGCGTGGAAAGCGGGGATTTTTCAACCACTTTCGATGAGAGCAGCAAAGATCCCCTGCTCAGGAAGCTTCATGAAGGGATGAACCGCCTGATCCGGAGATTCAGGGAACTCAGGGTAAAAAGTGAGAGCCGGGAAAAGTATTACCAGGCGGTCATACAGCAATCGGCCACCGGACTTGTGGTGTTGAACGCCAGAAACGAAATTGAGGTGATCAATCGCGCAGCTGCCCTCTTTGGAGGCATCTCACCCGACTCGGGTGACATGCGGCTGCTGGGGATCAGGAATCCGCATTTTTTTGACCAGCTGACAAGCATGGCCCCCGGAGAAAAAAGGACCTACCGGGATCAGGGTCCCGGTCCCTCCAATGCTTTGCTGCTGAGGGCCATCACTATTGAGCTTTCAGGAGAACGCTTGAAGGTGATCTCCATTGAGAACATCAAACGGGAACTTGAACAGACGGAACTGGAATCCTACCACCGCCTGATCCGGGTGCTGACACACGAGATCATGAATGCTGTTGCACCGCTCACCTCTGTATCAGGCACCCTTCAGAAGCGCTTCTTCCCGGAGCAGTCACCCATTGATCCTGCCAGGGTGGATGAAAAGATGATCGGAGACCTTCTTCAGGGACTTTCAACCATTGACGACCAGACCAGGGGCATGGTGGACTTTGTGAACAACTACCGCAGGCTCACCAGATTGCCCGAACCGGTCATCGTTCCATTCGGGGTATCGGAATGGATGGAGAGCATCAGGCTGCTGGTCACACAGCAGATGGATGAAGCGGACATACACCTTGAACTTGCTGCCGATCAGGGTGTCAGGATGATCAATGCAGACAGGAAACTGCTGAGCCAGGTCATTCTGAACCTGGTCAACAATGCAAGGGATGCACTGATCGGCTTTTCCGGCGAAAGGAGGCTCATTATTACGCTTTTCCGGGTTGAACCGGCGCATCTTTACATCAGGGTTTCCAATAACGGGGAACCCATTCCGGAGGAAGAGATGGAGAAAATATTCATTCCTTTTTATACCACCAAGGAGAAAGGATCCGGGATCGGGCTCTATGTCTCAAGGCAGATTGTCCACCAGCATGGGGGACTCCTTTCCGTTTCGAGCCGGCCGGGAGAGACCTCGTTCCTGATCGAGCTCCCCGACTCCGCTGTCTGATCCGTGTACCGGTCCCGGATGCCCGGGACCTTTCCGGGTCAGAGCGTGTAGTTCCTCCTGTATTCGTAGTGCATCAGCCGGTGGTTGCAGGCTTCCGCATCGTCCACGAAGTGGTGGGTGACCGGGTTCCACCTGACCGGCCTCTGCAGCTCGGTGGCGATGTTCCCCAGGCAGCAGGTGATGGCTGTGCTGGCTCCCACCTGGATGGGGGCAATGGGATCTTTCCTGGACCTGACGCTGTCGATGAAGTTGACCATGTGACCGGCCCGCTGTTCGAATGCATTTCCGCCACCTTCCCTGGCAGCCCGCTGCATCTCTTCCCACATTTTCCGGCGCTCCTCCTGGGTCATCTGGCGCGGGCGCCTTCCGGCGATCTCTTCGGGGATCAGCTCCGGTCTGGAACAGCCGATGTACCCCCTTCCCACCTCGATCCATCCGTCCGTGCCGATAAACTTGATTCCCTGTGCGTTGGGCATATCCTCCAGGTAGGGCTGTTCGGTCATCACCACCCCGGTCCTGTATTTGAAAGTCAGGTAGGGCTGCCCGTTGTACCCCTTGGGAATTACTTCGTAGGGTCCCGATCCGTCCATTCCAATGGCAGCCTGGGCGATGTCGAACATGTGGGCACCCCAGTCCGCTGTAAACCCGTTCCCTGTTTCCCTGTACCAGCGCCATGCGCCCCACAGTTCCTCGTTCCTGGGGGGATCCAGGCTGATGGGCGGGCAGAGGTCCGGATGGTAGTGGATCTTGCTGTCATTCAGCGGCCCCAGCCAGAGGTTCCAGTTCAGGTTCTGGGGGACATCCATTGCGGGAAGGTCAAAGGGTGCCGGCGGATCGCCCACCTTGGCGTATATTTTTTCGATATGACCGATGGATCCGTTCTGCACCAGCTCGATGGCTTTCTGGAACTCGGCGCTGGAGCGCTGCTGGCTTCCCACCTGGACGATCCTGTTGGTCTTGATGGCCACATCTTCCATTTTCAGGGCTTCCTGGATGGTGAAGGAGAGGGGCTTTTGCACATAGACATCCTTGCCGGCCTTGCAGGCATGGATCGTCTGCAGGGCATGCC
>CAZNSZ010000114.1:0-10598 GCA_964575865.1 uncultured Bacteroides sp. | reverse complement strand
TCGACTATCGACTAATGACTTTCGACTTTCGACTAATGACTTTCGACTTCGTAGTCCCTGCGCATCACGAACTTGGTGGTGATGGGGAATTTCTGCGAACCGAGACGCAATGCCTCCTTGGCCACGTCGAAGGGAACGCCTTCGATCTCGAAGATGATCCTGCCGGGGGTGATGGGATAGACAAATCCTTCCGGAGCACCTTTCCCTTTACCCATACGCACTTCAGCGGGCTTCTTGGTGATCGGCTTGGCCGGGAAAATCCGGATCCACAGCTGTCCTTCCCTCTTCATGTGGCGGGTGATGGCCTGACGGGCCGCTTCGATCTGCCGGCCGGTGATCCATGCGTTCTCCAGTGCCTTGATCCCAAAAGAACCGAATGCGAGGGTGTTTCCGCGCTGGGCGTTGCCCTTCATCTTCCCCTTCTGCATTCTCCTGTATTTGGTCTTCTTCGGTTGTAACATTGTCTTCGATTTTACCTGATGATACGTTGATTCATGCCCCGCTTATCCCCTTCTGTCGCCTTTCCTCGGACCCCTGCCGCTTTTGGGCTTCACGTTGGAGGCCCCGATGTTGGGGGAAAGGTCGCGCTTCCCGTAGATCTCGCCGTTGCAGATCCACACCTTGATCCCGATCACTCCCACCTTGGTATGGGCCTCGGCCAGGGCATAATCGATGTCGGCGCGCAGGGTGTGCAGCGGGATCCTTCCGTCCTTGTAGGTTTCGGTCCTCGCCATTTCAGCACCCCCGAGGCGTCCGCTGATCAGCACCTTGATCCCTTCGGATCCCATCCGCATGGTGGAGGCGATGGCCATCTTGATGGCCCTCCGGTAGGAGATCTTTCCTTCCACCTGCCGGGCGATGTTGTTGGCCACGATGGTGGCATCAAGTTCGGGACGCTTCACCTCGAATATGTTGATCTGTACCTCCTTTTTGGTAATCTTTTTCAGCTCCTCCTTCAGCTTGTCCACTTCCTGGCCACCTTTTCCGATGATGATCCCGGGGCGTGCCGTGTTCACGGTCACGGTGATGAGCTTCAGGGTGCGCTCGATGATGATCTTGGAGATGCTGGCCTTGGCCAGACGGGCATTCAGGTATTCCCTGATCTTGTTGTCTTCAACCAGTTTGGTGGAATAATCCTTTCCCCCGTACCAGTTGGAGTCCCATCCTTTAATGATGCCGAGGCGGTTACCTATTGGATTTACTTTCTGTCCCATCTATGCTTTGTTTTCTTTTGCTTGTTCGACTTCTTCAACGACATTGTGGCTGTCGATGACAACGGTGACGTGGTTGGAACGCTTACGGATCCGGTGTGCCCTTCCCTGGGGAGCAGGCTGGATCCGCTTCAGGGTCCTGGACTGGTCCACGCGGGCCTCTTTCACGTACAGGTTGCTTTCCTCGATCCTGGCGCCTTCATTCTTTGCCTGCCAGTTGGCCACAGCCGAGAGAAGGAGTTTTTCCACATCTTTGGAAGCGGACTTGGTGCTGTACTTCAGCATATCCAGTGCCCGGTTTACCTCCACGCCTTTGATCATATCGGTTACCAGCCTCATTTTGCGGGGAGAGGTGGGGCAGTTACGCAGCACTGCGTAGTATTTGTTCTGCCTCTCTTCCTTGAGCTGGTTTGCTCTGTTTCTTTTTCTTGCACCCATGGTTATCCTTGCATTTTACGATTATCGCTGCTTTCCGCCGTGTCCCCTGAATATGCGGGTAGGCGCGAATTCTCCCAGTTTGTGCCCCACCATGTTCTCGGTAATGTAGACCGGGATGAATTTGTTTCCATTGTGAACGGCGATGGTATGGCCCACAAAATCGGGGGAGATCATTGATCTTCTCGACCATGTCTTGATCACTGATTTCTTCCCGGAATCGTTCATCTCCACGATGCGCTTCTCCAGCTTAAAATCGATAAATGGTCCTTTTTTCAGTGAACGGCTCATGCTATCTTATTTTTTTGATTTTCTCTTCTCAACGATATACTTGTTCGAATACTTCTTCGGGGTGCGGGTCTTGTATCCCTTGGCCGGAAGACCGGTCCTGGACCTGGGATGTCCTCCAGAAGCACGTCCTTCTCCCCCTCCCATGGGGTGATCGACCGGGTTCATGGCCACACCGCGGGTCCGCGGGCGCCGCCCCTTCCATCGTGACCTTCCTGCCTTGCCGGATTTCTCCAGCCCGTGGTCCTTGTTGGAGGCCGTACCGATGGTAGCCCGGCAGGTGGTCAGCACCATCCTGGACTCCCCGGAAGGAAGTTTGACGATGGCATATTTTCCGTCCCTGGAGGTGAGGGTTCCGTAGGATCCGGCACTGCGGGCCAGCATCCCTCCCTTTCCGGGCTTCAGCTCGATGTTGAATATGTCGGTTCCCAGCGGAATGTTGGCCAGTTGCATGCAGTTCCCCAGTTCCGGCACCACGCTGTCGCCGGAGATCAGGGTCTGTCCCACCTGGAGCTTTTCAGGGGCAAGGATGTATCTCTTCTCGCCATCCTTATAAACCAGCAGGGCAATGCGCGCGGAACGGTTGGGATCGTACTCGATGCTCTTCACGGTGGCTTCGATGCCGTCCTTGTCCCTTTTGAAATCGATCAGGCGATACCTTTTCTTGTGACCACCACCCATATAACGCATGGTCATTTTACCTGTGTTGTTCCTTCCTCCGCTTTTCTTCATGGGCCTGAGCAGGGACTTCTCGGGCTGGTTCTCCGAGCCTGCCGACAGGTCCGCGCTGGAGGTGATCTCCTTGAAACGCTGTCCCGGGGTAGTGGGTTTATACTTTTTAATTGCCATAATTCCTTCGGTTTGCTTCCTTAGATGTTGCTGTAAAAATCAATGGCCTCTCCCTCGGCCAGGGTAACCACCGCCTTCTTGTAGGAAGCGGTCTTCCCAACGGAAATTCCTGACTTGGTATAACGCTGCTTGCGCTTTCCGCCATACCGCATGGTGTTGACTTCCGATACCTTCACATTGTAAAGCTCCTCGACCGCTTTCTTGATTTCCAGTTTGTTGGCGTTCTTGTCCACCACAAAACCATAGCGGTTAAAGTCCTCCCCCTGGGCGGTCATCTTCTCGGTAACAATGGGTTTGATCAATACGTTCATGACCTTCTCGTTTCAAACGGTTATGATTTCTTCTGCAAAACGTCGAGCGAACTCTCCACGAAACAGAGCGCCGAGGCGTTCATTATTTCGTATGTGTTTAATTCTGAGATTGTTATAACCTTAGAATTCTGCAGATTTCGAGACGACAAATATAGGTTTTTATTTCTTTCGCTGATGACGAACAGCGACTTTTTGTCGTCGAGCTTCAGATTTTTCTGAATGGTAACAAATTCGCTGGTTTTGGGAGCTTCCAGGTTGAAATCCTCCACCACCATCACCTGGTTGTTTTTCACCTTGTAAGTGAGGGCAGATTTCCGGGCCAGTTCCTTCACCTTCTTGTTCAGTTTCCCTCCATAGTTCCTGGGCCTGGGACCAAAGATCCGGCCGCCGCCCCTGAAGAGGGGGTTCTTGATATCACCAAAACGGGCGGTACCGGTTCCCTTCTGACGCTTGATCTTCCTGGTGCTGCCGGCGATCTCACCACGCTCCTTGGCTTTGCTGGTACCCTGGCGCCTGTTGGCCATGATCTGTTTCACATCCAGATAGATGGCGTGATCGTTGGGCTCGATCCCGAAGATCTCCTTGCTGAGCTTCACCTTCTTCCCGGTGGATTCCCCTGCTATATTCAGTACTTCTAATTCCATCACTTCTCAATAATTAAGTATGAACCATTCGATCCGGGAACAGAACCTTTCAGAATCAGGAGGTTGTTTTCGGGAACGATCTTCACCACCCGAAGGTTCAGGATCTTCACCTTCCTGTTTCCGGTCTGACCCGCCATGCGCATCCCTTTGAATACCCGGGAGGGATAGGAAGAGGCACCCAGCGATCCGGGGGCCCGGTTCCGGTTGTGCTGACCGTGGGTGGCATCGTTCACGCCCCTGAAATTATGGCGCTTGACCACACCCTGGAATCCTTTTCCCTTGGACATTCCCGAGACGTCCAGCCAGGTGTCGTCGTTGAAGTAATCCACGGTGATCACGTCACCCGGTTTCCAGTCTTTTACAAATCCTTTCAGTTCGATCACCCTTTTCTTGGGGGTGGTGTTGGCCTTTGCAAAATGGCCCTGCTCACCTTTAGGGGTGTTCTTTACCTTCTTTTCATCGAAAGCCAGCTGAACTGCGGCGTAACCATCGGTCTCCACGGTTTTCACCTGGGTGACCGTGCACGGGCCTGCCTGTATCACGGTACAGGGGATGTTCTTTCCGTCTTTATCGAAAATGGAAGTCATTCCGATTTTCTTACCAATTAATCCTGGCATCGTATTTAAGTTTTACCTGTATTAGACTTTGATTTCAACTTCTACACCACTGGGCAACTCCAGCTTCATCAGGGCATCAATGGTCTTGGGAGTTGAACTGTAGATATCCAGCAGCCTTTTAAATGAGCTTAACTGGAACTGCTCCCTGGACTTCTTGTTGACGAAGGGGGACCTGAGCACCGTATAGACCCGCTTGTGGGTGGGCAGCGGAACAGGCCCGCTCACCACGGCACCGGTGGACTTCACAGTCTTGACGATCTTTTCGGCTGATTTGTCAACCAGGTTGTGATCGTACGACTTCAACTTAATTCTGATCTTCTGACTCATTTTATCCTAATCAATTATGAATATGCTTTACCTGTAACTTTCTCCAGTACCTCGCGGGCCAGGTTGTCCGGCATCGGTTCGTAATGGCTGAACTCCATGGTGGAGCTGGCCCTGCCCGATGTGAGGGTCCTGAGCACCGTGACATACCCGAATTGTTCGGCCAGGGGAACCCGGGCCTTGATCACGCGGGCTCCGGCCTTGGAATCCATTCCTTCCACCTGCCCCCTCCGCTTGTTCAGGTCGGAGATCACATCCCCCATGTACTCTTCAGGGGTGACCACTTCCACCGACATGATCGGCTCCAGCATCACCGGGCGCGCTTTGGAGGCAGCATGTTTGAAGGCCTGCCTTGCAGCGATCTCGAAGGAAAGCTGGTCCGAATCGACCGTGTGGAACGAACCGTCCACCAGCCGCACCTTCATGGACTCGATGGGGAACCCGGCCAGTGGTCCGTTGAACATGGCATTGGCGAATCCCTTCTCCACCGAGGGGATGTACTCCCGCGGGATGTTGCCACCCCTGATCTCGCTGAGGAATTGAAGTCCTTTGGTATTGTCGTCGGCCGGACCGATATAGACCTCGATGTCGGCAAATTTTCCCCGGCCGCCGGTCTGTTTCTTGAATACTTCGCGGTGATGGACTTCCGTGGTGATGGCCTCCTTGTAATTGACCTGGGGCGTCCCCACGTTGCACTCCACCTTGAACTCGCGCTTCAGGCGGTCCAGAAGGATCTCCAGGTGGAGTTCCCCCATTCCGTTGATGGTGGTCTGCCCTGATTCGGAGTCACTCCTCACCTGGAAGGTGGGGTCTTCCTCGGCCAGTTTGTTCAGTGCGAGGCCCAGTTTATCGATATCGGCCTGGGTCTTGGGTTCGATGGCGATCCCGATCACCGGCTCCGGGAATTCGATGGCCTCAAGGATCATCGGTTTGTTGACGGCGGTGATGGTATCTCCCGTACGCAGTTCTTTCAGTCCCACCACGGCACAGATGTCGCCCGCACCGATCTCCTTCTTGGGGTTCTGCTTGTTGGCGTGCATCTGATAGATCCGGGTGATCCGCTCTTTCTTGCCGGTGCGGTTGTTCAGCACCATGACCCCCTCCTGGAGTTTTCCGGAGTAGACCCGCATGTATGCCAGCCGGCCCACAAAGGGATCGGTGGCAATTTTGAAGACCAGTCCGGTCAAGGGTTCCTCGTTATCCGGTTCGCGGGTAAGGGGGTGTTCATTGCGGGGATCGGTGCCTTTGACCGCTCCGATATCCAGCGGGCTGGGGAGCAGATCGGAAATGGCGTCCAGCAGACGCTGGATCCCCTTGTTCTTGAAGGCCGATCCGCAAAGGACCGGAACGATTTGCATGTTGATGGTGGCCCTGCGGGCATAGGCCATGAATTCTTCCACGGAGATCGAATCCCTGTCCTCCAGGAAACGCTCCAGCAGGTCGTCGTCGGAGACGCAGACCGCCTCAACCAGCTTCTCCCGCCACTCCTCCACGGTCTCTTCCAGGTCCTCGGGGATCTCGCAGTATTCGTATTTCATGCCCAGGGTCTCATCCTCCTTCCAGACGATGGCCCGGCGTTCGATCAGGTCGACGATCCCTTTGAAATTCTCTTCGGCACCGAAGGGGATCTGCAGCGGGACCGGATTGGATCCAAGTTTGTCCTTGATCTCCTGGACCACCCTGAAAAAGTCGGCACCCACGCGGTCCATCTTGTTCACGAAGGCCATGCGGGGTACCTTGTACTTATCGGCCTGGCGCCAGACGGTCTCCGACTGGGGCTCCACCCCGCCCACCGCGCAGAATACGGCCACGGCACCGTCCAGTACGCGCAACGAACGCTCCACCTCGACGGTGAAGTCCACGTGTCCCGGAGTATCAATAATATTGATTTTGTACTCCTGGTCGTTGTGCTTCCAGAAAGTGGTGGTGGCTGCTGATGTGATGGTGATTCCGCGCTCCTGCTCCTGTATCATCCAGTCCATCGCAGCGGCTCCGTCATGGACCTCACCGATGCGGTGGGTGATACCCGTATAGAACAGAATGCGTTCTGTCGTGGTGGTCTTCCCGGCATCGATGTGCGCCATGATCCCAATATTCCTCGTATGTTTTAATTCTGGGCTCATAATTGCCGCACACTTACCTTGCGATAAATGCGATATCTAAATATGTATTAGAACCTGAAATGGGCGAAGGCCTTGTTGGCCTCTGCCATGCGGTGCGTATCCTCTTTCTTCTTAAATGCACCGCCTTCACCGTTAAATGCTGCTACTACCTCTGCTGCCAGTTTTTCGCTCATTGATTTTCCGGTACGCTTCCGGGCAAAAAGGATCAGGTTTTTCATGGAGATGCTGACCTTCCTGTCGGGCCTCACTTCCATGGGAACCTGAAAAGTGGCACCTCCCACACGGCGGCTCTTCACCTCCACCTGCGGCGTCACGTTATCCAGTGCCTGTTTGAATATCTCCAGCGGGGATTTTTCCTCGTTCTTGGTCCGCTGCTCCACCAGGTCCATGGCTCCGTAAAAGATGTCATAGGCCTTGCTCTTCTTGCCGTCGAGCATCATCATGTTCACAAACCTGGTGACGTACGGGTCCTTGTACCGGGGGTCCGGCAGGAGAATTCGCTTTTTTGGTTTGGTCTTGCGCATTGTAATTGGTTAATGGTTAGGGGTTAGGTGTTAGATGGTTGTTAGATGTTTGATGTTTGATGTTTGATGATGGGTACCCCTATATATTATTATATGCTGTTATTTTTTGACTTTGGGACGTTTGGTGCCGTACTTGCTCCTGCGCTGGGTCCTGCCTTCCACACCCGAGGTATCCAGTGCACCACGGATCAGGTGGTAACGGACACCGGGCAGGTCCTTCACCCTTCCGCCGCGGATCAGCACGATGGAGTGTTCCTGAAGGTTGTGGCCCTCTCCGGGGATATAGGCATTCACTTCTTTCTGGTTGGTCAGCCTCACCCTTGCCACCTTGCGCATGGCAGAGTTGGGCTTCTTGGGCGTGGTGGTATATACCCTCACGCACACGCCACGCCTCTGCGGACATGAATCCAGGGCAGGAGCCTTGCTCTTGTCGATCATCTTTTTCCGGCCTTTCCGGACCAACTGTGAAATCGTCGGCATACTCTGTTGATAATTATATGAATAAACGTCTGTTAATTTCGGTTCGCAAAGGTATTCTTTTTTTTAAAAAAACAATAATTTTTTATTGAATAATTTCCGATTCCCGGGCGGTGAACGCCTATGTCAGAATTCATGGGCTCTCTGCGTGCACGACTGCCCGATCGCGAACGAACGGTACCGGGTTTTGAACAGGTGAAACCGTCCTTGGGGGGTGCTTCGGAAACCGGGATCTCCCGATCCGATCTCCCTTGATCATAGGTTGTTTACTATCAAATTTTTATTACTTTTGCAAACCTGAAAGGGGCCACCCTGGCAACATCACGAACATATTTTATTGAATACCTTTTATTTAATACCTGATGAAGACATATTCGACCAACCAGATCAAAAACATTGCCCTTCTCGGGAACTCCGGGTCGGGAAAAACCACCCTGGTGGAAGCCATGCTGTTTGAAGGCGGTGCCATCGACAGAAGGGGCGACGTGGACCACAAGAATACCGTCTCTGATTATCACCAGATCGAGCACGAGAACCAGACCTCCATGTTCTCCAGCATCATGAGTGCGGAGTACAACAACAAGAAAATCAACATCCTGGATGTTCCCGGGGCCGATGATTTTGTGGGAGGGACCATCTCCAGCCTGCATGTGGCCGACACCGGTGTGGTGCTGATCAACGCCCAGAACGGGGTGGAAGTGGGGACCGAGATCCATTTCCGTTGGCTCGATAAGTTCAATAAACCGACGGTGATCGTGGTCAACAAATGCGACCATGACCACGCCAACTTCGAAAAGAGTTTCGAATCGGTGAAGGAGAGCCTGGGTGGCAATGCGGTGCTGGCACAGTACCCGGTGAACGCCGGCTCCGGATTCGATTCCATCGTGGACATCATCCAGATGAAGCTTTACAAGTACCCCAAGGACGGGGGCAAGCCTGAAATCACCGAAATCCCCGCCGATGAGGCTGACCGGGCCGAGGAGCTGCGGAACGAGCTGATCGAAAAAGCGGCCGAGAATGACGAGGCGCTGATGGAGCTGTTTTTCGAGAACGACACCCTTACCGAGGACGAGATGCGCAAGGGCATCACCGCCGGTGTGGTGGCCAGGGGGATGTTCCCCGTTTTCTGTCTTTCTGCAAAGCAAAACAAGGGGGTGGGCCGTTTCATGGAATTCATCACCAACGTGGCCCCTTCGGCGGACGAGCTTCCTGCCGCGGTGACCACCGACGGCGACGAGGTCAAATGCGATCCCAAGGGACCCGCAGGGTTGTTCGTCTTCAAAACCTCGGTTGAATCACACATCGGCGAGATCAATTACTTCAAGATGATGTCGGGTGAGCTGAAGGAAGGGGATGACCTGAACAACAACTCCAACCGCAACAAGGAGCGGTTCTCCCAGATCTTTGCCCCCCTGGGGAAAAACCGGACCAAGGTGAGCTCCCTCTCTGCAGGGGACATCGGTTGTACCGTGAAGCTGAAAAATACCAAGACCAACCATACGCTCACCGCCCCTTCGGTCTCCTGGACATTCGGACCCATTCCCTTCCCGGAGCCCAAATTCAGGACCGCCATCAAAACGGTCAGCGAAGGCGACGAGGAGAAACTGGGGGAGGCCCTTTCCCGCATCCACCAGGAAGATCCCACGGTGAAAGTGGAATACAGCAAGGAGCTGCGTCAGATCATTCTCTCCGGGCAGGGGGAGTACCACCTCAACATCGTGAAGTGGCACCTGGACAACGTTTACAAGGTGGAGACCACCTTTGTGGCCCCCAAGATCCCCTACCGGGAAACCATCACCAAAGCGGCACAGTCCGACTACCGCCACAAGAAGCAATCGGGTGGCGCCGGCCAGTTCGGGGAGGTGCACATGATCATCGAACCCTATACCGAAGGCAGCGAGCCCAAGGGCATGTTCAAGCTGGACGGGAAGGAATACAAGATGACCGTCCGGGGCAAGGACACCCACAAGCTGAGCTGGGGAGGGAACCTGGAATTTGTCAACTGCATCGTGGGCGGATCCATCGACGCCCGGTTCCTGCCCGCCATTCTGAAAGGGATCATGGAGAAGCTGGAGGAAGGCCCCCTGACCGGGTCCTACGCCAGGGATATCCGGGTCTATGTGTACGACGGAAAGATGCATCCGGTGGACTCCAACGAGATCTCCTTCATGCTGGCAGGCCGGAACGCCTTCAGCAACGGATTCAAGAAGGCGGGTCCCAAGATCATGGAGCCGATCTTCGAAGTGGAAGTGCTGGTCCCTTCGGACTACATGGGAGACGTGATGAGCGACCTGCAGGGACGCCGCGCCATTGTCCAGGGAATGTCCAGTGACAAGGGCTTTGAGAAGATCACCGCCAAGGTGCCCCTGGCCGAGATGAACAAGTACTCCACCGCACTCAGCTCCCTGACCAGCGGACGCGCCATGTACAGCATGAAATTCGATGCGTACGCACAGGTGCCTGGAGAGATCCAGGATGAACTGCTGAAGGCCTACGAGGCCGAACAGGACGAGGATTAAGGCGTAACCCGGTAGTTAGCTTCGGTGCTGAAAATCTTTTGCTTCGCAAAATCTTTGTAGGCACCTCAGCAACAACCGGTCATACGCCTGATCTCACAGTTCGGCATGTATTGAATATTACTGGAGAGGAGGGTGTCTCAAAAGGGCACCCTCTCCTTTTCTATGCAGGCATCCTTTCCTGTTGACCTGTAGCCTTCCGGCTGTCGACTTTCGACTCCTGACTTTTGACTGTCGACTCCTGACAGTCGACTCCTGACTCTCGACTTTCGACTGTCG
>CAZNSZ010000113.1:2540-10606 GCA_964575865.1 uncultured Bacteroides sp. | reverse complement strand
ACAAAGCTGATGAGCTTGACAAAAAGGCTGGTGAAGAGCGGATTCTTAGACCTGAGCATGAACGTGACCAGGACCACGATGAGAATGATGTACAGCCCCGCGATGATCCAGAAGCCCAGGTATTGGCTGTCCAGCATGTCATTCAGATACCCCGAAAGGGCAACGGATCCGATGACCACCACGATCAGCAGCAGGATGGCCAGAAAAAATACGGAGGCAAGTATTCCAAAGAACAATGCCAGTTTTTCAATCTGAAAAATTTTAAAAAGCTTCAGGTAATCTTTCAGGATTTTCTCGGTATCGCTGCCAAGGTTATCGATGTTAGTCTTCAGCTTTGACATAACTGGATTCTATGGTATCAAGTATTCGGTTGATTCGTTCCCTGAGCTCCTCTGCATCCTCGGCCCGGATATCTTCGATCTCTTTGATGAGCCGGCTGAGCGTGGAGAGATGGGTGGAGAGGGCCGAATGGGTTTCCCTGCTTCCCCACAGGTAGCTGCCCAGGATCAGTCCGCCGATGGCGCCTACGGCAGCCGCTCCGATGAGTTTGAGGTTTTCGTTACCGGGTTCCATGGTTATTTGTTTTTCTCCTTCGTACCTCCAAACAATCTTTTGTGCTGAAGGTTTTTGGCCACTGCATCAATTTCGTTCAGCGTCTGGTTCAGGTTGTAGATGGTCTGGCTGATGCTGTCTGCAAATGTGCTGTCATACAGAAGCCTGTTGACGATTCCGTCGCCGCTGTTCACTGCTTCGGTGGTGGCACTTATATTCGACATGGTCGATGCCAGGTCCCTGGATGCACCGTCCACGTTCCAGGCAATGCTGTCAATCTTTTCCAGGATCGAATCGATCTGGGTGGTCAGGCGATCCTCATTCATGAGCCTTCCCAGATCTCCGTCCGGGTTGTTCAATTGCACGGAGAATTCCCTCAGGTTGGCCGTAATCGCTTTGAAGTTATCCAGGGACTGGTCCAGTTTGAGGACAATGGTGGAATCATTGATCAGCCGGCCGATGTTCCCATCACCGCTGTTTATCTTATCCGTGACCTCATCCAGGTTTTTGATGATGGATTCAGTCCGGTGCAGTTCCTGGCTGATCTGGTGTACGATATCCTCCAGGTGGATGGATCCGTATGTTTCCAGGTAATCGCCCTCTTCTGCGTGCTCGAATTCTTTGGTCCCGCTGTAAATGACCAGCATTTTATCCCCGATCAGCGCTTCCGGTTTGATCTCCACCCTGGAATCCTTGCGGATAAACCTTAACATTTTCCTGTCTATGGACATGTCCACGATTACGCTGGTGTCGGAGGTGATCTGCAGGTCATCCACGGTTCCCACGATGATCCCGGAGAACCTCACGTGATCCCCCGTACGGAGTCCGCTCACAGATGGAAAAATGGTATGCAGGGTTACGGTTTTTGAGAACAGCTGGCTGCTTCTGCCGATGAGGTAAAAGAATGCCACGAAAATAATGGTTCCCAGCAAAATAAATAGGCCGAGCCGAATTTTTTTACCCCTGTCGAATTGCATGGCGAACAGATTTAATGGTTATTTGAAAAATGAGTTGACAAACGGATCCTCGTGGTTTTTCATCTCCTCAATGGTCCCGCCTGCGGTAAACTCCCCTTTCTTGAGTACACGCACCTGGTTGGCGGTGATCCCGATGCACTTTAAATCGTGTGAAATGATCAGCGAAGAGGTATTGTACTCTTCCTGGACCTTCAGGATCAGTTCACTGATTTCTCCGGAGGTCACTGGGTCGAGCCCTGTGGTCGGTTCATCGTAAAGAAGGATCTCAGGTTTCAGGATCAGGGTCCTGGCCAGCCCGATCCTTTTCATCATCCCGCCGGAGAGTTCTGAAGGCATCTTATCGATGGATTCGATCAGGCCCACATTCACGAGGGCCTCCTCCACCAGAGTGTCGATCTCGGACTGGGGCTGGCGGCTTTTTACGGCATACCTCAGCGGGAATTCCAGGTTCTGCCTCACGGAGAGGGAGTCATAGAGCGCCCCGCCCTGGAAAACATAACCGATGCGCAACCTGAGCCGGGTCAGGGCCTCGTCTTTCAGGGCCAGGATATCCTCGTCAAATACACGGATCTCACCCTGATCCGGTTCGATCAGCCTGACGATGCATTTAAAAAGCACCGACTTTCCTGTTCCAGAGTGCCCGAGGATCACCATGTTTTCCTTTTCCCGCAACTCAAGATCGGCACCGTTCAGAATATGGGTGTTTCCGAAGGACTTTTTGAGGCCACTGACCCTGAGCACCACATGATTGCCGGAAGGAGGATTCATTTCTGATCAGGTTAAAAGGTGGGTGATCTGAACAGCAAGAAGGTCGATGATAAAGATGGACAACGAGGAGATGACCACCGCCGAGTTGGCCGCCTCACCCACTCCTTCGGTGCCTTTTCTGGCATTGTACCCTTTGAAGCTCCCGATGATCCCGATTGCAAATCCGAAAACAATGGTCTTGATGACCGTGGGGATGAAATCGGTCAGATGGATCACATCCACTGCCTTCTGAATATAGAGCTCCAGCGAAATGCTGTAGAGGGCACTGGCACTGAGAAAAGATCCCACCAGGGCCAGGCTGTCTGCAAACAGGACCAGAAGCGGCAGCATCAGTGTCACCGCCAGGACCCTTGTCATCACGACAAAACTCATGGGATTCGTCCCTGAAACCTCCATGGCGTCCAGCTGTTCGGTCACCCGCATGGAGGCCAGTTCAGCCCCGATGCCTGAGCCCACTTTCCCCGCAACGATCAACGCAACGATCACCGGGCCGATCTCCCTGATAATAGAGAGGGAAACCATGCCGGGCAACAGCGATTCGGCGCCGAATTTTGCCAGCGTGGGGCCCGACTGCAGTGCGAGGACCAGTCCAAGGATAAAACCGGTGGCTGCAATAAGCGGCAGGGATTTATTCCCGACCCTGTAACACTGCTTCGCAAATTCCTGGAGGTTCACCCCATGCCTGATGAAGTTCCGGAACAGGGCCGAAACAAATGAACCGATTTCTCCGATACCCAGCAGGAAATCAGAGAATGAAGTGATTAATTTGAATCTTTGTGCCATCGGTCAGCGGTAACAGTCCGGTCAGGAGGGTCTTCCCTTCTGACGTAATCGAAGATAAGAATTATATTGATATATTGAATACAATAACCTTCCCTGGGTCAGTTATTTGACCGTACAATAACCTCCCCGGACTTTCCATGATAATTATGATACCATGATTATATTTACAGATGTTTTTATGATCTAAATCCGCATCACATGAGAACCAGAGCCCTCCTGCTGACATTTCTCTTTGCCGTACAGGGAATTTTTTCACTTCTATCCGGACAGGAAATCCTGCCCTTTTCTGAAGCCGAAGATACGCTTACGAGCGTTTCAGATACCATCCAGGTGGTTTCTGTTGAACCCACCCAGATCACCGAGGCATTTCAGGAATCCAACAGCCTTATCCTTGAGTCCGGGAAGAAACATATTTCGAGGGATGAGCTTGCACGGTACGGGAATGAAGTGGACACCCTGTTCTCGGCCATTCAGCGGTTCATGGGAGAGCCAACGGTGATTTCAATCAGCGGAGCAAGCCTCAGGGAGCTTGACCAGATTACCCAACAATCAGATTTTTACCTGGGCGAGTTAAATAAATTGCAAAGAAAGCTTTCCGGAGTGGCCAGGGAACTGAACAACGCCGCCCAGTTGCTCGATTCAAACAGGGAAGAGTGGGAGGCCATCCTTTCAGGCGAAGTGGCTGATGCAATTCCGGACGACCGGCTGGGCCGCATACACAGAATCACCCATCGGCTGGATTCTACCGGGATGCTGCTCCGCGAGAACCTATCCGAGATTCTAATACTGGAGGACCGGCTTTCGGACAAGATGAATGAATTCGGACAATTGCAGGTTTGGATCGATGAACAGCGGACCTTGATCGGGGAGCGATTCTTTACCAGGGAACTGCCCGGCCTGTTCGAAGAGAAGGGTGGGCTCGGAGAAACTTCATTGATACAGAAACACCTGGCACAGATAAAAAAGTCCCTGAGTTCCGATTTTGACATCGTCAGGACAAAATTCAGGAAACAGCTGGGGGTGATGTTGATCCTCCTGATTCTTCTCATGGGAACCGCCCTCTGGTACCGCAGAAATTATACCAGGCTGATCTCCGAAAAATACGAGCTTTCGGATATCCATACCACCCTGATCCATTCACCCGTGGTGACGGTTTTGTTTATCGTCGGCCTCCTGATCCGTTTTTTAATGCCCCAGCTTCCACATACATTCAGGTCCCTGAACCTGATGGTCATGATGATCCCCATGGTGATTATCCTGGTCCGTCTCATCGGTCCGCGGATCCGTACCTGGATCATTTTGCTCTCCGTTTTGTGCGGAATGACTTTTTTCTACGAGCTGACCTTTGATCCCGATATACTCCTGAGGACAGTCATTCTCGGATTCTCCGTATCAGCCATCGCCCTGTTCATCTGGTTGCTTGTCAGGAGGCCATTTACCACACGTGCTGATCAGAAATTGATCTACCGGGTTCTGAGGGTCATTTTCCAGGTCTTTGTCATCCTGCTTTCAATTGCAGTGGTGGCCAACATTGCAGGAGCCTTCAGCCTGGCGGAGTTTTTTACGCTGGTTCCCATCCAGATCGCGCTGCTGGCTTTCGGTGTGGAGGTGGCCACGACCATTGCAGACTCCCTGATCTACGTGATCATGGCGAGCAAATATATGCAGAGGATCAATATCCTCAGGACCGATTTCGACTACATCTACCGGAAAACCAGAATGTTGGTCAACCTGGTCCTCTGGGGGCTCTTCTTTGTAATCGCCCTGTATGTTTTCCGCGTAAGGGAGGTGGTTTTTGACTGGGTGGAAGGGCTGTTCACCAACGGGATCAGAGTGGGAGCGGTAGAAATTACGGTCGGCAGCATCCTCATTTTCCTTTTTGTGATCTGGGCTTCCATTGTGATCACCAGGATCACCCGCAATGTACTCGAGAAGGAGGTTTTTCCAAGAGTTTCAACCAGGAAAGGTGTTCCCAGCATGGTGATCATGTTCCTTCGGATTATCCTGATCTCCTGCGGGTTTTTTCTTGCTGCTGCGGCAGCGGGTATCAAACTGACCAATTTGTCCATTGTGCTGGGTGCCTTTTCCGTGGGGATTGGCTTCGGATTGCAGAACATCTTCAACAACATGGTTTCGGGGATCATCCTGGCAGTGGAGCGGCCCATCAAGGTGGGGGATGTGGTCCAGGTGGGGGAGCTGATAGGCACTGTTCTGTCCATCGGTCTCCGATCCAGCAATGTAAAGAGTTTTGACGGTGCCGAGGTCATCGTCCCCAACGGGAACCTGATCTCCAAGGAGATGATCAACTGGACCCATACTGATTCAAACCGGAGAATGGATATCCGGGTCGGGGTGGCGTATGGTACTGACACAGACCGGGTGATTGAAATTCTGCAGGATGTCGCCAGAGAAAACCCCAAGGTGCACCTGATTCCCGCTCCGACCGCCTATTTTACCGGATTCGGTGACAGCTCCCTGAATTTCAGGCTGCTGGCGTGGACACACATCGACCATCGCTTATCAGTGGAGAGCGAACTGAACGGTGCAGTCAACAAGGCCCTGAAAAAGGCAGGAATAGAAATCCCTTTTCCGCAGAGGGATCTGCACATCCGCAGCGGAAAAATCAGCCCTGAATAATGAAATGACTAAGGGATACGTATTTAGTTAATCAAAATTTGTATTATTTTCGATTTTCTCAATCACCCAGGTGAGCATAGTTAAGAAGCACCATTAATTCCCCGATCAATGAAGAAGTTATTTGAGCACAACAGGATACCTGCTGCACTAACCCTGGCAGGATTTGTGATTATTATGGCCGGTGTGATCTATGCCCAGAAGGTGATCAATCCTTTCTTAATGGCCCTGTTCATCAGCGTCATCTTTGCACATCCCATCGTATGGCTGAAAAGGCATAATGTGCCTCATGGAGTGGCCCTGCTCATTATGATTGCGGTGCTTATCTTTTTCTATTTCGGATTCATCGAGCTGATCGGTTCTTCATTGTCGCTATTTCTTGAGGATGCTCCCAAATAT
This sequence comes from uncultured Bacteroides sp., assembly GCA_964575865.1. Taxonomy (GTDB): domain Bacteria; phylum Bacteroidota; class Bacteroidia; order Bacteroidales. The sequence continues at coordinate 4,493 of CAZNSZ010000113.1, read as the reverse complement.
GAACAGCACTTCAAGGAACTCTCAGCCTCCATTCATCAGCGGCTGGATGGCAGGGGGATCACCATAGATTTCCTCCAGGGTGCCCATTCGGCTCATCCGGCCTCGGTCATGTCGAATACTTCCCAGGTATTTTCGAAACTCAGGGAGTTCATCAATGGGGAGGTCACCTTTATTTTCCTGGTTATCTTCCTGCTGGCTGAAATTGAGGCAGTGTTTTTTAAAACAAAACTCATTGAGAGAAACAGCCCCTTTTCCCTTGAAATTCTGGAAACGATTGGAAAGAGCCTGCGGCGTTACCTTTCCATCAAGACCATGACCAGTCTGGCCACGGGGATCCTTGTGGGAATCTCCCTTACCATCATCGGGGTGGATTACCCCGTCCTCTGGGGAGTCATTGCATTTGTCCTGAATTTTATACCCACCATCGGCTCCATCATAGCCGCCATTCCTGCCATTTTTGTCTCCATCGTACAGCTTGGGTTCCCGGCTTCCTATTGGACCATAGCCATGTACGTTTTGGTTAATCTTGTCATAGGCAGCATCCTGGAGCCCAGGATCATGGGAAAGGGACTGGGCCTGTCCGTCACGGTCGTCTTTCTTTCGCTCATTTTCTGGGGCCTGATCCTCGGACCTGTGGGGATGTTCCTTTCCGTGCCCATCACCATGCTCATCAAGATCATTCTCGGGAACTTTCCTAAAACACAGTGGATCGCTGCCATGCTTGGCACCAAGGAAGATGCACAGGCGGCGTTGGGGGAATAGGGAAATTTTATTTGCTCAGTTCTCCTGCAATCCTTTGATAAAGAAGATTCTGACGGGTATCCTGGCCTGAGTGCTGATCATTTCCATGTACCTTTCCCGGGAGACTTGGCACAGCTTTTGCCTTTGATATACCAAAGCAATAACCAAAAAGCTGAACGCCATGAAAACAATACGCGCCATATACACAGCCCTGATCCTGGTCGCAGCCACAGCATTTGCAGCTGCACAGGACTACCCCGAAGAGTACCTTGGTCTGCCGGGAGACAACCTGAATCTCTATGCCGTCATGAACCTGTTCCAGGAATCGGAGACCCTCGAGAAGTTTGAGCGGAGCCTCAACAGCGAGGATCAGATGATTAACAACCTGGACCTGAACGGCGATAACCTGATCGATTATATTACGGTTTCCGACTATGTGAACGGGAATGTGCACAACATTGTGCTGCGTGCGGCCCTGGGCCGTAACGAACAGCAGGACGTGGCCGTTTTCGTGGTGGAGGAGCTGGCCGGCGGAGCTGTCCAGATCCAGTTGATCGGGGATGAGGCCCTCTACGGCCCCAACTATATCGTCGAACCGATCTATGCCGAAACGCCCAATCCGGGATACACCGGCAAGGTAGTCAGGAACAATGTCAATGTGGTGACCACCACCTATTATGACATCGCGGCCTGGCCGTTGATCAGATTCATCTACCACCCCGGGTACGTGGTCTGGAGGTCCTCCTGGTACTGGGGGTACTACCCGGTCTACTGGCGTCCATGGAGGGCCCACTACTGGCACTACTACTACGGATACCATTACCACTGGCACAACCACTACTATGCCCACTACCGCCACTGGAACCACTACCGGTGCAGGGCTTATAAGACCTACTACCACAGCAGGGTGCGCGTTTACAGTCCCACCGTAGTCGCGAATGTCAACAATGGCAGGTACCGGAATACCTACTCGCGGCCAGATCAGCGGCGTGCCGGTGAGGCCTACTATGCACAGACGGCCAGCCGGAGGGAAGGGGCCACAAGGGCGACTACCTACAACGGGCGTTCTGACAACAGATCGGGCACCGTCTCGACCCGCCAGGGTGTTCAGAGGACCGGAACCTCTTACAGCGCGACCAGATCGAATGGTTCAGCAGCGAACCGCAGCAGCAGCGCAGTCAGGCAGTCTACCGCCAACAGAAGCTCCAGCGC
>CAZNSZ010000113.1:0-2440 GCA_964575865.1 uncultured Bacteroides sp. | reverse complement strand
CTTTATTCCACATGCGTTCAGGTTCCCCGCGGTTTTCCGCGGGGAACTTTTGTTATTATCCCGGTCCTGGCCAATTGATGCGGTTTTCGCCCTTGGATTTCCGCATTCACCGATAACCCGTATCCGTTGGCCGATTTGCTGTTTCCTGTGGTACGCAGGGAATGTAATATTGTATTAGATTCTTTATTTGAACCACAGTTAACAGTTATTAAGATGAAAGCAAAAGTCCTTATAGCAACCGGCGCCTTTCTCCTGGCCATCGCCCTGATGTCGTTCGTTTCGCATTCCGGGAGTGACAGCATATATTCTGCTACCCGTGGCAATCTTCCTCAGATCGCTTTTGAGTCGGAAGCGGGAATGGCAGATCTGAACCTGACCGAAAGCATGTTCACCGAGGAAGATCTTGGCATCGAGTCATGGATGGCCTCACAGTTCGCATATGAAACGGAAGTGGGGATGGAGTACTGGATGACCCGGCCTTTCGTTGTGGAGGAGGAGGTTGTCCTGGAATCCTGGATGACCGAACCCTTTCTCCCGGCCGAGGAGATCAATATCGAGTCGTGGATGACCGGTTCATGGTTGTAGGGGCGGATATTTTTTCAGGACCCTCAGTGCCCTCAGGGTATTCCACCTGCCTGGCCTGCCTGCCTTCTCCATGACAAAATGGACCTGACCCGGATGATGTGCCTGCGTGTTCCAGGTCCCGTCCCTGTTCCTCTTCCCGTTGATGATTCCGAGCGCTGCCTCCATCCGTTCATCCCGTTCCCTTCCGGTGGTTTGAAAATAATCCATTGCCCGGAGGATGTCGTACCTCCACCTGCCCGGGTAGGAGAACTTCAGAAAGTCTTTGTGAATGACCTTTCCTGTCCGGTCGGACAGAAAAAGCTGGTGTGCCAGGATAAACTCCTCGGCACTTTCCTTTGTTAGCAGCACATCCTCCAACCGGTAGGTGTACCCCGATTGCTGATACGTCACGAATCCTTCCAGCACCGACAGTGTGGAATGAAGGGAGCTGTGTCTGGCCCCGCTGCGGGTTGTCCTGCAGTTAAAGCCCCCGTCGGGCATGATTTCTTTCAGGATGCAATCCACTATGGAGCCAAGTTTACGCTCCTCTGACCTGAAATAGGCGGCATAGTTCAGGAACATTCCGTTTACACAGACATCGCTGAGTTGATCGGAGGAAGGGCCAAGGCGGATCCCCCCGTCACCGGATTTCCCTGAATCCAGCACCCTGTCAATGGATTCCTTCACGGGCCGGCAGTCCGGAGAGGGACGCAGGTTGCGGATATCCAGCAGGGTGTAATGGGTGGAGGTCCATTTGGGCTGATAGAAACGGTCCCCCCAGTGCCCGTCATCCCTTTGCCGGGAGATGAATCCTTTTCCCCATCCTTCCCGCATGATCCTTTCCTGCAGGTTGTCATCCTGAATTCCCAGCAAATCGTGATTCACCTGGTATTGAATGGCGGCATCCCCTTCGAGCAGCCAGTCGATAATCTTATTCTCTTCCATTGTTCAGGCCGGATCAGGATCCTAAATATCGGGATGGATATATTTCTTCAGGTTCTCCACATAGGTTTCAAATGCTTCTATCCCTTTTTCGGTGATGGATAGGGTGGTATTGGGGTAATTGTTTTTAAAGGATTTCTTCACCCGGATATACCCCGCATCCTGCAGTTTCTTGATCTGGATGCTGATGTTGCCGGAGGTTGCCTGCGTGGTCTCCCTGATGTAGTTGAAATCGGTCTCCTTCAGGGAGATCAGGATGGAGACGATCGACAACCGCAGCTGCGAATGCAATATGGGATCCAGGTCCTTAAACATGATCACTTTTGCTCTTAAGGTTCAGCAGGATCCCCGGAATAATAAAGGCGATCAGGGCCGCTGCTGCCAGCAGCAGGAAATGGTATTGCCAGCCGATGAAAAATGCCGCGAACCCGATGATATTCACAGCGATCCCGCTGATTAACAGCGGATTGAACCTGATGGATATCCCGGTAATGATGGTCCAGAAGGCAAGGAATATCAGGAATATGGGGACCAGGTTGCTCCCAAGGTCGGACCAGAATGCAAAACCCAGTACCATGAAATTCAACCCGAGAAGGATACCCAGCGTCTGTAACACGTTCCCGAGGATGGTCCTTGGTATTTTTTCCTTGTTGCTTTTCCTCCTGTAATAGAGGAATGTATAGATCCCGCCAAACGGATAAAGAAGTGCCGGGAACCCGGTCCCGATGTCCGATCCGGTCCTCAGCATATAATACTGGACGACCGTTACCACGAATATCAAGGTACCCCAGAAAATGTAGATGTGGCCGCTCTCTTTGAATCTCTTTTTGGTGGTCTCAATGGTCTTTGAGATCAGGTAGAGACTCTCCTCGGGGGTTAGCGTTGCTTTGTCCATTTCTTTTGGTTTAAAAATTCATATAGCTACAAATATAAT
>CAZNSZ010000112.1:0-10817 GCA_964575865.1 uncultured Bacteroides sp. | reverse complement strand
TTCAAAAATGCTCATAAACAGATGGGTTATCCGGGAATCTGCATTAAAAACTACCCGTTCAATCCAGAGGACCATTGCATCCAATCTGGAATGCACCATTAAACCTTGATATTAATGCGCTAAATATCAGTTTAAATTACATATGTGAGCCTGGAAACCCCCGGGAATTCCTATTTTTACGCCAGCTCAGGAGTCAAGTGCATGAAAAAACTGGTCTGGTTGTGGGTTTGTGGATGGATGGCGGTAAACTCCTTCGGCCAGAAGGATATCATTTCCACTTCCTCGATCAACAAACGGGCCGTTGATATCACGCGCATGCCCAGGGATCCCGCCAGGCTCGAAGCAGAGGTGTTCGCCGAAAGATTCGGACTGCCGGTTCGAAAGGTAGGATACGGCGGCCGGATCATAGAGATCCAGCGCATCGAGGATGGTGTCTTTCCACGTTACAATGAAACCCACAACCTGAATGCAGCAAGAACGGTCTCCACGGACAAAGTCTGGCACGGCAGTGCGGGAGGTTTCCACCTGACCGGGAACGGGATCCTGGTCGGGATGTGGGATGGGGCACTCATCAGGACGAGCCACAGGGAATTCGGCTCAAGGGCCTATACCTTTGACACCGGAATGGACATTGATGGTCATCCCACCCACGTGGCGGGGACCATCGGGGCCAGCGGTCTGAACCCGTCGTCCAGAGGAATGGCAAGCCAGTGCTTCATAGAGGGATACGACTGGAACAGTGATGTGGCAGAAATGCGGCGGGCCGCCAGTGACGGGCTGCTGCTCAGCAACCATTCCTATGGATATATCCACGGATTTGATTACAACTTTGAACTGAGCAGGTGGGAATGGTACGGGGATGTGGGCGTGGACGAGAGGGAAGATTACAATTTCGGCTATTACGGAACGGATACCCGGGAGTGGGACAGGGCGGCTTTTGATTTTCCCTATTACCTGATCCTGAAGAGTGCAGGGAATGACCGGTTGGAAGGCCCGCCGCCCGGGACAGCACATCACTATTTCGAACCGGGACGGGGCTGGCTCTCCTCCACTGAGACCAGGGACAAGGACGGCGGTCCCGCAGGTTTTGACTGCATCGGGACCAGGGCCACCGCCAAAAACATCCTTACGGTGGGGGCTATCAACGACATTCCAGCGGGGTACAGCCAACCGGATGATGTGGTGATGACCGATTACAGCACTTTCGGACCCACCGACGACGGAAGGATCAAGCCCGATCTGGTGGCCAACGGGGAATGGCTCATTTCCACCTTCGATGAAAACGACAGCGCCTACAATGTGCTGGAAGGAACCTCCATGGCTGCCCCCAACGTGACCGGTTCATTGTCCCTGTTGCAGGAACTGCACCACCGGATCTACGGGACCTATCTGAAATCGGCCACGTTGAAAGGGCTCGCCATTCATACCGCCGATGATGCGGGAACTCCCGGACCCGATTACCGGTTCGGGTGGGGTTTGTTCAACACGGCTTCTGCTGCCTCTCTTATCGCGGTTGAAACCAGCCCGTTGCTGGAGGACAGCATCGGCAACGGACTGGAACGCATCTACTCCCTGTTTGCGCCCGGTGACTCGGCCCTCAGGTTCACCCTCTGCTGGACGGATCCTGTGGGGGACCTGCCGCCACTGGAACTTGACCCGCAGGACCTGATGCTGGTCAATGATCTGGATATGAGGCTGATAAGGATGAGCGATTCCGCTGTTTTCGCACCCTTTGTACTGGATCCTGCAGATCCGGAAGCACCGGCTGTGACCGGCGATAACTTCAGGGACAATCTGGAACAGATCCATGTGCCGGTGGCTTCCAGGGGATTTTACCAGCTGCGGATCACCCACAAGGGGACCCTGGTAAACAACCGCCAGGCATTCAGCCTTATCGCAGAGGGTGCCGGAAGTGTGTATATCGCCGGGGATACCACCTTCCTGGATGACAACAATGGATTCCTGCAGGTCACAGATGCCCCCGAATACCCGGTAAGCCAGGATTTCAACTGGTTCCTGGAACCAGTGAACCGGGAGCCCGTCACCCTGAGTTTCACCAGCTTCTCCACCGCCCCGGGCGATACGGTTTCAGTGTACGACGGTCCCGGCAGGGAATTCCCATTGCTGGCCCGGTTCACCGGAGACCTCGGTAATCCGGATACCATCCTCCGCTCTTCTGCCGGTGCGTTGTTCATTACATTCAATGCAAACGGTGAGACGGGGTTTCAGGGATTCTCTGCCCGCTATTGTACCTCCCCCCCGGACGAAACGCCGGAAATCAGAGGAGAAGAGTATCCGTGCTTTGGCAGTTCGGAGGTCTATTTCTTCAGACCACGGCCCGAAACCGATTATCGCTGGGACTTCTCAGGAAATATGGCCGATTCCGCCGTCATCTCCCCTTCAAGCGCCCTGGTCAGGATCACCGAAGAATCGTTCACGGTATCCCTGACGCCGCTGAACAGATGCGGTGCGGGGGAACCGGTCACCCGTCCCATCAACGCGCTGACCTCTGTCCCGGGCATCGAACCGGTCATCCAGGGAGATTCGGTCCCCTGCCTCGGTCAGACAAGCCTCTACACCGTTGAGAATGAAACCGGGGTGACCTACTGGTGGAAGCTCCCCGTGGGATACACCGGCAGAAGCGACAGTTCCTCCATTGCAGTGAAACCGGATAAAACAACCGGGGTCATCGCTGTCATTCCGGCCAACAGCTGCGGGGAGGCCCGGAAAATCGAACTCCTGGTCAAACCCAGGGCACTCCCTGAAATCCCACTGATCAGCAGCGACCGGATCAGCCCCTGTGAAAATGCCGTTACGGCTTTCCGGACTCAGCCTGCTGAAGGGGTAACATACCGGTGGGATGCGGAGCCAGGATGGGAGATCATCGGTCCGGATTCACTCAGTGAGGTCACTGTTCACGTGGGAGAGGGCTCCTCGGGCCGGGTATTCCTGACGGCTACCAATCAATGCGGGGATACCAAAACTTCACGGAATTACATTCTTTCGAGGGAACCGGTCCAACCCATTCTGCGAAAGCAATCTTCTCCCTATGAGGGGCTTGAGGAGCTGGTGGTCCGCAATCCTGATGCGTATGAGTTGATCAGCTGGTACAGGAACGATACCCGCATAGAGGGCTATCATGAACCGGCGCTGGTGATCCACAGGAACGGGGAATACTTTGTGGAGGTAACCAACATCGAAGGTTGCACCAATTCGCTGGAGTCCGCCCAGAAATTCCTGGTGGATAACGCAGAGCTGCTCTATTCCATCTCCACCGCGTCGGACGGGCACATCAGGATCCGGAACGACGACACCCGTCCGGCCAGGATCCATGCCTACGACCTCACGGGAAGGGTGGTGTATTCGAATGATTTACAGCCTGGAACAACAGAATTCCGGACACACAGACGGGGATTGCTGATTTTCAGGATTGAAGGAGATGAATCGGTGAAGTCCCAGATGATCTTCGTTCATTAGTGTCCGCTCAGATCGATTCGTTTACTTTACCCAGGATATTGCTTTTTAATTCTTCGGACCGTTCCCTGACCTGTTGGCCTTCACCCAGGATCTTCTGAATCCGCTTATCACCATCCATATCTTTGGAATTGATCCTGACATTGAGCCAGGCCCCTTCAATGCATGCATGCAGGGCCAGAGCACCCACGCCGGCATCTGAAATGCTGTTGGGATTTCCTCTCTCCACCATGGCTCCGACGATTTCATAGCCTTCAAGGGCTGTCTTCATGACCCGTAAAGGCACTTCGATAGCACCGATGGTGGCTTCTTCGATGGCCAGTTTACGTTCTTTTTCTTCCTCAGATGTCTTTTTCGGCATTCTGAATGCGGCAAGGATGGCATTGAATGCGCGGGTGTCCTCATCCACCAGCTGCAGCAGCCGCTCCTGAACCTGCTTTCCCCTGTCAGCCCAGCCGGAGAACTCCTCCCACCGGTCGTCCCACCCCCTTTTATGCGCGGAGAGGTTGGCCACCATGGTCCCCAGGGCACTCCCCAGCGATCCGATGTAGGCCGATACCGATCCCCCGCCGGGTGCCGGGGATTCCGACGCCGTCTCCTCCATGAACTCCCGGACCTTCATATCCGCCAGACCTCCCGGCTCTTCCTTAGCCAGCTGGTATTCAATGATTTTTTCCCCCGGATTGAACGGACCCAGTTCATCGAGCCCCATGGATTTCACGGCGATCTTGATCAGTTCCCTGTCGGACACCCCCACCGAACGCTGCTGTTTTCGCAGGAAATAGCGGCCTGCTTCCAGCATGGCCCGCAGGGGGATCAGTCCCACCAGTTCAGAACCGGTAACCCGGAGACCCCGGGCCTCGGCACGCCTGCACACTTCGTCGAAAGCCACATGGATCGGGGTGGTTGAGATATTGGTCAGGTTCATGGAGATCTGTGCCACCCCGTACTCCTCAATGAACCACCCGATGGCCTTCACCGCTTTCAGAGAGCCCGGGATCATCACCGGATTCCCCTTCTCATCGGTGACTACCTTTCCGGTGAGGGGATCCCCCTCGCGTTTGACCCTTCCCCTCTCCCTCACATCAAAAGCGATGGCATTGGCCCTTCGGGTACTTGTGGTATTCAGGTTGATGTTATAGGCCACCAGAAAATCCCGGGCCCCCACAGCCACGGCCCCGGTTTTCGGAACAAACGTGGCGGGACCGAAATCAGGCTTCCATCCCGGGTCCTTCAGTTTCTCATTCAGCCCTTCATATTCACCCGACCGCACCTGTGCAAGGTTCCTCCGCTGCTCCGACAATGCGGCATTTTCGTAACAATAGACCGGTATCCCGATCTCTCCCCCGATCCGTTCAGCAAGTTTCCGGGCCAGTTGTGCGGTCTCTTCCATGGTGATCCCCGAAACCGGGACCAGGGGACAAACATCCGTTGCCCCGAACCGGGGATGTTCTCCCGAATGGTTTCGCATATCGATGACCTGCGAAGCCTTTTTCACTGCCAGGAAAGCCGCTTCCAAGACCTGTCCGGGTTCCCCGACGAAAGTGACCACGGTCCGGTTGGTGGCTTTTCCGGGATCCACATCCAGCAGTTTGATCCCTTCTACCGATTCGATCTCCGCCGTGATCGCACGGATCACATCCATATCCCTTCCTTCACTGAAATTGGGAACACATTCGATCAGCTGTTTCATCATGAAGCCTCCACTTTTCCGTTTAAAATGACTTTGTCGATCTGACTGGTACCGTATGAATACGGCATAAAGCCGAAACTGGGCATGGGTCTGGTGATCACAAGGTTGGCCACCTTTCCCCTGAGTATGGATCCGTGTGTTTTCTCCAGACCCATGGCATAGGCGCCATTCAGTGTGACTGCATTGAGGACCTCATAGGGGAGCATCCGGAGTTGCATGATGCCCAGGGACATGATCAGTTCCATGTTCCCGGTGGGAGATGAACCCGGATTGTAATCAGATGCCAGCGCCACCGGCAATCCCGCATCGATGAGTTTCCGGGCCGGGGCGTATTCCAGGCCCAGAAACAGGGAAGCCCCGGGCAGCAGGGTGGGCATGGTGGTGCTTTCCTTCAGGGCCTTCAGTTCTTCCTCACCCACATACTCCAGGTGATCCACCGAAAGCGCGCCATGGCCTGTCCCCACCTGGATGCCCCCCGAAAAATCAAGTTCGTTCGCATGTATCTTTGGCCGCATCCCATAGCGGATACCCGCCTCCAGGATCTTTGCCGTCTGCTCAGGGGTGAAAAATCCCCGGTCACAAAACACATCGATGTATTCGGCCAGACCTTCAGCAGCCACAGCCGGGATCATTTCATTCACGAGAAGTTTCACATACCCCTCCCGGTCTTTCCTGTACTCAGCAGGGAAAGCGTGGGCACCAAGGAAAGTGGCTTTGATGGTCAGCGGGGTCTCCTCCCCCAAACGGCGGATGACCCGGAGCATTTTCAGCTCATCCCTGGTATTCAGTCCGTAGCCGCTTTTGATCTCCACGGCACCCGTTCCCGACCGGATGATCTCCAGGGCCCTGGGAAGGGACTGCCGGTAGAGTTCTTCCTCACTGGTCCGGGACAATATCCTGGAAGAATTGAGGATCCCCCCTCCCCTTCTGGCGATCTCCTCATAACTCAGACCCCGGATCTTATCCTCGTATTCCCGCTCGCGTGTCCCTGCATAGACCAGGTGGGTATGGGAATCGCAGAATGCGGGGAAAACCATACCTCCATTGCAGTCAATCACTTCATCACCTTCCTGAATAATGGCTTCACCGGCACCGAAATCCCCCACAAGCCCCTCTTCAGCCACCAGCCAGGCATTTTCAATGCAGGGGACCCTGGCCATACCGGCACCTGCAACCAGGCTGCGCGGCTCATTTTCGGCCATAAGCAGCAGTCCAATGTTCTTTAAAACCAGCCTCATGTTGCGAAGATAGGAATTTGTATGCTGGGCGGTGAATGTTATAGAGCAAACCCGCCGCCTCTTTCCGGGTCCTACCTCAACAGGTAGGCAATGGCCACTCCCAGGTAGTTGCCAATGGCATATCCGATCACACCGATGATCATACCAGGGACCACCACTTCCTTGTTCCGCAGCGCTGCCGCCACAACGGGCACGAACGGAGGTGAGTTGGAGAGGGCCGTGGAGGTGATGATATAATCGTCCACATTGATCCCGAAGATCCAGGAGAGAATGGCATGCAGGATCAGGGATCCCACGATCACAATGGCAATATATAGCAACAGGTTAGACAGCAGGTTGATATTCTCCACCGAGAACAATGCGATGATGTCTGCCTTGGAGGCAACGATCACACAGAACACATAGATGAAGTACATTCCCAGCTGAAAGGAGCTCCGGATGCGGTTGATCCCCGGCACAAGTGAGGCCAGGATCCCCAGTGTGGTCACCGTCAGCACGGCTGCCGTGTCCTTGGCATCCCCTTTAAATAGGAAGGTGATCCCGTATCCCAATCCGAAGATCACAAGTGCCACGCCGAAGGCTTTCAGGATCCCCATGAAATTGCTCCGTTTGAAGAATCCTTCATAGCTTTCAAAATCAGCCACCTCCAGCTGCGGCTGCGATTCGCCCTCATGGCTCCTGTAAGGCTTCAGCACCAGTCCGAATAAGGGTTTGGCCCCGGTGAGCAGGAAGAGCAGTATCAGGGCACCGATGACCAGCTCTGCGGTATGGGTCATGATGTAGAGTTCCTCCTCCACTCCCAGGCCCCTTGCAATGGCTGCCAGGTTGGGTGTTCCGCCGGTATAGACCCCGATCATCATCCCCGAAATCTTCCAGATCTCCGGGATGGTGTTGCGGAACAGGAAGTACCCCACGATGACCAGGACCACTACGGAGGCAACCCCCAGCAGCAAAGATAAGAAGGTGTATTTGGCCATTTTGGCCCATTTGACCACGTTCTCGGAGAACAGCACCAGGGGGATCCCCAGCAGGATGGTCACTCCCATCAGGTCACTTGAGATCCCGGTGATGGAGTCCGGGATGATGTTCATGTTCCCGATGACCAGGCCGCCTGCATAACAGATCACCACCACTCCGATCTTGTTGATGATGGAGAAGCGGGTACTGTAGAAAAGCAGGTAAGCCGGAAAGATGAAATAGAAGGCAATGATGAGTGCGCCCATGGTCAGGGGTAGTTTCAGTCCGGGCACAATATACGCAAATTCAACATACTCCGTTCACCTCACCCGGGCGTCCCCTCACTAACTATCCCCTCTAACCCCTAACCCTTTCGACTTTAGACTTTAGACTGACGACTGACGACTGACGACTTAGTTGCAATCCTTGAAGCTCTTTTCATACTGTTCAATGGCCCGCAGGCTCATTCCCATGCTGGAGAATCCCCCGTCATGGAACAGGTTCTGCATGGTGACCTTCCGGGTCAGGTCTGAGAAGAGGGTAATGCAGTAGTCGGCGCAATCATCTGCGGTGGCATTTCCCAGCGGGGACATCCTTTCTGAAAAATCCTCCAGTTTATCAAATCCGTGGACGCCGCTCCCTGCCGTGGTGGGAGTGGGGCTCTGGGAAACCGTATTGATCCTGATTTTCTTTTCACGCCCGTACATGTAACCGAAACTGCGGGCTATGGACTCCAGGATGGCTTTCGCATCGGCCATGTCGTTGTACCCGGCAAATGTCCGCTGCGCTGCCACATAGGAAAGAGCGACAACGGAACCCCAGTCATTGATGGCATCCATCTTCCTGGCTGTGCTCAGCACCTTGTGAAATGAGAATGCGGATACGTCCAGGGTTTTGTGGTAATAATCATAATTCAGCGCATCATAAGGGATCCCCTTCCGCACATTGGGAGACATCCCGATGGAGTGGAGGATGAAATCCATCTTTCCACCGAAAATCTCCCTGGACCGCTCGAAAAGGTGTTCCAGGTCCTCCAGGCTGGTGGCATCGGCCGAGATCACCTCGGACCCTGTTTTTTCCGCCAGTTCATGGATGGTTCCCATCCTCAATGCGATGGGGGCATTTGTCAGGACGATTTCGGCACCCTCTTCATGGGCCCTTTCGGCTACTTTCCAGGCGATGGACTGTTCGTTGAGCGCCCCGAAGATGATCCCTTTTTTCCCTTTCAGTAAATCATATGCCATGGTAAAACGATTTGGTGTTTTTCATTTGCTGCCCTAATAACAATTCTCACCGGAGATTGTGCGATGGGTGTTTCATTCACGGAGCAGCACCCGTGCATTGGAAAGTGCTTCCTGTGTGACCTCCTTTCCGGAAAGCATCCGGGCAATTTCAGTGACCCGTTCCTCGGGATCCAGTTTCTTGATCCGGGTATAGGTCGCCTCGGTGGTGTCCTCTTTAAAGACAACAAACTGGTCCGTACCCCTGGAGGCCACCTGGGGCAGGTGGGTGATGGCCATTACCTGTCTCCCCTTCGCCAGTGAAGACATGATGCTCCCCACTTTGTCAGCCACTTCACCGCTCACCCCTGCATCGATCTCGTCGAAAATCAGTGTGGGCAGGTCCTGTCTGTCCGACAGCAGTGACTTGATGCAGAGCATCAGCCGGGATACCTCGCCGCCCGAGGCCACCCTGGAGATCTCTTCCAGATCCATCTGCTTATTGGCAGAAAACAGGAACCTCACCTCATCTGATCCAAAAGGTCCGAGTTCCCCGGTCATTTCCACGGTCACCCTGAAACGGGCATGGGGGATCCCCAGCTGTTTCAGCATCAATTCCACTTTACGCTCCATCTCCGCAGATGCCCCTTCCCTGATCCCGTGCAGCGCTTCGGCATCGGTTTCCAGCAGCGATCTCAGCCGGGCCACTTCGGATTCCAGCTTCAGCACCCGCTCATCCGAAAGGGTCAGGGACTCCAGTTGATCCGCAAGCCCATCCCTGATGGCGATCAGCTCCTCCGGCGTATTGACACGGTGCTTGTGCATCAGCCCGAAAACCAGATCCAGCCGTTCCTGAATTTTCTCGAGCCGGCCTGGCTCCACCTCACTCTGATCCGCCTGCCTGCTTAACTCCGCTCCAAGATCCTTCAGTTCGATGTACACCGGCTCCAGCCGCCCGGCCAGTGTCCCGGCAGCTGAGGCGTAAGGCGCGATCCTTTTAAGCTGTGACAGGATCTCCTTGAGCTGCTGAAGGATCCCGGTGCTATCTGCATGCATCATACCGGCGGAACGGGAATAGGCCTGGAGGATCTCCTCCATGTGTTCGGCCTGCCTCGACGCTTCCTCCAGTTCTTCATGTTCCCCCGGCCTGAGCCGGGCAGCCTCCAGCTCATTGAACTGAAACTGCATGAAATCGACCTCCTCCCTGAGGGCTTTCGTCTCCTTTCTCAGGATGTTGAGCTGCGATTTCATTGCGGTATACCCGGCATAACGTTCCCTGTAAACAGAAAGGAGTTTCCCGGCACCGGAGAAATGATCCATCACTTCCATCTGGTAGAGGTGGTCCTTTAACTGCAGGTTCTGGTGCTGGGAGTGAATATCCACCATCCGGTTCCCCAGCTCTTTCATGACCTGGAGGTTCACCGGTGTATCATTGATAAACGCCCGGGACTTTCCTCCCGGGGCAATTTCCCGGCGCAGGGTGGTGACCGGTTCGAAGTCCAGGTCGTTCTCCTCGAACGCCTGCCGCAGCGTCTCCGCAGGACGGAAGGTGCCTTCCACGATGCACTTGGCGTCTTTCAGCTTGAGAACGGCGGTATCCACCCGGTTTCCAAGGATCAGTGACAGCGCCCCCATCAGGATCGATTTTCCCGCACCGGTCTCCCCGGTCAGGGTGGTAAATCCCTCCGTGAACTGCATCTCCAGCTGATCGATCAGCACGTAATTCCGGATATAAAGCGACAGGATCATAGGGCATTACATGGTTTGCTCCATGATCGCCTTGTACTTGTTGGCATTGGTCTTGTCCACCTCAACAAGGATGTTGTGTGCCCGGTTGCGCTCCTCTGGATAGGATTCGGAATAGACGTTGACCAGTTCGTCCACCTTGGAGTCAAAAACCAGCCGAAGCAGGTACATATACGGATCGGGCTTGTTCCTGTAGACTTCCTGAAGAAGCTCCAGGCTGTTGGTGATCTCCGCCCTTCCTTCGGTCACCTCCTCGTCCATCACATCCAGGCCGAGCCTGTGATAGCGGTAATTGAACTCCCTGAGCGGCTCATATTCCGGATCGAGCATGTCCTTCACAAGCCAGTAACGGCTTTTATGGGCCAGGTTGTCCATGGGTTTCCATCCGGTTTCCGGGGCGTTCTGGGCATTCAGGACGATCCTCTCCGCATTGGTGAAATACGGGGTCCCTCCCATCCGGGAGAAGGTATCATAATCAAGGCCCAGGAT
>CAZNSZ010000111.1:0-11039 GCA_964575865.1 uncultured Bacteroides sp. | reverse complement strand
TTTTTTCGACGAACAGGGTCGGTTTGTCGCCAAAAATGGAGGTCCCTGCCCCCCGGTCCCTTAAAATCATCCAGCATCCGTTACTCCCAGATTGTGTGTATGTTTTACACTTCTTTCCAGAGAAGCAAGGAAAAAATTTCCGGGCAAGCATTGATATTTTCATAATTATCTTCTACATTTAGTGACCTGAGAAGCCTGTAAATACTGGAATTTAAACTAAACCAACACTAACACCTAACACCTAACATCTAACCATTAACCAACAGCCAACACCTAACCATTAACTACTAACTACTAACTACTAACTACTACATCATGAAACATTTCCTTCGGAAGCGGAAGGGAAGGTGCAGGGGCATATTGTTGTTCCTGATGCTTCTCTTCACCAGCTTCAGCCTACTGAATGCACAGGTTACAGTGACAGGAACGGTAACCAGTGCGGAGGACGGCATGCCCATACCGGGTGTGAACATCGTGGAGAA
Source organism: uncultured Bacteroides sp. (assembly GCA_964575865.1). Classification (GTDB taxonomy): domain Bacteria; phylum Bacteroidota; class Bacteroidia; order Bacteroidales. The sequence continues at coordinate 10,557 of CAZNSZ010000111.1, read as the reverse complement.
GGGCACCGCGCACGGGACCATCACCGATGCCAGCGGGTCCTATTCCCTTGAAGTACCTGCCGATGCCTCCCTGGTCTTCTCCTTTATCGGAATGGAGACCATGGAACAGGCCGTGGGTGGCAGGACGGTCATCGATGTCTCCATGAATCCGAGCACCACGCAGCTGGACGAAGTGGTGGTGACCGGTTACGGTACCGCCTCCAGAGCCACCCTGACAGGAGCGGTCGCAGCGGTCCAGGGCGATGAACTGAAGCAGTCGCCCACCACCAACTTCAGCAATACCCTTGTGGGGAAGGTGCCGGGACTGTTTGCATATAACCGCAGCGGTGAACCGGGATACGACGGGGCCACCCTGCGCATCAGGGGCGCCAATACCCTGGGGGACAACAACCCGCTGGTGGTGATCGACGGGATCCCCAACCGGAGCCTCGAGCGGCTCGATCCCGCCAACATCGAAAGCTTTACGGTGCTGAAAGACGCTTCTGCCGCCATTTACGGGACACAGGCCGCCAACGGGGTGATCCTGATCACCACCAAGCGCGGTAAAATTGGAAAACCGACCATTACCATCGATGCCAATGTGGGGGCACAGCAGCCCACCGTCATCCCGGAAATGGCCGATGCCGCCACCTATGCCATGATGCTGAATGAAATCAAGTATTACGGAAATCCCGGCGGGGGGCTGTACCAGCTCTACACCGAGGAAGACCTGGAGCTCTACAGGAACGGTTCCGATCCCTGGGGCCATCCCAATACCGACTGGTTCGACGAGGTTTTCAAGCCCTGGTCGCTCCAGCATTATGAAAATGTATCGGTATCCGGCGGTTCGGAGAACCTGAGGTATTTCCTCTCCTTCGGGAACCGCTTCCAGGATGCGGTCTATTACAACAGCGCCACCTACTATTCACAGCAGGATTTCCGGAGCAACATCGACGGCAAGATCTCCGATCACATCACCCTCTCATTTGATGTGGCTGCCCGCTCTGAAAACAGGCATTTTCCCACCGTGAGCCAGGGGAACAGTTTCCGTATGCTGATGCGCGGAAAGCCCAACATGCCTGCATTCTGGCCCAACGGGGACCCGGGACCGGACATCGAATACGGGCACAACCCGGCGGTGACCACCACCGATGCCACCGGTTATGACGACGACAGGAATTACTACCTGGAGTCCAACCTCCGGTTGCAGGTGGAGATCCCCTGGGTGGAGGGCCTCTCGGTACAGGGGAACTTCTCCTACGACAAGCGGTTCAGGTACAGGAAGCGGTTCGAAACCCCCTGGTACCTCTATTCCTGGGACGGGGTCACCTATGAGAACGGAGAACCGGTCACCGTTCCCGGAAAGCGGGGCCTGGAAGCGCCACAGCTCACCCAGTATGCCAATGATGATTACCGGCTGACCTACAACCTCTTTGCCACATACGAGCACAGCTTCGGCCTCAGCAATATCAAGGTGATGGTCGGGACAGAGAGCCAGAAAGGTTTGAACAACTGGATGAACGCCTTCCGCAAGAACTATGTGGCCAGCGACATCGATCAGCTGTTCGCAGGGGCCCGCGACCAGTACATGGCCAATGACGGGTCCGCCTCTCAGTTTGCACGCCGCAGCTACTTCGGGCGTTTCAACTACGACTTTGCACAGAAATACCTGGTGGAACTGGTCATGCGCTATGACGGCTCCTACATGTTCGACGATGCCTGGGGTTTCTTCCCCGGGATCTCGGCAGGCTGGCGGATCTCGGAGGAGAGTTTTTTCGCGGATAACATCTCCTTCTTCGAAGATCTCAAGCTCCGGGCCTCATGGGGCCAGACCGGGAACGACCGGATCTACTATGACGGTTCCCTGCAGGAGTATAAATTCCTGACCCTTTACGGATTCCGCAGCCAGCAGTATGTGTTTGGTGTGAGCAACAACAACAAGTTGCTTTACGAGCAGGCGGTTCCCAATCCCAACGTCACCTGGGAGGTGGCCAACCAGTTCAACATTGGTTTCAACTCCACCTTCCTCAACCACCGGATGAGCCTCGAGGCCGACTACTTCCGCAACCTGAGGACCGACATCCTCTGGAGAAGGAACGCCTCGGTGCCCACCAGTACCGGTCTGAGCCTGCCCCCGGAGAACATCGGGGAGGTGTCCAACCAGGGATTTGAATTCGTTCTGACCTGGCGTGGCAACGCCGGTGATTTCAGGTACGAGATCGCCATGAACGGCAGCTACGCCAAGAACGAGATCCTCTTCTGGGACGAGACGCCGGGGATCCCCGAATACCAGCAGTCCACCGGGCGGCCCATGGGGTCGAGCCTCTATTATGAGGCCATCGGGGTGTTTGAGACCGAAGCCGATGTGGATGCCTATCCGCACTGGGCCGGGGCCATGGCCGGTGATGTCATCTTCAGGGATGTGAACGGCGATGATGTGATCGACGGCCTCGACAGGGTCCGGAACGAAAAGAGCGGCCTGCCCCGCTTCACCGGTGGACTCTCCATGAATGCCTACTGGAGGGGACTTGACGCCTCCATCCTGTTCCAGGGTGCAGCAGGTGCGGTGGCCTACATCAGCCCGGAATCGGGGGAGATCGGCAACTACTACAACGACTATGCGGTCAACCGCTGGACGCCCGACAATCCAAGTTCTGAATATCCCAGGGCATGGAACCGGGACAATGAATACTGGAGGAGCCAGGCAAATACCTTCTGGCTGCATGAAACCGATTATATCCGTCTGAAGAATGTGGAGGTCGGTTACACGCTGATCACACCGGGGATGAGGAGTGCCAGCATCCAGGGGATCAGGTTCTATGTCAACGGAACGAACCTGCTCACATTCAGCAAGGAGAAACTGATCGACCCGGAGCTTACTTCGGGGACGGCTTACCCGCTGCAACGGATCGTGAACCTGGGTGTGACCTTAACTTTCTAAAGCAACGACGATGAAAAGAATACATATCATATTCGCTATTGTGCTGACGGTCGGGCTTGTCACTTCTTGCCAGAAGGATTTTCTGCAGCTGGAACCCCTGTCAGACTACTCGGACGCAGCAGTCTGGAACGACCCTGCGCTGATTGAGACCTTTGTGAACGACATCTACCGGCAGGCGCTCAACCTGCCCTTCTCCATCGAAAGGTTATCGGACTACGTGGACGAATCCCATTTCACCCCGGATTGGGACGTGACCAACTTCAACAAGAGCCTGATGACCTCCGACAACCTGATGGGGTGGGACGTGGACTGGGCAACGCCATATACCATGCATTTCCGCTGGGGGCCGCTTTACAGCGGTGTCAGATCATGCAACATCTTCCTGGAAAAAATGGAAGGGAAGGAGTTTGAGGGGCAGGAGGAGCTCATCGACCGGCTGTACGGCGAGGTTTATTTCCTGCGCGCCTACCTCTACCACTACCTGGCCGCCCTCTATGGTGGCGTCCCGATCATCGACAGGGCCTATACCCTGGATGATGACTTCGAGGCTCCCAGGAATTCTTATGGAGAGACGGTGGACTTCATCGTCGGTGACCTGGACGCAGCTGCCGATCTGCTTCCATTGGAACAGGGAGGTGTCAATGCCGGCAGGATCACCAAAGGAGCTGCCATGCACCTGAAAGCCAGGACCTTGCTTTATGCCGCCAGTGACCTGCACCATGACATGGATTCCTATGCGCCCGGATTCAGCAATCCGGAATTGCTCGGGTATACCAGCGGGAGCCAGCAGGCCAGGTGGCAGGCAGCCAAACAGGCAGCCAAAGATGTGATGGATCTGGGGATCTACAGCCTCTATGAGGCCGAACCGGCACCCGGGGATTCCATCGCGCAGAACTTCGTGGATTACTTCATTTCGTACGGGTACGAGAACGAAGACATCCTGCTCCAGTATTTCACCCCCAATACCGACGAGGGATGGGCGGGATACAACCCGGCCCTCTATTGCGGACCCAACGGGTACCACAACTGGGGGAACAACTGCCCGCTGGGCGAACTGGTGGACGATTACGAGTTCAAGGACGGGACCCAGTTCGACTGGGGCAACCCCGACCATGCTTCTGATCCTTACACGGGCAGGGAGGCCAGGTTCTATGCCACCATCCTGTTTGAAGGATCGGAATGGAGGACACGGCCCTCGGATGTCCAGGGGATCGATCCATGGAACCGGATCCAGACGGGCCACGTGTACAATATGGCCGGAGAGGTGGTCGTGCCCGGAGTGGACACCAGGCTGGGTCCCATCGAGGACTGGAACGGCGGATATACCGGATACTACACCCGGAAGTTTGTCGATCCCTCCATCGATCCGCAGTATGTGAAGCAGGATGTGCCCTTCAGGCACTTCCGGTATGCGGAAACGCTGCTCAACTATGCGGAAGCCTGCATTGAGCTGGGAGAAGAGGACGAAGCCCGCAACACCATCAACCTGATCAGGAAACGGGCTGGTCAGCCGGAAATCACGGCAGGAGGGGCAGAGCTGAAAGCGGCCTACCGGCACGAACGGCGCATCGAGATGGCCTATGAGGATCAGCGTTTCTGGGATGTCCGGAGGTGGCTGATCGGTCCGGTAGCCTACCAGCAGACCCACGGGGTGGATATCCGCTACGTGACCGACCAGGCGGTAACCAATTACCGGCAGCCGGACGGCACCACCTGGGGCCAGGCCACCTACGCGGAGAAGGAGACACCCGGGGATGCCAGGGCGTGGGACGACAAGTGTTATTTCTTCCCCATTTACCGGGATGAGATGAACAAGAATCCGCAGCTGATACAGAATCCGGGATACTAACGGATCAACCTATCATCAGGTTAAGGCCATCTGAGCCCGGGAAGACAGGGAACGATGGCCTTAACTTTTATACCGGACCTCCGGAATCGCTTGAACCATACAACCATAATCGGTCATGAAAACACCAGTCATCCTCACCACTGCCCTGGTCCTCATCCTTGCCGCCGGCACTTCCGGCCACTGCAGTGAACCGGCAGGGAATATTCAGGAAAACGATCCGCCCGAATGGGAGGATCCGTCTGTTCACGCCATCAACCGGGAAGCACCCCGGGCCTGGTACATCCCGTTCGAGAAGGAGGAGAAGGTGGGAGGGGGACTGTGGGAATCGGGCCTGATCACGTCCCTGAACGGCACCTGGAAGTTCCACTTTTCCGTGAATCCGGGTGAGCGCCCGGTGGATTTTTACCGGGAGGATTTCGATACCGGGGGGTGGGACGAGATTCCCGTTCCTGCCAACTGGGAGATGGAGGGATACGACTACCCCATCTATGTCAACATCCGGTACCCGTTTGAAAGGAATCCCCCCTTCATCCAGGACCACTACAATCCGGTGGGTTCCTACAGGAGGGATTTCCAGGTTCCGGGGGAATGGGACGGAAAGCAGGTGTACCTTCATTTCGGGGCCGTCAGTTCGGCCATGTATGTCTGGGTCAACGGCACGTTTGCGGGATACAGCGAGGACAGCAAGACACCCGCTGAGTTCAACATCACCCCGCTCCTCAGGCCTGGAAACAACAGCCTGGCCGTGGAGGTGTATGAATGGAGCGATGGAAGCTACCTGGAGGACCAGGATTTCTGGAGGATGGGGGGCATCACCAGGGATGTCTATCTGATGGCCAGGAATCCTCAGCATATCAGGGATTTCACCGTCAGGAGCGGGCTGGACGACCGCTACCGGGACGGGGAGCTGGAACTGGGTGTGGAGGTGGTCAGTGTGGAAGGCAGTCCCGTGGAGGGATGGCAGGTGGAGGCCACACTGACCGGTCCCGGAGGAGAAGTGGTGATGAAGGAAACGGTACCGCTTCCTCCGCTGAGGGAGAGGGAGACCGTTTCTCTGAGCCATCTTGTACCCGGCGTAAGGCCCTGGTCGGCCGAAGTGCCGGACCTCTACCACCTGAAGCTTGTGCTGAAGAACGGGGAAGGGACGGTCATCGAAGCCATGGGCCAGGCGGTGGGATTCCGCTCGGTGGAGATCAGGGACGGGACCCTGCTGATCAACGGCAAGTACGTTTACCTGAAAGGAGTCAACCTCCATGAGCACCATGATGTGACCGGCCATGTGGTGGACGAAGCCACCATGCTGACCGATATCATGCTGATGAAACGCCACAACATCAATGCGGTACGCAATTCCCATTATCCTCAGCCCGAACGGTGGTACGAACTCTGCAACCAGTACGGGCTCTACATGGTGGACGAGGCAAACATCGAATCCCATGGAATGGGATACGGACGGGAATCGCTGGCCAAGGATCCCGTCTGGAAAGAGGCCCACCTGTTCCGGACCCGCAACATGTATGAAAGGGATAAAAACCAGCCCTCGGTGATCATCTGGTCACTGGGAAATGAGTCGGGGAACGGGGTCAATTTCCAGGCCACCTATGATTACCTGAAAGGGATCGATCCCACCCGGCCGGTCCAGTACGAACAGGCCCACCTGGAAGCCAACACCGACATCATCTGTCCCATGTACATGACCATCGAGCGGATGGAGCAATATGCCACCGGGCAACGGGGAGCACCCACCCGGCCCCTGATCCAGTGCGAATATGCCCATGCCATGGGGAACAGCGTCGGGAACCTTCAGGACTACTGGGACCTGATCGAATCGCATGAGGTGCTGCAGGGCGGGTTTATCTGGGACTGGGTGGACCAGGGGTTGAAGGTCTATACCGACCAGGGAGAGGCCTACTGGGCATACGGCGGCGATTTCGGCCCCCCGGATGTTCCCTCCGACGGGAATTTCTGCCTCAACGGCATCGTCAACCCCGACAGGGGGATAAAACCCACATTGCTGGAGGTGAAGAAGGTTTACCAGCATATCGGATTTGAGCCGGCGGACCTGGAGCAGGGTGAGCTTACGGTCCTGAACAAATACGCGTTCCTGAACCTGGAGCTGTTCCGTTTCGAATGGCGGGTCCAGTCCATGGGGGAGACGGTCGCTTCCGGAACCCTGGAGGACCTTTCCCTCGCTCCGGGTGAGCAGGCCACGGTCCGGCTGGGATACCTGATTGAACGGGATGCGGAGAAGGAGTATTTCGTGGAGATCAGGGCCTTCCTCAGGGAGTCCATGGGGATTCTGGAAGCCGGGACCGAGCTGGCCTCGGAGCAGTTCCAGCTGTATGAAACTGCACAGGACCGGGAAGACAGGAGCGAATTCCCGCCAGTGGAAATCTCCAGGAATGAAAGCGGGATCATACTCTCCGGCGACCTTTTCCGGGTGACCATCGATACTGCAGCAGGGATCCTCTCCAGTTACAGCTACCAGGGGACAGCGCTGTTGAAGGAGGGGCCGGTGCCCGGTTTCTGGAGGGCACCCATCGACAATGATTTCGGCAACAACAACCACATCCGGGCCCGGGTCTGGAGAGAGGCGGGCGACCGGAGGAAGGTGACCCTGGTCCGCCTCACCAGGAACGGACCGGGAGAGGTCACCGTGAGGATGGATTTCAGGCTGACCGGAATGGAAGATGAGCCCATCGCCACCTGGCGTTCCGATTACGTGATCAACGGACTGGGTGAAATCGCTGTACACAATGAGTTCGCCATGCTGGAAAAGGAGCTGCCCGAGATCCCCAGGCTGGGTATGAACCTGGTCATGCCACGCAGTTTTGACCGTGTCAGCTGGTATGGCAGGGGACCTCAGGAGAATTACTGGGACAGGAAGACCGGAGCCTTCGTCGACCTTTACAGCGCATCCGTGGCCGACCTGTACTGGCCCTATATCCGCCCCCAGGAGAACGGGAACAGGGATGATGTGCGCTGGGTGGCGCTTACCAACGATCAGGGCAATGGACTGCTGATCCGCGGCGAACCGCTGATCGCCTTTTCGGCCCATCACAACCTGATGGAGGATTTCGAATCCCCGGAGCGGACCGACGGCCGTCATGAGGAGGGTGTGAGGCCCGTCAACCGCCACACCACCGATGTGAAGCCGAGGGACCTGACCGCCGTGCATGTGGACTACAGGCAGATGGGCGTGGGCGGGGACAACAGCTGGGGGGCACGGACCCATCCCCAGTACCGGCTGACGGAACGGGCCTATTCCTACGGATTCGTGATGATCCCCCTGGAAGGCTGGACCCCGGAACAGCCATTGAAGCCCTGACCATGAAGGACAGGGGATGGTCCGCATGGGTGCTGGCTGTTTGGGGAGTGGCAGCCATCCTGGCCGGATGCAGCCGGTCCGGTCAGCAGCCGACACGTGAGAAATTCAATGACAGCTGGCACTTCCTCCGTCTGGAGGCAGGGGATGTGGATTCATATTTCCATGAACCCGGGTATGATGATTCCGGGTGGGAGGTCGTCCGCCTCCCGCACACCGCACGCATCGAACCGCTGGTCGTCAACGACCAGTGGCAGGGGACCTGCTGGTACCGGAAGCGCTTCGCGGTACCCTCCCTCCGGAAGGGTCAGCGCATCTGGCTGAAATTCGACGGGGCCATGAATGTGGCCGATGTGTGGCTCAACGGGGAACACGTGACCGGGCACCTGGGCGGATACCTGCCCTTTGTGGCCGATCTGTCGGAGGGAATCCGCTACGGAAAGGAAAATGTGGTGGCGGTGAGGCTGGACAACACCGACAATCCGGTCACCGGGCCGAAACCCCTGAAGCAGCTCGACTTCAATATGTACGGGGGACTATACCGCAATGCCTGGCTCATCGTCAAGCCGCCCATGCACATTACTGATCCCATCCTGGCGGCCCGGGAAGGGGGAGGAGGGATCTTCGTGACCAACCCGGAGGTTTCCCGGGAGCGGGCCGTGATCGCGGTCAAAACCCACGTGATGAACCGGGGCAGCGGGGAGGACCGGTTCAGGATCCGACATGAACTCTCATACGGGAATACTCTGGTTGCAGACCATGAAGGAGAAGAGGTGGTACTGGGACCCGGAGGCGATTCTCACCTGACCGCCCGGATGGAGGTCAAGGAACCGGAACTGTGGTCCCCCTCCGATCCCCGCCTGTACCGGCTGGTCACCATCCTGCTGAGCGGAAGGCGGGAGCTGGAGCGGGACACGCTTATGACCGGCATCAAGCTGGTGGAATTTGACGGTCAGCAGCTGATGCTGAACGGCGAACCGGCATTCCTGCGGGGCGTGAACCGCCACCAGGAATACCCCTATATCGGGTATGCGCTGTCCGATCAGGCCCAGGAGAGGGATGCCAGGAAAATCAAGGAGGCGGGATTCGACTATGTGCGCCTCTCCCATTATCCGCACGCCCCTGCTTTTATGGAAGCGTGCGACCGGCTGGGGATCCTGACCATCGATGCCATTCCCGGGTGGCAGTATTTCAGCCGGGAGCCGGCTTTCAGGTCCCAGGTGCTGCAGACGGCCCGCGACATGATCCGGCGGGACCGCAACCATGCGTCGGTGCTGGCGTGGGAGGTTTCCCTGAACGAATCGTGGATGCCCGAATGGTTCATCGATTCCCTGCACGGGATTGCCCACAGTGAGTATCCGGGCAGCCGGACCTATTCCGCAGGTTGGCAGGCCTATGGCTTTGACCTCTACCTGCAGGCCAGGCAGCACCGGCTGCATGCTCCCCCTTACGATGGAGGCAAACCTTATGTGGTCTCGGAATACGGGGACTGGGAATACTACGCCATGAATGCGGGCCTCAACCAGGACCAGTGGGGGGACCTGATGCCGGAGGAGCGGTCCAGCCGTCAGCTGAGGGGGGACGGGGAGATCCGGCTCATGCAGCAGGCCAGGAACATCCAGGAAGCCCACAACAGCAATTTCACCACCCCGGCGTTTGCCGACGGGTACTGGGTCATGTTCGACTATAACCGCGGCTATTCAGACGACCTGGAGGCCTCGGGGATCATGGATATATTCAGGATCCCCAAACCCTCCTACCATTTCTTCAGGAGCCAGCGGAGTGCCGGCGGGCCGGGCGGCTCCCCCGTGCTTGAGATCCCCCATACAGAGCCCCTGGGTGAAGAGGGACTGATCAGGATATTCAGCAACTGTGAGGAGGTGGAGCTGCTGGTGGACGGAAAAGCGGCCGGCCGGCAGGGACCTGACCGGGACCGTTTCTCGGACCACCTGGCCCATCCACCCTTTACCTTCCGGGTGGGAAAGGAAGCATTTCATGTACTGGAAGCAAAGGGGTATCTCTCGGGTGATGAGGTGGTTGTCACAGAAAGAAGGGTAGCCGGTGAGGCGGTGAAAATCGTCCTGGATGCCGATCTGAGCGGGGTGCCCCTGACGGCGGGCGCCAGGGACCATATCTTTGTATATGCCTCCCTCTGCGATGAATCCGGAACCGTGGTCCCCGATGGCCGTAAGGAGGTTTTCTTTGAGGTCTCCGGCCCCGCCCGCCTGACAGGGACCAACCCGGCCCCTGCCGAGGCCGGGATCGCTGCCATCCTGCTTGAAGCGGGGGATGAACCGGGTCCGGTCACCATCAGGGCCACGGGAAGCGGGCTGAAAGCTGCTGTGCTGGAGGTGCAGTCCGTGAAGTGATTCCCGGCCCCTGCCGGCTGCCTCACCCGGACTACGGATGGGGATCCACCGCTTTCAGTTTCAGGAATACCCCGTACTCCTCCGTATCTTCGGT
>CAZNSZ010000110.1:0-11099 GCA_964575865.1 uncultured Bacteroides sp. | reverse complement strand
GGTGTGGCCCAGGCCGGGACCGATCCGAGCTCGATGTCAAAGGAGCTGTTCCCGAGCAGCCAGGTGATCACAACCACCACCAGTACACCGGTCATGTTGAGGATAAATCCTGTCCGCACCATGGTGGCGATCCGGATGCGGTCCGTGCCGAAGACAATGGCATTGGGCGGGGTGGCCGTGGGTAGCATGAATGCCAGCGATGAGGCAATGGTGGCGGGGATCATCATCAGCAGCGGATTGTTCCCGCTGCTTACAGCCAGGCTGGCAAATACGGGCAGGAGCATCTGGGTGGAGGCCACGTTGGAGGTCAGTTCGGTGAGGAAAGACATCATGGTCACCACCGCTGCCAGGATCAGGTAGGGATGCACCCCTTTGGTCCAGAGCAGCTGCTCCCCGAACCATATGGCAAGGCCTGATGACTGGAATCCGAGCGCTAGGGCAAATCCACCTCCGAAGAGCAATACAATGTACCAGGGCAGTTTCTGGACCGTCTTCCAGTCCATGATCCTGCGTTCCTTACCCCTTTTGGCGGGCAGGATGAACAACAGGACCGAAATGAACATGGCCACGGTCCCGTCATTGATGTATTCGGGCACTTTGAAAAGGCTTGCCCATCCAGGGATGTTGACCCGGTTAAATGAAATCCCCGTGCGGGTGATCCAGAGGACAGCCAGCATCAGGAAGAGGATGAAAACGGTCCGTTCCTCCTGGGTGGTCCTGCCCAGTTCACGGTAGGCCTTCCTGAAATGTTCCCGGTCCATGCGGGCCCATTTCTTCCTGGGCCGGTAGAGGAAATAGATCACCAGCCAGACGGCGATCAGCATCAGAAGTGAGACGGGCAATGCAAAGGCCATCCACCCGGTAAAGGTAATTTCCGGTGCCCCGGGGTAGAGCAGTGTAAGGATCCTCGGGCAGACCAGGTTGGTGGGCGAGCCTACCAGGGTGGACATCCCGCCGATGGACGAACTGTAGGCGATGGCCAGGAGCAATCCGGTGGCATAGTGGGTGATGGAGCCCTTCTTCAGGGTCTCTTCAAGGCTGACCACCACAGACATCACAATGGGGATCATCATCATGGTGGTGGCCGTATTGGAGATCCACATGGAAAGGAATCCGGACGCTGCCATGAAACCCAGCAGGATCCTTCCGGGACTTACCCCGATAAAAACCAGTATCTTCAGGGCGATCCGCTTATGAAGGTTCCATTTTTCCATGGCCAGGGCCATGATGAACCCCCCGATGAAAATGAAGATTATGTGGTTAATGTAAGCTTCCGACACCTCCCTGCCGTCGAGGATTCCCAGTGCCGGGAACAATACCAGCGGCACCAGTGCGGTGACAGCCAGCGGGATGGCTTCAGAAACCCACCAGATGGCCATCAGGGCAGCCACGGCCAGAGTGGCAGTCACTTCCGGTTTTCCCGGTTCCAGATCTGTAAAGAGGATAATGGCCAGAAAGGAAAGTATGCCCAGAAAGAAACCCAGATATTTTCTGTTCATACCCGAAATTACAACAACTTTTTCAATTTGCTCAGATCAATGTCACCCTGAAGATAATCCTGTACGCTCAACACGTTGTTGTATCCTTTAACAAGTGATTTGGCATAGATGCTGTTTCCCGGATCGGAGAGGATGACTTTGTCGACCGTTTCCCCTCCACTGTCAGCCTTCATCGATCTGACCAGTGTAATGATCCTGTCCCCGGGATTGTACACATTGTACTTCCTGATCACATGGTCATTCAGTTCCGGGTCATCCTCCACCACCAGCATGCCATAGCGTTCCATACGTGTGGCATTATCAACCCTCCATCCGCTGATCCGGTTCACCCAGCCCGGGCCATCATTGTAATCGGGCTTCAGGGTATGAAGCCGTGTGATCATCCGGGGAAGAATTCCCTGAAGAAGATCCTGTGCATCATTGATAATGGTCCCTGTATTGTGGCGGTCACCGGAAAACTGCCTCAGGAGGTAAGTGTCGATGTAGGTGCGGATCGTATCGTAATGGTACCCCTCTTCCACCAGCCGGTGGAACACGTCGGTCATTGTTTTTTTGAGCGGACGGAATATCATCCACCCGAGCAGGAGAGAAAATTTCCGGAGGCTCAGTTCAGGATCACTTTCCCATGATTCCTGGATATTCTGCAGGGCAGCAAAAATATTTTCATCGTCGAAAGGAATGGAGGAACCAAGGCGGGAGAGATTGCCGGGTAAAGGAAGGTTGATGTCGGCTTTCAAGGCCTGTTTCATCTCCTCAGACAATTTCCCGCAACCAAGCAGGAGCCTGGAACAATCGGTCACCATGGCAATGGGCATGATGCCGTCGAAATTAACATATGCGTCCTCGTTTCCGTTGCCGTTCATTTTGCATGCACGTAACAGAGCTGGTGCTATCAGCATTCCCGCTGTGCCGGCACCCATAAACCTGAAAAAATCCCGACGGTCAATCATTGTTGTTCTGTATTTGTTTTAATCCCTTTCATTGGGTCCCAATTCCAGGGTGTCATACATCATGGTTTTCTCCAGCCGGCCGGAAAAATACTCACTGGCCGCATGGGTAAACAGGAATCCTTTCCTGATGGCCCGGGCGTAATGGCTTTGTGTTGCGGCTTCTTCCAGTGCCTTTTCAAGATCGATGTGCGAGACATCCGATTCAGTCTGAATGCCTCTCACCCACTGCAGGAGCGGATCCTCAGGGTTGTAGTAATTTATGCTGTATACATAGGATTCCATTTTTTCCGGATCAGGATGCTGAAACGCCTCGATATAGATCCTCAGATCCTCCGTGTACTCCTGGTGATATTCCACGAAGTCGTTCAGCCACTGATGGATGTTGTCCCGTGAATCATGAAAGGTATGAAGCTCAACAAATTCCTTCTGGTACAGGTAGGTGATCAGCTCCTCCACCTGGTTGATGTTGAGCAGCCGTGAAGCTGGATGGGAGGCCATCCCTTTTTCGAGGGTGTGTGGCGACAATTGCTCATAAGGGGAACCGGTACTGCGTGCGCCTCCTCCGTATACTTCCCTGAATGTAACTGAATCATGATAGATCTGCATTTCTGATTCCGGAAAATCTGCATTTTCCGCAACCTTCGTCCTCCAGGTTGGTTTCATTTGAAGATCAGCTGCCCGGTGGGTGATCCACCCGATGGCCCCCGCCATCTGCTGCTGGGCCTTTGCATCCGCGGTCACCTGTTCCCACCGGTCCTTGTATGTGTCCAGGATCGGGACAGCGTAAAGGTGGTTGCCCCGGGTACCGCTCGTGGTGAGACCCGAGTCATACTGGTTCCTTACACAGGTCCTGAAGGCTTCGCAGAATTTATCGGTGTTCAGGATCAGCCGTGCACAGTCTTCATAAACGGCGATGTGGGTCAGGTGTTCGGACATGATTCAACGTATTATACTGTTAAAGAGGGACCGGCGCACAGCCGGTCCCACCTTTCGTTAAATTTCAGGTTTACTTCGTAATCTTATAATTCCCAATGATCCTGTTCTTGTAGGAACAGCGAACAAAATAGAGTCCTTCTGACAGGTCGGAGGAATTCACAAGGACTTCCTGTCCGCGGGCGTTGACCTTCAGGTCTTTCACGGGCTGACCCAGCAGATTGAGGATCTCCACCCGGTCGATCTCCTGACCCGCATCGATGATGAAATAGAGCCCCACAGGGTTGGGATAAACACGCATGTTCACCTGCTTCATCATATCCCTGACACCGGAACCGATGTCGTGCCAGTTGGGATCCCCAAGTGGGGTACCATCTGCTGCAGCAGTGTAGGCCGCATGGGAGGAAGAATATCCGAAGTCGATCTCAGAGGACGGATCCAGGTCGAAGCCCGGCAGCTGCGCAGGCTGCTCCGCTACGGTGTAATAATCATTGATATACGCCTCGTAGTTGGCAGCCTGGTTCGGGAAGCTGGTGAATGCAAATGCTTCATTGATGATCATGGTATTGGTGCTGGCAGCCACAATGTCAGCCAGCTGCTCATCATAAAGATTATCGGCACTGGCCGGATTGGAACTGTCCGGAAGGAATGCGGCCACTGCCGGGTCGATATAGTGCCAGTTGTTGTCATACTCCACATAGGGAGGAGCGAAGACCATGCTGGTGTCTGCCCCTACAATCTGCTCGACAAAATTGGAGTCGAGGTTGAAGGCGAACCATGGCTCGGCAAAGTTGTCACGGTCACCAACAACCCCGTCGCCCAGGATCATAGGATTGACTACCAGGTTATTTGTGAAGATCAGGCTGTCGGGACGGCCCCAGTCGGAACCCATCCTTCCGATGTTGACAATGGTGTTATGGTCGAAAACCCATTTCCCGTAACGCTTGGTTTGCCTGTTTTCAACAATGGTATTGGTCAGGTTCACCATGGTGTTGTTCCTGTAAATCACAATGGGAGAAAAGTTTCCTCTTGCATTCAGCGCACTGCCGTTCTGCATCTGCTCGGCCCTGCCCTGCCCGTAAATGATATTATCCTCCAGAAAGAACATGGTGCCCGGGTTGTTGGTACGGAAGGAGTTCTGGCGGTTGAAATCAAGAATACAGCCGATCACCACTCCCTTGATGTCATCTGCATTAAGGCGGACTGTAGCGTTATCGGTGGGGAAATCCAGCTGGTCCCATCCGCTCATGTTCAGTCCTTTGAGATAGATGTTTCCCTGGGCCGTGAAGGGTCTGGGTGCCTCGTCCGATCCTTCCGGGGGGCCAAGGGCCTTGATCACAGGGAGTGCACCGTCTCCTTCCTCGGCCTGGACCATCAGGTCCCAGCCCACGTTGTTGATGGCAGCGGTATAGAGGTAAAGGGCTCCGCGCTTGAGGATGTAGCTCTGGTGTGCCCTTTCACCGGTGGCAGTGGTGTCACCATTAATGGTTTCATTGATGGTTCCGGGAGGACCCGGCTCAATGATCATGGCCTCCCCAAGGTCGGGCCATTCAAATTCCTGAGCGTTTACCTGCGTACTCAGGAGGAGCGCACAGGCAACTAATGCCATTAAACTCATGTAGATCTTTTTCATAATCAAATTTTTAAGAATTAAACATTGGTGTTCGATATTAGAGTTTTGTTCTCTGCTTCAGATTGATGGCTTCAAAAATCGAACCTCACCCCCAGGTTAACTGCCCAGCCGTAATACTGCTCCTGAGTCGGATTTTCCGGACTCCACATATAGGACCGTTCCGGTTCATTGGTAAAATTGATCAGGTTCAGGATGATCATCCAACGTTCCCCGATCTTCTGGGTCACGATGGCGTCCCATCGGAGGTAGTCGGCCGAATAACGGTCCAGGAACTCACTGCCCCCTGACCGGGTCAGCTTGTTGCCCTGGTAATTGACAGTCACGCGAGCAGCAAAACCTTTCTTCTCATACCCCAGGGTCACATTCAGAATATCGTCTGCCTGCCCCGGAAGCCGGTTTACCCGTGCAGTATCCTTGATCTGGGGAAGGTAGTCCGGCGGAGGATAAATGATGGGAAAGAACGGGAAATAGGTTTCGGACCTGACCAGCGAATAGTTGGCGTTAAGGACAATGCCGTCAAAAGGCTTGGGAAGCCAGCGGAAGTTGGTCTGGATCTCGAATTCCATCCCCCATACAGTGGTGGGTTGTTCGGAATTGATGGGATTGGTGATCTGCATTCCGAATGTGGGGTTTTCAGCCGAGGTCCCGCTCAGGTCCCGGTAAGTAATATCAATATCCACATCCTGAATCTCCTTGTAAAATGCACCTATGGAAACCAGCCCGAACCTGGAATAGTAATTGATAAAGGCATCGTAATTCCATGCCGTGGGCAGCTTCAGGTCCAGAGATCCCCTCTCCACAAAGCTTTCGGATCCCTTTCCCCCGTAATTGATCCTTTCGAAAGGGGTAAGGCTCAGGAAGTCTGGTCTGGTCAGGGTCTTCGTAGCCGCAAGTCTCAGGCTGAATCCCTTGAAGGGAGAGATCTTTACGTGAAGCATGGGCAGCCAGTGCCCCAGGGTGCGGTTCCCGGTGGTATCCCTGTGGACGAACTGCCGGGTACCCACCCGCATGAAACCTGCCGTTCCGCCATATTCCTGGTAGTCCTGTTCGTACCTTACCCCCGGGAGGATCATCACCGGTCCGATATTGAATTCAGCCATGACATACCCTGCCCCAATGCGCTCGAAGGCGTCAAACTCATCGAATGCGGTGTTGGGATCCTTCCACCAGAGGGAATCGATCCCGCTGAATTTGTCATAATGTTCCCGGATGATGTCATCATCCAGCACATAGGGCATAATATACTGTGTCCCCATGGCAAAGGTATAGCCCTCATAGTCCCTGTCGATGAAATTGTCCATATAGATGTCGCGGTTGAGGCGCCTCACATCCGGGTACTCCTGTATGAATACATTGTAATAATCCACCCCGTCATAAATCCCGTAACCGTTGAGATCGCGCACCCTGCTTTTCTGACGGATCTTCGCCCCGGTCTTGAGGTATCCGTTCAACCAGGAGGTTATAAAAAGAGGGAATTTCAGGTCCACCTGGCCGGTATAGTTTCTGTCGTCGATCCGGTTGTTGCTGTGTCCGAATCCCGAACCTCCGATCACATCATCAATGTCATATCGGGTGTACTGGGGGATCTCCTGTGGTTTGGCATAGAGGGGGAGATCCGAGGTAAACGCACCGCTTTTCAGGGCGCTTGTCCCGTAGCTGATGGGGGTTTCGTTTCCTATGAGCGAATGTGAGAAGGAATAGTCAATAATGAGGAACTTCAGGTCATGATTTCCGCGCAACTGAAACGAGTGAAGAGAAAGGTTGTTGTAGTTATGGCCCAGGCTGTAGGTCAGGGCTGAATTTCCGGGGGACATGTTCAGTTCGCGGTTGAGTATGTCCCTGTTGGTCTGGGTAAAGAAATAGTCGAACACAATTTTCGATCTGTCCGTTTTAAAGTCAGCAGTCAGGCTGGCATTGACCCGGTCCCGCGTCTCGATCCTGTTTGTCAGGTACACATTGCCCACCGATGGCAGCGGATTTCCCTCGCTGTCCTGGTCCCGGATAATATAATCCGCGTCGAACTCGTCCGAATTCCTGTTGGCCCGGTGGAAGGTGGCCGTTCCCAGGATCCCGATCCGGTCCTTCAGGAACCGGTTTCCCAGTGTCAGGCTACCTTTATAGGTCCCGATATTCTTAATCAGCCCGTGGTACCCGGTCTCCAGCTGCACCCTGCCCTGAAAACCGGGATCGGCGGTCTTGGTCAGCAGGTTTACCGTTCCCCCGATGGCATCGGCATCCATGTCGGGAGTCAGTGCTTTATACACTTCGATACCCTCCAGGATATCCGAGGAAATCATGCTCAGATCCACCGAGCGGTCGCCCATGCCGGTAGCCGGGATGGCCAGGTTATTCACTGTGATGGAGTTAAAACGTGGTGAAACACCCCTTACGGTCACTTTGGAACCCTCGCCCCCGCTCCGGCTGATATTGATGCCCGGCAGGCGGCTGATGGATTCGGCCGCGTTGACATCCGGCACATCTTCGATCTTGTCCTTGGACACCACATTGACAATGGTATTGGAGTTCACCTGCTTGTTGATGGCCGCCACCTGGCCGCGCATGATGGCGGTCACCACCACCTCCTCACCCATGATGGTCTCGGGCATCATGGTGACCGTCTGTAGTTCCTGTATATCCCTCCCTGAAATGGTCAGTGGGATCTCCTGGTCGGCGAAACCAATGAAGCTGAAAACGATGACCTGCTCACCGGCGGGAACATTGTCTAGCCTGTAATTGCCCTCTTCATCGGTCACGGTCCCGATGGTGGTTCCCTGCACGTAAACATTGGCGAAAGCAAGGGGGGCATCCGCCGATCCGTCCATCACACGGCCGGAGATGACCCCCGAACGCTGTGCCAGCGCCGAACCGGTAGTTAGCACCAACATACACACCACTGAAATAATCCACCGTAATGATTTCATAACAATTTGCATTTGTGCCACCTAATATTAAGGCAATATTCTCATCGGCTATATGGTACGCATCTGACAAAACTTTGACAGATGCATGACAGATTAATTTCAGGAAAGAAACTGGAATCCTTTCATAAAGATGCCATGCCAGCCGGGGGTCGTTATTCCGTCCCAAATCTCTTTCAGCAGCCACTCAGCTTTGCTTGCGTAAAAGTTGCAGAGCCGTCGATATTCGGATCAAGATGTTTCTTGCACACGCCCTTTGTCATGCCTTTGTCCACTTTTTGTCACCTGCGTCCGGATTCAAATTCACCAATTTTCAATTTGAACAAATATCTTTATACCAGTCGATTCAAATCTGTCCTGTCGGTTCCAAAACTAAACCCTATTAAATATTAGGTAGAGGTGTGAATTGAACCATTTTTTCGAGAACGAAAAACTATGCAAACGAACAGAAGGAACTTTTTCAGAACCTCTGCTGCCGGTGCTCTGGGAGGGAGCCTGCTTCTACAGGGTTGTGCAACCGGGCCGGAGGGTAAAGAGATCAGACCGGACTATTCCCTCCTGGACCGCATTCTTGTCGAGCCGGTCCTGAAACTGGACGGACTGAATGATCCGGTCATCATGGAGAGGGTGGAGCTGATGCGATACGGGGATAACTTCCTCTGCAGGATCGTGACCCCGGACGGGGCGGAGGGAATCTCCGTGAGCAACAATGCACAGATGGAGTCGCTCTATCCCATATTCCTTAACCGGATACAACCCTTCTTTGTGGGTAAAGACGCCAGGGACTGGGAACAGCTCCTTGAGGAGGTTTATGTATTCGAAAGCAATTATAAGCTTCAGAATCTCGCACTCTGGGTGCCACTGGCCACCCTGGAGTTTGCTGTTCTGGACCTGCTGGGTAAGCTTGCCGGAAAATCCATGGGACAGCTGATCGGGGATATCCACCATCCGTACATTGACGTCTATCAGGCCAATAATTTTCGCGGACGGACCGCGGAGGAATCCATAGAAAGGATTAAAAAACAGGTGGAGGAGACACAGGCAAAGGCGATGAAGTTCAAGGTTGGGGGTCGCATGAGCAAGAACGCGGATTATCCCCCCGGGAGGACCGAAAAGTTGATCCCGCTTGTGAGGAAGACGTTCGGGGATGAAATGGTGATCTATGCCGATTCCAATGGTTCCTACGACACGGTCGAGGCGATCCGCATAGGCCGGATGATGGAAGAATACCGGTATGATATGTACGAGGAACCCGTTCCATTTGACTGGTACGAGGAGACGAGGGAAGTGACCGGGGCACTGTCCATCCCGGTGGCAGGGGGTGAACAGGAGCCCAGTATGCACAACTTCCGGTGGCTCATCGGGAACCATGCCCTGGACATCGTACAACCTGACATCTTCTACTTCGGGGGCATGGTCCGCTCCATGAGGGTGGCGAGAATGGCTGAGGCCATGGGAAAGACCTGCACCCCCCACATCTCCGGCTCCGGCCTTGGCTATCTGTATATGATGCACTTCGTCAGTGCAGTCCCCAATGCCGGACCCTACCATGAATTCAAGGGATTCAACAGAGAGATCCCGCTGGAATGTCCCACTTCTCCGCTTACCAGCGAGGAAGGAAAGGTCAAAGTGCCGACGGGGCCGGGTACGGGGATTGTCATCGACCCGGACTATGTCTCTAAGCATATGATTATTAGTAAATCATAAAATTCAGACACGCTTGTCCGATCCACTAAATTGACCGGTCCAATCCATCTCCGAATTCCATAAAATGATATATTTGTACCTGCTGGAGGAGGAACAAGGGCCATGACACATGAGCATGATTATCTCAAAAGGTGCCTGAATCTGATTGAAGGTCGGTTTCAGTGGGGACCCAGAAAGGATTGGACCACCTACAATTTCAGCAGGCTCAGCCAGGAGGTCAAGGAAGCCTCTGGGATTACATTGAGCACCAGGACCCTCAGGAGGCTGTGCAGCAATTATAAAAGCTACAAGCCCCAGACCGCCACCAAGAATGCCCTGGCCATATACCTGGGATATGAGGACTGGGAGGATTTCAAGAACCACCAGTCGGGAGCAAAGCCAGCCAACGGATACCGGCCACCTCCGAGAAAAACTTTCCGGAGCTTTGTTCAGACTGCTTCAAAGAGCGTATGGACCTACCTGATCCTGCTGCTGACCACCCTGTTTATCCTGATCATTGCATTTTACCCGAGAATTGTGATCTGGCTCAACACAGCCAGGGTGGAATTTACATCCAACTATATCACCGGGACCGCCCCACAGAGGGTGACCTTTTATTATGATGTAAGCCGGATCAACTCCACCAATCTGTTTATCAACAAGAACTTTTATGATGACGGGGACATCATCCCGATCAACAAGAACCGCCACTACTTCACCAGTGATTTTTCCCTTCCCGATCATTACTCGGTCAAAATACTGGCCAACGGCGAAAGGATCTCCTGCATCCGCATCCATGTGATCACCAACGGTTGGGAGGGAGTGATCAACGACCGGCATGTGGGGAGGATCGATAACGGGATCGTACCCGGGAGCCTGGTTCACCACCCCGATACCATTGCCCGATACGCCCTGATGGATGCCGACAACGTGATGGAATTCAGGAATATCAGGGAATTCGGCATTCTCGGGGATCAAATGAGGCTGGAAACCGAGATCCGGAATCTTCCGGATTCGCTGTTCAGTGACTGCCTTGAATCGACCATTCAGATCATCAACCTTCACGGCAGGGTGGGATTCGATTTCGTCAAACCAGGTTGTCCGCCCTCCATGCTGAACGCCGAGTTCGGGGATGTGCTGCTGAACGGTGAGTTCCAGGACCTGGACAGCTTCTATCAGGATTTTTCTGACTGGAGGAGAGTGACCATTGCCGTACATGATAACAGGATCCATGTTTCACTGGAAGACAGGGAGATCTACTCCGTTAAATACACAGATCCGCTTGACGAAGTGAAAGGACTGGCATTTAAATTCAAAGGTGCTGGTGAGATCAGCTATGTCAAGCTTTATGACGGGGAAGGAACCCTGGTCTATGAGGATGAGTTTTGACCTGCAGGAGCAAGGCCGGGCTCCTGGGTAATTGACAGAATCCAATCATAAATTATTCAATATATTTCCATTACTATTTGTGAATGAAACT
>CAZNSZ010000109.1:8110-11165 GCA_964575865.1 uncultured Bacteroides sp. | reverse complement strand
CCGATATTTTACCGGCGGGGGCAGGGCAGGTGTCCGGATTTTATAAATTTGCTTATTCAGTCTAAACAAAAACATTTGTAACCAATACACATCGAACAATGAAAAAGAAGAACAGAACCTGGATCATAATAGCGGTCATCGCCCTGATCCTCGTGCTCTGGGGAGTGCGCAGGTACAACAACTTCATCACCCTGGAGGAAGGGGTGACTACCCAGTGGTCCAATGTGGAGAACGTCTACCAGCGCAGGGCCGATCTGATCCCCAACCTGGTGAATACCGTGCGGGGCTATGCCGACTTCGAGCAGGAGACCCTCACCCAGGTGATCGAAGCCAGGGCAAGAGCCACCAGCGTCACCGTCGATCCCACCAACCTGACCCCAGAGTCTCTTGCCGCTTTCCAGCAGGCACAGGAAGGCCTCGGTTCGGCCCTGTCGCGGTTGCTGGTCACCATCGAGCGATATCCTGAACTGAAGGCCAACCAGAACTTCCTTGAATTGCAGTCACAGCTGGAGGGAACCGAGAACCGGA
Organism: uncultured Bacteroides sp.; assembly: GCA_964575865.1. GTDB lineage: Bacteria > Bacteroidota > Bacteroidia > Bacteroidales. Next base: position 10,637 of record CAZNSZ010000109.1, on the reverse strand, counting down.
TCGCAGTGGAACGGCGCAGGTTTAACGAGACAGTCCGCGGCTACAACACCGCCACCAGGAGATTCCCGGCCAGTGTCATCGCCGGCATCACCGGTTTTGAACAGAAGGGCTATTTCGAGGCCGTAGAGGGAAGCGAAACCGCACCGGTGGTTGAATTTTAGGTAAGTACTCAGAAAAGGGCGGGGAGAATCTTTGACCCCGCAAAGGAAATGTAAAGGAGGTTGCCCATGGATGCCGTCAATTTTTTCAGCAAGGAAGAGAAAGCACTGATCAAATCAGCCGTCAAGGAGGCGGAGCTGAACACCTCGGGGGAGATCCGGGTGCACATCGAAAACCGCTGCAGGGAAGATGTGCTGGACCGCGCCGCCTGGTGGTTCGCCAAACTGGAGATGCACAAGACCGAAAAGCGGAACGGGGTGCTCTTCTACCTGGCGGTAAAGGACCGGAAATTTGCCATCCTGGGCGATGCGGGGATCAATGCGGTGACACCGGAGGACTTCTGGGACCGGATCAAGGAAAAGATGCTGGCCCATTTCAGGGAAAGCAGGTTTGCGGAAGGGCTCAGGGAAGGGATCCTGATGGCCGGGGAGCAGCTCAAAGCGCACTTCCCCTACCAGAAGGACGATGTGAACGAATTATCTGACGACATCTCATTCGGGGGGAAAGATTCATGAAAAAGACAGCGCAATTTCATACCAATATTAAGCACACAACGGCACAGTTTGCCCTCCTCCTGATCCTGTTCCTGCCGGCTGGACTGCTGGCACAGGACCGCCTGCCGGTCCCTGACCAGCCATCCTCCTGGGTCAACGATTATGCAGGGGTGTTCAGCAGTTCAGAGGCTTCAGCACTGGACCGCAAACTGAATGAATTCGAATACAACAGCTCCACCCAGATCTTCGTGGTGACCCTTAGCGACAACGCCGGCTACCCCGCCTCCATGCTTGCCCCCATGATTGGGGAGCAGTGGGGTGTGGGTCAGCAGGGGAAGGATAACGGGATCATCATCCTGTTGGACATGCAGGAACGGGATGTCTTTATTGCCACCGGCTACGGGAACGAAGAGTACGTCACCGATGCCCTGGCCCGGCGGATCATTGAGAATGAGGTCCTCCCCAATTTCAGGGAGGGAAACTACTACCAGGGGATCGATCAGGCCACCGAAGTGCTCATTTCCCTGCTGGAGGGAAAATTCACAGCAGATGAATACCGCAAGCAGACCTCCGGTGGAGGGGGATCGGCCATCGGCGGGATCATCTTCATGATTATCCTCTTTTCGCTCCTGTTCCGAAACCGCAGAAGCCACACCGGCATGGGGGGACGGCGCAGCAACCTGCCCTTCTGGATCGCCCTGGGCCTTCTCTCAGGAGGGGGAAGGCACTCGGGCAGCTGGGGCAACTTCAATTCGGGCGGAGGAGGCTTCGGCGGAGGCGGTTTTGGAGGCTTCGGCGGAGGCGGAGGCGGCTCTTTCGGGGGAGGAGGAGCAGGCGGAAGCTGGTAAATGAGTATATTCGTCTGCAGGCAACACCGCCGCTGCAGACATGAGTTCGCCAAGGACATACCTGATCCTGCCTTTCCTGCTGCTGATCTTTTCGGCACACCCTCTCCGTTCACAAACCGGGGAAAAGGATTCCCTCCTGAAGGACGAGACCGTTTCCCGGTCATTCGATCCGCAGAGGATCACACCGGAGGCGCCTTTGCAGAGGATCACACCGGAGACACGGTTACAGAGGAGCCTGCCGGAAACCCGGTTGCGGGTGCTCTTCACCGGCGACATCATGGGGCACGACACCCAGATCGCCTCGGCCCTGGCCACCGGGCAACCCGGGTACGACTACCATCCCTGTTTCCAGTACCTCAAACCTTGGTTCCTCCAGGCCGATATGGTGGTCGGCAACCTGGAGGTCACCCTGGCCGGTCCGCCCTACAAGGGCTACCCGCAGTTCTCCAGTCCCGATGAGCTTGCCGACGCATTGAAAGACGCCGGGTTCCACATCCTGGTAATGGCCAACAACCATGCGCTGGACCGCGGAGCGGAGGGATTCAACCGGACCCTGGAGCAGCTGGACCGCCGGGGATTGCTGCATACGGGTACCTTTGCGGATCCCTGGGAGCGCACCTTTTATTATCCGCTGGTGGTGGAGAAGAACGGGATCCGCATCGCCCTGCTCAACTACACCTACGGGACCAACGGACTGAGGGTCCCTCCCCCGGCCATCGTCAACCTGATCGACACGGTGCAGATCCGGGAGGACCTTATGAAGGCGGCCACCGCAGAACCCGATTTTATCCTGGTGACCATGCACTGGGGGGACGAGTACCAGCGGACCGAGAACAGGAAACAACGCGAACTGGCCGACTTCCTGTTCCGGAACGGCGCCGACGCTGTCATCGGCTCCCACCCCCACGTGGTCCAGCCGATCCGGGGTGAAGGGAAAGGAAATCTGGTGGCCTACTCCATGGGCAATTTCATCTCCAACCAGCGCGACCGCTACCGGGACGGAGGGATCGTCTTCCAGCTCGACCT
>CAZNSZ010000109.1:5673-8010 GCA_964575865.1 uncultured Bacteroides sp. | reverse complement strand
TGCGCTGAGCAAAATAAACGTGCTAAGCGCTGCGCTTCAACGCTGCTGTTCTACTCCTCGCTGATCTTGGGGTCCACCAGGATCCGCCCGCAGTATTCGCAGACGATGATCTTTTTCATGGAGGCGATATCCAGCTGGCGCTGCGGGGGGATCTTGTTGAAGCATCCGCCGCAGGAGTCGCGCTCAACCGGAACCACGGCCAGACCGTTGCGGGCGTTGCCCCGGATCTTCCTGTAGGCGGTCACCAGCCGGCTTTCGATAATCTCCTGCAGGTCATCCGATTTCTTCTCCAGCTGCTCCTCTTCCTTTTTCGTCTCGGCAATGATATCCTCCAGCTCCTTTTTCTTGTTCTCCAGGTCCAGCTTGCGCTCATTCAGCACGGTGCGGGATTCCTCGATCACCTCCTTCTTCTCGTCGATCTGGGCGGTGAACTCCCGGATGCGCTTTTCGCACAGTTCGATCTCCAGGGTCTGGAACTCGATCTCCTTGGAGAGGGAATCGTACTCCCGGTTGTTCCGGACGTTGTTCTGCTGCTCCTCGTATTTCTTGATCAGGTCCTGCGCATTGTTGATCTCCTGCTTCTTTGCACTGATCGACTTCTCAAGGGCCTCGATGTCATCATCGTATTTGGTGACCCGGGTCTGCAGGCCTTCGATCTCGTCCTCCAGGTCCTGCACCTCCAGGGGGAGCTCCCCGCGGAGAATCTTTATCTTATCAATGGCTGTATCCACCATCTGAAGGTCATAGAGCGCCTTCAGTTTTTCGGCTACGGTCATTTCAGCCACTTCTGAGCTCTTCGTTACTTTGGCCATGCACTAAAAATATTTAATTGGATTTGTGGTTGTCTCCGATAAACGGATTGCAAATTTAGGGAAATTTTTTGTAAGTAGATCATAAATCAGCTCCCTTGTAAACTGCTCACTTTCATAATGGCCGATATCCATCACCACCAGCCTGCCATCGGCTTCAAAAAACTGGTGATACTTGAAATCGCCCGTGAGAAATACATCGGCCCCGGAGGCTTTTGCCTTCCCCAGCAGGAAACTGCCCGCCCCTCCGCAGAGGGCCACCTTCTTCACCGCCTTTCCCAGCAGCGCCGAGTGCCGGATCACCTTCACCCCGAAACGGTCCTTCACGAATCCCATGAAAACCTCCTCGTCCATGGGATGCTCCAGCTCTCCCACCATCCCCATCCCCGCCTGCTCAAACCGGTTCTCCAGGGGATAGAGGTCATAGGCCACCTCCTCGTAGGGATGGGCGGCGATCATCGCCCTGACCACCCTCGCTGACAGGTGGGCCGGGACCACCGTCTCCACCCGGGTTTCGGGCTCCTGGTGCAGCTCCCCGGGCGTTCCCACGAACGGATCGCTCCCTTCACCACCCCGGAACGTACCCTTTCCCTCCAGATTGAAACTGCAGCTGTCATAGGCCCCGATCACCCCTCCGCCCGCTTCGAAAATGGCGGTTCGAACCGCATCCAGGTGATCATGGGGCACGAAGACCACCAGCTTTCTCAACGCTCCCTCCATGGGGGCAAGGATCCGCTGGCTGACCAGTCCCAGCCGGGCGGCCATCATGCTGTTCACCCCTCCGGTCACCGCATCCAGGTTGGTGTGGGCGCTGTATAGGGCGATCCCCTGCCTGATGGCACGGGCCACGATCCGTTCGGCGGCACTCCTCCCGGTGACCGATTTCAGTCCCCCGAAAATCACCGGATGGTGCGATACCACCAGGTTAAAGCCCAGCCTTTCTGCCTCCGCCAGCACCTCCTCGGTGACATCGAGGGTGATCAGCACACCGGTCACCTCCATCCCCGGATCCCCCACCTGCAGGCCCGCATTGTCATAGGACTCCTGAAAGGAGAGCGGTGCCAGACGCTCCAGGGTGCCGGTGATTTCCTTCAATGGTATCATGTGCGTGGATTTTGCAGGAAAGATAGCAAATCCCGGTGATCTGAAACCGAATTCCCGCCGGGTGGCGCAGGGGATCAGAGACTTTCCCTCACCTCGATCAGCATATTCCGGATGCTTTCCAGCGATTTGATGATCTCAAAGTTATGTTCCGTATCCTCCTTGTTCTCCTTCATCTTCTTCTTGGCCCCCTTCAGGGTCATTCCCCGCTCCTTGACCAGGTTATAGATGATGTGGAAATTGTCGATGTCTTCCTTGGTGAAGAGCCGGTTGCCCTTTTTGTTCTTTTTCGGCTTGATCACGTCGAACTCCTTCTCCCAGAAGCGGATAAGGGAGGTGTTGACATTGAACATCTCCGCCACTTCTCCGATGGAATAATAGAGTTTCTCCACTTTGATTTCCTTGTAAGGCATACCGGGATAATTTC
>CAZNSZ010000109.1:0-5573 GCA_964575865.1 uncultured Bacteroides sp. | reverse complement strand
GGATCGATGCGCGGGCCGCCTTCACCGGGCTGGTAGACCGGGACCACCTCTCCCCTCAGAAACTGCCCGTCAGGCCCGGTAAAGACCTTCACAATGGGGGCCACCCCGTTGGGGCCCCGGAGGTTGAACCGCTTGTAGGTGGCAAAATTCCCCAGGCTGTAGCAGATGAGCCGGTCGTTGTACAGCTCCACCGCCCGGGTCACGTGGGGGCCGTGCCCGAAGACCACATCGGCCCCGGCATCCACCACCGTGTGGGCGAACCGGTAGACACTGCCCCGGTTGTAGCCCAGGTACTCCTCGTCGCCGCGCACCACATGCTGGTGGTCCTTCCCCTCCCCGCCCCCGTGGAAGGAGATGATCACCACATCGGCCAGCGAATCGAGCATCCGGGTGATGCGTGCGGCCCCGGCATAATCCTTCAGGTCCATGGTCCCCTTGTTGGGGGCGAAAGCTGCAAACCCGTATGTGATCCCGCCCTTCTCGAACACGGTCCAGGGATGGGTCACGAAGCCGGCGTAGGCGATTCCCACCGAATCGAGCAGCCTGGCGGTGCTGGCCCTCCCCTCCGGCCCGAAATCGTTCACATGGTTGTTGGCCACGCTCACCACATCGTACCCGGCCTCCACCAGGCATCCCGCAAAATGATCGGGCATCCGGAACACATAGCAGCGGGTGGTATCCCTGCACTCCTTGGGGGTCCCCCCTTCCGAACAGAAGGTCCCCTCCAGGTTCCCGAAGAGCAGGTCCCCCGACTGCAGCACATGGTGCACCGGCCTGAGCAGCGGGGAGCAATCGGCCGACGGGGGAAGGTAGGTGACAGAGGGGTAGTTCGTGCCCAGCATGATGTCGCCCGTTCCGATGATACAGAGGGTATCGGGCCCGGCGCCTTCCAGGATATCGCCGGAGCCCGGGCCGGCCCCCTCAAGGGCGGCATACGAGCCGAGCCCGGTCCCTTTCAGCCGGGGATCCTGCGCCGGCAAAGCAAAGGAAAACAACAGCAACAGCCCGAACAGTCCCTGCTTCATGGAATTCCGCAATGTTTAATTGATGTCAAAAGATTGGTCGGCCTGGGAGAGCATGTCGATCATCTTGTCGAACTCACCCGCCGACAGGTCGTTGGCGTAGTAATTGATGGGGTCCACCGGACGGCCGTTCACATGGACCTCGTAATGGAGGTGGTAGGATTTGGAGAGCCCGGTGCTTCCCACCTTCCCGATCACCTCGCCCCGCTTCACCTTCTGCCCCGCACTGACCAGCACCTGGTCGCAATGGCCGTAGAGGGTCTGGTAGCCATACCCGTGGTTGATCAGGATCTTCTTCCCGAATCCGCCGGCCCGGTAACCCGCCTGGACCACCGTACCGTCTGCAGTGGCATAAATGGGCGTTCCCCTCGGGGCCGTCAGGTCGACCCCCTCGTGTGGGCGGACCACCTTCAGGATGGGGTGATACCGCATGCCGAAGGAAGATCCGAAACGGGTGAGGTCCTTCAGGCTCACCGGCTGGATGGCGGGACGGGCGGCCATGCGCTCCTCCTTGTGGGCGGCCATCTCGATCACCTGGTCAAAGGAGGTGGACTGCATCACCAGCTTCCTTTCAATGCGGTCGACCTTGTCGTAGGTCTGCATGAGCAGGTCGGCATACCTGTAGTTCCCGAGCCACGCATAACGGTCCGAACCACCCACGCCGGCGTCCCGCATGGAAGCCGACCAGGGCTCCACCTCGAAATAGACCCTGTAGATGTGGTCGTCGTTGAACGCCAGGTTGGCGAGCACATTCTCATACTCCTCCATATCCCGGTTCAGCAGGTTCAGCTGATAGGCGATCTGCTGCTGATCCCCCGAGAGCCTTTCCTGCCTGGGTGAATGCATGTACCTGTCCCTCAGCACAAGTATACCCGTGGAAAGGAGAAGTGCCAACCCTGCAAAAGCAAGAAACCGGAGGAGCTTCTGCTTCCCGGTCAGTTCGACTTTATGGTAGGTTAAGGTATGAGGGTTAAACTTAAATCGCTCCATACAGGGTGCAATATACTGCCTGTTTTATTATGATGAATCCTTAAATATAAACTATTGTGAATAAAATATCAAAAATCCCTTCCATTCAGCATATTTAGTCAAACGACTGGCCCGACATCAGCGAGATCAGGATCAGCCGGTCGTACTCCAGGGGATCCAGCTCAAGGAAAAAATAGTTCACCGGATTCACCGGTTCGCCGTCCAGGTGCACCTCGTAATGGAGGTGTGGTGCGGCACTCAGCCCGGTATCCCCCACGGTCCCGATCAGCTCCCCCCTCTTCACCTCCTGCCCCCTTCTCACCTTCATTTCATCCATGCAGGCATAAAGGGTCTTATACCCGTGCCCGTGGTCGATGAGGATCCGGTTGCCCAGTCCCCGTGCCGTGCGGGTCACCGACTCCACCACCCCGTCGGCAGTGGCATGGACGGGCGTTCCCACAGGGGCGGAAAAATCGATGCCCGGGTGCATCTTCAGGATCTTGTAAATGGGATGAATGCGGTGCCCGTAGCCGGAGGCGATCAGGGTGAGGTCCCGGTTCTCGATGGGCTGGATGGCCGGGATCGAAGTGAGCACCTCTGCCCGGTTCCCGCCCAGGATCATCAGCATATCGTACATGGAGGCGGTCATGCGGTCATGTTGCATCATGGAATCCAGCCTTATGGCAGTGTGGTGAACGATCTCGCGGTCGGGGGTCTCCAGCAGGTGCTGGAAGGCATTCTCGCTGGTGGGACCGCTTCCCGGATCCACCGGCTCCGTTTCAAAGATCACCCGGTAGATGTTCTTGTCGATCTCCTGCACCTCCGACATCACCGTGTCGACGATCCGCTTCCGCTCACTGAGCATGTCATACTGCTCCATGAGCATTTCGTTCTCCCTGCGGATCTGCCGTTCACGGGGCGTATCGAAAAAGAGGGAGTAGAGGACATTCAACAGGACCGCGATCACCAGGATGGCGGCCACATAGATCACTATCCGCCAGATGCGTGCATTGAGGCTGCTGTCGAGCTTGTCGTAATTGAGGTCTTCCGGATTGAATTTGAACTGGGACCGGCTCATGCACTCCTGTTTTGGGTGCGAATTTACTAATTTTTTCCTGTACCGGGGTTACTTCTGGCTCATGGCCAGCGGCTGGTAGTCGCTGTCGGAAAGGGTCACCCGCGATGCCAGCATGGTGTACTCGTCGGCGGTCAGGTTGTCGTAAAAGAAATGCATCGGGTTGACCGCGCGACCGTTCTTGTGTACCTCGTAGTGGAGGTGGGGACCGGTGGAACGGCCGGAGCTGCCCAGTGTTCCCAGCACCTCACCCCGCTTCAGTTTCTGGCCCTTCTTCACCAGGATCTCCTGCAGGTGGGCATAGCGGGTCCGGTAGCCGAATCCGTGGTCCACCACCACCTCTTTCCCGTACCCGTACCTGCTGACACCCGTGTACAGGACGGTGCCGTCGCCGGTGCAGTGAATATCCAGGCCGTAGGGGCCGGCCAGGTCGATACCCTGGTGGGGGGTCCGCTGGTTGGTGAATGGATCGTTCCGGTATCCGTATCCGGAGGTCATCCAGAAGGGATCGGCGGAGGAGATGGGATTGATGGAGGGTTTGCAGGCCAGCAGCTGCTGATTGGACACCGCTTTTTCGTAAACGCTTGCCAGGCTGCTGGACTGGATCTGCATCCGGTTGGAGATCTTCTGTATCCTTTCGGAAACGTCCAGGACCATTTCGGGATCATGGACGGTGCGCAGGTGAAGATCGCGCTGTGCCCCCCCGGTTCCCGCTTCGCGGATGGAGGAAGGGACCGGTTCCAGGCTCAGGATCGCCCTGTACAAACGGTCGTCGCGGTTCCTCAGTTCGGCCAGCCGGGATTCCACCTGGCGCAGTTCAGAATCGAGGGAGGCGTACTGTGATCTCAGGGCTGTATTCTCCTTCTGATACATCACCTGGCGGGGGGTCGGATAGTGCCGCTCGAAGCCGTAACGCAGCAATGCGGACACTGCGATCAGCCCCACCCCCGCGATCAACCAGAAACGGACACGCTGCTTTGAATTGAAGGTAACCCTCTCGTAACGAAGGGTTTCCGGATTCAAATGATACTTTTTCCTGATGATCCTGTCCATTCTCGTGCTAAAAATAAAAATCAACGCTTAATTTCCCAACTATGATCCAAATAAATTATTTTTGCACCTCTTAGCCATTTTTTACGTAACTTTTCATTCCGGGTTACATTTTCGAAATTGATCTAAACCGCGCCACGTATGACTTCACAGGAGATCCGGGACTCATTTCTATCATTTTTTCAGGAAAAAGAACACCAGATCGTACCCTCGGCGCCCATGGTGCTGAAGAACGATCCGACCCTCATGTTCACCAACGCGGGGATGAACCAGTTCAAGGACTTTTTCCTGGGAACCCGGACCGCCGAGCGGCGCAGGGTGGCCGATACCCAGAAGTGCCTGAGGGTCGCCGGAAAGCACAACGACCTGGAGGAGGTGGGGCATGACACCTACCACCACACCATGTTCGAGATGCTGGGCAACTGGTCCTTCGGGGACTATTTCAAGAAGGAGGCCATCGCCTGGGCGTGGGAATTCCTTACCGGGCGCATGAAGATCCCGGCCGACCGCATCTATGCCACCATCTTCGAAGGGGACCAGAAAGAGGGGGTGGAGCGCGACACGGAAGCCTTTGAAGAGTGGAAAAAAGTCCTTCCCCCCTACCGGATCCTGGACGGCAGCAAGAAGGACAACTTCTGGGAGATGGGCGACACCGGTCCCTGCGGCCCCTGTTCGGAGATCCACCTGGACCTGCGGGACGAGGCGGACCGGAAAAAAATCCCGGGCGTGGACCTGGTGAACAGGAACCACCCGCTTGTCATCGAGATCTGGAACCTGGTCTTTATCCAGTTCAACCGGAAGGCCGACGGATCGCTGGAGCCGCTTCCCGAAAAACATGTGGACACCGGGATGGGGTTCGAACGGCTCTGCATGGCCCTCCAGGAAAAAAAGTCCAGTTACGATACCGACCTGTTCCAGCCCCTTATCGGGAAGATCGCCGGAGCCGCCGGCATGGCCTACGGAGCCGGGGAAGCCACCGATGTGGCCATGCGGGTGGTGGCCGACCACCTCCGGGCCATCGCATTTTCCATTGCGGACGGACAGCTCCCCTCCAACAACAAGGCGGGCTATGTGATCCGCCGGATCCTGCGCCGTGCCGTACGCTACGGCTATACCTACCTGAACAGGAACGAGCCCTGGATCCACACCCTGGTGCCGGTGCTTACAGAGACCATGGGTGGAGCCTTCCCCGAACTGAAGGCCCAGCAGCAACTGATCGAAAAGGTGATCCGGGAGGAGGAGGTCTCGTTCCTTTTCACCCTGGAAACGGGGATGCGGCTGCTGGACCAGCTGGTGGAGAAGGCAAAGGAGAACAAAGAAACCGTCCTTCAGGGCAGGGATGCCTTTGTGCTTTACGATACCTACGGATTTCCCCTGGACCTCACCGAACTGATCCTTTCGGAACGGAAGATGAAGGTGGACCGGGAAGGGTTCCAGCAGGAGATGGCCGCCCAGAA
>CAZNSZ010000108.1:0-11511 GCA_964575865.1 uncultured Bacteroides sp. | reverse complement strand
TCATTTCCGGGTTATTTCGTATCTTTTAATATCCAACCTTCCCGGCATGGTTCCGTCCGTGAAAAATGTAGGGTTCCTTTTTTGCATGGGATGCATCACATGGCTGACTCCAGACCTGAGCGCCCAGAACATCGATTCGCTGCTCCGGAACAAACGGGTCTATCACGCCGAAGGCATCGGGGAGTTTCCCCCACCCAGAATCGATGGTTCACTGGAGGACACCATCTGGTCCCTGGGGGAATGGCAGGGGGCATTCATCCAGCAGTTCCCATACGGAGGCAGACCCGCCAGCGAACCATCCCTGATGAAGATCCTGTATGACCGCTCCAGCCTCTATGTGGCCATTGTGTGCGGGGACAGCGAGCCTGGTCTGATCCGCGATATTCTGGGGAAGAGGGATTCCAGGGGAGGTGACAATGCAGGGATCGCCATAGACAGTTACTACGATAAGCGAACTGCCTTTGAGTTCAGCATGACGGCTGCCGGACAGAAAATGGATCTGAAGCACCTGGGGGATTATGTGTTTGATTTCAACTGGGACGGGGTGTGGGACGGGGCCTCCTCCAAAAATGACTCGGGCTGGACCGCCGAGATGGAAATCCCCTTCAGTCAGCTCAGGTACGCCAACCGGGAGGAGCAGGTCTGGGGCCTGCATGTGTACCGGGTCATTTCCCGAAAGTCGGAAGCGAGCAGCTGGCAGTACATTCCCAGGGAGGCTCCGGCCATGGTCTACCTGTTCGGCGAACTGCACGGGATTCGCGGGATCAGGAGCTCGAGGCAGGTGGAAATGCTCCCCTACCTGCTGGGCTCCCTCTCCAGGCTGCGCGGGGCGGATCCGCTGAACGACTTTGGATTCAACGCCGGGCTCAATGCCAAGGTGGGCATCAGCAGCGACTATACCCTTGATCTCTCGGTGAATCCCGATTTCGGCCAGGTGGAGGCGGATCCTTCGGTGCTGAACCTGACCTCCTTTGAGACTTTTTACCAGGAGAAGCGTCCCTTTTTCCTGGAAGGGAACGATGTGTTCGATTTCGAGATCAACGGGGACATCCCCTACTATTCAAGGCGGATAGGTAGTCCGCCGGAGTTCCCCTCCTCATACCGGGGCTGGCAGGTCCCCGACATTCCGGACCGGACCACCATTCTGGGAGCTGCCAAGCTCACTGGGAAGAGCAGCCGGGGGTTATCGGTCGGACTGGTGAATGGGCTCACTGCCAGGGAGCATGCCACGGCCATCCGCGAACAGGAGGATGAGAGGAGGCTGGAGGTGGCCCCGCTGACCAACTACCTGGCCACCCGGTTAAAAAAGGATTTCAGGCAGGGCAACACCATCCTCGGCGGCTTCTTCAGCTCGGTGAACCGGATCGGATCCGATACCATCATACAGGATGTGCTTCCCGATGCGGCTTTTTCCGGAGGCCTCGATCTGCTGCACCACTGGAAAGACCGGAACTATTTTCTGGAGGTAAAATCCATTGCCAGTCACCTTCAGGGTTCGCCGGAGGCGATCCTGCAGAAACAGCTGGCCCACAACCACAGGTTCCAGAGGCCCGATGCGGATTATCTTCAGGTGGACAGCCTGAGGGAATCGCTGTCCGGGCACGGGGGGGTGATCAGGGCGGGAAAGAAAGGGGGGAAATGGACCTTTTACCTGCAGGGCGAATACCGCAGTCCCGGACTGAACCTGAACGACATGGGATTTATCCGGAAGTCCGATTTTGTGGGACAGCGGATCGAGGTGGCTTACGAGATGAATGAACCGAAAAAACGGATCCGCAGCTACACCCTGGAACTTTACCAGGAAGCCCAGTGGAGCTTCGGGGGAGAGGCTACGGGAAACCGGATGGGAACGCAGTTCCTGGGCACCGCTCACTCCCTCTGGAGGGGCGGGCTCGCTGCGGTGATGGACTTTTCCAGGCTCGATACCCGGGAACTGAGAGGGGGGCCCGCTTTGAGAAACGACGCCATGTTCATGGGGGAGCTGACGATCACCTCCAATACGGCCAGGGACCTCTATGCGGGTGCCGGTTACGGGTATACCTGGTACGGAGAGGAAGGATCCCGGATGAACAGCCTGGATGCCTCTGTCACCTGGCTTCCACTTAAAAGACTGAGCCTGAACCTCAGGGGCGATATGAATCAACGCAACTACCACCAGCAATATGTGGCCACCCTGACGGGAAGCAGCTCCAGGGAATATATCGTGGCAGGGATCGGCCAGCATACACTCGCCCTGACTTTCCGGGGAGAGTTGTTCCTGACCCCTGAACTATCCATACAGTATTACGGAAGTCCTTTCTACTCAGTTGGAAAATATGAAAGGTTCAGCCGGGTGAAGGAATCCACTTCCCGGGAACCTGACCGGCGCCTGCAAGCCCTGGACCCGGTCTACGAACCCGAAAGCAATACCTATTCATTTAGCCTGGATTCAGAACTGTTCCGTTTCCCGAACCCCGATTTCAGCTTCATGCAGTTCAGGTCGAACCTGGTGTTTCGCTGGGAATATAAGCTGGGGTCCACCATTTACCTGGTCTGGGCCCATGACCGTTCGGACTGGTTACCCGTCCATCTCCGGGTGAGCGACATCGCCGGGGACCTTTTCGGCCTCCCCGGGAACAATGTATTCATGGTCAAACTCAACTACTGGTTCTCCCTGTAGCAGGGAATCAGAAAATCACACTGACCTCCCGGATCTCATCGATCCTTTTCCGGTACCTTCCCTCCTCCGTGTTTCCCATCAGCCGGACGCTACGGATCATTTCCGTCATTTCGGAGGAGCCGTCCCGGTGAATCAGTTCTACTGCCACATAGATCTCATCATTCTGTGTGGAACGTTCGGGGTGAACCACAATGCTGTTCAGATCCCTGAAATTTACGTCGGTCCTGGTCCCGTTCTGCATGACCGGAAAATCGGAGGAATTGCATGAGGAAGAAGAAGAGGAAGTGGCATTTTCCAGAAGGACAGTCCGGTCACCGCTCTCGGTGATCCTGACCATGAACCGCTGTTCCTGTGCGACTGCTCCAACGGTCACGAACAGCAGGATGAATGTCAGCCCTGCAAATAAAGTTCTCATCTCGGTTAACAATTATACGGACCTGTAAATTACAACATTTCCGGAGATTGAAAAACCGGGTCTATCGCTTGATGACCGTCTGATGGAACCTGTCATTCCCGGAGGTAATGCGGATCAGGTAGAGTCCGGGCTCCCATGATCCCGTTTCCAGTGTGAGGGGGGAGCGTTGATCAAGACCTTCAAAAGACTTTACAAAAACACTCTTTCCGGTCACATCCAGGATCTGAACCACGGTTTCCGGGCCGGTGAGGGCCTCTGTTTCAAGGTAGAGCAATGGGCCCACCGGATTGGGATAGATCCGGATTTGCTTCACCCGTTCCTGGTCCACGGAAGAGACCACCTGGTTGTCCACCTCCAGATCAGCAAAAGCAGGAACTGGCTGCCTGTCTGCATCAATAAGGACCCCGTCCGCATAGGAGAGCATCAGCTCCTGGTGACCGGCTGAGATGGGTGCGATCAGCCTGAGTGAAAGCACCCGGGGCTCGGATTCACTCCACGATACCGAACCTACCTGAACCCGGGTACCATCGGCCATCAGGGTAAGCCCCGAGGGATTCCTGCCTGGAGGGGTGGTCATCGTCTTATCGAAGTAGACCCTGACGGTATCTCCCGTACCATTGGTGACAGCCTGTTCAACGGATGAAAACAGGGGCCGGTCATATTCAAGGCTCATCCAGTTCAGGTTGTAGTTGCCGGTAAGGGCAAACAACCGCAATCTCTGTCTTCCCTCCCCAAGCTGGATGCTCACAGGTACGGAGGTCCATTGCTGCCAACCTCCCGAAACAGGGATCGTGATGGTGTCCCGGTCCAGGGCCTCCCCGTCAGGCGTCTGCAGGATCAGCTGACCGGCGGCACTGGCCGCGGCCACCCTGAGAAATCCTGCATAAAAGCCAACTTCAGACGCCTCCACCTCGTATTCGAGCCAGTCACCCGGATCAATGTACCCGAGGTTGTACCCTCCGCCCACATCGCTACATGCCTCCAGTTCCATGCCCATGTTAATGGTGAACTGTTCAAGATCCACCGTATCGGGCAGTACAAACAGGTGTGGTTCCGGCAACCCGTTCCTGACCGCCTGGCCGTCCACCGGTCCGAGTACTCCTCCGTCGAGGGAAGTCACGCTGCTTCCTTCATAACTGAACAGCACCGTATCATTGTACCTGATGTAGGTTGTCAGCCTGAATAACCCGGTGTCTGCGATGGTCTCTATCTGTTCAATGGGATATTCCTCACCGTTCACCGTCACACTGAAGAGCGAGTCGAAATCTGACAACCCGGCCATGGCTTTTGAAAAACTCACCCATACCGCGAATCCCTGATCGGTTACCTCCGCATCCAGTGGGACCGGTGCAACGGCCGGAGAAAGATTCTCCACCGGGAGTTCGAACGGTTCCAGCAAACCTCCGTCCAGTGAGGCGATCCCGGTACCCGAATAGGACAGGATCAGGGAGTCATCCCTGTACAGCGTCTCCGAGGGAGCCAGCAGCAAAAGGTTCAGATCCTGGGGACTGATCTCCAGTGCCGAAATACCGATGACCCGGTCTGTCCCTTCGACCAGAAGGGCAAAGTCATCCGTCGCGGGATTGATCAGCTGCATTTGCTTATTCATTTGAAGGTTCAGTAACAGGCCATCCGTGGAGGTGGACAGACCTGTTACTCTGGGAGCCGATCCGGCCAGCAGGTTATTCACCAGCTCCCCGGTAAACTGACCAAGGGGCAGCCCGGTGAGTGACTGAACAAATGTTCCATCGTAGGAAAGGGCCACCGCATCATCTGCCGTCACCTCGGTTTCAAGCGCCAGCAGAACCACATTTGGGAAATCCGGGTCGAGGCTTGTTCCGGTCACGGCCACCGTATCCGTCTGGTTGAAGACCACCACGAATCCGCCGGGTTCTCCTGAGAGCATCACCTCATCTGAAAGCTCCACTTCCAGCCTGCCTGCCTCTTCCTCCACCTTAGAGGAGATATAGACAGGCGCCGGTTTCTGATCCACCATGAGATAGACCACCGATAATCCGGGAAGGGCCACGGTGATGCCTCCTTCCGTTTCAGAGCTGCGGGCCTTGATGGTGGCATACTCATCCGGCCCCCCACCCTGCTCGTCGGTTTCGATCCCGTTGATCAGCACCTTCCTTGAAAAATCCCCGTTGTCGCTCCCGCCGGTCAGCGTATGGTAGTAGTAGCTGGCCCCGTAGGTCACATTTTCGATTTCGATCCCCACGGTTTCATGGGATGTGCTTTTGTTGATGAGTACGATACCTGTCTCGCCCGAAGTAAAAGAAGAGCTGTAGGCCACCACCTTATCATTGCCGGTAACCGTGCTTCCTGTCATGCGGTCGCCGAAATAATTCTGGAAATAGTACATGTAGAAGAATGCGGGGCGCGGGTTGTAGGGATCCACGCCAGGTTCACCACCCTTTGAGAACATCCCGTGATCGTTCCCGTCGCTCCACCCGTTCACCAGGTCCCACCTGGAACTCAGCCCGTAGCCGTCCTGTATGAACTGTCCCAGCAAAAGTGCCGCATGCATTCCGTTGATGTAGGAGACCTGCTGCATGGATCCTTCCGCGAAGATGTTCCATTCGGTGAATGCCACCGGGATCATCGGCATCCCCGCTTCGGCCATGTCTGCCACCTGGGTGGCCATGATCTCTCCCGCCACCGGGTGGGACTCCAGGATGGTGGAGACCGGCGAATCCTGGTTGTAGGGGGTAAAGTAATTGTGCACCACCAGGAAGTCAGCCAGATCGCCCACTTCGGGCATCATTCCCTCGTTCCAGACGGTCTGGATCGGGTCCCAGGAGGTTTCTGCATCATAGGCCACCACCCCGATCCTGATCTCCACGCCGATCTCTGCAGCCGCTGCCCTCATGGAATCGATAAATACCCTGCAATGTTGCCCGTAGAGCTGACCGGTGATGTATTCCGGCTGCCCGTCCTGGTTCTGCGACACATCGATCTGGTATCCCGCCTGCCAGTTCCCGAAATTCTCATTACCGATCTCCCAGTATTTGGAACGCCCGTTGTCATACCTGACCCATTCGGCTGCCATATGGGCGGCATTGGCCACCGGGTCGGGTCCGGTCCCGTATCGGGCATAGCTGTAGTTGACGCAGATGATCCCTGTGCTGTTGGTCTTCTCAAGGAGGTCATAATATTCATCCACCGACATCTGCCAGTCCTGGGTGTCCATGCCGTACCACGGGCTGATATCGTCCGGAATATCGTCAGGACGGTCCCCGTATGAAAGGTTCCAGAAGTAATTGTTCGAAAGGTTCCCTCCCGGCCACCGGAGCACATGGGGATTCAGGTTGACCAGATCGGTCATGGCTGTTGTATTGGAGCGCAGGCCGTTGTCCCAGGTCACCGCATTGTTCCCGTAGATGTATTTGGGGACTTTGCCGATCATCTCGCCTGCATCCACCCGGACTGTCACTGTCGGCTCGCCTGCAGGTTTTTCAGCCGTTTCATGGACAGGGATCCTCGCGGTGATCTCCTCCCAGTCGTCCAGGAAGAAACCGGGATCCTGTCCATTGAGGGTGAATTGAACGATGATCAGCGTGCCGAATGCTGCACCAATGCGCAGGCAGGATTTCAGAGATGTCCGTTTCATGGTCCAAAAATAGCAGTTTTGGAATACTTTCCTTTTTTCATAAATTACTTTGCTTAATACCTGGACAATGAAAAATACAGTTTTCGTTGCGCTGCTTGTGTTTTTATGCGCATCCGTGAAAGGGCAGAATGCGGTTGATACGGTTACCACGGCCAGACAGAAGAATGATAAAAACCTTTCCATCATCCCCCTTCCTGCCATCGCCTACACGCCTACCACCGCGTGGATGTTCGGGGTGGCTCCGGGGGTCAGCTGGTTCATGGGCGATCCGTCCAATACCAGTATTTCATCGGGACTTGGATCGCTGATCTATACTACAAAGAAGCAGTGGATCATCACTGCGAAAACCAATATGTTCCTGAATGGGGACAGCTGGAACCTGATGGGGGACTGGCGCTATTTCATCACTTCCCAGCCCACATTCGGACTGGGAACGGGCCCACAGTCCGCCAAACCGGTGGGGACGGGAGTGGAATATGAAGACGGATTGTTCTCAGACCCGGTTCCGGATGCCCAGATGCTGGAATTCACCTATTTCCGTTTCCATGAGACCATTCTGAAACGGATCGGAGATACCCGCTATTTTGTAGGGATCGGCTACCACCTGGACATTCATTCCAAGTTTCAGGACAACCTGCTCAATCTGGATACCGTCCCCCCTGTGATCACCAGCCACTACGGATACCAGACCCTGAAAGGCATGTCAACGGAGTCCTATACCCTGTCTGGTATTTCGCTGAACGCCTTGCTGGACAGCCGCGACAATGCCATCAATCCTTACAGCGGACGGTACGCCTACATCAATTTCAGAATCAATCCCGCCTTTCTCGGGAGCGATAAGGGTTCTTCCATGCTCTGGCTGGAGTACCGGGATTACATCCATCTGAACAGGGAACGGCCCCGGCACCTGATCGGGTTCTGGACCTACGGCTGGTTTGTGACCTCGGGGGACGTGCCCTACATGGACCTGCCGGCAGTGGGATGGGACCAGTTCGGCCGGTCGGGAAGGGCGTATACACAGGGGAGGTTCCGCGGGCTCGATCTCCTTTACGGCGAAATAGAATACCGCTTCCCGCTCATGAAGGAAAAGGACCTCCTGGGGGGTGTCATTTTCGTCAATGGAACCACTGCCAGCAGCCGGGAAGGAGGCATTGACCTGTTTGACTATCTCGATGTGGGTTACGGGGTGGGGCTACGGGTGATGATCAATAAGAAATCAAGGGCCAACCTGAACCTGGACTACGCCTGGGGCAAGTACGGGGCCAGCGGCTTTTATCTTGGAATCAATGAAGTTTTTTAAATGAAATCACTGATCTGTAACTTTTTTGTTTTTTGTACGATACTCCTGATTACGGGGTGTGCGGAACCACCCATGGACCATGATGCGAAATCCCGGGTCCCGGTGGTGATCTGTTTCGACGTGGAAGACTATACCTCCCCTGAAGAGGTGGGGATGGACGATATCCCGAAATGGCTGGCGGAGATCATGACCGAGGAAGGGGTGACGGGTACTTTTTTCGTGATCGGGGAGAAGGCCCGGATGATGCATCAACGGGGCAGGGAAGACGCCATTGCCGCCATGGCCGTGCATGATATCGGCAGCCATACCAATTTCGGTTCCATCCATCCCACCGTCACCGAGATCCTGGAGCAGGCAGATTGGGCCGAGGGGACGGAGACCATGCTCAGGAACGAAGGGGCCGGAATGGAAGAGCTGGAAAACATCTTCGGCCAGCGGCCGGCCAACCTGGCCAGGCACGGGGGGTCCTATGGTCCCCAGCTGGTGGCTGCCCTGGGGGAGATGGGCGCTGGCTATGTGTACTCGCCGGTGAGCCTGCCCGGGCACAACGTGGTCTGGTTCTGCAACACCCTTAATTTTCACGGGGAAGGCGATTTCGGATTCTTCGACGATGCCTACCACAGCGATGAACTGTTTGATCCCATGCTCTCGGCGCTGGATTCCCTGATCCCGGCTTCCACGGAAAACATCGACATGGTGGCCTTTTTTGCCTGCCACCCCAGCAAGGTACGCAGCGTTCAGTTCTGGGATTTCAACTATTACTACGGAGCCAACCCTGGTCCCGAGGAGTGGGAAACCCCGGAGCTCAGGCCCCTGGAGACAATGGAGACGGCGAAGAAAAATTTCCGCCGGCTGGTCAGGTACCTGGGGGAGCGGGAGGATATCGAACTGACCACCTACCGCGAACTGGCGGAACGGTTCTCCCAACAGCCCGATTCCATCAGTCAGGCTGACCTGTTGCGGATGGCAGCAAGGATACGGGATGAAGGGAAAGTGGTGATCGATGACCGTTATGCTCCTGCTGAAGTATTCGCTGCCCTGGCAGAATCACTCCTGCACTTTGACCAGGCGAATGCCCTGACCAAAACGGTCAGGATAAGGAGGCCGCTGGGACCCTTAGAAATGCCTCCTGCGGATCCCGGACCGGAGCATATCACCGCAGAAGGAACCTTTCAGCTGGCCCGGGATGCCATTGAATTTATGGACCGGACAGGTCACCTTCCCCACTGCCTGGAAGTCGAAGGGAAAAAAATCGGGACCGGATCATTGCTGGCACTGTTTGCCGATTGTTACAGCAAGATCAGTGAAGGCATCCTGCCGGATGAACTGAACATACGGACCATGGAGCCCTATCCCTCCTTTCATGAAGAACAGATCATCCGGGAAGTTGCAGCCTGTAAAAGCTGGCCTGTCCACCGGAAGGACCTGGACATGGCCCGGATCATCGAGATGACCCGGTTGCAGTTGTGGACGCTGAAGCCTGCATGGCCCGCATAAAGGGCCGCAAAGGCTTCGTCGGTCGGGGCAAAAACCGTGTTCTGCCCTTTGCTGGTGGGAAACATAAAAAAGGGGAACCGGGCAGACAGGCCGCCGAATTGATCGGGAAAATCTGATAAATAGTGTTTATATGGAATAATCCACTACCTTTGTTTCGATTTAGATTTGAAAATCTGCGCATTTATATTCTTTATCCGGTTCTCAGGATAAACTATCTCTGCTCACTTTATTAAAATCCAAACACAAACACTGCCGGGAAGATGTCCGTGCAGGGAGTATTATTAAACAAATTTCTAAACAATGAACATTTATGTAGGAAACCTTGATTACAAGGTGAATGAGCAGGACCTGGAAAAGCTTTTTTCCAAATATGGTAAAGTCAGCTCAGCAAAAATTATTACAGACAAGTACAACGGCAGAAGCAAAGGATTTGGTTTTGTCGAAATGGAAAACCAGGACGAAGCAAAGCAAGCGATTAAAGCGCTTGATGGCACAACCCAGGGTTCACGGGCCATCGTGGTCAATGAATCCAAACCAAAAAAGGAACATAACAATTTCTAACGAAAATAACATGCTAAAAGGTAAAGTGAAATGGTACAATGAAATCAAAGGTTTTGGTTTTATTGCCACTGATGGAGGAGATGATGTTTTTGTGCACAGAACAGGATTAGATGTCACATACGACGGTCTGCAACCTGAACAGGAAGTGACTTTCGACACCAAAGAAGGGAACAAAGGCACCTATGCGGTCAATGTGAGGTCTGTTTATTAAACAGTCTGCACTGACCTGGTGAAATACTGAAATGCTCCAATCCCGGAATCCCTCTGAAGAGGCGGTTCCGGGATTTTACTTTATAAAAGTGTTGGATTTGCGCTATATTTGGGAATCAGCCCTGTACCATGAAACGAACCGGCATAACCAGGATGTTGATCATGATGGCTGCAACCCTGCTTGGCTGCAACAGGGCGCCTGATTTTGCGACTTTCCCGAAAACCGATGCCCATGTTCACCTGGAAACCTACGATGAATCCTTTGTGGAGGTCATCCGCGAGAACAACATGAGCATGGTCACCCTGGTCACCCGGTCAGTTTCCCAGCGGGAGATCGAGGCGGAATACGCCTATGCAAAAGTACTGCATGACCATCATCCTGATCAGATTGCCTTTGCAACAACTTTCTCCATTGATGGTTTCGGGGAGCCCGGGTGGGAGGAAAGCACCCTCAAATGGCTCGAAAAATCCTTCGATGAAGGAGCCGTTGCCCTGAAAATCTGGAAAGATATCGGGATGACCTTCAGGGACAGCAGCGGAGCCTTTATCCTGATCGATGACCCCCGGTTCGACCCCATCCTCGACTATGTGGAGTCCAGGGGACTGACCCTTGTGAATCACAATGCGGAGCCGAAAAACTGCTGGCTTCCGCTTGATGAGATGACTGTCAGGGGCGACAGTTCCTATTTCGCCAATCATCCGGAATACCACATGTACCTTCACCCCGAATACCCTTCCTACGAAGAACTTATTGCTGCAAGGGACCGGATGCTGGAGAAACATCCCCGCCTTAGATATGTGGGATGCCACCTGGGTAGCCAGGAATGGGATGTGGATGATCTGGCCCGGTCGCTGGACCAGCATCCAAACATGTCGGTGGACATGGCCGCACGCATCCCCCATTTCAAGATCCAGGACCATAAAAAGGTGAGGGAGTTTATCATCAAATACCAGGACCGGTTGCTTTATGGAACGGACATCGGAATCCGCGGAGAAGGGGGCCCTGGTTGGAGCGCAGACAGGGCCCGGCGCATCCTTGAGGAAACATGGAGGTCGGATTGGGCATATTTCACCACGGATCAACTATTCACCCAGGATGACAGGGTGAAGGAGTACCGGGGGCTGGACCTCCCCGTGTCTGTACTGGAGAAAATCTACTATCGAAATGCCGGCGCGATCTATTCAATAACCCCCTGATTCAAGCGCCTCCCTGT
Organism: uncultured Bacteroides sp.; assembly: GCA_964575865.1. Classification (GTDB taxonomy): domain Bacteria; phylum Bacteroidota; class Bacteroidia; order Bacteroidales. The sequence goes on along the minus strand of CAZNSZ010000108.1, from coordinate 42 downwards.
CCTTCTTTTTCAACCCCTGCACCACCAGGTCGTAGGAGTGAT
>CAZNSZ010000107.1:4331-11715 GCA_964575865.1 uncultured Bacteroides sp. | reverse complement strand
TCGGCATCCAGCTTGAAGAGTTTGTAGCGGATCGATTTTCCCACCAGCAGGGAGCTGGCCACCGAATTTGCGATGCCCGCATAGCTCAGGGTAATCAGCCAGTAAGCCTTGTCGGGGGTCAGTTCTGCTTCCTCGAGCTGGATCTCCTCCGCTTCCGGAAAAAACACCACCAGGTGTTCCTTCGCCCTATCCGTGGCATCCTTCACATTGATCATGTTGGAGAATATTAAAGGTTAACCAGCCGGAAAAATTAAATGATCTGCCAGGTACTGGATGATCACCTCCAGGTTTTCTGCTTCCGGCGTGCAGGTGATCCTGGCAGAGCCTGGTTTCTCGAAGGGAATATCCACCCCCGGTAACCCTGATATTTTGCCCCTGTCAGAGAGCTCATACAGCTCCGGCTTGTTCCTGCGGCAGAATTCCAGATCAGAGTCCATGAATACCAGATGGAACCGGTCTCTGCCAACGATTTCGGCCACCTGGTTGCGGACATTTTCATCCGGTGAGATGAACGAACAGATGGTGATGATCCCCTGGTCGTTCAGGATCCTGCAGATATGCGCCACCCGCCGCAGGTGTTCCGTCCGGTCGGAAGGCGAAAAGTCCAGCTCCCTGGATAAACCCGACCGGATGGTGAATCCGTCGATCAGCACCACGGTGGCCCCCAGGTCGAACAGTTTTCTCTCCAAGGAATAGGCCAGGTTGTTCTTTCCCGATCCGTGCAGGCCAGTGATCCAGACGGTGCTCCCCTTCTGGTTATATCGCCTTACGTACTCTTCCTGATCGATCAGTGCCTGCCCGTGCTCGATCTTCACCCTGGCCTCCTCTGTGATCCCGGAAGGCATGTCCATCGTTTCCAGCTGATCGATGATCATCCCCACACCCACTGTATTGTTGGTCACGGGATCGATCAGTATGAATGAGCCGGTCTGCCGGTTCTTTTCATAGGGGTCAAAGAAGAGGGGTTTGGCTGTGGTGACGATCACCCTGCCGATTTCGTTCAGTTCCAGGTGGCCCACCTCCGATTTTTCAAGGGTGTTCACATCCACCCTGTACCTGATGGCATCGATCCTCGCCCGGGTGGTCTGTGTGGTGTGCTTGATGAAGAAATGGGTGGAGGTATCCAGTGGTTCCTCACTCATCCATACCAGCATCGCTTCCAGGTGCCGTTCTATCCTGGGCAGGTTATCCGGATGCACGATCATCTCCCCCCTGGATATATCAATCTCATCTTCCAGCGTCAGGGTGACTCCCTGGGGAGTGAAGGCCTCGCCGAGCTCACCATCATAGGTGATGATCTGTTTCACATGTGAGGTCTGCCTGGAAGGAAGGGCCACCACCCTGTCACCCTTCTTGACCAGCCCGGAGGAGATCTTGGCGGCGAATCCCCTGAAATTGAGGTTGGGACGAATGACGTACTGGACCGGGAACCTCAGATCCCGGTAATTGTTGTCGCTGCTCACATGAACGGTTTCCAGCAGTTCCAGCACACTTCTCCCATGGTACCAGGGCATCCGTTCCGAAAGCTCCACGACATTGTCTCCTTTCAGCGCCGAGATAGGGATAAAATCCACATCGGGGATATTCAGCTTGGTCACAAAGGCCCTGTAATCCGAGCAGATCTCGTTGAACCGTTCCTGGTCAAAATCCACCAGGTCCATTTTATTGACGGCCAGTACCACATGTTTGATCCCCAGCAGCGAAACCAGGTAGGTATGCCGTTTGGTCTGGGTGATGACCCCTTTCTGGGCATCGATCAGGATGATGGCCAGGTTGGCTGTGGATCCTCCCGTGATCATGTTCCGGGTATACTGTTCATGTCCGGGGGTATCGGCGATGATGAACTTCCGCCTGTTGGTGCTGAAGTAGCGGTAGGCCACGTCAATGGTGATTCCCTGTTCGCGTTCCGCCTTCAGGCCATCGAGCAAGAGCGCGTAATCGATCTCTCCGCCGGCATGTCCCTCCTTGACACTGTCCCGCTGCAGGGCGTCCAGCTGGTCCTCGTAAAGTTTCTTGCTGTCGAACAGCAGCCGTCCGATCAGGGTCGACTTGCCGTCATCCACCGAACCGGCGGTCAGGAAACGCAACAGGTCCTTTTTCTCGTCCTGGTCCAGGAATTCCTCTATGGTATGGTAGCTTTCGTCCATCTGGTCGAACTGTTTAAAAATATCCTTCCCGCTTTTTCTGTTCCATGCTGGCTTCCTGATCGAAGTCGATCACCCGGGTGGTCCTTTCCGAAACGCTGGTCACCATCATCTCCTCCACGATCTTTTCAATGGTGTCCGCTTCCGACTCGATGGCACCTGTCAGCGGATAGCATCCAAGGGTCCTGAACCTGACCATTTTCATCTCCGCCGTCTTGCGGAGTTCCCCGGGCATGCGCTCATCGTCCACCAGGATCAGGGTCCCTTCATAATTGACTACCGGCCGTTCCTTGGCAAAATAGAGCGGCACGATATTGATCTTTTCCAGACGGATATACTGCCAGATATCCAGTTCGGTCCAGTTGGACAGGGGGAATACCCTGATCGATTCCCCTTTATGGATGCGGGCATTGTAGTTGTCCCACAATTCGGGGCGCTGGTTCTTGGGGTCCCACTGGTGATACCGGTCACGGAAGGAATAAATCCGTTCCTTGGCCCTGGATTTTTCCTCGTCCCTCCGGGCACCTCCGAAAGCTGCGTCAAACTTGTATTTGCTCAGCCCTTCCAGCAAGGCCTGGGTTTTCATGATATCGGTATGTACCTTGCTTCCGTGGGTGAAGGGGCCGACCCCCCTATCAAAACCCTGTTTGTTGTAGTGGACGATCAGGTCCCAGTTGTTCTCTTTCGCATAGCGGTCCCTGAAGGCGATCATCTCCCGGAACTTCCACTTGGAGTCAATATGCATCAATGGGAACGGGACCTTGGCGGGATGGAAAGCTTTTTCGGCCAGACGCACCATCACCGATGAATCCTTCCCGATGGAGTAGAGCATGACCGGATTCTCGAATTCCGCAGCAACTTCCCTGATGATGTGGATCGCCTCCGCCTCCAGTTCCCTCAGGTTCGTCAAACGATAGTCTTCCATAAGCGGTTGCCTTGATGATTGGCCCGGCAAAATTAGCAAATCTATCGGTTTTTTTCAGGCCCGGTCCGGCCGGAAGCGCTCAAAGCTCGTAATAAAAGGCATCACGGAGCACATGAAGGCTCTCCGGAACTGCCTCCATGGGATCCCCGTTGCCTTCAAACTCCAGGGAGATGTATCCCCGGAAGTTGTTCCTTCGCATGATCTCCCCGATACGGGGGTAATCCAGGTCGAGGGTATACCATTTTCCACCTCCGTAATAGGTCTTTGCCTGGACCAGGAAGGCATCCGGAGCCAGTTGTTCCAGCTGTTCGTAAGGATCCTCCAGGAAATTTCCCGTATCCAGGGTGATCTTCAGCCAGGGGGAGTTGATCTCGTCCACGATTCTCCGCACCCCCTCCGCCGTACGGCCCAGTCCCCAGTGGTTTTCCAGCCCCAGCACCACCCCGCATTCTTCAGCCTTCGGGAGGCATTTGGCGATGGAATCGATGACCCAGGCAAAACCGTCCTCATCGGTGTATCCTTCCAGCGGCGGTTCAATTCCCCTGTTTTCCATCAGGTGATCGAAAGACTTGCTTGTGCCCCACCTTCCGGTATTCAGGCGCATGGTGGGGATCCCCAGCCGGTAAGCCAGTTCGATCTGGTGGATGGTCAGGTCGATGTTCTCCTGCCTGTAGGCCCTGTCCGGGCTGAGAAATCCCTGGTGGGTGGAGAAACCCATCAGGTCCAGCCCGCTGTGAAAGGCTTTCTTCTTGAGGTTCTGCAGGTAGCTGTTCTCCTCGGAGGTCATTTGCACCAGCAGCAGTTCGATCCCGTCGAATCCCATGCGGGCTGCCTGGTCGATGCACCATTCGATGGGGGTTTCCTCAGGTGGACCGTTGAACTGCCAGAAGGAGTAGGTGGAAACTCCGATGGGATTGTGCCGGATATCAGACGGCTGACCGGAGGGAGCTGCATTCTGCGTACCGGTGGTACAGCCCAGGAGGGCCGCTCCGGCCGTGGTGGCCGCTCCTGTCTGGATAAATGTTCTTCTGTTCATTGCCTGTATGTTGATTAAGTCATAGAAGTGCTTCGATCTCCCCCAGGTGCAGATTTAAATGCCTGGGATAATCCCCGATCATATCCTTCAGGGTTACCTCCTCTCCCAGCGCCGTTACCCAGAATTGTCCCAGTTTTTCTTCCTTCACCTGACGCACCAGATGAACGAAGTGGCGGTTCACAGCAGCCCATAGAATTACCAATGAATCCCATGATTCGTCCTGATAATTCTGGATGGCGATCCACCGGTCGTTATTTCCCAGGTTGGCATAATCGGGATAGGAGACGGGGCTTTTCTGATAGTGCATGTGTATGATCCGGTGGGTGTTGTTGGTGGCTGAATCCACCATGTGTCCCACGATCTGTTTGATGGACCGGTCCTGCCGGTTGCGCTTTCCGGTGATGGTTCCCTCCGGAAGGGCTGATAATCTGGCTTCCCAAACTTCAATCAGTGCTTCCAGGTCACCGCAGAGGGATTCAAATGCCGGGATCATATTCTGCGGACCCTGGGCTCGAGATCCGTCAGTTCTGCGATCCGTACAGGGCTTTCGGATTCGATGCTCTTCCTGGCCGCAATCCCGATCAGGGCCGACATGGCCCCGTCCCTGACGCCTGCCGCCCGGTCATAGGGATCCTTTTCCTCGGGCGTCCGGAAGATTTTCTCATGAAGCAGCTCGTCACCACCGCCATGTCCCCCCCTCTGAAAACTCACCCGCTTGACTTCAAAGTCGTTCCATAACTTGTGAACGATCAGCGGCTCTGTCTGCAGCTGCTCCTCGTCCTGGGACATTTCCATGGCGTGCATATCGGCCTGACTGATGTTCTCTCCCTTCATGAAGGGGATATCGAGCCAGGCATCGATCCTCCCGTCCATGCCGTTGAAGGCGATTTTCCATCCCTCGTAGGGCGAATAGGTGGTCAGGGAGTAATTCACATAGGTGTTGTCCCGGTATTTGATCTGGGCCGACATCTTATCGTAGATGTTGATTTCCGGACGGAACAGGCAATTGTCCCGGATATACCCGTCATACTGCTCATTATTCACATAGAGGTCCATGCTGCGCCGGTCCCGGGTAATGTCCCAGAAGAATTTGCACTCCCCTTTGTGGGGGCAGGTCCTGCACTTGTCGCCACGGAACGGGCCGTTGGATCCATAGTGTTCCAGGTCCCCGTAAGCAAATACTTCCTCCGGATCGCTGTCGATCCACCAGTTCAGCAGGTCGAAATGGTGGGTCGCCTTGTGTACCCAGAGGGTGCCGCCCGATTGCCGCAGTCCGTGCCATCTTCTGAAATAGGAGGCCCCGTGGTAGGTATTCAGGTACCAGTGAAAGTCCACCGATGTGATTTTACCGATGGCACCCTGCTGAAGCAGCTCTTTGATCTTGGTCATATAAGGGCCCCAGCGGTAATTGAATCCCACGATCAGCTTGTTATTGCTTCTCCGCTCGGCATCAAGGATGGCCTGGCACTTCACTTCATCGGTTGTCATCGGTTTCTCGGTCAGCACATCGCATCCCATGTCGAGCCCCTTGATGATGAATTCGTGGTGGGTGGAATCCTTGGTGGTGACGATGACCAGGTCGGGACGGGTCTGGCTGATCATCTGTTCGAAATTGGCGAAAAGGGGACAGCTTACACCCATGTACGTTTTCGCATATTCGAGCCGGCCCGGATTGATATCGCAGAGCCCCACAAATTCAAGGATGTCGGAATAGTTTTCCACCAGGGCACGGCCCCAGAATGAGGTTCCGCGGACACCTGTTCCTACCAGGACCGCTCTGATTTTGTTCCCTTCCTGGATTGATTTTCTGGCCAGAGGGGAAGCCATCAGCGTGCCTGCCACAAACGTGCCTGCGGTACCAAGAAATGCTCTTCTGTTCAGGAGATTACTCATGATGTATGTTTTAAAGGTGGGTTTGAACGCAAACCACCTTTAAAAATACAATTCTTGAGCGTGAATCCAATAAAGCCGTTGATAATTCTGGTCTACTGGTATTCGATAAAGTTAAATTTGATCCCCAGCCGGCCCTCCATGATCTCGCCAAGTTCCAGCAGTTCGGGATCATCAAATTCAAAATAGAAATTCACTTCCACATCTTTGCCGTCTTCCTGCAAAGGTTTGAACAACCTCATGATATCGAACACACTCTGGACCGATGCCGTATCCACGTATTCCAGTTTCAGGTCGATGGTCGTTTTGTCCCTGGGTTCTTTCACGTAACTCTCGACCCATTCGACAATGGGCTTGAAAAACTTCCTGGGATCCGACAGTATGGAGTTGCCTGAAAGCTTGAAGTAACCGGGAGCGCATTCCACTTCCAGGGATTTTTTGGTGGGTTCTATCTTGATGTTGTCCATACTTTTGGTTTTTCTGGTAGGTTGTTTCGAATACAAATATAATATTACTCCTTTTGCAATTCAACACCAAATACCGACATGATTTCATGGGCTTTGTTCACATTCAGTTCGGTAAGGATGTCTTTTTCGTTCTGAACGTTCAGGTTTTTCAATTTCTGCATAATGTCGCGCCAGCCGGCGGGATCTTCACTGCAAAGGGCGGTCAGGAATTTGGCCAGGTTGAATAGGGTGTTCTCCGGGATCTGTTTTTTCAGGAAGTCAATCAAGCCCATTTCCTGAAGGATGACCAGTTTCAGGTTGATTTCCTCCAGCCGGGGCGGGAGGTCCTGATCGTCCTCCAGGGGGATTTCAAGCTGCACCTGGCTTCTCAGGTATTCCATCAGCTTGACATAATAGGTGAGTTCCACCAGATCGTTGTAGATAGTGAATTCCTTGAAAAAGGTGGACGCACTGCTCTTTTTGTTGAAATAGCGGTAGATGTCCTCCAGTTTGAAGTAATTCACAAACAAATACTTCCAGTTCTCGGAGCGTTTATCTTCCAGCAGCCCCCTGTGATTTTCAATATACATGGAAGCGCTGGAGTAGTATCCGGCCAGGAATTTGGATTTCAGGTCCGGATTGTCCTCATTCTCGAACAGGAACCTTTCAATTTTGCTGATCTCATTCACTGCTTTCCCCCGGGAAGCGCCATCCACCAGGAAATCAAATTCCCGGATCATTTTATTGATCTTCTCAATATTGGGGAGAAAAATCTTTGTGTGATTAAATGGATCATCCCTTTCGATGATGATGTTCTCCTTCAGGCACAACTCCTCCAGTTCAGCCCGGGTCAATCCTGCGGATTCCTTTGCCATAGGTGCTTTGTGACAGGTAACAATACTTTACCGAAAATAGGATTTTTTCCTGAAAGGAGCGTTCCTTT
>CAZNSZ010000107.1:0-4231 GCA_964575865.1 uncultured Bacteroides sp. | reverse complement strand
CCGGTGAAGCTAAGTTAGCAAGATTTGTTTATGCCCAAAGTTAAAAAGTTATTAAGAATTGACGAATGATGAAATTGGACAGATTAATCACTGATTATGGATGAGAAAACAATTTATTCCGAAACGCCTGTTATTTCTGAGAATTCCGTAACTTATCATTCAGATAGCCTCATTTGGTTTTTTATTGCCGGTCTTTGTCAAATTGTGTAAAACCTTAACACTCTTTTAGCGTTATATACGGTAAAAATTGCAGAACTTAGACTTGTCAAAAGTCACAACCCGTACCTAATGACGCATATATATAGTAAGATCAGGGATTACAAACTCAACAACAAGGGGAGGGCCAAGGGTTTTATCGACCTGGTGGAGCTGATCCTAGCCAGCGTGGCATTTCCCCTCTCCATCTCGTGGACGAAGATGTTTTTCATTCCCGAGATGGAGGTTCACACCGTTGAGGCACTCCTTTTCTTCGCTTTCATTCTGATGTCGTGGTTCGTTCTTTCACGGATCACAGCCATGGCCAAAATACCCCGGACACAGCGGTACCTCACACAGGCTGTCCAGCTGGCGCGCAGTATTTTCATCGTATTCCTGGCCCTGATCGTTGTCAAGGTGGTCTTCAGGTTCACCTCACTGCCGGTATTGTTGATCGTGGTCTATTCAGGGGTGCTGTTCATATTGACCATTCTTTTCAGATTGCTGGCTTTCAGGGCACTGCAGGTGTACCGGACGTACGGCGGCAGCCTGCACCATGTGCTCATCATTGCTGATGCCTTCTCGGATGGGATCATTGAAAATCTGCTGATGCAGAAAGAGTGGGGGTTCAAGATCGTTTCCATCCTGACAGATTCCAAACTCATCAAAGCCAAATACAGCTCTCAGATCAATATCATTTCCCCGCAGGAGAAGCTCAAGAATGTGATCGATCAGAGCGTGGTGGATGAAGTGATCTACTGCCGAAGGGATGTGGATATTGAACTGATCAAGGAAGCTGTCAACATCTGTAATGAAGTCGGGGTGATCTTCAGGCTGCAATCCTCTGTATCACCACTTGATCCTACGGAGTTCCAGCTGAAAACCCTGAACAATGCCCGTGACCTGACAATAGTTGATGCCCCATCCAACAAACTTTCATTAGTCCTCAAATCCGTGGGGGATATTTATTTCTCCATCATGGCACTGATTCTTTTACTACCTGTGTTTCTTGTGATTGGAACAATCATTAAAACGGGTTCCAAGGGTCCTGTGTTTTTCAGGCAGGAAAGAATTGGGTTGAGGGGGAGGAGATTCAAACTTTATAAGTTCAGGACCATGGTCGTGGACGCTGAGGAGCAATTGAAATTGCTAAAAGAGAGAAATGAAGCAGATGGCCCTGTTTTCAAGATCAAGGATGATCCACGCATTACCCGTGTGGGTAAATTCCTCAGGAAGACCGGCCTGGATGAATTGCCCCAGCTGTTCAATGTCATCCGTGGGGAAATGTCCCTGGTGGGACCCCGTCCGCCCCTTGAGGAGGAGGTCAAGCAGTATGAAAGGTGGCAGTTAAGAAGACTCTCCGTCAAGCCCGGTATCACCTGCACCTGGCAGATCGTTCCCAACAGGCACGATGTATCCTTTGAAGAATGGATGGAGCTGGATCTCCACTACATCGATACCTGGAACCTGCGTAAGGATGTGGAACTTTTCTTTAAGACTGTGAGGACCTTTTTTGTCGCAGGCGGTCACTGATCGATGGGTGGTTCTGTTGGTTGTTATCACCTTCCTGTTAAATAATCCTACCCTTTTTGTGATTTTCCCGTATACTATCAATTGGTAATTATTGTTTTATCTTTAGGTCACAATTTTTTCACCATGAATCATACCGGAAGAAACCTGTTTATTCTGCTGATGCTGGTGCTACTCATGGCCGGATCCTGCGTCCCGAACAGGAAAATCGTATATGTTCAGGACGACAGGGCCATGATCCAGGAGCAGGCCGACAACATGTACTTTATTGACGAGTCCCTGGATGAGGCCATCAGGCAGGGTGATGAGCTCTATATCAGGGTAACCAGTGCGGACGAGACTCAGACCAATTTTAACCAGGACAGGGACCAGTATGCCCGGGACCCTTCACTGGTGAGCTATACGGTTGACCAGGAAGGATATATCAAGCTTCCCTACGTGGAAAGGATCAAACTAACGGGGCTTACCCTGATGGAGGCTTCGGATCTGGTCGAACAGGAATTGTCCCAATACCTCCTTTATCCGTCTGTTTTCATCCGGTTCGTCAACAACAAAGTCACGATCCTCGGTGAGGTGAACAGCCCGGGGGTTTATGTTTTTAATTACAAAAACGTAAACATTCTTCAGGCCATCGGATATGCCAATGATGTGGCCACCTTCGGAAACAGGAAAAAGGTGCTGATCATCAGGGAGGAAGGACCATACCGTTCCAAATACGAAGTGGACCTGACCAGCGACCAGCTGCTGACATCCGATCTCTATATGGTCAAAAGCAATGATATTATTTACGTGGAGCCATTGAGACAGAAGAAGTGGGGTCTGGATACGTTCCCCTATGACCTGGTCCTTTCCATTGCTTCACTAACGATTGTGGTATTGACATTCATGGTTACATACGTAAATTAACTGCCCAATGGTCACTAACGAAAAGAACGACAATCTTGCGGGTTATTTATCCGAGTTTTTCTCGGATCTGATGAAGTACTGGTACCTGGTGGTCCTGTCCGTTGCGGTTCTGGTGGGAGGTTCCCTTTTCTATATCAAGTTTGCAGCCAAGATATATAAGGTCAATGCATCGGTGATCCTGAATGTGGAACGGTCCAATGCATTTGGTGCCAATTCCGATGATATGATGCGGGTGTATGACCTGATCGAAAAGGATAAAAACCTGCAGAATGAAATATACTTTTTCCAGTCCACTCCCCTGATCAGATCGGTGGTGGAAGATATGGACCTGAAGGTATCTTACTACCTCCAGGAGGACAAGATTCCAAAGCAGATGGAATTCAGCATGAAGGATCTTTATCAGAATGCACCTTTTATTGTTATTCCGAGCAATGAACACCTTCAGCCCATCAATACTTATTTTTACATCAGCATCATCAATGAAGAGACCTTCCGGATCTCGGCCTTTAACAAAGAGGCGTCCATTGTGGATTTCAGAGATGAAAGCGTGGTAGTGCCTTCCACCTCATTCAGGCTCCACGGGACATTCAGGTTCGGAGAAGAAGTGAGCAACAATTTTGCCTCCTTCCGCATTCTGCTCAATTCCAATTACAAAGCGGAGGAATACCAGGGCAAGGACCTGTTTTTCCGGTTCAATACCAACGGGGCCCTGACTGCGAAATTCAAAAGGTCACTGACCGTGGAAAGTTCAGCCATCGATGCGACCATGATTGAGATGTCGGTCAACAGCGATAACCGCCAGAAGGGGATCGACTTCCTGAACGGGCTGATCAACAAGTATATTGACTACAACCTGGAGGAAAAGAATTTCCTGGCAACAAAAACCATCGAACATCTGGATTTTCAGCTGGCAGATATCAGCCAGTCACTGGGCAGTTCAGAAGAGGAACTCCAGAATATACGAAGGAGCTCCAGTGTGATGAACGTGGATGAGAAAGCCGGAAACCTTTACAACCAGTTACAGGAAGCAGAAGCAGAAAAGGACGAAATTGAAAGGAGGCGAAGCACCCTGCAGCAGATGCAGGATTACTTCAACTCAAGCAGGGATTCGGATGAATTCCTGGCACCCTCTGCACTGGGGATCGAAGATCCGTTGCTCAGCAGTTTGATACAGGAACTTACCACCCTTAACACCGAGCGTCAGCAGATCATCAACAACAACCAGCTGCGGAGCCCGCGACTTCGTACCATTGAAATTACCATCAGCAATCTGAAGGAGGTGATCCTGGAGAATGTCCAGTACAGCATCAGCACCACCAATGCAGAGCTGTCAGAGGTGAACAGAAGGATCAGTCAGCTTGACAGCGAGTACAAAAGCCTGCCCTATACCCAGAGGAGGCTGCTGGGGATAGAAAGAAAATTCAATCTGAGTGAAAATGTGTACATGTCTTTGCTCGAGCAGAGGATACAGGCCCAGATCATTAAATCTTCCAATCTTCCCGATTGTGAAATCATTGAGCCCCCTCAGTATGTGGCTATTGCTTCACCCAAGAGCCTGATCGTTATGTTCCTTGCCCTCTTCCTTGGCTTTGGAGTTCCC
>CAZNSZ010000106.1:0-11813 GCA_964575865.1 uncultured Bacteroides sp. | reverse complement strand
CGGGGGGCAGGGACCTCCATTTTTGGCGACAAACCGACCCTGTTCGTCGAAAAAATTTCCCTTTTGCGGTCCATTCTTCTTAATTTGGCAAGTGATGAAGGAGAGGAAGGAGATGAGATCCCGGGGAACCGGTTTTACGGAACTGATGCTTTTCAGGCGCAGGTGGTGGCAGCACCTGCTCTTCTGGGGGGTGGTTTTCTTTATCCTGCTTAATGTTTTCAGGGCTTCAGGGTCCATTGAAAAAATCGATGTGATGTATACCCTGCTGTTCCTGGTTCCGCTGATCAGCATCGTCTATCTGAATCTCTATGTGGCCATACCCCTGTTCCTGCGGAAAGAGCGCTACCTGCCCTATGTCTCCTCCCTGCTGCTGCTGGCACTGGCAGGGTCCTTCTGGCTCTTTTTCCTGTTTGACCGGTGGGTGGATTACCTCCTTCCCGGCTATTATTTTATTTCCTATTACCCGGTGGGCCTGTTGATGATATTCACCGGAAGCATCCTTCTCCTCACCACCCTGATCAAGCTCTCCAGGAGCTGGTTCCTGATGGTGCGGGTGGAGCGGCTGGCCGCCGGACAGCAGCTGAGCGTACTTCAGTCCCAGATCAATCCGCATTTCCTCCTGAACAGCCTTCAAACCCTGTATGCCCTTTCCCTGGAGCGATCATCCAGAACACCGGAAGCGATCCTGCAGCTCTCCGAAATCCTCAAATACACCCTGTATGAAACCGATCATCCCCGCGTGAAACTGGCTAAAGAGATCGAGCTGGTCCGTGACTATGTGGACATGTACCGTTACCGGATCGATCCTGACCGGGTCGAGCTTCGCCTGGAAGTCAGCGGGGACCCCGGAGAGCAGGAGATCGCCCCCATGCTGCTCCTTCCCTTTGTGGAAAATGCATTCAAGCATGGATTGAGGGCCGGCGGTCACCCTGTGATGATCGATCTCATCATGCAACTGGAACCGGGAAGGCTCCTGTTCACTGCCAGGAACACCACAGGGAAGGAACAACCGGGGCAACAGCTCAATAACGGAAAGGGTATCGGAATTGAGAACACCCGGCAGCGCCTTGAACTGCTCTATCCCGGCAGGCACCAGCTTGCCATCCGGAAGGAGAAGGAGCTGTTTATTGTCACATTGCAACTGAAACTCTGAATATGGCAGCTATCAACTGCATCATTGTCGATGACGAACCCCTGTCAAGGGATATTCTGAGAAGGTACATTGCCCGTGTCAGGGAGCTGACGCTGGTGGGGGAAGGTTCGGATGCCATGGAAGCAACGGGCCTGCTGGCGGAAAATCAGGTGGATCTGATGTTCCTGGATATCCAGATGCCCGGTTTATCGGGGATCTCTTTCGCCAGGTCACTCACCTCCTCTCCCCTGATCATTTTTACCACCGCATTTCCCCGGTTCGCCGTGGAAGGATTCGAACTGAACGCGGTAGACTACCTGGTCAAACCTTTCAGCCTGGAACGGTTCCTGAAGGCGGTGCACCGGAGCCTGGAACTCCTGAAGCAAAAAACAGGGACAGAGGCAGGTGCGGGAAGGATCCTCCTGAAGGCCGACCGGAAACTCTATGCGGTGGATCCCTCCGATATTCTTTACCTGGAGGGCCAGGGGGATTATGTGAGGGTCTGCCTGGACGAAAAGAGACTGGTGGTGCACGGAACCCTGAAAGAGCTGGTGGAATCGCTTCCGTCAGAATCGTTCATGCGCATTCACAAATCCTATGCGGTCAATCTGAAACGGATCGCTTTCATTGAAGGGAACCAGGTACGCATCGGCCAGGAAGCCATCCCTGTGAGCCCGGCCCTCAGGGAGGAACTGCTGGCGCGTTACTCTTCCGCATAAAAACCCCCGCCGCCCTCCGCCCGATCAAGGCTTTGACGACATCCACAGGGGACGGAGGGGACGGGGGCAGACTGCGAATGTGACCGGTCCACCAATTTAAAGACCGGACCACCTATTTAAAGACCGGACCACCAATCAGAACCGTATCCCGCCCTGCAATCCGAACCAGATCTGGACATTGGTCCTGTTGTAGTCGCCACCGGTGCGGTTCATGATGGAGTAAGGTGCGATCTGGTACCAGGAAAGATTTCCGGCATCAGGATTGGTATGGGCCACGGAAACATTGAAGGTGGGTCCCACCTGCAGCGCAACCCGGTCCTGGACCTGCCAGGAAAAGGAGAACTTCAGCGTGTTGTACAGGTTCAGGCGGTCGATGTACAGGAAGTAGGGATTTGCCCTGTTGGCGATCCATAACTCCTGATGTACGGTACCTTCCAGGTGCATCATCAGTTTTTCACTGAGCGGCAGCGCTGTCCCCAGTCCGCCTCCGAACATCCACCGGCTGCCCGGGCCGAAGGGCTTCCCGAACGAATAGATGGTATAGAGCTGTCTGACGCCAAGCTGGTAGGAGAAATTGACATATTGCACCTCACTGACCGAAAAACCTGCAGTTCTGTACCCGTTCTTCTTCACCACGCTGATCAAGGCCAGCGGGACCCCGTCGATGGAATCGCAGATGTTGAGGAACCCTGCCATCTGCACACCGCTGACCCGGTCGGCCACATTCACGAATCCGCTCACCTGGGCTCCCCTCACTTCGCGGGCCACATTGAAGAATCCGGAACCCTGGAAACGGACCTTTCCGCTTCCCGAGACATTTCCAAAACCGGCAGCCTGTGCCCCTTTCCCGCTCTTACCCGCCACGTTCACAAATCCGGTCCCCTGAAATCCGGTCAGCGAATCACCGGCCACATTCACAAATCCCGATACCTGGGCCCCGGTGACATGGCCTCCCGCCACATTCACGAATCCGGAACCCTGGAAGCCGTTCACCTGACGGCCTGCCACATTGACAAATCCCGTGGCCTGTGCTCCCCGGACCGCTGCTCCTGCCACATTCACGAACCCTGAACCCTGAAATCCCGTCAGCGAGGATCCGTTCACGTTGTAAAAACCGGACAACTGGGCTCCCCGGACACGTCCGCCAACGGTATTCCCGATCCCGGCCACCTGGAATCCGTCCACATACCAGCGGTCAATGTTGATGAGACCACCTGCTTCAAAGGCCTCCACGCCCCCTGAAAACCCGACCAGAAGGTTCAGGGAAACGTTGTTGATGGTATGGGCATTCCCCACTCCGTTGGTACTCAGGGGCGGAAAGAAGGTGAGCTGAAAAGGGCGCCTCTCCAGGAGACTGTCTGCCGGCTGCGCCTGAATCAGGCTGCCGGCACCTGCCAGAAGAAACAATATGATGGGTATTTTTTTCATGATCATGCGTGTGTTGGTTGTGGTTGCTGAGGTTTATTGATGTTCCTGTAATGAAAGACAAGAAACAACCATCAGGGTTGTATGCCTGAGGAATTCTGGTCCATAAATGGTAAATTGGATCCCTGAACCAAACCTGACTGACGATCCCAATGAAAACGACCCTTCTGCTCTGGACCGGTCTGCTGATCGTTCCCCTGTTCACAGCGTGTAAAAAAGATGAACTCCCTCCCCCCAATATCCTCTGGATCACCAGTGAGGACAACGGCCCTTTCCTGGGATGCTACGGGGATGCCTTCGCCACCACTCCCAACCTGGACCGCATGGCCGCTGAAGGGTTCCGGTATACGCGTGCTTATGCCAACACCCCGGTCTGCGCACCGGCACGCAACACCATCATCACCGGGGTGTATGCCTGTTCCTCAGGGAACGAACAGATGAGGAGCCAGTATCCCAGGTCAGAGACCGTCAGGTTCTATACCGGATACCTGCAAGAGAAAGGGTACTACTGCACCAACAATTCCAAGACCGATTACAATACCACGCCGGCGGACCCGGAGACCATGTGGGATGAGAGCAGCCGCCAGGCCCATTACAGGAACCGGGCCGAGGGCCAGCCCTTCTTTGCCATATTCAACCTGACCACCAGCCATGAAAGTTCCATTCACACGCCTGTTCCCTCTGAGCAGCTCCGGCACCGGCCCGAAGAGGTGACGCTTCCCCCCTATCATCCGGACACCCCGGAAATGCGGCATGACTGGGCACAGTATTACGACAGGGTGGAGGAGATGGATGCACAGGTGGGGGAACTGCTCCGGGAACTGGAGCAAGAGGGGCTGGCTGAGAACACCATTGTGTTCTATTACAGTGACCATGGCGGGGTCCTGGGACGCAGCAAACGATTCCTCTATGAGACCGGCACCCATGTGCCGTTTATTGTAAGGATCCCGGAGCAATATAAACACCTCTACCCGGCTGAAGAGCCGGGTGCAGCGGTGGACAGGCTGATCAGTTTCGTGGACCTGGCCCCCACCTTGCTGAGCCTCACCGGGACGGAGGCTCCCGGCTACATGCAGGGCAGGGCATTTCTTGGCAAATACCAGATGGAAGCTCCTGCGTATATCTATATGTACAGGGACCGCATGGATGAGCGGTATGACATGTCCCGGTCGGTGGTGGACGGCCGGTTCCGGTATACCATCAATTTTAATCCCTCGCGGATCTACCTCCAGCACCTGGACTATCTGTGGCGTGCCCCTTCCATGCGCTCCTGGGAGAAGGCCTACCTGGATGGAGAATGCAACGAGGTCCAGTCCCGCTGGTGGCAACCCAAACCGGCCGAGGAGCTCTATGATGTGGTAAACGATCCCTGGGAGGTCAGCAACCTGGCCACGGATCCGCGCTACCAGGAACAACTCGCCCTCATGCGCCAGGAATGCCTCTCCATTGGGCGTTCCATTCTGGATGCCGGTTACCTTCCGGAAGCGGACAGGAACATCAGGGCCGGCGGACGGCCTGTCTATGACCTGATGCGAAGCGGTGAGGTGCCGCTGGATGAAATCATTGCAGCAGCAGTCCTGGCCTCCTCTGCCAATCCTGCGCACCTTGTTGAACTGGTCGGGATGTTGTCCCATGAAGACGGCGCCGTCCGCTACTGGGCGATGCAGGGATTGGTTTTACTGGGTGACCGGGTTCTCCCGTATACCGGGGAAATCGCCAGGGCAGCCGGCGATCCCTCCTGGAATGTACGGGTAGGTGCCGCTGAGATCCTTTATCAGCTGGGAGAAAGAGAGACAGCAATTGAGGCCTATACCAGTGTACTCAGGAGCGATGAACAGAAAGCCAGGCTGCATGCCCTCAACAGCCTTGATCATGTGGGGGCACGTCCGGAGGAGATCCTCGCTGAATGCCTGAAGATGGCCCAGGAAAAATACACCAGCTTTGACAGAGGAACCGACTACGACATACGGGCGCTGAGCTGGCTCCTTGAGAAATGGGGCCTCGATCCCGCCGCTTACGGGATCGACCTTTCCTGATACCGGCCAGCGCTGAATGGGGAAAAGGATCATTCCCGCAACAAGGACCTGAGACGGTCCATGTCCAGCAGGACCACCGTTTTTCCCCCGGACCGGATGATCCCTTCCTGGTTGAGCGATCCGATGGCCCTCCCCACGGATGGCCGGGTCACCCCGAACAACTCGGAAAGGGCCGACTGTGAATGGGGCAGGTCGATCTGCCGGGACCCGGTCGCGGCTGAAAGGTCCAGCAGGTATTTCGCCAGTTTTCCCCTCAGGGTGGAGAAGGTGAGGAACCTGATCTTGCTGGAAAGGAACTGTCCCCTGCTCGACAGGATGTGGATAAAGTTCCGAAGCACCTGTTCCGATTTCTGCATCATTTTCAGAAACTCATCACCCGGGACCGACAGAATTGTTGCCTCTTCGTTGGCGGTGATCTGCACCGGGTACCTGTTCTGGTTCCCGTAAAGAAACGCCGGGGCCAGGGGTCGCGGCGGGGTGATGTCCTCGATCTTGATCACCTTTCCCGAATCGTCCGCCATCTCCCCCCTGACGCTTCCCCTGATCACCAGGTGCAGGAAGTGCACCTCCTCACCCTCCTGGGCGATCAGATCATTTTTTTTGAACTGGCGGAGCCTGGCCGATGACGCGGACAGCAGTTCGCCGATCCCCTCCGGTTCAAGTCCCTGAAAAAGGGGGCACTCAACCAGCAGCAAAATAATCTCTTCGGGTAGTTTCAGCATACAGCATAATAACCCGTCCCTGACCGATTTGTTGCAAGGGAGGGCCGATACAACCTTCAGAAAGTTATCTTTGTCCCATGAATAACGGGTTTACACCATTTTCAATGCTGTTTTGAAGCGATTCCGCGCCATACTGCTGCTGATCACCTTCCCTTTCCTTTTTGTTCAGGGACAGGAGATCGACCACTGGGAAACCATCCTGACCCCCGGCAGCGGATGCCGCTTCCTGGTGCCTGCAGCGCAGCCCGACCAGGATTGGAACCTGCCCGGGTACAACGATGCCTCCTGGAACCAGGGTCCCGGCGGAGTGGGCTACGGGGACGGGGACGACCGGACCACCATTCCTCCTGCCCTGTCGGTTTACTGCAGGTACAGCTTCAATGTGGCCGAACCGGAGGCAATCCGGCAGCTGATCCTGGACATGGACTTCGACGACGGGTTCGTGGCCTACCTGAACGGGACGGAACTGGCCAGGTTTCTCATGGGGACCGAAGGAACAACCCCCGGATGGGACCAGCCCGCCGACGGCCTGCATGAAGCTGACCGTTACCAGGGATTACAGCCCATGCGGTTCATTCTCGGGGAGGAGATACTCCCACTGCTGCAGGCAGGGCAGAATGTACTGGCTGTACAGGTGCACAACGAATCACTGAACTCATCGGACCTCTCCTCGAACGTTTACCTGCATGCGGGGATCGGCTCCGGGCAGACGTACTTTACGGCCCCCCCCTACTGGTTCATTCCCCCCGTGCAGCATGACAGCACCCACCTGCCACTGATGGTGATCGGGACCGGGGGTGCTTACATCCAGGATGAGCCGCGCATCACTGCGCAGATGGGACTGATCCATAACGGTCCGGCCAGCTACAACCGCCCGGGGGATGTTCCGAATGTTTACGACGGACAGATCTCCATCGAGATCCGCGGTGAATCCTCCCAGTACTTCTATGCCAAAAAATCCTACAGCATCGAAACCCAGACGGAGACAGGCGATAACAACAACGTTTCGCTGCTGGGCCTGCCTCAGGAAAACGACTATGTCCTCTACGGGCCTTTCGGGGACAAGAGCCTGATCCGCAATGCCATCACCTACAGGCTTTACGAATCATTCGGGCACTATGCGCCACGGACCCGCTTTATCGAACTGATCATTAACGGCGATTACCTGGGGCTCTATCTGCTGACCGAGAAGATCAAGCGTGACCGGAACCGGGTCGACATGGCCACCCTGAATCCCCAGGACACCCTGGGGGACGAACTCACCGGCGGATACCTCATGCGGGTGGACAAGACCACCAACATGGATCCTTCCGAATACTGGACCTCCCCGGTCCAGCCGCCCGTACCCGGTTATGCCCCGGTCACCTACCAGTTCTTCGATCCGGAATATGAGGAGCTCAATGAGAAGCAGCGCCAGTACATGAGGAACCACCTGATCCTGTTCGAGCGCGCCCTCTCATCGGAACACTTCACCGATCCGGTGCGGGGATACCGGGCTTACCTGGACATCCCCTCCATGACCGACCTGATGATCCTGAACGAAGTGGTGAAGGACGTGGACGGATTCAGGCTGAGCCACTATTTCTACAAGCAGAAGGACAGCGACGGCGGATTGCTGGTCAACGGTCCGCCCTGGGATTACAACCTCACCTTCGGGAACAGCGATTACACCGAAGACGTTCACCGCACCTACAACTGGACCTACACCCTGACCAACACCATTTACTGGTGGGCGCGAGCCATGGAGGATCCCTGGTTCCGCAACCAGCTTTACTGCAGGTGGGACGAGCTCCGCGCCGACCGGCTGAGCGGGTCCGTGCTGACCCGGATGGTGGACAGCCTCACCTTCGCCATGGGGGATGCCATCCAACGCAACTTCGAACGCTGGCCGATCCTGGGGACCTACCAGTGGCCCAACAGTTACGTGGGACAGACCTATGCCGATGAGGAGGACTATCTGAGGAACTGGATCAACAACCGGCTCAGCTGGATCGACGGACAGTGGGGCGGGCAGTGCATCCCAGCGTCTGACCGGGCGGATGAGACCATCGCCGCCGGGGTGCCATTGAAGGTCTACCCCAATCCGTCGGACCTTTCACGCACTTACCTCTCCTACAACCTGGGAACTCCGGCCGATCTGCAGGTCAGGATCACCGGACTGTCGGGACAGCTGGTGTACCAGGCAGAGCTTCCTTATACCGGGCGGGAGGCTGCTTTAACCCTTCCCGACCTCTCCCATCTGCCGGACGGGATCTACCTTCTTGAACTGACCGACGGCCACCGGATCAGGGAACAGTGCAAACTGATCAAACACCGCTAAAACCTGTACCCGTAACCTACTATCAGTATGTGTGATTGCAGGGGATTCCTTACATTGAACTCGTCTTCGAGGATGTAACGCAGGGTCAGGCCGGAGACAAAGTTGAGGGCATATTCCACTCCCCCCGAGAGCCTCAGTTTGTAGGTCAGGCGTGAGGGAACATCATTCAGCAGGTGCCACGTTTCCGCATAGGCGAACAGGTCGAAACGGGTTCCGAACAGGTGGAACGCAGCTTTGAGCCGGTTCCTGTTAACCAGGGTATTGAGCCTGAAATATCCCACTTCCAGCACATCATCGAATCCATACTGGAAACGGGTCCGCAGGGAGAGGTCGATTCCGCCGAGCATCACACTCCCCGTGGCATCCGCATGCACCCTGAACTTGCTCTGCATCTGCAGCTCCCGGCTCATCACCGCCACCCCCCTCACTCCCATATTCAGGTCCAGGTAGCGGTTCACCCCGTAGCCGCCGGTGATGGTCACCAGTGTCCGGTCATACTGGAGGCTGTTGTTCCTGAAGCGTTGCTCCAGCTCACCGGCGATATCGAATCCCCCGCGAAGATCCTTCCGAAGCTCCAGTTCCCACCAGCTCTGAAAATCCCGTTGCTGCCCCTGCAATTCCGGGGCCAGCAGCCACAAGAAACAGGTCAGCCACCAGAGTGCCGCCCGTTTCCTAATCATCATCGTCATCCCTCATATCATCATTGCCTTCGGCTGAATAAGGGGTATTGCTTTCCTGGTAATAAAAGATGATCAGCCTGACCGAATCGCGGAGATAATCGATCCTGCCGATCTCCACCCGGTTGATCTTGATTCCGGTGCGCTCCTCCAGGTCCCTGATCAGTTCCTGGCGCCGCTCCGGTTTGATCAGTTCTATGTTTTCATACACCACCTCCTTGCTCAGCTCATTCTTCAGCAGGAAGATTTTTTCCAGGGCATAGACCACCCCGATGACAATCAGGTTGGTCAGGATCAGTTCGGCATAACTGACCCTCCTGTTGGCCAGACCGTTGATCACCGAGATCCCGATGACCACAAAGAGATAGGTCATTTCCCTGATGGGGATCTGCCGGGTGCGGTACCGAAGCATGGCGAAAATGGCAAACAGGCCGAGGGCAAATCCCATATTGACATTCACGTTCTCCAGCAGCATGACGATGAAAAAGATCATCTGGCTGATCAGGATGTACGTGAAAAGATAATCCTTCCTCGGTGTGATTCTGTAATAGAGCCCCCTGGCGATGTACAATACGATGATGAAGTTGAAAGTGACCCTTAGAACGAGGTCCCAGAAATCCTCCCAGTTCATCAGTTCGATGTTCAGAAATTCAGGCATGGGTTTCAGATTTAGTTTTTTGCAGATATAGGTCATTGAGCCGGTTCACCTTCCGGATCTTCATTTTGAACCGGTTACTTTTCAGTTCCGGATAGAGCAACGCTGCACCGATGGCATATTTACTGAAGCGGTTGGGAGCGATGTGGTTGTCCCTGAGAACGTTGCTGAAAACAGACCCCGACAGCAGCCGTTCATATTTGATCTCAGCGATGGAAATCCCCGGCAGGTCCAGCTGGCTCTCTGCACGCAGTCCCCTGAACCTCAGCCCGTAATCGAGTGTGATCCGTTCGGTCTGGTCCAGGCTCACCAGGGTGATCCTGTTGAACTGGTTTTCCAGCACCGGCAGTACGGCGGCGGCCCGGTAAGGGGTATGGGTCATCAGGAATTCCTCTTCGGTGGTCAGTATGGAGGCCCCCATCCCGTTGGTCCTGATCCTGTTTTTGGTGGTGATCCCCTTGGCATTCTTTTTCTTCACTTCCAGGAAATGGAGATCCGAGGTCCCGTAGCTCCTGAACCGCACCTTGTGCCTGCTGGCTTTCCCCCTGTGGTGCATCTGGTACATCTCAAGATCGGAAGTGTCGTAATACTGGGTGATGTACCCATGGGACCGCCTGTCATCGATTTCGAGTATCCTGTACTCCGATGTGATGGAAGGAAGCACCCCGGGCAGGTCCGTGATCCCCAGTATGTATTTGCTGTCTTTCCGGCGCATCAGTGAGGCTCTGGTGACCTCGTCAAGGGAAATGGGATCGAAGTCACCGAGAATTTTCTCTATCTGATCAGTGATATTCATAGAGAAATTCCTTCTTCTTATAGAGCCGTCCTTTGTTGTCAAAAAAGTGCTTCTCCACCCTGAGTCCGTCGCGGTAAATGGTCTTCTCGGTCCGCTCAACACGCCCCTTTTCGTCCATGAATACCTCTTCCACCAGGTTGCCTTCGCTGTCGTAGGCATACTTTTCCCACCGCTTGATATCCCCTTCCTTATTGAATTCCTGGATCTCAAGCAATTCTCCCTCCATATCATACTTTTCGATGGACTCCACCACGGGCTCGTCCATTCCCTCGTCCAGGAAATACTCGTGTACGGTGATGGAGGCGATCTGCTTCTCCCTGATGGTCTTCTTCCCCTGTCCGGCCACCCATGCTGTTCCCGACAGCAGCAGGACCAGCGCCACAAGTAATCTGTATGTCATGCCTGTGTGATTCATTCTAACGTCGCTCAATGGTAATGGTCCCCAGGTCCTCTTCCTGCCCCGGTTCGCTGATGGTGACCCGGTACTGGAGCACCACGTGGTCCGTGAGCCGCTTGACATCCTCCGAGTAGAGGAAGATCAGGTATTCGCCGGGGATCAGGTTACTGAATTCAAAATACCCGTCATATTGCGTCCGAACCCTTTCATCGTAAAAGGCATGCTCCCCGTAGGTCAGGTACACTTCATGTTCATGGGCAAAATCCTCGCTTTCAACCACCAGGTTGGGCCACCTGGATTCGTTGACGTAGTTGACCTCCCAGACCACACCCTTGATCACCGCGGTTCCTTCGTCGAAATCCAGGGCAGTCACTTTCTCCAGCTGACCCATGTCCAGCTCCCCGCCACGCTCCAGGTTGACCGTATGAACCGTGGTCCACTCGTCCCCGGGATGGTCCGGATCCTCAGACTGGTAATAGATGTGGTACTCCCCCGGGTAGAGGAATTCGAAACGAAAAACCCCTGACTGTCCGGTAAATACCCTGTCGCCCAGCACCTGGTCATCCCCGAACAGGATGAAGACCTCCTCATCCACTGCCGGTCTTTCCTCTATGAGGAGGGAATAATCATCGTTGTAGAACTTTTCGATGAGCGTACCGGTGATGGCCCCGTTCCCCCCTATACCGGGCTCTTTCTGGCAGGAAGTACAAAACAACAGCAAAGCACACAACACCCCCAGAGGAAGCCGCCGGTGCTTTCCCGCCGATAAAAAAGGTTTTAACATATGTAACTCCTTCTCAATAAATCTGCGAACCAAATATAAGAATTATATATCCACAGCAGATTCTGCTGTAACATATGTTACCGAAAAGTATTAACAAGGTTAGTATGTTAGCGGTTAGAAGTTAGTGTTTGGTTAGAAGTTAGAAGTTAG
>CAZNSZ010000105.1:0-11820 GCA_964575865.1 uncultured Bacteroides sp. | reverse complement strand
CCAAGAGCCATATCTGGAAGACCACCTACCACAACACCCGGGGACTGGTCCACTGTATTCAGATGCTGAGGGGAGAATATGAACTTCAAAGCCATTGAAGGTTATCTGCCGGTAATCATTCCGGGTGGTTCAAACCGCATGGCTGCATCGTCCACCACAAGTATCCAGTCGATGCCCGATACGGGCACCCTGAAATCCTTATACTTCCCTCCCGCTGACTCCGGATTTCTAAATGTTTCAATGAACTTTGATTCGCCCGTCCTGGGATTGTACCACCAGGCATGGTGTTCATCTCCTTCAATTCTGGAAAAATCGAGGGTGACCAGGATATTGGAGGGCATGTATATCATGACATATCCCTTTCCTCTGGTACCGAGGATCCGTGAAGTCATGCCACCGGTCTCAGAATAAATGATCGACTGGTCAGGTACCCGGCCTAATATTGGGCGGGATTCCATTAACCTCCTTACATGCAACATATCAAAGGCTCCGGGCAGGTCCATGGCTTCTTTCCATTCATGGGGCGGAAAATTTACCGGATCAACCATAACGGAATAGAACTGCCAAACAGGATGGCAGCCATAGGTGTGCCCAAACGCGCCTGAAAACAGGGCCCAGTAAGCCGCCCTTCGCACATCTTCCTCACCGGCAATCCCGTATTCGGGATTCCAGTTGAAAGGATGATCCTCGTAAATGGGTTCACCATCCATGCATGGCTTAACAGGTGACAGGCTGAAATCAGCGGCAATCTTGCGGTAGTTCGGAATGAATCTCTCGCTGTGTCCTGACTGGTGCATATTAAAATCCAGCCAATCATCTGAGTGGAAACATTCAGATGAGGATTTCGAGCCTATGGGGTGATACGTCATCAGGTGATGAGGGTCCGCCGATTTGATAGCCCGGGCAAGTGACCGCCATACACCCTCATATCCAATGCAATCCCTGTCCCCTCCGATAATCCAGATGATATTGGGAAAATCTTTATAGCGGTTCCCGATCCACCGTCCGTATACGGCGGCATTAGCCTCATTAAAGATGACCGGACCAACCCCCCAGTTGCGCTGAACTTTGTCACCCCAGGTGGGAAGCAGACCAATGTATAGTCCCTTTGACTCCGCCATTTTGATGACCTTGTCCAGATGAAGGAAGTACTCTTCATTGGGCCTTTCCGGATCGTTGTTAATCAGGGGAATATGCCCGTTCCTGTTCGGTGTACTCAACCCGTCCAACTCCGCAAGTGCCACTGCCTGAATAACCGTAAATCCCTTTGAACGCCTGTTTTCAAGATACATTTCAGCCTCTTCCAGTGTAAGACGGTGAAAAAGCTCCCAACCGGTATCCCCCAGGTAAAAGAAAGGTGATCCATCTTCAAATACAAGCGAACGACCATCCTGGCTTACCTGCAGATTTCCCTTAGAGAAGTCTACTGAAGGCCCCATATGCAGACTGGATTGTGTAAATGCCATAGCAGCATGCAGCAACCATACGGCCCCAAATAAGGAAATCCATATTAATTTCTTCATATTGAATATGTGATATTACAAACTCGGGTCAATGCAATGGATAATAATGAAAAGGAGCTGCCAGCCCAGTCCTGGGGGTACCCCCCCCGCCAATGGATTCGGGGCCGTTATTGTCAACAACATGCAAATTCTGATAGATCCGTTCCACGTCTCTTGACCAGGGATTTTCCGAATGATAGGTCCTGAATGAATATCCCCAGGCTTCTTCAAATTGATCCACCCATCTGCCATCCGCCTCCCATGCCGTAATAATGGCCCAGGAATCGCGGTAGGTATCGTCTACCACATAAGCTCCATAATCCTGGAATGCCTGTGCCAGCCGGCGACCGGGTTCTGTTTCAAACCCGAGAGAATCAAGGTCCATCCAGGAAGGGAGAGCCAGCAGGGCTCCCATCTGCACCCCCGGCACAAAAGGCTGGGTTCTCAATGTTCCATAAGTTTCCGCGGCATATCCGTCCGCCACCGGAGCCGGCCACCTGTGCCCCCTGTATGTCGATTCAAATTGTATGTTCTCAGCTGCCCATATATTCATTTTGAGGGCGTGGGCAATGGGACCGCTTCCAGGCATGAGCTCCCCAAGACGAATAGCACCTCCCACTGCAGACAATCCCGAACCGCCATGAGCACCGTATATTCCGGGACCGTAAAGATCCTGGTCGGGAAACAGGTAGTGCGATGTGCCTGGCTCACCGGATTGACAGCGGGCAAATGGCTGCGTCTGTTTGATCGTTCTCCTGTCAGCAAGCAATGAGGCAAGACCGGAGTTGGGTGTGGTACCTTCCCAGTTTTGGGGACTGTAAACCAAAGTCTCCGGAAAAGGGACAGAATAGAGGAATTCCCCTTCAATCTCACACCGGCTTTTTTCACGGTTCCAATCAGCAAAATTTTCATAAATAGCCATTTCAGGCGCGCCGGGGGTAAAAATGATCAGGTCTTCGTCGATGGATAATCCTTCCTCGCCCACAGGCTGAAGACCCGCATGGAGGTATCGGGCACTGTCTCCAATGGGCATGTTCCAGATGGATCTTCTGTCAAAGGGATGTTTCAGCGGATCCCTCACTCCACCTGGCGTATGCGACGCTAGTGTCGAGAACAGATCCTGAATAATACCCTCGCCGTTAAATTCCGCCCAGACAGTAATGGCCCGGTCACTTTCTTCCTGTTCCACCCATCTCCCATCGACGTAGCTCAAACGGGGAACGGAAACCGGTTCTGCCCACTCCGGGTTCTTAAGGATTGCCACTGCGGCCAGAGCACTGAGAGAGGCAGAAAGGGGATTTCCGGTAAGTTCCCATTGGTGAAAAAGACCAACCGAATAGTCCCCAAAACAATGAAAGATTGATCCATGTCTTCCACGAACTCCATTTTCGACCACCGGGCCAAGTCCCGGCATAAAGATATCGATCTCCTCCCGGCTGATTCCGACCGAAGCGGATCCGGAGGACAATTCAGCATTTTTGGTTCTCCTTACAGGAAGCAGATCAAACTCTACATCGCTGTTTAACAGAAAATTCATGGCCGGAATGTCACTTTCCATGTGTATTTCACCTCCGGCCTCCGGGTAATTTGAACCGGACCAGATGATCCGGATCCTGGACCCTATGGATGGATCTTTTCTGACTGCCAGTGCCAGGTTCGTGAGTTTCCCCAGGGCGATCACAGTCAGTTTGCCATCATTCATCATATGGGCCGCATCAATGATGAAATTTACTGCTTCGATTCCGTCGAATGATTCGGTTCCCAGCAGCGGTGAGATCCCGCTGTAATTGCCAGAGACGCCCTTCAATAAGGGAACCTCCAGTTGAGATGCGCAAAGGCCGACGATTCTCCCGGCCTCTGCATAATGGGCCTCCACATCACCTCCGACCAGGGTGGCGTTTAACGTAATACCCAATAAATCAAATATATCCCGATTCAGAAGCACATAGGCAAGTGCATGCTGGTCATCTATTCCACTATTGGCATCGCTATCAATAACCACTGGCACCGCATGGGTGATGAACTGATCCGAACTATTCAGCTCACTGCACGAAAAGAGCATTATGCCAGCGGAGAAGAGGATAAACAGGGTATGCTTCATAATGATTGGTTTTCTTTGACCCTTATGTAGTATGGGATTGTTTCCAGATCAACCTGCTGCTGAATGATGGTGGGCCCTTTCAGGGTATTTCCGTCAAAACTTTGCCATAATCCATCTGGCAGAATCACCTTGCGGGAATGCCCTTTTTCCAACATTGGGGCTACCAGGATGTCGCCTCCAAGCATAAATTGGTCTTTCACACCATGCATTCCCTGATTTGGGTAGTGGAATTCCAGATTGGTAACTATGGGGTCACCTGATAAAGCAGCCTGCTTTACCAGTTCCATAATAAGTGGAGTAAATTCAAGGCGAAGTTCCACGGCCTTCTTAACAGCTGTCAGATGATCCTCATCCAGTATGCGCCAGGGTGCAACGGAGAATTGCATCATGGGCATCAGGGCATGACACTGAGCCGATCTGACGACAAGTTCCTGATCATAGGATTCCAGGTTCAAAAAACTCTTGTATTCCCCTCCTCCGATCATATCGGGACAGCAAAAAACATAGCCTGCCAGCCCCTCAGCAATCATGTGGGGTATCAATTTCCCCAGATCCTCCCAGTTGTGATTCTTATCGTGTAGGCGTTGTGCCAGGGGTTGCCCGGCCATCTTCCAGCATGCCCGGTATTCATTGAGGGGATAACCAAGACCAAACTGAGCATACAGCTCGCAGTGCCTGTTTGGGGTTACCTTTTCCCTGCTGATCGCATGTGGGGGATAAAACTCCATATCACCTGCATCGAATTTGAATCCGTCAACCTGATACCTCTTTACAAGATATTCCAGTTGGGCCTTGAACCAATCAACAGCCAACGGGCTGGTAAAGTCCAGCAATGCGGATGTTCCATTCCACCAGGGGATCATGGCCGGGAATGTTGCCACATTCCCCGTCCTCTGATCCGCTTCATGATGCATCAGCAGTGCAGAGTCTCCTGCTAACTCTTTAATAATCAAAGTCTGATCAGGACTCACAAAAGGGCATATCCAGAGCATTACCTTAAACCCAAGGGCATGGAGTTCATCCATCATGGCCTCTGGATCAGGGAATCTTCCCGGATGAAAATCCCATAGACCATAATCTTCCTGCCAGGTATCGTCAATCATCAGCACTCCCGGAGGAAATCCCTGTTTGATGATCGAATGGGCATAAGTCAGAATATCCGCCTGGTTCTGGTTGTATGTAAGCTCTATCCATGTATTATACTGGGGATTCAGGAAAAGCTCCGGGTCAGGAACCTTTCCTGATGGGGCAAAAAAAGAATCAGCAACAAATCTTCTTACCTCCTTCAAGGAATGGCCCTGCCGGCCAAAAATTACTTTGTCGTACGGGTCCTTGACATAGAGATGGTTTTCTCTCAGCTCATACGAAAAAGGCTCTTCACTCCAGACATACAAACCCCTGTTGCTCATCAGCAGTGGTTGCAACTGGTTGGCCATGTTATTTGCATAGAAATCAAAACTGTGTCGTCCTTCAAATGGCATCAAATGCCCCTCTTTGATCACCCCTGACCAGATCTTTTCATCGCCTTCAAGCGAGATCAATATTTCCCTTGTACCCCTGGAATCCACCTGCAGGGTCTTCTGATCCATCCTTTTACAATGAAGAAAGGAGGTCACTACCACCAGAAACATGCCTATGACATATCCTGACTTTTTCAATGGAATCATAGAGTGAATCGTTTGATTACAGATCCGATATTTGCTGATGCACCTGAACATGGAGATTCAGCAGGAAAAATATGGGATTGGACATCGAAAGTCCAATCCCATATTCGTGTTATAAGTTGAATAAAAAAAGGTAGTTATGCGGAATCACCTAAAAATGATTTTGCTGGTATATATATCATTGCCAGCAGAAACCCGAACAAGGTAGATACCTTTCAGATTCAAAGATGCTGTGGAAACCACAATTGCTCCGCCATTGGGATGACGGGATGAATAAACACGTTTCCCGGTAAGATCGAAAAGATCAATACTCAGGATACCTGTCGTCCGCGCATCGGTCATTATGGTGAACTGGTTTCCAGTCACTGGATTTGGAAACAGGGAGACGGTTCCTGTTTGCTTCCTTTCAACACCAATGGTCGCATTGCTCTGCACTTTGAAATTATTGACGAAAACAGGGCACCAGTTGGTGTAGATCCCCACCTTTCCGCTCGTGAACTCATTGGTGGGAATGTCGGTGAAAATCTCCACATCATTGAACCATACGGAGGTCATGCCATCGGCATTTTTCACCTTCATGGTATTATAAAATTCAGCTGTTTCAATCCAGTCCGATGCCACAGCGGTATCGATCCGCTCATCCCATCCGGCCGTGTTCCAGAACGCCGAATCAGGTTCCCAGTTATATCCTCCGGGATCCCCTCCGGATTGGAGGTCCCAGAGTCCATTCACCTTCTGCCTGATATAGATGCGCTCGGCATTGGCCCAGTGCTCCACCACATAGAAATTGTCTTCATCCTGGTAATTGAAGATAATCCCTGTCTTGTTCCCCCAGACAGGATAGATATCTGCACTGACTGTATAATCCTGAAAATCAGAGCCCTCATATATCGAATGCCGCATAAATTCACCTTCACTCATATTGTACCAGTTCCCTCCCGAACCTACAAGATCATTGGCAGCAACTGCCCATGGGCCGGCCAGCGGCGTCCAGTCCTGTGCTTCACCATCCTCAAAATCCTCAAAATAGGTATCAAATATACCACCCTGCGTCTCATTGCTGCGGATTGTAAAATCATCCACGAAAACAGGGCACCAGTTGGTGTAGATCCCCACCTTTCCGCTCGTGAACTCATTGGTGGGAATGTCGGTGAAAATCTCCACATCATTGAACCATACGGAGGTCATGCCATCGGCATTTTTCACCTTCATGGTATTATAAAATTCAGCTGTTTCAATCCAGTCCGATGCCACAGCGGTATCGATCCGCTCATCCCATCCGGCCGTGTTCCAGAACGCCGAATCAGGTTCCCAGTTATATCCTCCGGGATCCCCTCCGGATTGGAGGTCCCAGAGTCCATTCACCTTCTGCCTGATATAGATGCGCTCGGCATTGGCCCAGTGCTCCACCACATAGAAATTGTCTTCATCCTGGTAATTGAAGATGATCCCCGTCTTGTTCCCCCAAACAGGATAGATGGTTGCGCTCACGGTGTAATTCTCGTAGGTGGCGTCATCCTTAATGGAATGACGCATAAACTCCCCTTCACTCATATTGTACCAGTTCCCGCCCGAACCCACAAGATCATTGGCTGCAACTGCCCATGGTCCATCCAGGGGAACCCACCCCTGTGCTTCACCGTCCTCAAAATCCTCAAGGTAGGTTTCAAAATACCCGGGGCCATTCTGAGCATAGGCGTTCATTCCCCCTAAAAGTGTCAAAGAGATTGTAAGGGTCCAAAGTAGCTTTCTTTTCATGATGATCAGTTTTAGTTAAACGTTCGATGAAGAATCAACCATATGATCAACAAGTTTCGCTTCCGGTTGACAAGCATATGACGTATTATTCAGAAATCATACCCTGGATTCTGTGCAATATGCTCGTTCTCAATATATGCACGCTCAGGAATAGGATAAAGCACATGAAAATCCTTCGCCAGGAAAGCTCCCCGGTCTTGCGCATAAGAAATATACTTTCCGTGCCTGATGAGATCATCCCGGCGCATCCCTTCCATCCAGAATTCCCATCCCCTTTCCATCAGGATATGCGCCCGAAACGAATCCTGGTCAAAACCTGACTGATCGACCTCCTCAAGCCCGGCCCGCGCCCTGACCTGATTGATCAGACCGACCGCCTCCTGGGTTGGCCCATATAACTCGTTCAGCGCCTCTGCCCTGCACATCAGCACATCCGCGTAGCGAAGGTTGATCACGTCGATCCCGCTGTTCTCCCTTGCATCGGGATCCCTGTCATATTTAAGACAGAATGCCCCATAGAAGGCTTTGGTTTCATCGCGCATGTCGATGGTATCTCCTTTCTTATTGACAAATTCATCAATGATGTTCATTTTTCGCTGGTCACCGGCATCAAAACCATCCAGGAAATCAAAACGTATTTTATCCATGTTCCATTTTGATTCGTCCGTAATGTCATACTCCGTCTTCAGTGTCCGGGCCCTGAACTGCTGCCCATAAATGTTTGATGTTCTGGGAATAGCCCAGATGATCTCTTTGTTCTGTTCGTTCTGTATCGTCCAGATGGTGTTGTAATCAGCATTCAGTTCATACTTGTCCAGATCAATGATCCGGGAGGAGACAGATTCTGCAGCTGACCAGTTTCTCTGATGCATGTGGAGTTTTAAAAGCAATGTCAAAGCAGTTCCCCTGTCGAACCTCCCGAATTCACTGGCCTCAGCGCTCAGGGCCTCTGCAGCCTCAGATAATTCCATTTCGATGAAATCCACATAATCCTGATAGAAAGCTTTCCCTTCATCTGTCTCCAGATGGGGTCTCGGGGGTTTATAATTGTTGTCCGGATACAGTAAATTCTCTCTGTCAAGGATTACCGGACAGGGTCCGTACCATCTCAGCAGATCGAACATGAATATGGCACGGGCCGTCCTCAGTTCTGCCATAAAATGCAGTTTGTCATTCTCCTGAAGGAAGTCAAGATCTCGTATGATTTCCAGAACAGCTCCCGCCCTGGTAACGGCAGGCACCCACCTGAAATACATCCCGCTGTTGGTGTTCACCTTCCAGTCAAATGCATTGATGCTTTCTGATCCGCCTGAATTGTTTCTGTACTCATCCGTACCCCATTCCCCCATTATGACAGGCTCAATTACTTCGGCACCCAGCTCAGCGTAAATACCTATTACGGCTGCATCCACATCTGCCCGCGTCTTGTAGAAATTGCTCGGAGAGATCTGGTCATACACCATGGGAGACAGGTCCCCCTCACAGGAACTGAAAAAAAACGAACTCAGAAAGAACAACGATGCCAAATAAATACAGGTTGTGTTACTTTTCATGATGTGCAGATTTGATGAAAGGATTAAAAATCAACCGACAAACCAAAAGTCACAGTTCGTTGATTGGGATATGCGTACAAGCCGCTGCCTGTATTCGAATACTGGGATTCTCCTGTATAGGTGATGGTCTCCGGATCCATGTCCTCCAGGTTTGTAATAGTAAAAAGGTTGCCCCCATCCAGATATACCCTGATGGATGTACCCCATACCTGAACCGGTATACGGTAACCCAGGGTGATGTTTTTCAATCGTATGAATGAAACCTCCTGATAGGCGTACGCATCAAATCCGGCATCCCACTGGGTGGCATTCTGTACAGAAGCAGGAATGCTGCCATCCGGATGATCAGGAGTCCATGTATCCATAAACTCCCTGGTCTTATTGAAACCTCCATAGATGAATTCGGTCCTCCCGAGATGAAATCTGTAATGATCGTTATTCACCCAGTAATTCAACATGCCATTGAAGAAAAATACGAGATCAAAGTTTTTGTATTTCAAGGTATTACCAATACCGAAAATCAGTTTTGGGTCATACGTTCCCAGAAATTTACGGTCTGCATCATTGATCCGGCCGTCAGGTTCCCCGGTCTTCATCCTCCTTCCATATGCATCAAGCACATAGTTCCCGGTTTCATCGACCATCCAGCCGTCAAGATCCTTCACGACCAGATTCCCCGGAATGTAGTCTCGCCCATACGGGGCTTCCTCACCGATCTGTAGAATCCTTTCCGGAACAAAATAGTACAGGGGCCGCAGGTAATCATTGATGGCAACATTAGGATCAAGGGTGGAGATGGCTTCCGGAGCACGCTCCAGCCATTTGTCAATGTATCTCGACAGGTTCAGTGTGGTTATCCACTTGAATTCACCACTGAGAATATTCGCATTCAGGGTGAACTCAAATCCCCGGCTCTGCGTTTCGCCCACATTCATATAAATACTACCCACCTGCTGGTAGATCTGCAATGTCTGGCGGTAAAGCAGATCTGAGATCCTTTTATTGAAAATTTCAAAACTTCCCGAGAAACGATTCCTGAACAACCCGAAGTCCAGACCCGCATTGAATTCGGTGCTGGTTTCCCATTTCAGGTTGGGATTTTCCTGCTGGGTTTTTACCATCCCGGAATAGATGATATCATTAAACTGGTATTGGGCATTCGGTCCGTAATAGGCAAATGCATTCCCTCCGATGGAGCTATTTCCCGTCTGCCCCAGCGAGACCCGCAGCTTAAAGTCATTCAACCAGTTGACGGAACCCATGAAATCCTCTCTGGCCACGTTCCACCCCATCGCTGCAGACGGGAAAAACCCGTATTTGTTATTTACACCGAAACGGTCTGAACCATCAAGCCGCCCGGTCAGGGTGACCAGATATCTGCTTTTATATGAATAGTTTACCCTCGCAAAATAGGAGGCCATCACCGTACCGGTTTTATAAGAGGTTGTATAGGGTTCTGCAGATCCAGCCTGAATTCTATTGGCACCGAAGGCATCGGTGAAGAAATTGGTGTTCCGGGTAGAGAATCCTTCCTGCACGTATCTTTGATACGAGTACCCAGCCACCGCAGATAAAAAGTGATCGTCCCTGAATGCCTTGTTATAGGAGAGCAGAAGGTCAAACAGGTATGAGAACGCTCCATTGGCTCCCCTGGTAGCGACTCCCCCTTCAGCTTCACCAAATTTAAAGCTGTTCGGCATATAAGATTTTCGTTCAGAACTCAGGTCGTCAAATCCGAAAGAAGTTTTAAAATCGAGTCCATCCAGCAGGTGGATCAGGAAATAAGCCGATCCAAGCCATCGTTTCTCGACAGTGAGATCTTCTATTTCCTTAAATGACACAGGATTTGGGTTCAGGGAGTATAATTGGTTCACCGAATAGTTACCTAGAGAATCATAGACAGGATAGATGGGTGGAAACCCCAGTGCCGATCCGATGACCCCCATTCGTTCCCAGTACCCCTGACCGAGAGCTGAATTCAGATTATTGATCTGACTTCCGGTAAGACTTAGACCAAAAGCCAGTTTTTCTGTGATTTCCTGGTCCACATTGAGTCGCCCTGCAAAGCGCTGAAATTCCGAATTGATCACTACTCCGCTCTGGTCAAAATAATTGAACGAAGAGTAATAGCGGGTTTTCCCCGATCCACCTGAAATCGACAGATTCTGGTCAACGATCGAACCGGTTCGGGTAACTTCTTCAAACCAGTCCGTTCCCTCCCTGCCCACGGTTTCGAGCACATGGTTTCTGACCTCCTCGGTAAAATAGGGCCTGTAGGAGGTTTCAGTCTCGGGATTGGGTCCGTAAGGCTCGATATCTTTTGCTGCGAGTATGAATTGTTTTCTGTGAAGGTCGTACATGTCCATAAACTCCTCTGCGTTGAGCATCTCTGCATACCTTTCGATCTTTTGCACACTGTACCTTCCGTTGTAAGAGACTTTCACCCCCTCTGTGCCCCTTTTTGTGGTAATCAATACAACCCCGTTGGCGGCCCTTGCTCCATAGATGGCAGTCGAAGAGGCATCCTTAAGGATCTCTATTGACTCTATATCGTTGGGATTGATTGCATTCAGTGGATTTCTGTCACCTCTGGAGTACCTGGACCCTTCCTGAGGCTCCAACTGCTCATTGTATACCGGAAATCCGTCAATGACATAGAGCGGCGGATTATCGGCATTGGTCGAAGCGGATCCTCTGACCAGAATTTCAAGGCCGCCGCCAGGCTGTGCACTTTTCTGCACAACCTGAACACCTGCCGCTTTTCCCTGGATCATCTGAGTGATATTGGCGTTGCCAGCCAAGGGTAAATCTTCAGATTTTATGGAAGATACAGCACCTGTCAGATCCGATTTCCTGATGGTCCCATAACCGATGACCACCACCTCTTCCAGGCTTTGAATGTCCTCCTGGAGGACGAGATCAAGCACCCTTGATGATCCCACCCGGATCTCCCTGGAGTGGTACCCCACATAGGAAAACAACAAGACCGAGTTTTCACTCGACACACTGATGGTATAGCTTCCTTCATGATCGGTAATTACCCCGTTGTTCGTTCCCATTTCTAACACATTTACACCCGGCAGGGGTTGCCGATTTGCATCAGAGACTTTCCCGGTAACAATGATCTGTATCATCTGCTCCGCAGGGATGATGACAACCAGATTATCTTCAAAAACCCGGTAGTCCAGATCTGTATCCTGAAAAAGCCCTGACATTACCTCATCAATGGAAACATCTTTCCC
>CAZNSZ010000104.1:0-11957 GCA_964575865.1 uncultured Bacteroides sp. | reverse complement strand
GTAAATACGGAGGCGGGTTTTCGGGTGCCATCCTCAGCGGATACCAGACGGCCCTGGATGTCATGCGTAAATCAAGGTAATGTTGCCGGGCCTTTCATCTTCAATCTTCCTGAAAAGGGCAATGGCCATTTCAGCGATGGGATGGTTAACGGTGGCCTGTGCCGCCCAGGGATCCCTGCTTCTCATCGGCGGGGGAAGCGAAAAATTCACCGGCACATCCTGGGAGCGCGAACCTTACCAGTGGGCGGTTGACCAGTCAGGAAATAAACGGGTGGCCATCATCTCATTCTATGAACAGACCCGGGCCCTTCCGGATTTTTTTGAACAGGAGCTGGGAGCGGTGCAGGCCAGAAATTTCCTGATCAGCGATGACGGTTCGGCCAGTGCACAAACCACCTACGACAGTCTGATCACCTATGATGTGATCTTTCTGAAGGGGGGTGACCAGTACAATTATTACTCCCACTACCGGGGAACGCTGACTGAAAAGGCCATCCTTCGGGTTTACCGGGAGGGTGGGGTAGTCTGCGGAACCTCGGCCGGCCTGGCTGTCCTTGGAGGGGTGGATTATGTGGCCGCACAGGGGAGTGCAGACCCACTTGAAGCATTGATGGATCCCCTGAACAGCGACATCACCCTTGAGAACGACTTTCTACCACTCCTGCCGGGAATTCTGCCGGACAGCCATTTTGCGGAACGCGGCAGGTTTGGAAGGCTGATCTCCTTTCTTGCCCAATGGCAATGGGTCCATCAGGAATCCCTTACAGGAATAGGAATAGATGACATGACCGCCCTGGCCATTGATACAGGCCTCATCGCAACTGTTTACGGGACGGGAGCCGCCAACATCTACCGTGGATCATCCCCGGAAACCTTCAGTCAGGTGAACGGGCAGCTGGCGGCTGATTCCATCAGGGTGACCCAGCTCCTTCATCACTGTTCCATCGACCTGAGGTCGGGGGAAATCTCAGGACTCCCGCCCGGTAATCCCCTGGAATCACATGGCGAGAGAGGTACCTGCACCCTGCTCCTCTCCGGGGGCGATGCGCTGGAAGACAATGAAGATCTGCTTGAGGACCTTCTCCATAACACCGGAAATCCGGGTGATCCCATCCTGATCCTTTCCCGGAGCATCCCGGATCAGGCCCTTCTGTTCCGCGACCGGCTCATAGAATTGGGCGGCATAAAGGTTGAGATCTCGCCGGCCACACTTTCCTCAGCAGGGGATGAAGCGCTTGAAAGCAAAATCGCCGGTTCCGGTAAAATCCTTTTTGTCGATCTGAATATCCCGGAGCTGAAGGCATTTCTGAAAAACGGACCTGCCGGGACTGCCCTTGAGCAAAAAATGGGAGAACAGGGTACGGTGCTCGCATTTATCGGAGGAGTCTCCAGAGGGGCGGGTAAGGTGGTGATCGATGGCTATCTTGAGGAAGGCAGTAGCTACCATGGAACACTGGAATTCCAGGAAGGGCTGGGACTGCTCTCCACATCCGTGGTGATGCCACATGCATTCCTTAACAGTTCCATTTACGAAAATACCGCCACTGCTGTTCCCTATGCCATGGTGACCCGCCACCTGACCTTCGGGATCTGGCTCTCTCCGGGTAATTATGTAAAGGTTGCCCCTGAAGAAGGGATCCCGTTTTTCAGAGGAAGTGGCTCCCCGCCCGTCATGGTCATGAAGAACACCTCAGGACGCTCAGGTGTTTCCGGCCAGACCTCCTACGGGGATGAAAAGGATCTGCCCCGCCAGATAGCCGGATTTGACGACATGGTTCTTTCTGTGCTGGATCCCGGAAAACCCTATCCGGCAGGAGACCGGGAACAAACATCCGCCTTTTATCCCCATGGAAGGGCATCCCTTCCCTGTTTGCTTTTTCCAAATCCGGTGAATGATCACCTGTTTCTGAAGCTGTCATATGAGATGATCCCTTCCATCCTGAATCTGAAGGGTCAATTGCTCTGGAAAGGGAGCCGGGAAAACGGATTGATTTCGATCCCGGTCGGCCATCTGCAGGAGGGCACCTATGTGCTCTCCCTGGCACCGGAAGGGGACTGGAATCCACACCGGTACACTTTTACATTTGTAAAACACTAAACAGCACCTGACATGTATCTCATTCAAAACGGAGAGCTTTATGCCCCAGAATTCCTAGGAAAGAAAGACATTCTGGTGGAAGGAACAAAGATCACTTTGATCGATTCGGAGATTCAGCTTCACGGCTTTCCGGGATTGAAGGTCATTGACGCCGGTGAATTGCTGGTCTTCCCGGGTTTTATTGATGCCCATGTCCATATTGCCGGTGCCGGTGGGGAAGGGGGCCCTGCCACAAGAACTCCGGAGATCGGACTTTCAACCCTGCTTAAAGC
Organism: uncultured Bacteroides sp.; assembly: GCA_964575865.1. GTDB lineage: Bacteria > Bacteroidota > Bacteroidia > Bacteroidales. The sequence goes on along the minus strand of CAZNSZ010000104.1, from coordinate 9,587 downwards.
AGGGATCACCACAGTGATCGGCTGTCTGGGTACGGATGGAATAACCCGAAACCTGGAAAGTGTATTGATGAAGGTAAAATCACTCCGTTCCCAGGGGATCTCCTCCTGGATGTATACAGGTTCCTATCAGGTTCCACCACCCACCATTACAGGAGACGTGGGAAGGGATATTGCCCTGATCGAAGAGGTGATCGGCGCCGGAGAGATTGCCATCTCCGACCACCGTTCATCCGTCCCCTCGACCCACGAGCTGATCAGAATAGCAGGACACGCCAGGGTGGGCGGGATGCTTGGCGGGAAGGCCGGAATTGTCAACATCCATATGGGCGATGCCCGTGATCCCTTCAAACCGATCCATGAAGCGGTGCGTCAGAGCGAACTGAGTTACAAGCAATTCTACCCTACCCACTGCAACCGGAACAAATACATATTCAACGATGCCAAAAGCTACGGCCTGAATGGCTGGATTGACCTGACCACCAGTTCCTACCCCTACTTCCCCGAAGATGAAGTCAAACCTTCGGTTGCATTGAGGGAGCTGCTTGAAGCGGGCGTACCATCCGGCCATATCACCATGAGTTCGGATGCCCATGGTTCACTGCCCAAATTCAATAAAGAGGGTGCACTTGTCCGTCTTGAAATGGGATTCCCAGATGCGATGCTCCGTGAAGTGAAAGATGCATTTGAAGGGGGAATCGGGATGACCGAAGCCATCGCCACCATTACCTCGAATCCGGCCCGGGTCCTTGCATTGAACAGCAAAGGTCAGCTCACCCCGGGCAGCGATGCCGATCTGGTGCTGACCGACCGCCATCTCAACCTGGTCCATTTACTGGCCCTGGGAAAGCAGATGATTAATAACGGGGAATTGTTGGTCACGGGCAACTACGAGTGACCTGCCAGGATTGTTTCTTAACAGGTTTACAATTCTGCATGAATTTCTTAATTTGTTTTTTTTTGAAAGAACCAAAGCTGCTAATCCTATGAGAAGTGCTCTCTTTTCTGCCAGAGGTGTTCTAATTGCACTAATCTTTCTGACCACCCCGGTCCTGGTAACCGCTCAGACCAAAACGATCACCGGTTCGGTGAAGGATGCAGAAACCGGAGATCCACTGCTGGGGGTGACCATCGTGGTCAAAGGGAGTACGGTGGGGGCAGTCACCGACTATGACGGCAATTATACCATTCAGGCACCGGAAGGGGCTACCCTGGTATTCTCTTACGTAGGGTACGAATCAAGGGAAATTCCCCTGGATGGCCGCTCAGAGATTCAGGTTACCCTCTCCCCTGAGGCCACGAAGCTGGACGAAATCGTGGTGATCGGTTATGGGACCTCCAGCAGGAAACTGCTGACCAGTTCCGTGGCGGACGTGAGCGGAGAAGCACTGGAAGGAACACCCGGCGTTGGCATTGAGGGAGCCCTGCAGGGAAGGGCCGCCGGTGTACAGATCAACCAGAATTCCGGGACCCCTGGAGCAGCTCCCACCATACGGGTCCGCGGGATCACCTCGATCTTCGGCAGTTCCACTCCCCTGTACGTGGTGGACGGGATCCCTGTGATTACAGGGAATTACGGACAGATCGGGTTTGAGGGGCAGGGCATCGATGCCACCGCCAACCTGGATGCCAGCAACATCGAATCGGTGTCGGTCCTCAAGGATGCTTCCGCAGCGGCCATCTACGGGGCCAGGGGGGCAAACGGGGTGGTGCTGATCACCACCAAGACCGGGAAGGCCAACCAGTCACGGATCGAGTTTAAAACTTATCATGGCTGGCAGAAGGAATGGAAGAGGCTGGAGATGATGAATGCCGGGGAATGGAAAGAATATGTTTCCAGCTTTGATCCCGGTTTTGTGGAGGGACTGGATCCCTCGGTCGATACCGACTGGCAGGAGGAAGTTTTCCGCACGGCCCCCATCTCCAATTACGAGCTCTCTGCCTCCGGGGGGAACCAGGATACGCGCATGTATATCTCAGGAAGTTATTTCAGCCAGGACGGGATCGTGATCGGATCGGACTACCGGAAATTCAACGGAAGGATCAACCTCGATCACCAGCTGACCAAACGCCTGCTGCTGTCGGCCCGGATCGGCACCAATTACGGGATCAATAACAGGATCGTGGGCGACCAGACCATCAACGGGGTGCTCCCCAATGCCATTTCCAAACCTCCGGTATATGCCGTCAGGGATGACCTGGGAAATTACCTGGAAGAGGGATTCTGGGACAACCCGGTGGCCATCGGCAATGAGGTGACCAACCAGGCCCGGTCGTTCAGGAACCTCTCCAGTATTGAACTGAAATATACCATTACCGACAACCTGGTGCTGAATCACCAGTGGGGATTTGACTTTTATCAGCTCCATGAGGAGCGATACGAACCGACCACTGTGGACCGGGGAGCAGAAAGCAACGGCATTGCGGTGGATGCCCGGTCGGAGGTCATGAAGATCACCCAGAATACCACCCTGAACTACACAAAAACGCTGGGAGACCACAAATTCAACCTGCTGCTGGGGTACAGTTTTGAAAGGTTTCGTGACCGGTACAACGATATCAGGGGGATCAATTTCCCCAATGACAACCTCCGCTACCTGGTCTCGGCAGGTACCATTGAGGATGCCAGTTCCAATGCCAGGAACGAGGGAACGCAATCCTTCTTTGGACGGCTGATCTATAACTACCGGAACCGGATCCTGTCGGACCTTAGCCTGCGGCAGGATGGATCGACCAAATTTGGTGAGAACAATAAATACGCCCTGTTCCCTGCCATATCTGTGGCATGGAGAATTTCCGAGGAAGCCTTCATGCAAAACGCTTCCTGGCTGGACGAGCTTAAACTGAAGCTCAGCTATGGACTGACCGGGAATGACAACATCGGTGATTTCAGGTACATGAATCTCTACAGTTCAGGTTACAACTATATGGGGCAACCCGGTATCATCCCCAGCCAGATCCCCAATCCGGACCTGAAATGGGAAACCACCTCTAATTTCAATGCGGGAGCGGATGTGTCATTCCTGAATACCCGGGTCAACCTGAGCATGGAATATTATTACAACCTGACCACGGACCTGCTGCTCCCAAGACCCATCCCGGGAAGCTCGGGATTCTCTTCGGTCTGGGCCAATGTGGGATCCCTTTACAACCGGGGTATCGAGTTCATGGTCAATACCGTGAATGTGGACAGGGCATTCCGGTGGACCACCGATCTGAACCTTTCGTTCAACCGGAACCAGGTGCTGGAACTTTACAACGATCAGCCCTTTACCGATGAAGGGCGGGGAAACAATGCCGTCATCGTGAATGAACCGGTGGGGGTGTTTTTCATGTATCAGTCACTGGGAGTGGATCCCTCCACCGGCGACCTGCTGTTCACTGACCTGAACGAAAACAGGGAAGTGGATGACGGGGACCGCACCATCGTGGGGGATCCCAATCCGGATCTCACCGGGGGATTCGTCAATGAGTTCACCTACAAAGGCATCGACCTGAGGATTTTTTTCCAGTTTTCCTACGGGAACGACATTTTTAACGGAACCCGGCAATATGCGGAAGCGATGAAGTTCGGGACCAGCGATAACCAGCTGGCCACCATCCGGGACCGGTGGAAACAACCCGGTGATGTCACCTATGTACCCAGGCATGACGGGACCTACAACCTCTTTCCCATCTCTTCGCACTATATTGAAGATGGTTCGTACCTCCGCCTGAAAGAGCTGACCCTTGGATATAATTTCCCTGGCACTTTGCTGGGCAGGACAGGGTTTATCGACGGCGCGCGGATCTATTTCCGAGGTCAGAACCTCCTGACTTTCACCAATTACTCGGGGATGGATCCGGAAGTGCATTACGGGGGGCCCGGCAACATCAGCCAGGGAACCGATTTTTTCACATTCCCGCAACCGAGAACCTATATCTTTGGAATCAATCTTAGTTTCTAATGAGGAGCTACACCATGCAAAAACAACTGTCCACCCTGATCGTTGCCGCTTTCCTGATCACGGGATGCGATATTCTGGAAGTGGAACCCACGGCACAGATTCAGGCTTCCGATGCTTTCACCGATAAAAAAGGCGTGATGGCGGCACTTAACGGAGCTTACGACATCCTTCAATCGCCGGCCATCTCCCAGGATGTGGTGGTATTCGGCGACCTGGCAGCCGATAACTTGATCCACATCGGGACCAAAAAGGAGTACCGGCAGATCAGCGATCAGCATGTCTTTACTGAGAACGCCTACGTGGAAGGCATCTGGAATGACTCATACGACGGGATCAACCGGCTGAACAACATCATTGAGCGGATCGATGAAGCCAGCGGAATGACTGAAACGGAAAAAGGGGAGATCCTGGCACAGTGCCATTTTCTCAGGGCTTTTCACTATTTCAACCTGGTGAAATTTTTCGGAGCGGTTCCCATCAGGGAAGCCTCCACCAAGAGCCAGTCCCCCGAGGAGCTGAATATCCCCAGAAGTGAGGCAGATGAAGTCTATGAGTTCCTGATCGGGGACCTGGTCACTGCCGGAAACCTGCTGGCGGGGAAAGGAAAACAATCCGCGGTCTATGCGGACGAAGGGGCCGTCACCGCTTTGCTGGCAAGGGCCTACCTCTACACAGGACAATTCGCAGAAGCCCTTTCCATGGCCACCGGGGTGCTGGGAATGGGATATGCACTGGTGGACGGGGCAGATTATGCCGCCATATTTGACGAAACACGCTCCAACAATGAGGTGATCTTTCAGATCGATTTCCTGAACGACAATGAAACCAGCGGTATGGCAGACTGGTTCATGCCAGACGGCAGGTTCGAGATCTCTGCCTGGGACAGCCCGGCGCGGGAAAATTCCATTTTTTTCGCCTATGCCGATTCAGACCTTCGAAAAGCGGCCACAGTCGGGGCAAGTGATATTACAGGCAGTCTCGAATACTTTGGAAACAAGTACACAGACTTTGTTACCAACAACGATGCAACCATTATCCTAAGGCTTTCTGAAATGTACCTTCTGGCGGCTGAAGCAAGCAATGAGATCGCCTATGTAGCGGACGGAGAGGCTTTCGATTTCCTGAATACGATAAGGCTCCGTGCAGGTCTTTCAGCTTACACCAGCGCCGACCTGCCGGACAAGGAGTCCTTCCGTCTGGCCATTGAGCAGGAGCGGCGGCTGGAGCTTGCTTTTGAAGGGCACCGCTACTTCGATCTGGTCAGAACGGAAAGGGCAGAAGAGGTGCTTCCCCAGCTGGGACCGCTCACCGGAGTGAACCAGTATCTTTTTCCCATTCCCAGGTCCGAATTCGATACCAATGAATCGATCACACAGAACAATCCGGGATATTAATTGAGCTTACCGAATTAAATGCAGACTATGAAAAGGGATTTCCGAATTATCCTGTTGCCGCTGACCGTGTTCATCCTATTTGGATGCAGTGACTATACCGAAGATTACCCGGTCCCCCCGCCCAGTATTGTCGCGGGATTCACATTTCAGTCGTCCACCGAATTCGATCCACCGGATACCCTCACCTTCACCAATGAGACTTACATTCCGGAAGGAATCTCGGGGGAGGTGACCTATTTATGGGATTTCGGGGATTCCACCACTTCGACAGCGGAAAATCCTGTTCATATATACACTGGTGAAGGTACCTTCAGTGTGATCCTCACGCCACAGTTCTCCGGCGAAAACAGGGTCATCCCCTTCGAAACCAGGCTGAAATTCGTGGCACAGCTCAAGGGGGACACCCTGCTGTTTGAGGATTTCGATGGACTGCCCGGCCGTGTGCTTCCTGAGAACTGGGCCCTCTTTAACCTGGACCAGGGGACCGTGGCCAGCGGCAGGGAGGACTTTCAGGGGATGAACGACAGCGCCTGGATCGTTTACCTGAGCGACGATTTCGAGGGGTACATTGCCATGGCGACTTCCTGGTACAATGAGGAGGGACTGGATGCGGACGACTGGATGATCCTTCCGGCAGTGACCCCCGGGGAAGAGTCGATCCTCCAGTGGGATGCCATGTCGCTGACCTCTTCGGGCAACTATCCGGACAGTTATAAAATCTGGGTCTCCACCACCACCCAGGACCCTGAAGGGTGCATGGCGAATCCCTTGCTCTACCGGGTGGTGGAAGAGGAGGTTGGAACGGACAGGGCCACCCCGGGAGAGGGGATCCAGAACCGGTCCGTGAGCCTGAAGAATTATGCGAACCAATCCATCTATATCGGATTTCAGCTGATGACCCCCTATCCCGGAGGGGACCGGATCGGCATCGACAACATCGCCATCATCAATCCATGAAACCGCGTAAAACGAGTCACATAGTCTTTCAATATGCTTAACCAATTAAAATCAACGAGTATGAAAAGATTTCTACTTTCACTGGCGGCAATCGCCTTTCCGCTGGCACTGATGGCACAGGCCACAGCCCTGCCATTTTTTGAGGACTTTGAAGGTTCGACCCTCATTCCCTCCACCTTTACCCTCATCAATGTGGACGGCAATACCCCTGCCTCCGCGCCTGCCTCCCTTACCGACAGTGCGTTTATTGTCAGGTACAACACCAATTTTGAGAGCCAGGTGGCCTACGGGGTTTCCTACTACTCACCGGATGCCGGGGCCGATGACTGGCTCATCCTTCCCAGGCTGGCGCTTACAGACAACCCGATCCTGAGCTGGAAGGCATTGTCGCTTACTTCATCGGGGAATTATCCCGACACCTACCAGGTGCTGGTTTCCACCACAGATACCGAGACGGCTTCCTTCACCAGCATCTTCGAGGTGGTGGAAGAGGTTAGCCTTTCTGCAGGTGGTCCCGGGGTTCAGAAGCGGATGATCGACCTGGGGGCAGAAGGCTATGCCAATCAGGAGGTCTACATCGCCTTCCGGCTGATGACCCCCTCTCCGGGGGGCGACCGGCTGGGGCTGGATGACATCCGGGTGGTGGAGATGCTGAATGAGGGATTTGAGAACGGGATCCCGGACAGCTGGACCGTGATCGATGGCGGAACCGTGGGAATGACCTGGATGCAGGATGATTATGAACCCTTCGAAGGAAATTACAGCGCCGGGCTGGACACCTACGATGATGCGGGCAATGAAACGGATGACTGGCTAATCACCTCCCTGGTGACCGTCAATGAGGGACATGAGCTCTCTTTCTGGGCCGTTTCCGCAGATTCCGATTATCCGGACGATCTCCATGTGATGGTTTCCAAGACCGGAGTGACCGCAGTTGATTTTACCATCACCATTGCTGACATTACCCCGGTATCGGCCAGCGGATGGACCAAATATTCATATGTCCTTTCGGATCATGCGGAACTCAACGACGGCGACGAGATCTACATCGGATTCTGGTGCGACTCGGAAGGATCTTTTCTGAATATTGATCTTGTCAAGTACGGCGAGGTGGTCCCCCCAAAAATGATGCGGGCCTATGCGGTCAGCGAAACTGCTGTGGATGTGCTGTTTGATGCTGAACTGGAAGGGGAAGTTGCCCCCGATGCGTTCAGCCTGAGCGGAACCGCCGACCTGACCTTCAGCGGAGCGGAGGTGGATGGTGAAAACAACATGTTGCTCCACCTCACAGGCGCCTCAGCTGCCATGGAGGCCGACGTCACTGTCGACATGCTGACCATGACCGGTCAGGAGGATCCTGTGGAGTTCTACGGAGGAATCCTGCCGCTCAGCTTCACCAGCCTGACCAATCCGGGTGGAACCATGGATTTTGACAACCACCATGCCACCTTCAAAGCCATCGTGACGGCCATCAATTCGGACACTTCCAGGATCTGGTTCGCCGATGCATCAGGCGCCCATCACGGTGTGAATACCTATGACATGGTGACGGACGGCATTGCGGTGGGAGATGAGGTGCTCTTCTACGGAAAAATGAGCCCGTACCAGGCGCAAACGGAAATATATCCAGCCACACAGATTGAGATCCTCTCTTCAGGCAACACGCCTTATGCCCCCGCCATGATCACGGGAGGCGATATCGCCACCACTGTAGCGGAAGATAGCGACCCTGCTGAACAGTATGAAGGGGTGCTGGTTTCGATCGAAAATGTAGAGGTCTCTTCCTGGGACGGGGCTTACTTCAACTGTACCGATGACGGTGGGGCCACCGTGTTCTATGTGGCTGATTTCGACCAACTCTATGACAGTGACTTCGGTGAAACGACTCTTACTGTCGGCAACACCTATGACCTGACCGGGATCATCGTGGGCCGCAACGGAGAGTACCGCCTTGTCCCCAGATCGGAGGACGACATCGTTGATGTCACCTCCATAGGGGATCAGCAGGGCAAAACACTGAGGGTATACCCGGTACCGGTCTCCGACCTGTTGTACGTAGACCACGCGGTCCCCATGGAACGGATAGAGGTTATGGCTGCGTCCGGACAAATCGTCACAGACCTCTCCCTGCAGGGATCCACCTCTGTCGTGATCAACACACGGGCTTATGACCCGGGCGTATATGTCATTCGAATTATGTTGACCGATGAATCGGTGGTGGTGCGGAAGCTGATGAAAAAATAATCCGCCGGCCATCGTCTGATATCCAGGGGAGGGTGTCTTTAAAAAGGCACCCTCTTCTATTTAACCTCCTTCCAGGACAATCGCCCTACCAGCGCAGCGTATCACCCGGCAGCAGCAGATCCAGGCGGATATCCCTGGCGCCCAGCAGCCCGCTATCCGTGCGGACGGATCCGGAACCGGCGCGGACCACCATGACCTGTCCCTCTCCATACACCCGGCCACGGTTCCCGGTCACATGGAGGGCGGTGGATTCATCGATTCCGATCCCCGTAAGTCCGGGATTCTCCAGCACCACCGAAAGGAGCCGGTTAAACCGCATGCGGCGGATGAAGTGCTGATCGATAACGGCCGTAGTCAGGAATCCCAGCCCTTCCGCCAGTATCATGTTATCCGCTTCTATGGTCCGGAAATCTCCCGTATATTCGGGATACTTCTTCTGGTCGCCGGTGATCATGATCCCGCTCATGACAGCTGCCCCCGCACTGGTCCCCGCGATCACCGCCCCATTCTCATAGGCAGCCTGCAGCGCATCGTAAAGGGGAGATCCCGCCACCCGTTCCATGAACTGTGCCTGGTCCCCTCCCGCCAGGTAGATCAACCGTCCTGACCTGACAGAATCGAGCAGTGTTTCCCGGATGATCTGATCCTTGTCCGCGTACACATTTCGGATCCTTTGATAACCCTGCTCCCTGAACTGAAGGGCAGCATAATAGTAGGATGTGTCAGGTTCGCCACTGGCATGAGGAAAGATAAAGATGGTACCGGTGGTGTCTTCCAGTGCCATTTCACACAGATCCCGGACCATTTCCGGGGGACGGCTTCCGCCTCCGATGATAAAAAGGGATCCCGCACTGTCATCCGGGATTGGTTCACTGCCGGATGGAGCCGGGTTGCAGGAATCCAGGAGGACAAGAAAGCAGCCTGCCAGAAAAGTTCGTGTGATATAAGTTGACATGGAATGAAGAGGTTTTGTTTCTAGAATGTTACAAAGAAACATGGATCAGCAGCTGCTGCGAATGGTAGAGTCCATCGCCCGGAAGCAGGTGCA
>CAZNSZ010000103.1:0-12225 GCA_964575865.1 uncultured Bacteroides sp. | reverse complement strand
CCATCCATGCCTGCTGTGGCTGATACCGCATTTTCGCTATAACCCAGATCGAATGGTGTTTCAGCAAGCTCTGTCACCCAGTACATGGTATCAGAGGTGATCTCCATTTCTTCAAAAATATCAGAGTCCCAGTTGCTCTGTATCAGAGCAGATACCCAGAGCTCGGGATAAGCCGGAGGATTAGTGAAGTCCAGCTCCTCCCTGAAATTATTTTCGAAAGTTACGACTCCCAGGTCCATGAGCTCTGCCAGAGACGGAGTAGCATCCCAGAGTGTATCAAGCGCTTCATCCATGATCCAGACATCACCAACAACGTACTTATAGGGTAATGTTACTGTGGTTGTGTCTTCACCATCAATGACCTCGATGTCACGGGTCAATGTATCTCTGGCCTGATCATAGTTGTCATCATAGATCTGTGCCACAGCAGCATCCACGAACCAGTTATTGTTCAGGATCTGAATATCCCGTTCAGCGTCAGTAAAGGGCAGGCTTTCCTGATCCTGCAGGTTTGCCCTGAAAAATGGTTCATGATACGTATTATTTCTTCTGAAAGAGGTGTTGTAGTATACATTGTCTGCGATAAGGGCCTCCTTGGCACGTCCTATATCTACACCATTGGATGTGGCAAGTCCTATATTCATGAATGTGCAGTTGGTCACCTCAAAATAGTTCAACCCGTTTCTTGTATTCTGGAACGGGAAAGCCTGCATGTTGTGAAAGGTGCAATTCTGTACAACCAGTGTATCACAGTAGGTATTGACACGAATACCCACTCCGCCTCCTGAAGGCTCACCCATATTCCGGATAATGGAGTTAGTTATGTATGCTTTTGTGCCAGTATTGTTCATCCTTAATAACCTGTCCCTGTATTTTTCTATGATACAGTCATCGACAATCACCCTTAAGTTCTCGGCATCGGTCCGCAGGGCCTGGTCCAGCTGTGAACCTTCGGTGGTTACTCCCAGAATATGAAGGCCTTCCAGTGTCATATTACCGGTAAACTCCATAAAGATCTGGTAAAAATTGCCGTCATCGGGATTGGCCGCTGCCATAACGATGGGGCGTCTGCCGTCCCCTGCTTCGGCCCTCACATGCAAATTCTGCTGATCAGGTCTTATTTCGTTGATCGAATAATAGAAGGCATCCCGTTCCAGTTCAAAGATAACGTTTCCACAGCCCTGATTGGCAGCAACATAGGCAATGGTATCATTCAGATTACCAACGGTACCGGCTCCCGATTGACCGATCTTGTAATCAGGGGTAACCCGGATAATCTCCTTCTGAGCATAGATACTCAATGAGAAAATGCTCAGTGTGACGACGCACAACACTTTGTAAAATCTCTTCATAGCAGTTTTTGTTTTAAAAATGAGTGAATAAATGAGACGTGATTAAAGTTTTATGGGGTGACAAAATTCATGTTTCAAAATTTAGAACCTGTACCTCAATCCCAATCGGTAATTGGCGCCGTAAGACTCCACACTTGTATTGAAGCCATTGGCAACCTGCACCGCCCTGTCCGGTTGATTGAATACGTTGGAGATGTTCAGGAAAAGAGAGAGTCCCCTGTAAAGCCTCTGTATACCCTGAAAATCCACCCGGTAATAGGCATCCGTAATTCGCAAATTGCGATCATCAAGAGCCGCCGGCTCATGCGTGAGTATATCGTCCTGGTAACTGAACGAGAGCCTGGTGGAGAGACCTATTCTCGCATTATCATACCCAACGCCTATGTTGGCAAGGTATCCCGGCTGCTTTAACATCCGGTCAAAAAGGACCGTATCCACATCATTGTACTCGAAGATGGGCTGAAAGGTGACAGGATCCACTCCAACCTGCTTATCCAACTGATATACAAAGTTATATCCCAGCTCTGACTGCATCATTGTGAAGTTGAGATTAAACACAAACCCCTCAATAGGCAGGAAGAGCATGTTGGACTGCAGATCAAACTCCAATCCGATTACCTTTGCATCATTGGGATTATTGAGCACATAGTCAATTTTGCCCTTTGATACCCTGGAAGTCACTTCCTCGGGCAACCCAAAATTGTTCACATCCATCGAGGTGCCTTCAATGATCCGTGAAGTCCTGTTGTAAATGAAGCCTTCAATATCCTTTCGGAAGAGTCCCACACTGATCAGTCCCACCTTTTGTGTGTAAAATGTCATGATCAGATCCAGATTTCTGGACAGGGCAGGATCCAGGTGCGTATCTCCTTTTCTTATTTCCCATCCTATCTTGGCAGGGACAACCCTGAGTTTTGGAGACAATTCACGGTAACTTGGCCTGGAGATGGTATTGGTGTATGCCAGACGTACATCAAACCATCGAAATGGTTTTATTTTGAGGTGTATCTGCGGCAACACATTCAAATACGTGTTATCATCAGAAACTTCCTGAAAAAGATCCAGAATTTCGGCATCCCTGCCTTCCCTTTCCTCTAAATCTTCCTGCGTTACTCCGAGTATGGATTGATAGCCCTGGTAATTCACATAGGTTTGTTCCAATCGCACACCGGGGATGAATGTTACGTATTTGCCAAAGTCAATTTCCGCCATGGCATAATTTGCCCAGATACGTTCCCGGGCAGTGTAATCATCCTGCGCAGCATCAACCCTGTTGTAATAGATGGTATCCAGTGCATTCTGATAATGATCATAAACCAGATCATAATCAAGGACATTGTCAAGGTTCAGGTACTTGTACCTCCCGTTCATAAAAGCACGGGGCTCATAGTTGTTATCCAGGTAGTTAAGTATCGATATCTGGTTCGGGAACGGTGCTCCCTCCTGGACTTCTCCCTGCAGGATTAAATCGGGGTAGGCAAGCATGTAGGAGTCGGTGGCTTCAAAGCCCGCGTCTCCCTCGTTATGGTTAAACTTGGCATCGCTCTCTTTTCTGATACTGTACCTTTCCTTGTAGCGCAATTTGGATCCCACCTTCACAAATCCGGATATGGCACTTCCGATATTGAAAGGGATCTCCCAGTTCAAATAGGCACTCATTTCTGTCTCTCCGCTGACCGTTGGTCTAGATCTTCCCCTTCGCAGGTAATAGTGATTCAGATCATCATTAAGGAATTCGGGATTAAAAATGGTGTATCTGCCATTGTTCAAAGGGTCCTGGGCCTTCACAATAACGCCTTCATCCTGCCTGACATCTTCCAGTATACCGGTACTGCCCGGATTCACTCCCGGATAGAAGGCATTCCCCTCTTTTTGGAAGGACATTGTATTTTGATAAGGCATCTCGCCCCTGTTCTGGGACCGGCTCCCCCCCCAGTCCAGAACGGTACCAAGGATGAAATGCTCCACTCCGATTGCATTGGATAGCATAAATTCATTTCTCCTGGACTGGTCCTGTTCATAGTTTATTACATTACTTATGCTTTTTTTCCTGTCGTATGTGGTGCTGTTTGTATAGGTAAAGAAGTTGCTTGATTTGATGGTTGTTGAAGGATGGATGTTCCAGTCCAGCAACAAACTGGTTCCCGCCCTGTTCCTGTCCTGAATATTGGCTTCAATTGCCGCATTTTCAAGCTCCATAATACCAAAAGTCCCAATTCCGTAGCTTGCACTGAAGGCGTCGGACTCCCGGATGTCATTGTCATAATTGGCAGTCCACATCACCCCCAGCTTGTTGCCAAGAAAACGGTTGCTGACAAAGGCTGAAGCCCGGTATTTGTTAAAGCCATTCATCAATGTATTGTATCCGGTTTCAATTTCAGCCTTTGCACTGAATTTATCAGAAGCCTCTTTCAGGGTCAGGTTGACGGTTCCCCCCAGTCCTTCGGCATCTTTATCGGCGGTATTTGCCTTGAGCACCTCTACTCCTCCCAGAATCTCATTGGAAATCATCCCCAGGCTTGTACCCCTGTCATCACTGGTGGAAGGCAGGTTGTTCCCTCCTACGGCAATGGTGTTGTATTGCGGTGCCAATCCCCTGATCGTGATTGCATTTCCCTCCCCCCTGCTCCGGTCAGCCATCAATCCCGGTAGTCTTCCGAGTGATTCAGCAACATTCACATCCGGTAACTCCCGTAATTTCTGTCCGGAAACCACATTAACGATACCAGGTGCATTAAGCTGGCGATTGATAGCAGCCTGCTGCCCCTGTGCCTGACCATAAACCACAACTTCCAGCATCTCAACGGCCTGCTCTTCCAGAATGACATCCAGCACTACCACTCCGCGGGGAATGATTTCAACTTCGTGCACCTGATTGGCATATCCGATAAAGGATACCATAACTTCCTGTTTCCCTGAGGGAATATTTAGAAGCTGATAATCCCCGTTCATATCGGAAATGGTGCCCCGTGATGCGTTGTTGGTGGTGATGGTAGCACCGGGTACCGGCATTCCGTTCTCATCAGAGATACTTCCCCTCAGTGTCCCCGTTTGCGCCATTACCTGACCGGACAGGCAAAACAGAAGCAACAACAGGACGACATTACTGCGATTAATCTTTGCCATGTGGTGCATTAAGAAAATTCAAATTATATTCTCCGAACTGATCTTATCATAATAGCTCACCTTACGCCTTTATCCGGGTACCCTGACTCATGACTATTACCCGATTAACAACCTGTACAAAACGTTAGTGACTAAAAGACTGAATGCTGACCGTTATTCTTTCATTACAATAATAGTACATGAAGTATGTTCAATGCTACAAGTTTATTCGGTATTTTATATACTATCTTAATGCCCCTGTGATCAGGAAGAGGTTACACAGACCATTATCACCGAGATGGTTCGGGATATTTCTCATTTCTGCCGCATGCCACCGGGTAAAAAGACGGAATTCGTCCCCTTGTATGTTGCAAGGGCCTTAAACCTTAATCAAATATAGGAACCAGCAGATTCATAATCCGACACCTCCCTCGGATCCCAGATGGTCGATTCAATATGCTGCTCTTCCCGCTCTTCCGTGGCGTAATAGTACACCATCACCACTTTGTCGTCGGGGCGGACCACCATCCGCACATAGCCCATATCCCATTTAACGGCGTCGTCACGTACAATAATTTCCTTGCTCCATGTTTTCCCGTTATCCTTGCTCGTCCGTGCCCGGATGGAATGGGGAACGCCCCGATAGCCATACGCCACACACAGGGTCCCGTCACTCAGCCTCACAAGGCTTGGAGGATTCCCGTTGCGCCGGCCCCTGTCCGTTTCAGCGATCCTGCTCAGGAATTGCCAGCTGCGTCCCCCGTCCCTGGTCTCATAGACGTCGATCCAGTTGTCACGAAGTGAATGGTTCACGTGTTTGGGGGCATTGTATCTCCTCCTCAGCGCAGTGATCATATAGTCTTCTGTGATCATTACAGTGGAAGGCATAACCGAACGGACTGTGTCAGTCTCTGCAATCCATGAAATGAACTCCATGGTTTTTCCTCCGTCACGGGTTTCGATCATGTAAGCCATATCCTGGGCCCAGCCCTTTTCACCCACATACTCCGAGGCTATGAAAATCCTGCACGTCTGCTCATCGATCACAAGGTAATCGGTCCGGGCCGAATGTCCGGCGAAATCCTTGTTGAAATCCGGATAGATATGCGGGACAGCCCAGGTCCTGCCCTTATCATAGGAAAAATTGAACCTGTTCCCGTTGCTTGTGAATGTGAATCCGGGATCCAGAAAATTTATGGGTTCCTGGATTTCTTCCTGCGGCCTGGCTTCTCCAGGATACACCTCCGTTTCTTCTTCCAGGTTCCAGGTCTCACCACCATCCATGCTCCTTGCAAACACCCGCCTGCTTGGCCTGTTTGCATCATAGGAATGCTGGTAGGGCTTATTTTTATAAACTCCCTTTGAGAAACTTACCAGGATTTCGTTCCCCCAGCTCCAAATCCCGTTGTTGGCGGGCCAGGCACCAAATCCTCCCTCCTCGTAGTACACAATGGAATGCGTGGCGTTCACCGCCCTCAGGTAGTTATCAGGTTCGAAGTTGCTCTTATCCAGATCGGAGAGCCAGGCATGTTCTGCTTCTTCCTTTTCCGTATAGGACAGGAATTCATTTTCTATCCGTGTGAAATCCTTATCTGCCCAGCTCCAGTTCACCTCAAACGCACCTGTTTTGGATCCGTCCTTCTCATTTATAAAGGTAATTTCAATGGGATATTTTTCCCCCTTCCTCATCTCCATCTGGAGGGTGACTGTATTATTCTTAGCCTTAACCTCCAACTCTCTGACTCTTAATGTTGTATGTTTATCAGAGGTCAATTGCAGGGTAATTTCCCCGGTAAAGGGTGATTCAAGATATCCCTTCCAGACGGCTCCGCTTCCCTCCTTGTAATCCTCGTCCTCATCCCAATGCTGTGAAAGATTGTCCAGCATCATGATTCCCTTGGGATAGGTCAGGTCAATCGTGTTGTAATACACTCCGATGAGTCCGGACCTGCTTTCTTCAGTACAGGAGAATCCCAGGGTCATTACCAGGAGAGACACTGTGATTGATGCTTGAATGAAGGCTTTTTTCATCACTGTTCCTTTTTGAAGTAAAGGCTCAAATTCTACTTTATGATCTCTGTGGAAAAATCCCGCAGGAAAATAGCAGCCTCCGTGACAGGCTCGCCAGGCCTGCTTTCATCAAATCCGGGAATCGACTGGTCCCCGATCTTGTACTCCTGAATTTTCCTGTTGAGGCGATATTCCCCGGTGCGAAAGTCAATTCTTTCTGCCTTCCCGGGTGTCGTGAACTGATGGCCTTTGCACACTTCAACTCCATCGATAAACAGGGAATATTCTCCCTTTTTAGAGTTGATGTCGATGTCCAGCTCCATCCATTGCATCAACGGAACCTGTGCAGAGATCTGGGTTTTCCGCTCATCGTCGGAGGTAAAAAGCTGACCATCAGCTTCAATGCGGGCCTGGATGAGCCGTGCTCCTTCCGCATCACAGATATCAAACTGGAACTGTCCGGGATTGGATTCCACGTACAGGCTGAAACTGAGCTTTTGCCTCTCCGCCAGTCCGAAGACCCTGGAGACCCTGGCATAATCGAAAGGATCCTGGTCACGCAGAGCCAGAGATTTCTGACCGGGACCCGGTCCTTCTTCCAGTTGTACCGGGCACCACTGTGGAGAATAAATGTTCCACCCGGGTACCCAACGGCCTGTTTCCATCCGGTCAAAATCATCCTTCACAGGCCCCTCCAGCGTTCTTTCGACAGGGAGGGGTATCCTGGAGATCCAGATATCCTCTTTGGTGACCGAATAGACCACCCAGAGATCATCCCCGGGAGGATCTCCGTTTCCTTCCACAATACCTCTCACATATTGCGGACCCGGCCGTTTCTCGATCCCCCAGTATCTCTTTTCCGGAATTTCACCATGAACGACAGCCAGGCCGTCAAATTCAAGTCCGTCCGGACTGATGGCCACGCAGAGGGGATGCCGCTCCGGGGCATCGGTAGGGTTATAGACCACAGCGTATTGCCCATTCTCCAGCTTTTGTCCCCAGATCTTCGCGCCGCCATAGGTTAATCCTCTCGTGCTGTATGGTTTTACCCAGGATTGCCCGCCGTCCACGGTATAGGTCATCATCCGGCCTTTAAACAGGCCAATGATCAATGAGTCGTTGATGGTGTAGAAGCAAAAGGCCTTTTCCCTTTCATAGGGCATGTAGAAACTATCGGCATCCGCAGCCAGGTAATCCTCCTCCCACCACTGGATCCGGCGGACCGGGTCCGAAAGAAAATCTTCACAGGCCCGGATGAATCCCTGATCGTCAGATTCCCTGTAGAAAGGGTATTTGACCTCACCTTCCCAATGTTCATCCAACCGTATGAAATAGATCGGGCCCATGGTAAAATCTTCGTATATCTCCCGCACCACACGGCCAATGCCATATCCGTCGTTTCCCCCGTAATGCCCCATCACCAGCAGGCGGCCATCGGGGGCCACATGGAACCCCATGCGCTGATGCATGTAGTGATGCGTAATTTCCGGGTATTTCCCTCCTGGTTTTGCAGTGAAGTAGACCGGGAAAATGACCCCGGGTTTCTCCCACTCCATACCATCCCTGGACCGGGCCAGCATGGTCACTCCGGGAGGTTCGTGTTCTCCCATGGTATTGGAGAGATATTGCACAAGGAAGTATCCGTTCCAGTAGGCCAGCATCGGGGCATGGTTATAGGTCCACCCCATGTCATCGGCCCACTCCGGATGGTCCCTGTTTGCCCTGACAACCTGATAGTTATGCACCCCGATGGCAGGCCTCAACCGGCCATCATGATACGTAATGTTGGCGATACTATCGGCTCCTGTATACTTCAATTGCGGAGGTTTTTGACCCTGCCCCAGGCTGGAGCAAACAAATCCGCCAAAAAGCAACAGCACGCCTGTTGTTACCTGTCTCATCTTCCTTCTGTTTTCATTCATATGCATCAATGCTTCTTAACAACTTTTAAGTTGTGAACGATAATGCTGATTAAAACTTCCGGTACTCAAAATCCAGCAGCAGATTGGCATCATCTTCCTTAAACCGGGCCGACGCCATATCCCAGTGCAGGGTTTTATCAGGGAACCGGTTGGCAATTACGCCCAGCAAAATAGCCTCGGTGAGGCGGGCAGAATAGCTGAACGGGGCACTGCACCCACCATTGCCCAGACAGGCATCCACGAACTGGTGATAGTGGTCTGTCTGATCCATTTCAGGGAATTGTATGGGCTCATAATTGCCGTTTACGATCAATTTGGGATAATCCCAGTGGGGAAGCAGCAGATTTCCCTTTTCACCTATAAACATGGCTCCCTGTTCCGGAAGTTTCTCTCCGCCGGGCAGTTTCAGGTCCTTATGTTCCGCTGGTGCGCCCGGGCCATCATACCAGACCCATTTCAGGCTTTTGGCAGTATAAGCTGTTCCCGGAAATTTATAGGTCACCACATTGTTTTCAGGATGGCCGAATCCGGTCGGTTGACGACATTCGGTTTTAATGGTTTTTGGCACATCCAGCTCAAGCGCGGTATAGGGCGTATCAAAAATATGCACCCCCATATCCCCTAAGGTGCCGCAACCGTAATCCAGCAGTTTCCGCCATTTCCCGGGATGGTAATACCCTTCCTTATAGGGACGTTCCGGGGAGGTCCCCAGCCAGAGATTCCAGTTCAGCGTTTCAGGGACCGGGTCGCTCCCCACAGGTGCCGGACCATCGAATCCCCAGTTTTTGGGTGACCAGGCGCGAACAGTTTTTACCTTTCCAATAATGCCCTGTTGAATGAGTACAACGGCTTTCCGGTACTCATCGCTCGAATGACACTGGATCCCCATCTGGGTAATTAACTGATGATCCTCTGCATATTTACGCATCGCCCTGGCTTCGGACACGTGGTGGGTGAGCGGTTTCTGGCAATATACCGGCTTGCCCATCTCCATGGCCCTCATCGATGCCGGGGCGTGGGTATGGTCGGGGGTGGATACGATGACCGCATCAATATCTTTTCCCATCTGATCGAACAATACGCGGTAATCGGCAAAGATTTTGGCATTCGGGTACAGTTTGTGGGCTTCAGCCAGCCGCACTGCATCCACGTCGCACAGGGCAGTTACCTCCACCATGGGATGCGAAGCCGTTGATTTCAGGTCGCTCAGCCCCATTCCCCCGACACCAATATGAGCAGTGCGCAACTTTCCGTTCTTTGTCAGGGCCCACACCGAAGACGGAATCATGGTGATGGATGCAAATGCCGCAGCGCTTTTTATAAAATCCCTTCTTTTCATCTTGAATCAGTTTTTATGTCCCGGATCAACAGACAAGCATAAATCTATGCTGGCAGATACCGGTCCAGCTAAAGCTCCCTGATTTTAATGTTCCTGAACTGTGTCAGGCCCCCGTGATCCTGGAGGCCGATATGCCCCTTTTTTGCCATGCCGTAAAGAGGCTTGTCTTTCCATTTGCAATTGTTTTTGCGCTCCACCCAATCCTCCGACCACAGTTCATATTCCACCACCTTTTTGCCATTCAGGAAATGTTGCACCTTGCTCCCCTTTACAACAATACGGGAGGTGTTCCACTGATCAAGGGGCTTCACCTCCCCACCCTCGGGCGGGTGCATGGCATAATTGGCACCGGAATACTGGCCGGGATCCAGCCTGGAGGGCCACCCTTTGTCATCAATCAGCTGGTACTCGGGGGCGTCGGTAATGCCCCGGTCATCGCCTTCCTGCACGCGGTAAAATATACCGCTGTTGCTTTCGCGATTAGCCTTCCATTCAAGATAGAGCTCGAAATCCGCAAATTGAGCGTTGGTAATGATATCACCGCCATGATCGCTTCCCTCTCCGGAATTATTCATGACTCCGTCAATTACTTTCCAACCCTGGTTCACTTCGCCTCCATTGTAGAATTTCCAGCCATCCATGTCTTTCCCGTTAAAAAGCAATTCCCAGCCTGCTTTCTTCTCCTTTTTGGATAAAGTATTGGGTTGCTGAGCCTGACAGAAAACCCCAAAAAACAGTAAACTTGCCATCAGTAATACTCCCTGCTTCATGTTATTCAGTTTAAAACCTTAATCCTTATATTCTTATACCATACCTCATGTCCGTGGTTCTGAAAGTCAATCGCACCATAAGGAGACATGCCGAAATAGGGATTGTCCTTCCACTTTGAAACGGCAACGGCCTGATCCCACTCTTCAGAGTGCATCTCACACTGCATCACGATCGCTCCGTTCACCCAGTGGGTCACCAGATTGTTGGAGATCCGGATCCTCCCGCTGTTCCATTCCATGGAGGGATTCAGCTTCTTGTCTGCTGCAGTCGGAAAAACGTCATACAGGGAACCCGTTGAGTTCTTGTCAATTTCTCCCGGATCGTCCATCACCTGGTATTCGGGCCCGGTTTGGTAGGGTTGTTTCCATTGTTTTCCTTCCCTGGTCCTGTAAATGACCCCGCTGTTTCCTTTTTCCGCAATCTTCCACTCAAATTTCAGATCAAAATCGGCAAACCATTCCTCCGTTACCAGGTCGTCTCCCCCTTTGGCCCCATCGCAGTAAATGGCGTGATCCTTCACCATCCAGCTTTGCGGTTCGCTGCCGTTATAGGCTTTCCATCCATTCAGGGTTTCCCCGTCGAACAACAGCAACCAACCTGTGGCAAATTCTTCCGGGGAAAGGGTGTTATCCGCTTCCTGTGAGTAACCCGGCAGGAGTAAAATCGTGGTTATTGCAAGCAATATCATTGTTTTCATGGTTCAAAATAATTTCTGGTTACTTGTTTGTCATTCCATTCAGAGTGTCCATCCGTTCTGATACCCGTGCCGGATCCACTCATTGCTCATTTCCAGTGCGTTTTGCTCGACCCATGTCACTGCGTCCCGTTCGACCTGCCGGGTCACCACATCACTGGCAAAGGGGGTAAGCTGTGCGGTCCTGATCTTATCATTGTCCCCGATATTGGTCACCCTCATTTGATCGCTGTCCCACAACAGGGTCTTTTGCAGGGATTGCAACCTGACGGCCAGGTTGCCCATGACGACCATCTCATTAAAGGGTCCTGAATAATCAAAACTGGAGGCAGGTTTACCGCCATTTTTGCAGCACTCCACGAAATGCATTTCGTGCCTTCCCCCACCGAGCGGATGATCCGGGATCCTTCCCAGGTCCACTTTCGTTTCGGGAATAAAAGCTGCTCCATTTTTATAGGTTTTCCACTCATCCCCGTAGGTTTTGGCGATCAGGGTCGCTTCGGATCCGACCATCATAAACCCACCTCCCGGGTCCATGGCGGCATCGTTGGGCAGGTCAAAAGGCCGTGCCGGCATCAGCCCTCCGTCGTACCAGGTCAGTTCCAGTTCGGGCAGAGCGAGATGCTGCAGGTTTTTCCTTTCAGGGAATTTATAGGTGACTTTTGCCGAAACAGGCGCACTCTCCGTATTGACCAGCGAGGAGCTTGCCTGAAAAGCAACCGGCTGTCCCAGTTTTAAAGCGTAGTTGGGAACATCCAGCAGGTGACACCCCATGTCGCCCAGGGCTCCGGTCCCGAAATCCCACCACCCGCGCCATATCCATGGATGGTATTCAGGGCTGTAGGGACGCATGGAGGCCGGTCCGATGAAAAGGTCCCAGTCCAGGGTTCTGGGCACCCTCACCTTCTTGACAGGTCTGGGCATTCCCTGCCGCCAGATGGGCCTGTTGGTCCAGACGTGCACCTCCCTGACGGTTCCCAGGCATCCGCTCTGAACCACTTCTGCCACTTCGTAAACGTTATCCCTGGAATG
>CAZNSZ010000102.1:9255-12628 GCA_964575865.1 uncultured Bacteroides sp. | reverse complement strand
GGGACGGTACCGGCAGCCCGTATGGGATGCATTCAATTCTCCCAGCATTTCGCTGAGCATCTCGGCAAAGTCGTAATTGTTGTTGATGTACGGGAGGAACTTATGATAGGCATCATAATAGAAATTCCAGTCCACTCCGTGCAGGTCTTCCACATAGAATTTATCCCTCAGCTGGCGCCAGCTGTGGTCAAATATATAGCTGCGTTCGTCTGCGGGCCTCAGGAACATCTCGCTTTTGGCATTGATGTTCTCTTTCTTTCCATCCTCTATTTTCACCTTGGCAGCCTTCCCGTCGGCCAGCAGCAGGATGAACTTCCCGTCACTGGAGAGCTCCATCCCGGCACTCTGCGCCCCGATACTGGCAAAGAGCTTGGTCTCCTGTGTACGAAGTTCCGTCACCCAGAGATCCAGGTTCTTCTCAAACCTGGTGAGGTAATAGAGCTTCTCCCCATCCTTCGACAAGACCCAGTCGTTGGCCGACGAAGAGTGAATGGTGAGTCTCTTTTTACGTTCGGTCAGGTTATCCCAGTCAATCTTGACCGGTTTCACCTCCTCATCGTCCTCTCCGTTCTCCGCTTCCCCGGATTTCTTTTTCTTTTTAACCTCCTTCTCCCCGTCTCCATTCTCCTCTTTCTCCTCATCCTTCTCCTTTTCCTCCTCCTGTTCCTTCAA
Organism: uncultured Bacteroides sp.; assembly: GCA_964575865.1. Taxonomy (GTDB): domain Bacteria; phylum Bacteroidota; class Bacteroidia; order Bacteroidales. Next base: position 11,956 of record CAZNSZ010000102.1, on the reverse strand, counting down.
GAGGGTATACTCCTCCTTGCTCAGGTTGGCGCGGTCGAATGCCTCCTGGGTAAAAAACATGCCATAGACATCCCAGGTCTGCGGCCCGTCGCTCTGGGAAAGTGCGCCCCTGTTGGGGGATCCCCATATCATCATCTTGCCGTCCATGGCCCATTTTGGATTGAAATCATAATACCCGCTGAGCGTCAGGTTATGGATGGCTTCGTTGCCGGCGGAGGAGACCAGCCCTACCTCTCCCACAAACATTCTGTCGGATGGAATATACTCCACCAGGAACCATTTACCGTCAGGCGACCATCGAAAATTCTGGTCACCGTCCGCATAACTGTAATTATATTTTTCTGGCATGATGATCCTGGTCTTTTTGGTTTCCAGGTTGACCACTTTCAGGGTCACCCGGTCCTCCAGGTAAGCCACTTCCTTGCCATCCGGGGAATACACGGGTTGGAATTCCTCGGCACCAGTGGCTACCACCGTGTCGAACTTCAGCACGGTGGATGCATAAAAATAGGGCTCCTCCTCCCTCATGATCGAGACACTGAGAATATCCCAGCTGGTATCCTTCTCCACTGCATAGACAATTGAACGGCCGTCCGGACTGAAGTCCACCATGCGCTCCTGCCATGGAGTATTGGTGATCCTCCGGGTGACGCCTCCTTCCACACTGCTGACGAAAATTTCACCGCGGTGGACAAAGGCAAACTCCTTGTCGTTGGGTGAAAGGTCCATCTCGGTAAACTGGTCCGCCACCGGAACGATTTTCTCCAGGTTCGCCCGTCCGTCCGTGGCGATCCGTACCTGCAGTTTGACGGGATCCCCTCCCTTTTCCTGGGTGTATATCTCCCCGTCGTAGCTGTAGCATAGGGTATTGTCGTTCGAAATGGTCAGAAAGCGGACCGGGTGGTCCTGGAACCGGGTCACAGCCGACCGTTGCGTTGGATTCGAAAGGGAACTGGTGAAGACATTGAAAGACCCGCTCTCCTCGGTGAGGTAATAGTAGTCCTCCCCGTTGGAGTCGAACACCGGATTGCGATCCTCCCCCTCGAAGGAGGAAAGCTGGCTGTAGCTCTTGTCGTTCATGTCGTACATCCAGATGTCCCTCGTGACCGCGGAGATGTGGTGTTTCCTCCAGTCACTTTCATACCCTTTGATATCGTGGTAAATCAGTTTGTCACCTGCGGGATTGAACGATGCATTGAGCGCCGGTACGGTCAGCACCTGGCTCACATTTCCCCCTTCAACCGGAACACTGTATAGTTCGTTCATCAATGAGATCGGGAACTGGACATTGGTGACCAGGTCCTGCCGGAGTGATGAAAAAAGCAGATGTTCATTCTCCCGGTCGAAGGTCCAGGGTTGTTCGTTTGACGAGTGGAAGGTAAGCCGCTGCGCCTCGCCTCCACTGGCTGGCATGATGAATACATCAAAATTCCCGTACCGGTCCGAAGCAAATGCTACCTGCTCCCCGTTGTGGCTCCAGACCGGGAGGTATTCATAGCTCTCACTGAGGGTGAGTGGTCGGGCCTCGCCTCCTGAGGAGGGAACCGAATAGATATCTCCTTTGTAACTGAAAAGAATGGTCATCCCGTCGGGTGAAAGGGATGGATAGCGCAACCAGAGCGGCTGATCCTGACTGAATCCGGCCATTTGGAAAGCAGTCAATAGCATCAGGCTCCCGATGAAGGTCATTGTTGGTCTTTTCATGCATAGATGATTTAATCCAGGTTAGGATAGATAAACAGAATAAGTTACCGAAAAATGACGGAAGAGGAAGCCTGTTTGAGCCTAAAATTCTTAAAATCCACGGATGACGTGAATGATGTGATATCCCAGTGCCTTGTGTATCTGTCGAAGACCATAATGACCGGCAGGACCTTGCCTTCCTCATCGAAAAGCTCCTGGAGCCCCGCCAGACAACACATAAACCCTTTGAATGCATGGAGTATTGATTGTAGGATATTCCCATTTTGGGAACTTTTTACTATCTTTGAAAATTCCGGACTCTCAATGAAACGGATTTTTGCCAAACGCACTTTGAGGCTATTCTGGGAAAGATATCCTGATTCAGAGCAATTTTTAAAAACCTGGTATGATACCATTCAAAGCACCCACTGGACTTCACCGAATCACATCAAGAGTTTTTTTGGTTCGGCAAGTGTATTGGGTGGGGGCAGAATGGTGTTCAACATAAAAGGAAATAAATACAGGATGGTCGTCAGATTTAACTTCGAAAAGCAATGGGCCTTTATTCGATTCATCGGGACTCATTCAGAGTATGATGAGATCGATGCCGGCAAAGTCTAACAGGAGCAAACTGATTATGAATATATCACCCATCAAATCTGAATCCGATTACCAGAAGGCTCTGGAAAGGCTTGACCTGTTATTCGATTCCCCGGAGGGAACAACCGGGAGCGATGAGGCCGATATTCTGGCCCTGCTCATTGATGAGTATGAAAGACTGCACTATCCAATCGATGCGCCTGATCCAGTGGAGGCGATAAAAATCAGAATGGCTGAAATGCGTCTGAAACAGGTGGATCTCGTTCCCATTCTGGGAGGGAAGAACAGGGTCTCTGAAATACTTCACCGAAAGAGGCGCCTCACTGTTGCCATGATCAGACGTCTGGCACCGGCATTGCATCTGACACCCTCACTTCTGATCCAGGATTATCCGCTGGCCGGAAGGAAAGAATCGGTG
>CAZNSZ010000102.1:6859-9155 GCA_964575865.1 uncultured Bacteroides sp. | reverse complement strand
TGGAAATGCCGTCCCTCAGCCACCCCAGGTAGCTCTGGATGTCCAGGTCGGTGCCTTTGGGGGTGTTGACCACATTCCCGTCGGCATCCATGATCACGTAGAGCGGAATGGTGTTGGTCTGGAAGTGCTTGATCTCGAAGTCCACGTTCTGCTGGCCGATGGTCCTCTTCTCCTTGCCGTCCACTTCGCTCACGTACCATTCGGCTTCGGGAAGGCGCGTGCGGTCGTCGGTGTAGAGGGCCACGATCACGAATTCATTGCGCAGGGTGGCGAGTACCTCGGGATCGGACCAGACGGCCGCCTCCATCTTCTTGCAGTTGCTGCAGAAATGGCCCTTGAAATCGATCAGGACCGGTTTTCCCGTGGCCTTTGCACAGGCCAGTCCCTCTTCCAGGTCATAGAATCCGGTCAGCCCCAGGGGCATGTGGAACAGGTCGGTATACTTCTGCGGGACGCACTCCTCAGGCACATCCTCCCCTGCCGCGATTCCCATTGGTGCACCGCTCACGACTGCCCGCTGGGTGAGATCCAGTCCGTTGGGCGATTTGGCGGGAAGCAACGGGGCTATGTTCTTCAGTTCGTATCCGAAAAGCCCAAGGAACAGGAATACCACCAGTGAAAAGGAGGCCACGCTCAGCAGCAGCCGGGGAACAGTCACATGGGGGACGTCGCTGTCATGAGCGAACCTGATCTTACCCAGGAAGTAGAATCCCAGCATGGTGAAGAGCACAATCCAGACGGCCAGGTAAAGCTCCCTGGTCAGCACTTTGTTGGTGGGATCAAGCGCCAGCAGGAATTTCATACTGAACGCCAGTACGATGAATCCCAGCACCACCTTCACCGCGTTGAGCCATCCGCCAGATTTTGGCAATCCCTTCAGCCAGGAGGGGAAGATGGCGAACAGGGTGAACGGGATGGCGAATGCCAGTGCAAATCCGAACATTCCCAGGGTCGGTTTCAGGGCCAGTCCGCCTGCCGCCTCCACCAGCAGCGCTCCCACGATGGGACCGGTGCAGGAGAAAGAGACCAGCACGGTGGTCAGGGCCATAAAGAAGGCCCCGCCGAAGCCGCCCTTGTCCGCCCGGCTGTCGGCCTTGTTCACCCAGCTGGAGGGCAGCACCAGCTCGAACATCCCGAAAAAGGAGAAGGCAAAAAGCACGAAAAGGGCGAAAAAGATCAGGTTGGGGATCCAGTGGGTACTCAGGGCATTGGCCGCGTTGGGACCCACATTGGTCAGGCTGACGATCACCCCCAGGGAGGTATAAATGGCCACGATGGAAAGACCGAATATCAGTCCCCGTAGGAATCCCTTCGCCTTGCTCCCCTGGCCCTGCATAAAGAAACTGACGGTCATGGGGATCATCGGGAACACGCACGGGGTAAGCAGCGCCAGCAATCCCAGACCGAATGAAAGCCAGAAGAAGCCCCAGAGGGAGCGCTCATCTTCCATGGCCGGAACCCCGGCAATGCTGACGGAACTCCCGGATTCTCCCTGGGAAAGTACCTGGTCTCCGGCCTGTGTTCCTCCATCATCCGCTACGTCGGCCTCACCGGCCCTGTCAATCATCCCTGAAAGTGCAGGCGCAGATTCCCCGTCACCACCTTCCCCTTCGGGTGCAGACTGGATCACTTCCCCGGCACCTGCTGCCGCGTCTCCCACGGAAATCTGAAGACTGAACTCCTCATATTTGGGAGGCAGGCAGGTCACATCGTCGCAGGTCTGGTATTCGATCTCTCCGCTGACCACATAGGTGCCCGGCTGAGCGAACCTGATCTTCTGCCTCAGTTCCGCATTGCGGGAGATGGTCCCCACCTCCATCTGGAAACCCTCGTCGAATTTGGTCTTGGATTTGGTGACCTCCACCACCTCACCCACCACCTCCAGGTGATCGGTCTCGTTGATCCACGGTTTGGTGGCAATGGGGCCTCCCGCTGGCAGGAATGCGGAATAGATGTGCCAGGGCGGATCGATCTGCGCCTTGAATATCAGATCCGCCTCCATCTCACCGGTCTTCTCGTAGGAGAAACTCCATTTGACCGGATCGGCTACCTGCGCATGGCCCGCTGCGGCCACCCACACCATCAGTCCCAGCAGGGTGATGCTCTTTATGATTTGCCTCATGATATGTAATCCTTTAGGTCCGTTATTCCTGTTTGAACCGCTCTCCGAAGAATCCCTAATCAATGGGATCCGGCACCGAAGGTGCGGTTTGCGCCTGCAAAAATACAGGGTTGCAGGGGCATCTGCAAATCAAAACAACGGAGGGGCCGTAAGGTTCAATCAATCAGGCCGAAT
>CAZNSZ010000102.1:0-6759 GCA_964575865.1 uncultured Bacteroides sp. | reverse complement strand
CAATCAATCAGGCCGAATCGGAGAGCTGACTCATCCAATGGAGATGTTCAGGTTTCTTCCCAGACCCGTTTCGATCAGCTTTTGATAGGTGGACATTTGAATATCGCTCTTTCCTCTCTCAATTCGTGATATGTAGCTCTTCTTTGTGCCAGTCTTTTGAGCGAGTTCCTCCTGCGTGATCCTGGCTTCATTTCTTGCTTCCTTCAGCATGGCTCCTAATCTAAATGCCAACGATTCTGAATCATACCTGTCCCTTTCAGGAGTCCCCTTCTCTCCATACTTGGCTCTTAAGATCTCCTCAAAATTGGTGGTGTTCTTTCTCATTAATATTTCATGTTCCTCATCAGAGCACTGAACAAAGTTAACTAATTAGTTTACTATCGGCAATAGATATTTCCGAAAGTTTATGTCAGTTAGTTTCGTTGATCAGCTATAAGACACCACCCCCCGCATAAGCAGAGAGCCGGACTACCTAGAAAACAAAGTGCCGGACTGCCCAAAAAAAGTAAAAGCCGGGCTCCTAAAAAGTCCGGCTCTCACAAATCGGCAATGGTCCTGATGGGGATTACTGTTTCTTGCGCTCCAGTTCTTCGCCCTTTTCGTCGAAGACGCGGAACTCCATGAAGTGGAGTTCGTCGGAGGGATGGATCTTCAGCTTGCATCCCAGCTCCCTGCGCCACTTTTTCTCCTGGGAATTGAATCCCTTTTTCAGGAAGGCGGCCAGGAAGGGATGCAGGTCCAGCCGTAATTTCTTCAATTGCTTCTCCTCGATCATGAGGGAAAGCTCGTTTTTCACCATTTCCGGGAAGAGGATGGCAGGTTGCATTTTTCCGCTCCCGTTGCAGGTGGGGCAGTTTTCGGCCGTTTCGATATGCATCTCGGGACGAACGCGCTGCCGGGTGATCTGCATCAGCCCGAATTTGCTCAGGGGAAGGATGTTGTGTTTGGTTTTGTCCTTCGCCATCGCCTCTTTCATCCGCGTGTAGACCTTCTGCTTGTGGTCGTGCTTGTGCATATCGATGAAATCGACCACGATGATGCCGCCCATGTCCCGCAACCTCAGCTGGCGGGCGATCTCGTCCGCCGCAGCCAGGTTCACTTCGACCGCATTGGTCTCCTGGTCGCTTGCCGACCGGGAACGGTTTCCGCTGTTCACGTCGATCACGTGCAGTGCCTCGGTGTGCTCGATGATCAGGTAGGCACCCTGTTTGAAAGAGACGGTCTTTCCGAATGCAGCCTTGATCTGCTTGACGATGCCCATCTTGTCGAAAATGGGCTCCTTGCCGTTGTAGTGTTTGACGATTTTCTCCTTCTCAGGGGCCACATCCCGGATGTAGTCCTTGATCTCGTTGTATACACCCTCATCGCTGATGTGGATGCCGTCAAAGTTCATGTTCAGGTGATCGCGCACCACCGCCGATTCACGGCTCAGTTCGCTGATCACCAGTTTGGGAAGGTTTTTGCTGCTGATCTGATCGAAAGCTTTCTCCCACTTTTTCACCAGTGAACGCAGTTCCGCATCCAGTTCGGCCACCTTCTTCCCTTCGGCTACCGTGCGGACGATGATCCCGAAATTCTGGGGCCGGATCGCCTGCAACAGGTTTTTTAACCGGTTCTTCTCCTCCTGTGAGGAGATTTTGGAAGAGACGGAGATCTTGTCCGAAAAGGGGATCAGTACGATGTTGCGTCCCGGGATGGATATCTCGGAAGTCAGTCTCGGTCCTTTGGTGGAGATGGGCTCCTTGGCGATCTGCACAAGGATGATCTGCCCCTGTTTGAGGACCTCGTTGACCTTCCCGTGTTTGTTGATGTCCGGGAGGCGCTTGAATTTACTGATCGGTACCGGTCTCCCCTTTCGGGAAATGGCCTGCCCCAGGTATTTGTTCAGTGAACTGAACTGGGGGCCCAGATCCAGGTAGTGAAGGAAGGCATCCTTCTCGTACCCTACGTCAATAAACGCAGCATTCAGACCAGGCATGATCTTTTTGATCCTTGCCAGGTAGATATCCCCTACAGAGAATTGCTGCTTAAGTGGTGATTCATTTAATTCAACGAGCTTTCCATCTTCAAGTAACGCAATCGAAACCCTCTCATTGGTGGAGTTGATTACCAGTTCGCTGCTCACATTATCCGCATTTACGAAGATTAAGCTGTACCCTGTGTAAAGATTCGATGGATGTCATCTTTACGGACCCTCCGGCCCGCATCCCGCCCGGGAAGGCGGGAACCTCCATCGCAAACAGAAATAAACCTAAAGACCATGGAAGGCGCTTTAGGTTTAGATCATAGCGAAGTGGTAGCAAATGATGCTATTTCCGCTTCTTATGCCTGTTTTTCCGCAAGCGCTTCTTCCGCTTGTGGGTAGCCATCTTATGTCTTTTTCTTTTCTTTCCGCTGGGCATGATCAAAACTTTACTACTTCACATTGGTTTTTACCTTGCTCACGAAAGTCTTGGCAGGCTTGAACGCTGGAATGGAGTGCTCGGGTATGATAATGGTGGTGTTCTTGGAAATGTTCCGGGCGGTCTTCTTGGCCCTTTTCTTGACGATGAAACTTCCAAAGCCCCTCAGATACACATTCTTATTGTTGCTGAGCGAATCTTTTACTGTCTCCATGAATGCTTCGACAGTTTTCTGGACAGTCACTTTTTCGATTCCCGTGTTCTTGGAAATTTCGTTTACGATATCAGCTTTAGTCATTTTTAAAAAACCTTTAATTATCAATGAATTAGATTAGCTTCTTCTGATAGATTTGCAAATATAAATACTTTTACCTGAATATGAAATGTATTTGCAACTATTTTTATTTTATTGTGCTTAATATAAGAGCATTATAAATAAACGCCGGCGAAGATAATGAAAATTGGCGGAATTATCCGGGAGTGGTATGAAAAAAATCGGCGGGAGCTGCCCTGGAGGGAAACCCATGATCCCTACAGGGTCTGGCTGTCGGAGGTGATCCTGCAGCAAACCCGCGTGGATCAGGGGCTCGGTTATTACAGGCGGTTCCTGGAAGCCTTTCCCAATGTGGACGCCCTGGCACGTGCAAGTGAGGATGAGGTCCTGAAACTGTGGCAGGGACTGGGCTATTACAGCAGGGCACGGAACCTGCATCAGGCTGCCCGGGAGATCATGGCGGAGCGCGGGGGAGCGCTTCCTGAGGATTATGAGGGATGGCTGAAGGTGAAGGGGGTGGGCGCTTACACTGCCGCGGCCATCGCTTCCATCTGCTTCGGGGAGCCGCGGGCCGTGGTGGACGGGAACGTATCCCGGGTGATCGCCCGCATCCACGGGGTGGAGACCCCGGTCAACTCCTCAGCGGGAGCCCGGGAGATCGCCGCCCTGGCCGGCGGGATGCTGGACCGGAGCGATCCGGGTACCCACAACCAGGCCATGATGGAATTCGGGGCGCTCCAGTGTATACCGCGGGACCCCGGCTGCCCGGTCTGCCCGGTTCAGGTGCAGTGCATCGCCAACCGGACCGGAGAGGTGGACCGGCTGCCGGTGAAACGTCCCAGAAAGAAGCCGGTGGACCGCTACTTCTATTATTATATTATGTTGCACGGAAAAGAAACGGTGCTGACCCGGCGCGGAGACGGCGACATCTGGAGCTCCCTCTACCAGTTCCCGGTGGTGGAATCGGAGGTGTCCCTCAGTGAGGAGGAATTCCTTGGATGCAGGCTGCGGAAGATGCTGGGCGGTGTGCCCCCCTCAAAGATCACCATCCGGAAAGTTTCCGCCACCATCCGCCACCAGCTCACCCACCGCACCATCCATGCCCGGTTCATCCACCTGGATCCGGGACGGTGGCCAAGGCCGCTGCCCGAAGGCTGGATCCCGATTTTAGCCCGGAACGTGAATGATTTTCCGGTCCCCCGTCTCATTAACCGGTACCTGGAAGTGGTCAATTTTTAGTATATTTGCACAACTTATAACACAAGGGATATGTCTGTCAATAAAGTAATTCTGGTGGGGAACGTGGGAAAGGATCCGGAAACGCGGTACCTGGATGATTCAACCGCCATCACCAAATTTCCAATGGCCACCAGTGAAACCTACAAGAACAGGAACGGTGAGCGTGTTACCACCACTGAATGGCACAACGTCGTGCTGTGGAGGGGACTGGCCCAGGTGGCTGAGAAGTATGTGAAGAAGGGAACACAACTCTACATAGAGGGGCGGATCAAGACCCGCTCTTACGATGACAGCGACGGGAACAAGAAATACATCACCGAGATCGTGGGGGACCAGATGCAGCTGCTGGGCAAGAGGCCCGATGACGATTCCGATGACAGCGGCTACGGAATGAGTTCCGGCCAGTCCGGCAGTTCCTCCTCAGGATCCGCCGGGGCAACCTCCTCACAGGGAGCAGCTTCCTCCGGCGGGGGACAGGGACAGTCCGCCGGATCCCGGTCAGGCAATGCCCCCTCCACCCCGTCCGGACAGCAGTCCGGTCAGGGAGGTATGGATGAGGATCCGTTCGACGCCGGGGAAGACGGTCCCGATGATCTCCCCTTCTGATGCTTCGCTGACCCGTGTCATCTGACTTGGAACCGGAACAATTACTGACTCTTCTGCAGGGAGTATTGATGCCCATGACCTCAGGGGCCATAGCAGGCATGGTGGTCATCGTGGTGCTGCTGTTCTGTTCGGCCATGATCTCCGGCTCGGAGGTGGCCTATTTCAGCATGAAGCCGCTCCATATCTTCAACCTGAAGGAACTTCCCATCTCCCGCCAGGAGCAGATGGTGCTGAACCTGCTGGCCAGGCCGGACCGGTTGCTCGCCACCATTTTGATCACCAACAATTTCATCAATGTGGGGATCGTGATCATCGCTGCGTACGTCACGGAAACACTTTTCAATTTCTCCCAGGCACCCATCCTGGGCTTCATCACCCAGGTGGTGGCGATCACCTTCCTGCTGCTGCTGTTCGGGGAGATCATCCCCAAGGTATACGCCAACCGGTTCGCACCCCAGTTCGCCAGGAAGATGGCGGGGCCCCTCTCCCTGCTGGACAAATTGTTCCAGCCGCTGATCTTTATACTGATCAAATCGACGGGGTATGTGAACCGCCGGCTGGCCCGGAAAAGGCAGAACATCTCGATGGATGACCTGTCGGATGCGCTGGGGCTGACCACCGATGTGGTGAAGGATGAGAAGGAGATGCTGGAAGGGATCGTGCGGTTCAGCAACCTGGAGGTGTCGGAGATCATGAAACCACGTACCGATATGGTGGCGGTGGACCTGGATACGGACATGGGGACCCTGTTAGGGGTGATCAATGAATCGGGGTATTCAAGGATCCCGGTGTACGAGGACACCTCCGACCATGTGAAGGGGATCCTCTATGTGAAGGACATGATCCCGCACATTAACGAGAAGAGCAGGTTCAACTGGCAGAAACTGATCAGGGAGCCTTTTTTCGTCCCGGAGACCAAAAAGATCAACGATTTGCTCAAGGAGTTCCAGGAGAAGAAGATCCATCTGGCCATTGTGGTGGACGAGTACGGGGGGACCGAAGGGATTGTGACCATGGAGGATATCCTGGAAGAGGTGGTGGGTGAGATCACCGACGAATCGGACGGGGTCGAGAAGCTGTACAGGCGCATCGATCCCCGGACCACCATTTTTGAAGGGAAGATCCTGCTGAATGATTTTTATAAGGTCACCGGACTGGATGACGAGCTCTTTGACGACGTGAAGGGCGAGGCCGAAACGGTGGCGGGGCTGATCCTGGAGCTGAAGGGCGGCTTTCCCAAGGTGAACGACGTGATCCACTGCAAGGGGGTTGAGTTCACCGTGATGGCCATGGATAAGCGCAGGATCAAGGAGATAAGGGTTTTCCAGAGGAAAACGGTTAGTCGTTAGTAGTTAGGTTAGAGACTTTCGACTGACGACTTTCGACTGACGACTTTCGACTGACGACTTTCGACTGACGACTGACGACTGGCGACTTTCGACTGGCGACGGCAAACAGAAAAGAGATGAGAACAAAAGAACGGGAGCACGGTAGGTCAGAGAACCGCAATCCCCACCGGGTGGCGGGAACACCGGTGGTGATGGTGGTGATGGTCCTGTTGCTGTTGGCAGCGGGCCTTCAGAGGGGATGTAACCGGGGGTATACACCCAAGCCCCCCGGATACCTGCGCATCGATTATCCGGAGAAAGCCTACGAGCGCTATGACGGGCAGCCGTTCTACAGTTTCGAGATCCCGGTCTACGCCCGGGTGGAGAAGGACAATAGCCCGGCAGCGGACCCGGGATGGGTCAACCTGGTGATCCCCGACCTGAACGGGACGATCCACCTGAGCTATAAACCGGTCAGAGGGAATCTGGGCGAGTATATTTCCGACAGCAGGACCCTGGCCTACAAGCATACGGTCAAGGCCGAGGGGATCGAGGAGTCCCCGTTCCTGGAGCCGGAACAGCGGCGTTTCGGGATGGTATATGACCTGAAAGGGGATGTGGCATCGGCGGTACAATTCTTTATTACCGATTCCACCAACCACTTTCTGAGGGGATCGCTCTATTTTAACGCACCGCCCAACAGGGACTCGCTCAATCCGGTCATCGACTTTTTAAGGGAGGACATCATCCACCTGATTGAAACCACCCAATGGAAGTATTGATCAAATTTGCTTAACTTAGTCCTCCCTTTCGCAGGGAATCTGATTTGAAAAAATCGTGGGAGTATTTTTGAAGACAGAAATATTGCCTGATTGCCATCTGGGCGTGTGGGAGATAACCGAGGATTTCG
>CAZNSZ010000101.1:0-12864 GCA_964575865.1 uncultured Bacteroides sp. | reverse complement strand
TGAATGTATACGGCGGGAACAGCAAAAAGCAGATCTGGCAGGCCATCGCCACCGGCGCCGTCAACGAGCAATCAAAGACCCGGGATAAGACTATCCCTGCGACCATTACTTCCATTATGAGGAGGTTCCCGGTCAATCCGGAATAGGTGTTTCCCCGGACTTTCCCGGGCAAAGGGGATCATCATTGTTCCCGTGAGCTTCCCGGGCCGATCCGGATCTTGTCCTGTCCAGGGTGGTCAGATTCCGGGTATCACAGCACTATCCTGCTCCCGGTATGTTTCCCAGGTCCATTCCTCACCGCTGTAAATTCGGAGCACAATGGTCCCCACTTCAATGGCCGGCAGGGTTTCTAACGGCATCCTCCGCCTGCCGTTCAGGACCTGCTCCGATTCTATTTTGTATTTGACCATGTAGGCGGCACGGGCATAGATGGCTTCCTGGGCCTGAAGGATCACCAGGCCCGGATCGGTCCGGACGATGTATTCCGGGAGCACGGAGCCGTGGAAGTGGTGGTTGGCATAAAAGACATCAGCGGGAACCTCCCCGGGAAACCGTTCCAGGATCATCCGCTGGTTATCCGCGTAGGTATCTCCTCCATGGACCATCCGGAAGTCCCCGTAACCGATGGCCAGGGAGAGGGAGCGCCTGTTCTCGTCCTCCCCGTCCGCATAGCTGTTCAGGATCCTGAACCGCACCCCGTCCTGCTCCCAGCTGTATCCGGTGGGGTGGGTCCTGTAATCGATGAAGGATTGCACATGGAAGGTTTCACGGATGATCCTCCCCGAATCCCCTCCGTCATGGTCCGGATGATAATGGGTCAGGATGAAGGTGTGCAGGGTGTCCACGCCGTGCCGGCGGAGCATGGGTACCACGATGCTGTCCCTTACCCAGGATTTTCCGCAATCGATCAGCATGAACTCTCCTCCCGGAAGCCTGAGCAGCATGGAGGAACCGTGCTCCACATCCGGGGCCACCACCACCAGGTCTGCCTCACGGGGATCCCGGGAGACTTCGATGGTTGCCTCCATAGTGCGGGTTTCAAGTTCCACCTGGAGACGGTGGGCTCCGGGCGAGGTTCCGGAAAGAGCAGCTGCGGGAATGGTCAGCCAGCTTGCATATTCCTGGTGGGGATAAGGCGACTGGCTGAACTCCACCTCCTGCCCGTCCAGCATGCACCGGATCACACGCTGGTTGAAATTGTCGATCTTATAGACCAGGTCCCGTGCATGTGAAAGGTAAAACTGGTTCTTCCCGGGGGTGATAGCGAACTCCGGATCCGCATTGGCAACGGTAATGCGGTCGATCCCCATGGCCCCCCACCCGGAGCGGATCCCGAGGGCAGTGGTTCCCGCCTCGAAAAAAAACGGCTGGGAGCAGAGGTTCCATTCAGCGGACATGTCGAATCCGACACCGGTCTCCTCTCCGTTCCTCAGCAGGTACTGCATTTTATCCCCCCCTTCCGTACGATAGCGGATCTCCACCCGGTAGTACCCTTCCTTTTCCAATGGGACCTGCCAGGTGACTTCCGAATTCTCCTGAAAGGAGAGGTATTTGCCTCCCGATGCATGCTGGTCGGGCAGGATGATCATGTTCCGGTAGGTCCCGGATTCTGCTTCGGCGGTGAAGTAAACCATCCTTCTGTCATCGTGGCAGGCGGCAAGATGCACCAGCATCAGAGTGCAGGCAATTGGGATCTTTCTCATGCCTTCAATTTACGGTTTTTATTTCTGCCTGGGATTCTTTTTGACAGTCTCCGATAATTGCCCTGAGAGAGGGAAGAGCAGGAGGTTATTCCGTAAATATTTGAAATTGTGATTAATATGACGTATCTTTATGACAGATGCCCTTTCGTCACTGGCATAACCTGATCTTTTCACCACTGCCGTGGCAGGATAAGCCAATCTAAGTCTCACACAGGTTTTTCCCCTGTTTCGACTGAGACACAATCAACCTGAGAAAATATGATTAAGCACTTCATTGTTCCCGTATTGATTTTGTTTTTAACTACATGCCAGAAATTGGAAGAGGTGGCATGCCTGACAGGAAAAGAATACCCGGTCACATGGCTGATATCCCGTGCGAAGTCAGAACGAATTGCGGGAATCGTTTGCAATTATATGAATGAGAATTCCCTTCTTGGAATGCAGATCAGCATACGGGACAGTCTGGGGGGAGGGTGGAATCTCTCTTTGGGATACACTGACCTCGGTCAGAACATACCGCTTGGAAACAGGCATGCGCTCAGGATAGGAAGTATCACCAAACTGTATACGGCTACCCTCATGATGGAACTTGTGGAACAGGGTATCCTCCGGCTGGAACAGCCCGTTGCTGATTTTTTAGGAGACCTCCCGAATGTCGAGAAGGTTTCCATTCTCCACCTGCTGAACCATTCCAGTGGTATTGCAGATGTGTTTAGCCTGCCAGAGCTTCTGGTTTCGGCATCAAATTTTCCTCAGAAGCGATGGAACCCCATGGATCTGGCTGAAACCTGCTTGCACAAGAAGCTGTTGTTTCAACCTGGGGAAAGACATTCCTATTCCAATACCAATTATCTACTGCTTGGGATTATTGCGGAGAAGGCCACCGGGAAGCGGCTGGCACAGCTTTTTTCAGAGCATATTATAGATCCCTTGCTACTGGCATCAACCCGTTTGGTACCGTTTATGCCTGCTCCGGATGACCTGGTGAATGGTTACGTGCATCATTATGCGCTTTCGATCAGGGAATGGTATACAAATACTCGGGAGAATACAGCCTGGTCCACCATTGGATATTCTGCAGGTGCCATGGTTTCAAGCGCGGGGGAATTATCGGCCTTTACCCATGGACTATTTGAGGGAGATCTGCTGCAACCGGAGACTCTCAGAAAAATGACGGATTTCAATGGGAATATGGGCCTGGGTTTGTTCAGGTTCAGAATAAATGATCAGGAATACTGGGGTCACGAAGGTGAGATCACAGGATTTGAATGCATCACCGCCTATCATCCGGGTACTGGTGTGGTGATTTCCATATGCTGCAATACGACACCCTTCTCAATTACCGATTTGCTTTCAGAAATTGATGCTGTGTTATGATGAAGATACTGAAAATTGTGGTCATGCTGCTATTCATGATCCTCCTATCACCGGTAGAAGCACAGAATTCTTCTGAGTCAAGTGCTGCAGCTGTGGCCAAAAACGCCATATTGGCTTCCTTTGGTGGTTCTGGGATCTTGTATTCTGTTATGTACGAAAGGATTGTGTTAGATCTTCCAGGAGATTGTTTCATGGCTGGCATCAAAGGAGGGATTGGATCTGGAATAAGACCGGTTTCTTTTCCGGAGGAATTTGGAGTACCCCTGGGGATGTTTTTGCTGTATGGCAAGAAGTCAAGCCACCTGGATTTCAGCATGAGTATCAACAATTTTTTCCTGAGGCAGGCTGACCTGGAAACAATGGAACAAAGCAGGGAGTTACAGGTGTTGTTGATACCTTCTCTTACTTACAGGTTTCAGAGACATTCCGGAGGCATTGTAGCAAGGGCTGGCCTGAGCGTCATAATGCATCCAAATCCTGTTACAAATACCTTTTCTCCCTGGGTGGATATCAGCCTTGGCTGGGCATTCTAGCAATTACTGATATTACTCATTGTCCCATTCTTCCCAGCCGGGTCCCCTCCCTGGATAAGCCACTTTTTGAAAGGGCCATTCATTTTCCAGCCAGTCACGGATTGCACGGTACAGGACCGGATCAAGTCCTTCATCGAACGCACTTTTCCGGACTCACAGGTAGACCTCTGCATCATAACCCGTTTTTTGGCAGGGATCGATGTACACACATCCCAGGCAAATGGTCTCATCAGGATTCATCACTGCATCATAGTCTTTCACCACATCGTTGACCGTCAGCATCCTGATCCTGAAATCTTCAGTTTCGAGAAGAGCGGGCACTTCAAATTCAGCGGGGACGAAGGGTACTGACTGTCCATGGTTCATGCTGGAATATCCCATCATTGCGATTAAGAGTAAGGTTGAAATTTTACCTGGTATATATCCATTCATTTTCATTGGAGAGGTGTGGATTTAAATGGTATCCCTCAGCGTCAAAGGCTTTCAGTTTTTCCGGTTCGTTGATCCGGTTCCGGATGATGAACCGCAGCATCATGCCCCGGGCTTTCTTGGCATAGATGGTCACATTCCTGTATCCTTCCCCGTCTGACTCCCTGAAAACCGGGGTAATGACACTGAAGGGAAAGGATCCGGGGTGGATCGATTTGAAGTACTCCTGCGATGCCAGGTTGATCAGCATGGGATTTTCGCCATGACCTGTATCCCCGGCTATTCTGGAGGGGATGATCTCTTTCCAGAATTCATAGAGATCCGTCCCCCGGGGATTCTTCAGTCTGGTTCCCATCTCCAGGCGGTAGGGCAGGATCAGGTCCAGCGGACGAAGCACCCCGTACAGTCCCGATAGAATGCGGACATGGTCCTGGGCGAACAACAGGTCCTTTTCATCCATTTTTCTTGCCTGCAAACCGTTGAAGACTTCACCCGAAAATGCCAGGATTGCTTGCTGACCTTCCCTGGCGCCAACGTCCTTTCGCCACTGTGCGAATCTTTCAAAGGTCAGCGTTGCCAGCTGGTCGCTTACCTTCATCAGGGATTTGATTTTCACCGGCGAAAGTTTCCTCATCTGATCGACCAGTGCTTCTGCATCCTGCAGGTAGGAAGGGAAGGTGTGGTGCTCCGTTATCCCGTGCGGGGACATGTCGATGGTCTTGGCAGGTCCGAGGATGGTGAGCATGTGGATTCCCGACTGTTTCTGAATATAAATGTAACAACTTTTAGAGTCGTTCGCATTCAGGAGCAGTCCGGATCAAATCCCCGGATGTTCAGATAGACATCGGATTCCCTCTGGCTATCGAGAATGAACATTCCGATGTTCCAGTAGATTTTTTCTTTATACAGCCGCACGTAAATGATTTGATGGTCGTTGTACCAGCAGGGAGCGGCACCGGTGACGGGGCCGGTTTCTCCGTCGTCCCGGGAGTTGAGGATCCTGAGGTTCTTTCCGTCAACATCCACGACTTTCACCTTGCTCACGGCCGATCCGCCTGAAAAAACCAGCTGGGTACCCTCAGTGTTCCACTCCATGGATTCAATGGGATCCTGATCCTGGCCGGAAAGAAGCAGGGTGGGGACCGCATCTTCTGCGAATGGATCGGCCAGCCAGATATTCTGTCCTTCTGACAGGGCCAGTTTCTGATTGGACGGACACCATGCCAGGGTTGCATAAGGCAGGCCAGGGTTGAGTGGGAAAACAGAGGAGATGCCCGTGGAGGCATCAAGGTGCCACAGCTGATTTCCAGAGACGAGCAGGGTGACGAATTTTCCGTCGGGTGACCAGGAGAAACCCTTCACACCATCAGCAGGAAGACCGGTCAGTTCCCAGCTGTCCTTTCTTGCTCCGTTCCGGTCAAAAACACTCAGGGAGCGCGAACTATCCGATTCTTCCACAAAGCAGAAACTGCTTCCGTCGGGTGACCATTTCGCTCCCGATACAGTTGAAGTCCCAATGGTTTTTGACCTTCCGGACCATTCTTTCAGGACAATCTCATTGTCACCGGTGCGGTAGAGGATACTCCCCTTCAGGTCATCCAGGACCTCCCGCTTCCGGATTTCCGGAGATCCAGTGTCTGGTTTGATACATGAAGTGAGAAGCATTTCAATGGACACCAACAGGAACAGAGTAGTAAAATAATTGGTATTAAGGGGATTACATTGACTGTGCAGGAGAGATCCATCCTGACGAAAGGTTGTTTTCACGGCCAGAAAATTTGACGCAAGTTACTGCTTCCTTTTACTCATATTTCAAAATGGCCGAAGTATTTGTTCTGGCTGCCACCAGGATGTTGTAGCTGATGGTGGCGACGGCCACCAGCAGGATAATCGCCGTTCCTGCAGCGAATTCAGTGATCTGTAACCCATATTTTTCAGCACCGGGTAATTTATGGTATACAAACCATGAGCCCGCCCAGGAGAAAACGATCCCGATCATGATCAGTGAAAGAAATTCTCCCGCCAGTTTCAGATAGAGCCTCGCAACGGAGAATCCCACCACTTTCCTGATTCCGATCTCTTTCATTTTTTTCCTGCAGAAGAAGAGGACAAGGCCGAACAGCCCCACCGATGAGATCAGAATGGAGAATCCGGCGAACATGAAGCAGACGTTCCTGAAAATCCCCCAGATGCGTGTGGCATTCTCACTGAGGATGTGATTCCCGAAATCCTCGAAATTGAAGGCATCCCCCGGATAGTATTCCTCGAATACTGATCTGGCGATCTTCTCTGCCTCATCTTTTTCCCCGGGAGCATAGCGTATGCTGTACATTCCGGTCAGGGAGACGGAATCCCTCATCAGACGGAATGTGACCGGTTCAATGGGATTGTGTACGGATTGGATCACATAATCCTCCACCACCCCGATCACTTCCCTGTCACGGCCGAAACTCCTCAGCTTCATGCCAACCGGATTCTCCCATCCGAATACCCGGGCAGCCGTTTCATTGACCATGCACTTGCCTATGTCAGCCGTATGATCTCTATTAAAGGCACGGCCATCCTTGATTTTGATGCCGTATGTATAAAAAAAATCATGACTCACATTGTAGATCCGGACGAACGTCTTCTCATCCGGTAGTCCGCCCTCCCAGGTCATGTCATCTCCACCTGCCAGAACGAAGGGAATGTAATCGGAAAAGCATGCATTCACGATCTCGGGGTGGGAGAGGAGGCGTTCCCGGACAGGTTCAAACGATCCGACCCGGTAGGTCTTGATATTGGCTGTGATCATATTGGATTTATCAAATCCCATCTCTTTGTTGATCATATAGCTGGCCTGCCGGAAGACAATGAAACTGACGATGACAAGGAACAATGAGATGGCGAATTGCGATGTAACAAGGACTTTTCTCAGGGACAATCCATTTCGCTCCACAGTCAGGAATCTTTGTTTGAGCGCTTTGACGGGATTGAACCTGGAAATGACAAATGCCGGGTAAAGCGAAGAGAACAATCCGGTGAGGGTTGCTATGACCAGGATGAATCCAATCAATTGCAGGTTATTGAGGACCTTCAGGCCCATATCCTCACCCAGAACCTGCTGGTAAAGCGGCATGGCATAATGAGCAATACCGAGAGCCAATAGTGCCCCCAGGAGTGATTCGGTGACCGACTCCCCCACAAACTGTCGCCACAGTTCCCTGCGGCTGTATCCAACACTTTTCTTGATCCCAATCTCCCGCATCCTGGAAGTGGCATCGGCTGTCTGGAGATTGACATAATTGATGGAGGTGAGAATGAGGATCAGCAGTGCGATGAAAGTGAACAGACCGATTGCGATCATCATGTCGGGTTTGAAATCCGGATTGACATGCACCCTGGAAAGCGGCCTCAGGTATGGATGGTGGTATTCCCGGTAATCCTTCAGGGCATCGTGGATTTTTTCATTCACGGCTTCGAAATCGGCGTTTTCCCCGAGCAATACATACGTATTGAAGGAATACATCAGGTAGTTGTCTTCGAAGTTGCTATACCCTGTATATTCTTCATAATCCTCCATCGGCAGCAGGAACTCCGGTCTCCAGTCCGAGTTCCCGGGCAGGTCTTCGAATACCCCCCGAACCGTCAGGGGGATTTTATTCTCCAGATAGAGCACTTTACCGGTCGCCTCACCTTCCGGAAAGAATTTGCCGGCATAGGTCCTTGAGAGTATGATGGAGTGGGGCTGAGCCAGTGCTTCGCTGGCGGTACCTTCTGTAAAGTGGAAAGTAAAAATGTCAAAAATGGCGGGATCGGCGAAATACCCCTGCTTCAGGAGAACAGGCGAAGATGGATCGGTTGCCAGAAAATATCCGTCAATGTTGTCATCACCTGCCGAATGGATTACGGCTACTCTTTCCACTTCCGGTAGTTCAGTCAGCTCATGCCTGCCCAGGGCTGCCGTTACGCTGCTGGAATGGGGATTGGGTGTGTATTGGACCTCACTGAAGATCTGAAGCCTGTAAATCCTGTTATAATGAATGTTGTGTTTGTCATAATTGAGGTGGAACTGAATGAAGAGCGTAATCAGGACAAATGCCAGGTAGCCGGCTGCAAGGTTCAGCAAATTGATCCCTGACAGCAATTTGTTGTTCATTCTGCGTCTGAAGAACAGGGTGAAAAAATGTGATTTCATGGCAGTCATTTATGCATAGTGAATCTGACGTGACCTCTGATCGATGACCATCTGGCCATCCAGTAGACTGAGGGTCCGGTGGGCCCGTTCGGCATGCAGCGGAGAGTGGGTAACCATTACAACGGTTGTTCCGGATTGATTTAGCCTCTCCAGCAGATGCATTACCTCCTCGCCATTGGCGGAGTCCAGGTTGCCTGTGGGTTCATCGGCGAGGATCAGTGCCGGATCAGGCACCACTGCCCTGGCAATGGCCACACGCTGTTGCTGACCACCCGAAAGTTGCTGGGGAAAATGATCCCGCCGGTGCCCGATCTGCATGCTTTCCATAATGGAGGATACCTTACGCCTGCGCTCGGAGGACCTTTCACGAAGCGCCAGGAGAGGCAGTTCGATGTTTTCGTATACCGTCAGTTCTTCAATAAGGTTGAAACTCTGGAACACAAATCCGATCCTTCCTTTCCGGAGCCGGGTCCTCTTCTGTTCATTCATTCCTGCTGTGGCGATCCCGTCAAAATAATACTCTCCTCCATCCGGTTGGTCCAGCAGCCCCAGAATGTTCAGAAGTGTGGATTTTCCGCAGCCCGAAGGTCCCATAATGGCCACAAATTCCCCTTTCTCTACGGATAGTGTGACGTTATTCAGGGCAGTGGTCTGGATCGTATCTGTTCTGAAAATCTTCGACAATTCGATGGTGCGTATCATGGCATCTGTTTTGGCCTTTACGTGCTAATCGTGTGCCATAGTATGTAAGTTATTGTTAAAGAGTGATATGGTGAAAGTGTCCACAGGTGGAATCGTAAAGATTCTTTACATTCTGATGTAAAAAATCCTTACATTTAGGGGATTGATTCCGGACGATGAAAGAGCGAACCATTCTGGTTGCCGACGATAACAGGAATGTTCTCAATGCCCTGTCACTGCTGCTTTCCTCAGAATTTGAACTGGTAAAAACCACACAGCACCCCAACAGATTGCTGGAGGAACTGGCCGTTCACGAATTTGATGTGGTGCTGCTGGACATGAATTTCAAAGCAGGGCAGCAAACGGGGAATGAGGGAATCCACTGGCTGAGGGAGATCAAGTCCCGGTTCAGGAATGTGGAGGTGGTGATGTTCACCGCTTATGCCGATGTCGATCTGGCTGTCAGGGCCCTGAAGGAAGGAGCTGCCGATTTTGTAGTCAAACCGTGGGACAATGAAAAGTTGCTGGCCACCCTGCGTGCAGCCGCAAAGATTTCCAGGTCGAACCGGGAAATCGGGAAACTGAAGTCCAGGGAGAAAGGGGTCAGGGAGGAGATGAACCGGACAGGGGAGGTGATCTACCGGTCACCTGCCATGGCCCAGGTGATCAAGATGGTGGAAAAGGTCGCGCCCACCGATGCCAATGTGCTGATCACCGGAGAGAACGGGACGGGTAAGGAGCTCATCGCCAGGGAGATTCACCGGCAATCACGCAGGGCTGAAGGATTTTTTGTACTTGCGGATCTGTCCGCACTCGCTGAGACACTGTTTGAATCGGAGCTGTTCGGTCACAGGAAAGGATCCTTTACAGGGGCCGGGGAGGACCGCGAAGGAAAATTCATGCTGGCTCATGGGGGGACCCTCTTCCTGGATGAGATCGGCAATATCCCCCTCCACCTGCAGTCCAAACTTCTGACGGTACTTCAGACCAGAAGCATCAGCCCGGTGGGATCTGACAGGTCCATACCGGTCGATATCCGGCTGATATCGGCCACCAACCAGCCCCTCGGGGAGTTGAAAGGTGCAGGCAGGTTCAGGGAGGACCTGCTCTACCGGATCAATACCATCCAGATCCACCTGCCGGCACTCCGGGAACGGCCCGAAGATATCCCTCTGCTGGCAGGGCATTTTATCGAACAATATGCAAGAAAATACAACAAGCCCATAATTCCCGTTGATGACCAATTGTCCCGGAAGCTGATGGGAATGGACTGGCCCGGCAATATCAGGGAATTGCAGCATGCCATGGAAAAGCTGGTCATCCTCTCCGAGAACGGAATCCCTGATCCGGACGGACTCCCCGCATACGACCTGACTTCCTCATCACTCATGAACGGGCAGGAAACACTCGAGGAGATGGAGGAAAAGCTGATCCGTACGGTGATGGCGAGAAACGGAAATAACCTGACCGCAACCGCCGCCAGTCTGGGGATCAGCCGGCCGACCCTATATGGAAAAATCAAGAAATATGGGATTTAGTCCATACTCCTGGAAACGGGTGATGCTTATCTGCCTGGCCGTGCTGGCATCGTGTGCCGGAGGGCTGTTGATTTCAAGCGAAAGACCGGACCTTGCATTGCTTTCCCTGCTGGCTTCGATAGCCCTTGCAATCTGGCTGATGAAAGATATCCAGCGGGGTTTAAAGAACATCACCCGGTTTTTTGAAAGTACGGCCAGCGGGGATTTTTCAACCACCTTCGATGAGAGCAGCAAAGATCCCATGCTCAGGAAGCTCCATGCAGCGATGAACCAGCTGATCAGGAAATTCCGGAACCTCAGGGTTAAGAGTGAGAGCCGGGAGAAGTATTACCAGGCTGTTATAAAGCAATCGGCCACCGGTTTGATTGTACTCAACTCCAGAAACGAAATCGAGGTGATCAACCGTGCTGCTGCACTTTTCGCAGGCATCTCACCCGACTCTGGCGATACGCGTTTGCTGGGCATCAGGAATCCACATTTTTTCGATCAGCTGGCAAGCATTGATCCGGGCGAGAAGAGGACATACAGGGATCAGGGCCATGGCCCTTCCAGCGCTTTGCTGCTGAGAGCGACCGGAATCGAGCTGTCTGGAGAACGCCTGAAGGTGGTCTCCATAGAGAATATCAAACGCGAACTGGAACAGACAGAGCTGGAATCCTACCATCGCCTGATCCGTATCCTGACACATGAGATCATGAATGCCGTTGCCCCGCTGACATCCGTTTCCGGCACCCTGCAGAAGCGCTTCTTTCCGGACCAGTCTCCCATTGATCCCTCCAGGGTGGACAAAAAGATGATAGAGGGCCTTGTCCAGGGATTGACAACCATCGACGACCAGACCCGGGGCATGGCGGATTTCGTGAACAACTACCGCCGGCTCACCAGATTGCCTGAACCGGTCATTGCACCCTTCGGGGCGTCGGAGTGGCTGGAAAGCCTCAGGCTGCTGGTCACACAGCAGATGGATGAGGCGGGTATTCAGATGGAACTCTCTTCCGATCCGGGTATCAGGAACATTCATGCGGACAGGAAACTGCTGAGCCAGGTTATTCTGAATCTGGTCAACAACGCAAAGGATGCACTCAGCGGCCTTCCCGGCGGGAGAAAGCTCCGGATAGATCTTTTCAGGATTGAACCGGCGCATCTCTACATCAGGGTCTCCAATAACGGGGAGCAAATTCCTGAGGAAGAGATGGAGAAAATATTCATCCCCTTTTACACCACCAAAGAAAAGGGATCCGGGATCGGGCTCTACGTATCAAGGCAAATCATCCACCTGCACGGTGGGCTTTTGTCAGTTTCGAGCCGGCCCGGTGAAACTGCTTTCCTGATCGAACTCCCCGACTCCGCTGTTTGATCCCTTAACTCCTCCCGGATTCCTGAGAATTTCCCCGATCAGAGCTTGTAGTTCCTCCTGTATTCGTAGTCCATCAGCCGGTGGTTGCAGGCTTCCGGATCGTCCACGAAGTGGTGGGTGACCGGGTTCCATTTGACCGGCCTCTGCAGCTCGGTGGCGATGTTCCCAAGGCAGCAGGCGATGGCTGTGCTGGCTCCCACCTGGATGGGGGCGATGGGATCTTTCCTTGACCTGACGCTGTCGATGAAGTTGACCATGTGACCGGCCCGCTGTTCGAATGCGTTTCCGCCGCCTTCACGTGCTGCCCGCTGCATCTCTTCCCACATTTTCCTTCGCTCTTCCTGGGTCATCTGGCGCGGACGCCTTCCGGCGATCTCCCCGGGGATCAGTTCCGGCTTGGAGCAGCCGATGTATCCACGTCCCACCTCGATCCATCCGTCCGTTCCGATGAACTTGATGCCCTGTGCGTTGGGCATGTCATCCAGGTAGGGTTGCTCGGTCATCACCACGCCGGTCTTGTATTTGAAGGTCAGGTAGGGCTGGCCTTCGTATCCCTTGGGAATCACCTCACAGGGTCCCGATCCGTCCATTCCTATGGCGGCCTGGGCGATATCGAACATGTGTGCGCCCCAGTCGGCGGTGAATCCGTTCCCGGTCTCCCGGTACCAGCGCCATGCGCCCCACAGCTCCTCGTTTTTCGGAGGGTCGAGGCTGATGGGCGGGCAGAGATCGGAATGGTAGTGGATGTTGCTGTCGTTCAGCGGTCCCAGCCAGAGGTTCCAGTTCAGGTTCTGGGGGACGTCCATTTCGGGGAGGTCGAATGGCGCCGGCGGATCACCCACCTTGGCATAGATCTTTTCAATGTGACCGATGGATCCGTTCTGGACCAGTTCGATGGCCTTCTGGAACTCGGCGCTGGACCGTTGCTGGCTTCCCACCTGAACGATCCTGTTGGTCTTGATGGCCACATCCTGCATTTTCAGGGCCTCCTGGATGGTGAAGGAGAGGGGCTTCTGCACATAGACATCCTTGCCGGCCTTGCAGGCATGGATCGTCTGCAGGGCATGCC
>CAZNSZ010000100.1:0-13641 GCA_964575865.1 uncultured Bacteroides sp. | reverse complement strand
GTGGTGGATCCCACCACGGCCGGCATGTTAAAGGGGTAGCCCACCCGTGCACTCCTTTTTCTGGCAGGCTCCAGGAATTCGGTGCGGGCATGGTTGAGCACCGCTTCCGAAAGCATCGATTTCAGTGCCGCATCAGTGGCCGGATGGTCAGGAGAGGTCACATAGGACCAGACGGCCCAGCGCTGGTTGTAATCCCCGCCTGTAAGACCCGAAGCGGAAGAAGCCACCCGGCTCAGTGTGCGGAATTCATCCTGGTACACGCTCTCCCCGGTCAGCTTGAACAGGCAGGCAGCCGCAAACATTCGCAGATCGGCCACCGCAGCCCCTTTCACCCTTTCGTCCGGTGCCACGTGGTGGTTCTCCCCGGCCCACTGGTAAGCCTGGATGGCATCGGCCAGCAGGGCGGCGGTGGAATCACCGATCCCGGCCAGTTCAAGGCAGAAGGCATACTGGGCCGCCAGCCCGGCAAACAGATAGGTTGTCTGGGGATCAGGACCGCACACATACCAGGGCCGGTCATCCTCATATGAGGGGGAAGCATCGGGTTTTTCATTGAAGTCCGAATGCACCCTGCCACCGGCTACTCCCCCGTCCGGTTGCTGGTTCCTTCTGAAATAGTGGATCAGCCAGCCTGCTTCATCCAGGATATCGGGGATCCCGTTGCCGCTTTCCGGGATATTCAGATCACCGTCCCTGAAATTCAGCGGAGCCATCTCATAACTGGCCATCAGGCTGAAAGGAACATCGGTGTGGTGCACGTACCCGTCCCAGTCCCCGGCATCATGGTACCAGCCCCATCCCCAGCCGGTGATCTCACCCACCACATGAGCGAGGATGCTGTCTTTGGCACTGCTCCCCTCCCCGCCTTTCACCGAAGGCCAGGTGGAATAGTAGAGGGTGGTCAGCCCGTCTGCCGGATGGTGGTCCCTGGGCTGTGCCCACCTGCCTGCAAACTCCTCCTCCTTGGCAATCCCCGCCCGCTGGTAATAGAGTCCGCGGGTGGTTGCCCGGTATGCCTCCCTGTAGGCACCTTCATCGATCCGGAACGGGAAGCTGGATCCCACCCCTTCCACAACCAGCACGTATTCCCCGGGGGTGCCGAATGAAGAGAAATCGGCTTCCCAGACATCAGAACCGTAGAAATTGTTGGTGGTGCCCCATCCCTCCGGAGTACCGAAATCAAAACGCTCCTCCTCCAGTCCCCTTCTCCGGTCCTGGATGGTTCCCTGGAAGGCCACCGTCCGGTCGCTCACATTCACCAGGTAAAACTGGTTCCCTTCGAGGAAGTCCAGGTCAAGGGGACCGAAATCCCCCGCCCAGTGCGCCAGGTAGGCAAACTTGAGCCGGGCGGATGGCTGGTAGCCCAGCTGGTTGACGTGGATCAGCTCACTGCGCTGCTCAAACTCGTTGAAGGCAAACGTGACCTCATCCACGTTTGCTGCCAGGTCCCCCACCCAGAGGGTGTAGGAGGCATCTCGCTCAAGGTCAGCGGGCAGTTCCAGATAGATCCAGTGCTCCAGGACGTACTGGTTATCGCAGATCGACCCGGTCCACAGGCATTCATCCGAGAAGGCGGTGGGCTTGCTTTTCCTGCCGGCATGTAGAGGATGGACACCGGCAGCAAAGGCCGGGTCATCCTGGCTGTGCAACAGGTAGGCATAGGGATGGACCGCCCTTTTGGTGTCCAGGGGATCGTTCACCACCAGGTCATCCCCGCTGGAACTGTGGTACCCCCTGTATTGGACGGTTCCGTCATCAAAATGGAGCATGATCACCCGGGGAGTAAGCGGGACGATTTCCACCAGGTCGGAGGCATCCGCTCTACCGGGAAGAAGGGTGACCAGCAGGTTGATCATCAGGAGGCGGGAAAGGATCTTGGATTTTTCTGCAAGGGTCATGGATCAGGACGGTTGATGAATGGAAAGGGTTGTGCTACTCCTTCACAAAGGAAACCGTGAAGATTTCCAGCTCACCCGTGATGGTGAGGAAATAGAAACCTGAAGGAAGCGTGGAAACATCCAGCTCCCACCCGTCACCCCGGCAGCGTGCTGAGATGACCCTTTCCCCGGTTATCCCGGTCACCTCAACCCATGCCTCCCCGGGAGGAACGCCCCTCAGCACAAGATGGTCCCCGGCCGGATTGGGAAAGAGGCGGAAACCGGTCCCATCCTCCGGGCCGGTCCCGGTGGAGCAACCGGTGCCCTGACCGGAGATCACCATGGTCACCTCGTCATACACCTCCGGATTGTCCCACGCGGCCGCCCTCACGGTGATGGTGCCGTTCCCGTCGCACGTGCCCGATCCCATCACTTCGAATCCGTAGGATTTCAATGCATAGACCACATTCACCCCGTTGGTTTCCACCGTCCAGTTCACCGCATCGGAAAACACATCATCGGGAGTGACCCGTTTGAGCAGGATCTTTTTTTCACGTCCCTCAATATCGAACACCTCCGTATTGTAGGCATAGATCTCCACAGATTCGGCCGAGACATAATCATAGTACCCCAGGGGCAGGGGATCGAAGGTACCTCCGTCCGCACCGAACACGAGCAGGACCATGCTGTGTTTGGGAACAGTAACCAGCAGGCTGTCGGTCATGGTCACCTGAATCGAATCGACCGATGCCTCCCTGTCGCTGAAATGGCTCCCGGAAACCACGTACTTCCAGGCCGATCCGGGGGCAAGGAGCTGAAGTTCGTCAGGAAGGTCCACCTGAACGGTGTAATCGTTCTCAAAATCCCTGCTGGCAAGCATCACGGTGAAAGTCCCCTCCGATGCATACACATGTGCACCCACAGGATCGAGCCCGACGGCACCACCGGATGCGTTGTAGATCCTGGCCTTTGACTCCACCTCAGTCCGGAGTGCGGTTCCTTTGCAGAAGCGGTTGTAATACAGGGTGGTATAATAGAGCGGAGTTTTCGCATACCCCTGTGCCGGTATGATCATTTTCCACTGCCCGCCGGTCAGGTGAAAAATGGTCGGGATGGCACTGCCCCGTTCAATGACCGAGGCGTAGTAGTCGGTCTGTACGATGGCCTGTCCCAGCCTGCCGAAATAGCTCTCATCGGTCATGTTCGATTCATACAGGTAGGTGGGCTTGAAGTTCCCAGTATATTGCAGGATCAGCCTCATGGTCTCCTCAAATCCGTTGAGGTTCCTGGCCATTTCAGCGATCCCGTTCTTATAGTAGTCAAGTTCGCTTGTTCCCGGGTCAATATCGGGGGCATAATTGAGGTTCCCCCCCAGGTATCCGCTGAGTGAAAGCCAGTCCACCTCGCCCTGGTCCCCGGCCAGAAGGCTCTCATGCAATCCGTAGCTGTCGCTGGGTACAGGCCGGCGGCCGCTGTAGACCAGAAATACCTTATCGGGATCGAAATAGGGAGAACTTTTCATTACCGTGGCCATTTCACGGCACCACGCGCCGTAGGCCGCATAGTCAGCGCCGATCTGGGCATTGTGGCTGGATCCTCCCCAGACTTCGTTCCCGAACTCAAAGATGAGGCCGCGGCTCCCGTCCAGCAGCGGGTCTTCAAATCCCTCTGACGCCCTTTTTGCCCCGTACTCCGAATCAAAAGGGCCCGCCAGGTATTCCAGGAACCGGGCAAAGGTTTGCGGATCGGTCCGCCAGTCGGTTCCGTCGGCCACCCCGCAGGTGAATACCGTATACGCCTCCATCCGGTTGCAGAAATCCATGAACCTGCCTATGGTCATTTGTTTACCGGAACCAATGAAATCCTTAAAATTCAACGGATTGGCAGTAAGCGCCCCCCACCTCACGGCAGGTACCTGCAGCTCACGGATCAGGTTTACCAGTTCCGCATCCTCCATGAATTCGCCATGCACGTAATCGGGATTGACCCCCAGGCCGTCGCTCCTGCCCACCGGTTCCATCAGGACCGACACCCTTGCTTTCTTATCCGAAAGGGAAGTGTCATCCGGATCAAAGGGAAGGGTTGTGAATGCAACCTCCCCGCTTCTTTCCGAGATGTTCAGCCCGGCGTCCACCGCTTCAAGGGAAATGCGGTAGGCGGTCTCCGGTGCCAGCCCGGTGACCGTTGCCTCCTCCCCGTAAATCAGCTCCCCGGCATTGTAAATCACATCGTTCAGGTAGAGCCGGTAGCCCCTGATCTCGGTCTCTCCGTCCGATGCCCCGCTCCAGGTCAGTTTCATGGCCAGGTCAGAGATCAGCGGCGCTTCCACCAGGCCGGGCGGAGAAGGTGCCACGGAATCTTCTGTGTAGGTGGTGGTGCACAGGACCGGGCCCGGTTCCGATTCATTGCCTGCCATATCCACCGAGGTGACCAGCATGCAGTAGCGGCTCCCGGGATCGAGGCCCTCCACCCTGCTGCCGGGAGCCCCGGCCAGGCCGGTCCCGGCGGGCAGTCCGTTCAGGTACAGCCGGTATCCCGCCAGCTGGCGGTCATCCGATGCATCGTCCCAATCCACCAGAAGGTCATTGATCCCGGTGGTTACCAGCCGGAAATTCTGCGGTGTTGAGGGCTTCTGCACATCATACACATGGGCCAGGTATTCACCGGGAATATACTCCCTGGAAATTCCGGGCCCTTCCCACATCATTCCTCCGATGAGGGTATGAATGTTCCAGTGTGTTCCGTAAATGGCGTATGTTTTTCCAGCTTCCAGGCTGACGGGGATGGATTTCCACTCCTTGTTCCCGGAGGAGGTGCCGATCCTTCCGTCCGCGGGGGAGTAAAGGATCACCCCGGCATGTTCGAACTGTTCGTCCGTGCTGAGCCCGATGCTGCACTGGTCCCCGGAGACCATATAAAACGAATAGGTCCCGGTGACCGGGGGGATCAGGTAACCCTTGAAAACCGCGGTAAAGAAATCGGTCCCCGTGCATGGGGGGGAATCACTGCAGTCGGCATACACGGACAGTTGCAGGGAAGGCAGGTCGATGCTGTCGTAGGGAGCCCGCCCGTCCGGGGCAATCATGCGGAAGGCAGGATTGGCGTTCAGGGGGACCGCCTGCTGCCAGAACACCACGTCATGGATCTCGAAGTTAATCCCCGGATTGGAATAGGGGACCACATGCACCTCGCAGGAGACGTTCACGCTGCCGTCCGGGTCAGTGGCCTCCACCTGGAGGATGATCCCGCCGGAAATGCCCTTCTCCGTCAGATGTACAACAGCCATGGTCTCTCCAGGCAGATGGGTCGTACCCGTCACTTCCACCACCTGGGGATCGGAGGAGGTCACGGTGAAGGTGATCTCCTGGTTGACCCCTGGATCCCCGTCATCCACCCCGGGGATGAGCACAAAAGAACTTCCGGAGCCCAGAAAAACCGTATCGTTGTCAGGGGTGCCCAGCGTGGGGGGATTCTGACCCTCTGCCACGATTACGGCGGCAAACAAACAGAGAAATATGGAGAATGCTTTCTTCATGGGTTACCATTTGTTGGTTATCAACAATTTACGGGATTGTGACCTGCTGCCCTGCCGCAGTTCGAGGATACAGATTCCACCGGGGATATCCGTGTTCAGCTCCGAGAGGGGCAATGTGGTTTGCTGCCATCCCGGGCCGGAAGGCAGTCCGGTCCAGATTCCGGCAAGTCTCCCGTCCAGCGCATAGAGCCGGGCCGATACTTCTGTGGGCCGGAGCTGCCGGTATGCCACAAGCAGAGCGTGGCCGGTAGCATCGTATGCGACCTGCAACACATCTTCCGGCCCTGGGGTGGACCTGATCCCGGTGTAGTGACCCGAGAAGGTTCCGTCCCTGAACCGGCAGAGACCAGCAGCGGTTGCGAACCAGACCGATCCTTCGGCATCGGTCTCCATGTCCAGGATGGTGTCGCTCAACAATCCGTCATCCGTGGTATAGGAGGTCCATACCCCTTCCATCAGCCGGGATACACCCCCGGTGGTTCCGAACCACATGCCACCTTCAAGGTCTTCGGCTATCGAGAGAACCCTTCCGTCCACCAGTCCCTCCGCGGTGGTATAAAGGAACCAGTTCTCCTTGGCCTTGTGCCCCACATGTTCCTGCACTCCCTGATCCGTACCGAACCACTGGTGTCCCCTGGAATCCACAAACACACTCAGGATGTTGCCGGAGAGCGGGGAAATCCCGTATTCACTGGTCCATCTGGAGGCTCCCGATATGCCGTCTACTCCTGAGATGAACCTCCCGATCCCACCTTCCTGGGCCACATAGAGGGTATCGTTGAATACCTCCAGCTGACGGACGGGTGCGTTGACCATGCTGGCATTGTAGTCCCCGTAGGTCAGGTAGCCCATGGTATCTCCATTGATCCAGGTGATCCCTGATGCCGAGCCGAAAAATTTCCTGGATCGTCCATCCACCGCCACCGATGTCACACTGTCGTCCAGCATTCCCTGGTCCGCGCCCAGGGTCCGGAGAACAGCAATTCCGTTCACATCCCCGGTAACCGCTGTCACACCCCCTTCCGAGGCCAGCCAGAACACCAGGCCGGGATCCTCGGGATCTGCTTCAAGTGCAGCGATCCGGTTTCCGGCAAGCCCTTCCTCCATGGTGAAGTAGTGCCCTGACAGGTCATCGTACAGACACAGTCCGCGGTTGGTCCCCAGCCACTTCACCCCCTGCGGGTCCACCACCACGGCGCTGATCCGGAGCGGTCCCTCCAGCCACCGCTCCATGATCCTGCTTTCGGCATTGCGGGCAGAAAACCCCACCCCCCACAGCAGGAGCATCATGAGCAGGTATTTTTTCAGGCGTCTCATTTCTTATGGACCAGCAGGGAATGTCTTTCCACCCCGCCGGACAGTTCAAGGATGTAGGTCCCTGAAGGATGCTCCCGGAGATCCAGGTCCAGCGAGGCTGTTCCTCCTGAGGGAAGGTTCACCTTCCGTGAAAGCACCTGTTTGCCGTTCAGTGCATAAAGGTTCAGGATACCCGTCTGGCCGGAGGAAGGATCCATGCGGATGGCTACCTGCACACGGTCAGTGAACGGATTAGGAAAGCAGGAGAGCGAAGAGCCGCCGGCAAATTCCGCCCCCAATCCGGTGGCATCCCGGGTGACCACAAACAGATCCGATACCTCCGTGGCGCCGTCAGAGGCGGTCACTTCCACACTGGCTTCACCGGTAAAACTTTCTGCCGCAATGACTGAAAGCACCCCTTCCACCACGGCAAAGGTGAGGTCCGTGTCTTCGCAGGTCACCGCATAGGTCAGCAGGTCACCGTCCGGATCCTGGAATACCTCTCCCAGGTCCTGGTGCACCACCAGCTCCACTCCCGTTTCCGAGACAGCGAAATCGGGGATCGATCCCACCAGCTCCACCGCCTGGTTCATGCTGGTGCCCTGCTTGAGCAGGCGGACACTTCCGTACCCGTCTGCATTCATCCAGTGGTCGTTGTATTCATCTTCCGGTACCCATACCGACCCGAAGAAATTATCCCGTTCGGTCCCCGGTGTATCATTGTCACAGTAAGCCAGGCTCATGCCCATCTCTTTTCCTTCGGACAGGACAACCCTGGAAGCTTCAGGATCGTTGTTGTCGTAGGTGTCATCAAAAACCTTCATGGAGAACTCGTAGAGGTAGCGGTTGCCCTCTTTTTTCATGGCCAGCGCCGGGATGTGGCCGGCATAATTCATGATGACGGCCGGCCAGTTGGTCCCGTCGATGTCGCAGGCCACAAATCCACTGGTCACCATCCCCTCCTCCGGGGCATCCACCGCAATGTGGTAAGAGAACGCATTCTCGCTGTTCGCTCCCCAGGTGGGATTGTTGTCGAACACATGCAGGCCGCCTGACCGGTCCTCATCCAGGAACACCTCCACAATATCGAAATTGGGATAGCCTCCATCGGGATAGACATACCCGTCCACAAAGGCATCATCGGTGATTTCCACAAAGAAATAGAGGAGGTTCTCCTGTTCGCTCCAGCTGATTTTGTACCTCCCGAAATAGTCGGCCGAATCGATGGTTTCCCCCCAGGTGATCCAGGTCTGATCGATTGCCACCCACCCTGCTTCGGTCCAGCAGTCGTCAGAAGCCGCCCCGTCGATCACCGGTGCGGTTTCCGCTTCCATGGCCCGGACGGTGCTTTCGATCAGGGAGGCGTCGGTGGACACCAGTTCGATACCTCCACCGTATCCCAGGTTGCCGGAGTATTGTTTCATTTCATTGTTGTTCCAGTGCTCATGCACGCCCAGGCTGCCGATGGGGGTGCCGTCCCCTTCCGGATCATAGGTGATCCCTTCGGCCCAGAAGCGGGAGTCGGCTGCCTGGTGGAGATAATCATCCACTGCCCCCATCAAAGGTCTTGCCTTACCCGGTCCCAGGGGATCGGTGAACTCGTTCCTCAGGAAGTCGAAACAGACCGATTCCAGGGCGACCTGGTCCTGGGAGGCAAGGATGGAATTGGGCCAGTCCCCGTTGAAGGGTGCCGAGTTCCATTTCACCGGCCTTTCCACCGCCTCGGTTCCGCCCCAGAGTCCGTCCACGATGAAAAGCACCGTGTTCCCTCCCAGTTTTTCATGTCCCATGATATCGGTGAGCACCCTGTAGTATCCGTATTCGGGATGTTCGGGCTGGTCGTTCTCCGGAGCGATCAGCGATGGGTGGAGATGCGATGCCCCGTCCCGGCTGTGGGAACCGAAGTGGTTCTTGGCGGTCAGGGTGATCCCGGCCCGGGCATGCGCCTTGAGGGCGGCCACGTTGATCATGTAGTCCGCATTTTCCATGGCATCATAGAGGTAATCGATGCCGGCCTGGGGCATCACGGCCCCCTGGTCTGACCACCGGATGGCCGGTTCGGCCGATTCAAAGATCCTGGTCCGTCCCAGGTCGGAATGGCTCTTGTCCACGTACTTCACGCCGGGAAACAGGGCCACCATCTGCTCGTAGTTGTGCTGATAGATGTGGGCGATGGGATCACCCACATAGATGTTTTCCTGGGGGATCCCCGCTTCATTGACCAGCTGGTCCAGGAGGCTGATCACCATGGCAGGTGAGGTCTCGGCCATCCCGTAATACTTCTCCGTCCAGTTGGCCACCTTGAAGGTCAGGTCCGGATTGGTCAGCCAGCCGGCCCCTCCCTGGTTGATCTTCACAAAGACCACCTCCCCTTCCTGATAAGACGCGGCGCCCCTTCCCTTCCGGGTGTTGAAGTCTACGAACAGCAGGTCCCAGGCCGATTTCACTGTGTAAGCGCCCGTCATCTTTTTGACCACGTCAGCCAGCATCCCGTTGATCACCTCCTGGTTGTTGTTTTGCGGCAGGAAATAACCGTCCTCTCCCCTGACGGGATCGTTCATGACATTGGTGCAATTCTCGTCGGTGGCTTCAGGATCCCAGGCCCAGACCACCCTTCCGGGGAAGATGCCTACCCCCTGCCCAAAGGGCTGGTTGGCCACATAATCGTCGTTGGTGGCGGCAGGTGCTGCACTGGTCCGGGGAGCGAATACGTTGGAGGTGACCGCGAACACCACCAGTGCCCCCAGGAATGCTGCGGCGGCCATCAGGTAACGGGCGCGCCGCATCAGGTTTCTGGCCCGTTTCATCAACAGGGCCGAGCCGGTCAGTGAGAGCAGGTAGATGACGAAACTGGACATGAACGGCGCCGCAGCTTTCATGCAGGGATACCCGGCCCTGGAGGGCTTGGGGATCACCCGGATCAGGAACCAGACCGTTGAGGCGATCCCAATGATAAAAAAGGTGATGCGGAAGGGGATCCGGATGCGGATCAGCCGCTGATAGAGGTTTCTGAATCGTTTTGGAATGTCGTTTGCAGTCTTCATGTGGTTATCGTGTTCAGTTGATTGACATCGGTTCATTGGTGGCTTTCCGGTGAAAGACCGCCTCCACCAGGCGAAGGTCTTCCCCGTGAACAGTGGTCGGATTTTTCAGGGTCAGGGTTGCAGGACCTTCGCGAAGGATCAGGCTGTTGACCAATACCTGTTGCTGACCCGGGATAAGTTCAATTGCTTCACGGTGATCCCCCAGAATGATTTCAAGCCTTCTCGGGAATCTCCCTTCCAGTCTGTATTGCAGCTCCATGCTGTACTCCCCCCCCTGTTCAACCATAAGCCGGTAGGCGGCGCTGTCACCTTCCTGCATGAAATAATGGATGTAATTGGAAGCATTCCTGACCCCTTCGCTGATGCAGTGCGGGGCATAGGCAAGTATACTATATTTTTCCGAAGATCCGGCACCGATGGTGAAAACGGGCATTTCAAAGGCATGGGGCTCCTCCAGGACCGACATGTACCACCCCTCCAGGGAATCCCTGAGGGTTGACAGCCGGGAAGGATGGTCCGAAGACAGGTTGGCTGTCTCGAGCGGATCCTCCAGGAGGTCCACCAGCACAAACCCGGAATTGTCCGGCGGGGACTGGCCACCGGCGGGCCCCGGATTCATCAGCAGTTTGTAGCGCGGGGTCATGATGCCCAGAATCTGCTGACCGAATGCCAGCCGGGCACCACCGGCGCACTTCCACGGACGGTACTCATCCCTCACCCCTTCGGGGGTCCAGGGCTCCCCGGTGGGGGGCCATCCCGGATTGCCATAGAGGTAGACCGTTTTGGGGAGGTGCCGGGCGGATCCCCCCCCAAGCACAGGGAGCAGGCTCTGACCGTCCAGGGGAAGATCCCCGCTGCTGGCGGTGACCCCGGCCAGTTCCATCAATGTGGGAAACAGGTCCGTCACATCGGCCAGCTGATCCGTGTCTGCGGGATCCAGGGTCCCTTTCCATCTGACCCACAGGGGGGAACGGATCCCGTTTTCCCAGATATTGCCTTTGTGTCCCTGCATCCCGCTCACATACCGGAGCCTCCGGTCCTCATCGGTCAGCAGATCGCTGAGTATGGCCGGACCATTGTCACTGAGAAAAAGGACCACCGTATTCTCCGAGAGTCCCATTTGATCAAGGGCATCCATCAGCCTCCCCACCTGATGGTCCATTTGCCCGATCATTCCATACAGGGTGGCCAGGTTTTCAGAAACTCCTTTCTCCTGGTAGGTTGTCCGGTACTCCTCCGGGCAATCGAGCGGTGCATGGCATGCCAGGTAAGGAAGATAGGCAAAGAAGGGGCGGTCCCTGTTTTCTCCGATGAAGCGGATGGCCATTTCGGTGAGGACCTCCGTGGTCCACCCCGTTGTCCTGGTTTCATTTCCGTTCAGGGAACCCACATTATCCCGGTGCTGGTACAACCGGGCCATGTAGGCTTCATCGAATCCGCGTTCCCAGGGGAAGTATCCGGGAGTCTTCCCTGAATGCCACTTTCCCCACATTCCAGTCACATACCCCGCTTTCTGCAGGGCCTCCGCGAGGGTATGTTCATCCCGGTGGAGGAAATCCTTGCCGCCATGCACATGGGACACTCCCGTGCGGAGAAAATGGCGGCCCGTCAGCAGTGAAGCCCGTGTGGTTGCGCAGACCGGGGTGACATAGAAACGGGTAAAACGGACCGATTCCGAGGCCAGCCGGTCCAGCTGCGGGGTCTCGATGGTCCGGTTGCCGTGGACGCCCAGGTCGTCGTATCCCAGGTCATCGGCCAGGATCAGAATGATGTTCGGGGGCTCCTCACTGCGGTCCGCACTGCCTGCACCGCAACCGTTGAAACACAACGGCAACCACAACAGCAGTCCCGCCAGGGGACGAAGGATTGTGCAGGCCAGCCTCATCTTCTCGATCCTTTCCTCAGTACCCGGGTAAAGGTGGGAAAAGATGGCTTACGCCGGGTTCATTCCATGCGCCAATTAGTCCTCTATTTTCACCGTCAGGTGAAGCCGGAGATCCGCCAGCCTTCCCCGGGGGGAGACCCTGTACGGAACGCCCTCCGGAACGGTCACCTCCATCACCAGCCGGTCCCCCCTGACATGCCACTCCACCCCCACCATCCCTGCAGGATGCGGGACACGTCCCCTGGCCCAGGAGAGGGTGGCCGACTGGGGGGCGATGACGATCTCCCGGCGGTCACCGGTTTGGTCGAACCCGAGTTGTACACCCAGCACCTCCGTGGAGAGGAAATAGGTGGGATGACCGCTCCAGGCGTGGCTGGCGGTCCCCTGCCCTCCCCCTTCGGCACCGGCGATGTCAAAATTCTCCCAGGAGGTGTCGTCACCCTGGTGGATCATCCTCGACCAGTACTGCAGCATGAAGCGCTCTGCCAGGTCGGCCCTTTCCTGGCCGTACAAAGCGGCAAACAGGTAGAAGCTGCCGTAGGGAGTAATCTTCCGGTTTCGTGATTCTTCCCCGATATCCTTCAATTCGCGATCGAGCATTTCCAGGATCCGTGCATTCTGATCCGCCCCGCTGATCCGGAAGAGCATGGGATAGGTGCTCGAAATGGGATAGTGGCTCTCCACGGGGGATCCCTCCCGGTATCCGTCCCGGTATGCACCCGCGCGCTCATCCCAGAAAAGGGAGCGGATCACTCCGGACAGTTCCGCAGCCGCTTCCCCGAAGCGGGAAGCATCCGCATCCTCTCCCAGTTCAAGGGCCAGGCGGGACAGGACGGAGAATGAGTGCGCCACCAGCACCTGGTAGGCGGTCAGGTCCGCGCTTTTATCGATCCGGGTCCACTCGATGAACACCCGGTCGGAGGGATAATACCCCTGACCGTTCCTGCGTTCAAGGAGGTGATCCATCAGGCTGCGGTAATTGGGATAAAGTGCAGCCATAAACGAACGGTCCCCCGTGGCCCGGTAATACCAGTCCAGCAGCAAAAGGGTCTTGAGCACAAAATCGTTGAGCCCTTCCTGGCTTCCCTCCAGCATGTGCTCCCGGTACATGTCCTGGAACAGCAACAGGGATTGTTTCAGCAACCTTGAATCGCCCGATGTGGCCAGGGTGATCCCGTACTCGGGGACCGCATCGCCGGCGTACAGCCCCCGTTCCCTGAACGGAGTGTCGGTGTAGGAATCTTCCGCGCACACCCTCAGGGTGCGCCACCCCATCTCCCAGATGCGGTCCAGCATCGGGTTGGAGCAGCTGAAGCTCCCCAGCTTTTCGAAGGGATAGACCTGGGAAACCATGCCGGCCCGGTGGAGGGTGAATGGCCGGTCCCCCGGATCGATCCTGACCATCAGATAGCGCACCCCGTAGGGTTTGAATGTCTCATAGCGCCGTTCCCCTTCCGAGGTGATGAACCGGGCCCCTGCGTTGATCTGTACCCTTTTATAGAGGAAGGGCAGTCCCAGCGGGTTCAGATCCTCCGCCCAGCCCACATCCACCACGCTGCCTGCCGGGGTATCGAGCTCCAGAAAGATCCGCCCCAGCTGCTTGCCGCCCATGTCGTAGACCAGTGTGACCGTTTCAGGGAAGCTCCATCCGCCGGTGCGGTGGTCCGTGTCCTTCAGGTTCTGCGCCAGCTCCGGTTGCCGCCAGACCAGGTCCCTGGCCGGATTGCGGCCCCGTGACAGGTTTTCCCGCGGGGTCCAGCCGAAGCGGGGATCGGAGAGAAGTCCCTCCGGATCCGCCAGGTCGTGACCGGGATCAATGACCGGGGCATCCCCGTTGAAAGGACCGGCGGTCAGGATGAATGCCCCGTCCCCCATCTGCCGGTGCGGGGAGGGTACCAGCCCCGCATCCGAAGGCAGGGAGAGATAAAAATCCCATCCCCCCCAGATGGCCCTGTACCCGATGAAGAGGAAATTCCATCCCCTTTTCAGTTTCAGCAGCCGGTT
>CAZNSZ010000099.1:0-13717 GCA_964575865.1 uncultured Bacteroides sp. | reverse complement strand
CCGGGGATCTCCTGTGGTACACGCAGCCTGCCGGGGACTGGAACGAGGCCCTGCCGGTGGGGAACGGACGGCTGGGTGCCATGGTGTTCGGGGATCCGGTCAGCGAAAGGATCCAGCTGAACGAGGAGTCGGTGTGGTGCAGGAAGGTGCGGCTGGAGGACAGAGACGGGGGGGAGGTCATGGCCCGTGCCAGGAAACTGCTTTTCGACGGCCGGTACGCAGAAGCAGAAAAGGTGCTTACGGAGGAGGTGATGAATGAACGTCCGCCCTCGGGGAGCAATGCCTATCAGACGCTGGGAGAGCTCCGGATCGGCTATGAAGATGACAGGGCGGTCTCCGGCTACCGGAGGGCATTGCACCTTGACAGTGCACTGGTGGAGGTGGTTTTTCACCGGGGAGGAACCAGGTACCGCAGGCAGGTGTTTTCTTCAGCGGCGGATCAGGTGCTGGTTGTTCGGGAGACCGCCGGTGAAGGGGGACGGATCAACTGTACCATCGCATTGACCAGGCCCGGCGAGGGGGAAGAGGTCCTGGTGGAAGGGAACCGGATCACCATGCAGCAACATGTGGAAGGGGGCAGCGGGGTCAGGTATGTGGCCCGGCTGGAGGTATGGACCGATGAGGGGCAACTGCAGGAATCAGGGGGAATGCTGAAAGTGAAGGGTGCAGGGGCCATGGAGTTGCGGCTGGTGGCAGCTACCGACTATTTCGGGGAGGATCCCGGAACCCTCTGCGGGGAATGGCTTTCGAATGCTGAAGGAAAAACCTATGCACAGGTGCTTGCGGACCATGTGGAAGAATATCAAAGCTATTACAACCGGGTCAGCCTGGATCTGGGCAGTACCCGATGGTCGGACAGCGCCACCGATGTGCGGCTGGGAGCGGCTGCTGAAGGGACCATGGATCCCGGGCTTGCGGCACTCTATTTCAACTATGGACGCTACCTGCTGATCAGCAGTTCCCGGCCCGGCGACCTGCCTGCGAACCTCCAGGGCATCTGGAACGAGCACCTGGTCCCGCCATGGAATGCCGACTACCACATCAACATCAATACCCAGATGAATTACTGGCCGGCAGAGGTGACCAACCTCTCCGAATGCCACCTCCCGTTCCTTAAACTCATAGGGGATATCAGGGAGAATGGCAGGAAGACGGCGGAGAAAACTTATGGAAACAGGGGATTTGTGGCGCACCATACCACTGATGTGTGGCACATGACACAGCTTTTCGGGTCACCCAGCTGGGG
Source organism: uncultured Bacteroides sp. (assembly GCA_964575865.1). Taxonomy (GTDB): domain Bacteria; phylum Bacteroidota; class Bacteroidia; order Bacteroidales. Next base: position 12,471 of record CAZNSZ010000099.1, on the reverse strand, counting down.
CATGTGGCCCATGGGGGCAGCCTGGTCGGCCACCCATCTCTGGGAGCATTATCTTTTCACGGGTGACCTCACTTTCCTGCAGGACTACGGTTACCCGGTCATGCGGGAGGCGGCCCTCTTCCTGTCGGATTACCTGGTGGAGCATCCGGTCACGGGGATGCTGGTGACCGGGCCCTCCATCTCTCCGGAGAACCGGTTTGTCACACCCGGAGGGGATACGGCCGCCGTGAACATGGGCCCTGCCATGGATCTGCAGATCGTCTGGCACCTGTTCACCGCGGTGATCGAGGCAGGCGGGCTGCTCCATACCGACGGGGAATTCAGGGACCTGCTCCGGTGGCAGCTGGACCGGCTGGCTCCGGTGCGGATCGGAAGCGACGGCAGGATCCTGGAGTGGTCCGAGGAGGGGTTGACGGAGCTGGAACCGGGGCACCGGCACATGTCCCACCTGTACGGCCTCTACCCGTCTCCCCAGTATAACTGGAAGGATGCTCCGGAGTATATGGAAGCGGCTCGGAAGGTGCTGGAGTACCGGCTCAGCCACGGGGGAGGGCACACCGGCTGGAGCCGGGCCTGGATGATCAATTTCTATGCCCGCCTGAAGGATGCGGACGAAGCCCACCATCACCTGCAGCAGCTCTTTGCCAAATCGACGCATCCCAATCTTTTCGATAACCATCCGCCTTTCCAGATCGACGGAAATTTCGGGGGTACTGCAGGCATCGCAGAAATGCTGCTTCAGTCCCACGCGGGGTATATCGAACTGCTGCCCGCCCTCCCTGCGGCATGGGCTTCCGGCAATGTATCGGGACTGGTGGCCAGGGGAGGTTTCGAAGTCTCTGTGGAGTGGGAGGAGGGGACCCTGGTCCGGGCGGAGCTTCGTTCAAGGCTGGGGAATCCCCTGATCCTCCGGTACGGTGACGTGGAAAGGACCATGGAAACTGAACAGGGGCAGCTCCTCCGGTTCGACGGTGAGATGACCCTGTTGTAATGTTTTAAGGAGAGGGGCCGGTCCCCTGTTCCGTTTTTCTTAACTTACGGGTACCAAACTGCAGCGATATGAGCATCAAAAAGCGATCGGGCCACATCGGGGTCCTGACCTCCGGTGGGGATACCCCCGGACTGAATGCCGCTATCCGGGGCATCGGCAAAACGGCAGCCAATGACGGGACCTTCCAGGTCATCGGATTCAGGGACGGGTTCCGCGGGCTCATGGAGAACCGCTCGGTGAGGCTGGATAACCAGATGTTGTCGGGGATCCTCACCCTGGGGGGCACCATCCTGGGCACCAGCCGGGACAAGCCCCACAAGATGCCCATGGGGGGAAAGATGGTGGATATGACCGAGGTGATCGTGGAGAACTATTACAAGAACCACCTGGATGTGCTGGTCTGCCTGGGCGGCGGCGGCACCCTCAAGAATGCCTACCGGCTGGCGGAGCGGGGGCTCAATATCATCACCCTGCCCAAGACCATCGACAACGATATCGTTGGGACCGACGTCACCTTCGGTTTCGATACGGCGCTGGGGATCGCCGTGGATGCCATCGACCGGCTCCACAGTACCGCCTCCAGCCACCACCGGATCATCATTGTGGAGATCATGGGCCACCGGGTGGGCTGGCTCGCACTGGGAGCAGGCCTGGCAGGAGGGGCCGATGCCATCCTGATCCCCGAGATCCCCTATACCATCGATAAGCTGGCAGAGAGTATCCTGGAAAGGGTGAGCCGTGGCAAACGATTCAGCATTGTCGCGGTGGCCGAGGGCGCCATCAACCGGACCGGGGCCAACAAGATCAGGGCCCTTGAGAAGAAGATGGAAGCGGCCGAGGGGGAGGAGCGGGACCTCCTGAAAAAGCAGATCAAGAAGATGGACGGGGAATACCGCGGATCCACCATTCAGATGGCCGAAGAGCTGCAGAAGATCACCGGCCTGGAGACGCGGGTGACCATCCTGGGGCACCTGCAGCGGGGCGGGACACCCTCGGCCCTGGACCGCCTGCTGGCCACACGGCTGGGAACCAAGGCGGTGGAGTACATCAAGCAGGAGCAGTTCGGGATCATGGTGGCGGTGGACGGTGAAAAGACCAAACCGGTCCCCCTGGATGAGGTGGTGGGCAGGATCAATCATGTCCCCCCGGACCATCCCTGGATCATCAGCGCCAGGAACCTGGACACCAGTTTCGGGGACTGAACCTGTTATTCTTCCCCGGGCCGGTAGCTGGGGTGTCGCGGCCCCTGTCCCAGGTAAGGGACCCGGTCGAACAGCTCAGCACCTCCAATCACCCGGGGATCGCCGGTCCTTTCAAGCTCCTTCATTAACCGTGCGGCCATCTCTTTGCGGACCGCTTCATATTCGGGTCTGCCTGCCAGGTTCACCAGCTGGCCTGGATCGTTCCTGCAATCGTAGAGCTCCTCGGCAGGCCGTTTGGCAAAGGCCAGGTCATAGAGCCGCCTGTGCTGTTCATCCTGGTCCCTGGCATCGACCATGTAGGTTTTGGTGGGGCCGTTGTCACAATCGCCCAGCCAGCAATAGGGAATTTCCGCCTTCAGGTAATCGGGGGTCCCGGAAGGCCAGCGGTCCGGTTCAAAATTACGGATGTACAGGAAGTCGTGGCTGCGGACCGCCCGGACCGGATACCCTCCCAGGTGATCCTCCTGTCCGGGTACGTGCCGCTCCTTGCCATGAAATACATAGCTGCGGTTGCTCGCGTCAACCAGTCCCTCGCCCGGGCTTTCCAGCAGGGGGACCAGGCTCCTGCCGGTCATCTCCGCCGGGACCTCCACACCGGCCAGCTCAAGGAAAGTGGGGGCCAGGTCGGTGAGGCTCACGAAATCGTCCAGGACCCTTCCGGGGTTGTTCACCCCTTTTCCCCAGCGCACCGCCAGGGGCATCCGCGTCCCCGTATCGTAATTGTTTGCCTTGCTGCGGGGGAAAGGCATGCCGTTGTCCCCGGTCACCACCACCACCGTGTTTTCAAGCAATCCCCTTTCTTCCAACAGTTTCAGTGCATCGGCCACCAGGGTGTCGAAGCGCTGGACCTCGTAATAATAATCGGCCACATCGCTCCTGACCGAGGGGTGGTCCGGAAAACATTCATAGAGTACGATCCGGTCCGGGTCGATGCCGCTCGCTGCTCCCGTTCCTTCCTCATAGGGGCGGTGGGGATCCCATGAGCCCAGCCAGAAGCAGAAGGGCTGGTTATCGGTCTCTTCGTCAAGGAAAGCCTCAAACCCTCCCTCGTCATAGTTTTTGCCGGCCGGGTGCCGCTCCCAGTTGGAAAGGTCTCCGGGCCCCCAGCTTTTCCTGTAATGCCCGATCCTGTACCCTGCATCCTCCAGCAGCAGGGGATAGACAGGGATCGATTCATCCAGCGTGCTCCACAGGTTGGCCCCCGGGCCGAGCCTCCAGTGGTACTGCCCTGTGAGGATCCCGTTCCTGGAGGGGGTACAGGAAGGGGAGGTCACATAGGCGTGGTTGAAGAGGATCCCCTCTGTGGCGATCCGGTCAAAGGCAGGGGTTTTTACCACGGGATCACCGTATATCCCGGCATGGGGCCATCCCCAGTCGTCGGCGATGGCAAAGAGGATATTGGGCCCGGGTGCGGGCTCTTCACGGCAGCCGCCTGCCGCCAGTGAGAGCACCAGCCATCCGCCAATAAGGCTCAACAGCATACCTGTTGCCGGTCTTTTCCATTTCGTCACGGTCATTGCAATGTGGTTTTAATTTGACACATGAAAAATAGGGGTTTATTTTTCTGGTTGGGTCCCATAGTTTGTAAATTGTTCCATTCAAATCATCAATCACAGCCCATGTACCGTAAAAAAATGACATCCCTCCGGCCGCTGTCCGTTTGGGTGGTGGTTGCTCTGGCAACCTGTTTGGCAGCCTGTTCAAATCCGGCTGAAGTCACTAATAACCAGGATGATGACTATCTGGTCGCCGCCTATGTCTGGCCTTCCTGTCACGACGGGACAAGGAGCAGGGAGGTATTCTGGCCGGATGGGACCGGTGAGTGGGAGATCATCCGGAAGGGAGATCCCCGGTTTGAGGGACATTACCAGCCCCGGGTCCCGCTCTGGGGCCATGTGATGGACAACGACCCGGAGGTTTTCGGGAGGAAGATCGAAGCGGCGGTGGACCACGGTGTGGATATGTTCGTTTTCGACTGGTACTGGTACGAAGGGGAGCCGTTCCTGGAATCGAGCCTGAATGACGGATTCCTGGGGGCGGAGAACAACGGCCGGATGCAGTTTTACCTCATGTGGGCCAACCATGATGTGAACGGGACCATGTGGAACAGGTACCGGTATCCCTCCGACACCCTGATCTGGGAGGGGGAGGTGGGCTGGGACGAGTTCCGGCCCATGGTGGACCACCTGATCGGGAACTATTTCGGGAAGTCCAACTACTTCACTATCGGAGGTGAGCCTGTGTTTTCCATCTTCAGTGTGAGGGACCTGGTCAATGGATTCGGCGGACTGGAGGGTACCCGGGAGGCCCTGGCTTATTTCAATGAACGGGCGAGGCAGGCCGGATTTCCCGGGATCCACTTTCAGCTGATCACCATGGGGATGTGGGGCCGTTCCGGCATTCTGCCGGAGGAGGAGGCATCCGGAATGGAACTGAATGAGATCGTCGAATACCTGGGCATCGGGAGCCTGACCACCTATAACTGGCGGATGGCCGGGATCAGGGAGGATTACATTCCATGGGCCCAGGATGGGATCGCCCAGCGGGATGCCTGGGATGAGCGGCTGGAGGTCCCCTATTTTCCTGTGGTTTCCGTGGGCTGGGACAATACCCCCCGCTATGCGGAATTCGGCAAAGATCAGGTGGTCCACAGGGGGAACACCCCGGAAAGTTTCGGGGCTTACCTGCTGGAGGCACGGCGCTATGCGGACGCCCGTCCGGAACAGCCCCCGCTGATCCTTATCAATGCCTGGAACGAGTGGGTCGAGGGGGCCTACCTGGAACCGGACATGAAATGGGGGTATGGGTACCTGGAGGCAGTGAAGAGAGCGATGGCCTGTGACATCCCGTAATTACTTCATTGTACCCGGGCTGTGCTTGCGAAGTGCTTAAAAAAGATGGTCAGGGTGATGCAAGAGGCAGGTCAGTGAATGGTCATATCATTCATATCCCCTTTGGTATAGTAAGCTGAGAACGATATTTTCCAATCATTTCCTTGCTTTTCCAGAAATACGATCTGAAGGTTGTTGTATAATATCTCATCCTGTGAAGACCGGTCGATCCACACATTGTCGCAGGTAACCCAGGCGCTCCTGCCGCTGATATGCACGATGCAGTTTTCTTTGGTGTTCTCAATCCCTTCGTGTGGGCCACTTTCCATAAAGTCGTCGACGAAATCAGCAATCTTTTCCCATCCCTTGATCACGTTATACCCGTAGATACCCATTTCTATCCGGGTTTCTTGTTCGTTCTGGCTATGCAGTGCTTTAAAACTCTCGAAGTCTCCCGCAACCAGGGCATCCGATTCTGCTTCCAACACGGACATGACCGCTTCCTTCTCCTTTTCTGCATCAGGCTGACAGGAGCCACCCAGAAAGGCCATGATAACGACTAAAAACAATACATGTAGTTTCATTGTGAATAATGTTGAATACGGGAACCAATATAGTTCGAAAATATCCGATTTCCATGGGTACTGACCAGCTTTGTGAAAAATAGCCCCCTTTCTCAGGAGTAGCGTGGAAACATACAGCGATCTACTGAAGTCCGTTCAGCTGCTGCTGGTTCTGCGATGCCCCCCACCGGGGCCAGAACGGATCGTCGTTCTGAAATGCTTCGAATTTCTGTGCGGCGGTCTGATGCTCCAGTTTGGCCACCGCGGTTCCTCCTCCCATAAACTCCGGCAGGTTGGCCTTCAGCAGGCCGTCCATGTAATAGGGACGGGGATTTTCGGGATTGAGCTTTTTGGCCCTTTCGATGCTGTAGGTGAATTCCTCCAGGTAGAGCGGGCCGTTGGATTCGGGGTCCGCCGCCATCATTCCCAGGGCATGGTAGGCCCTCAGCGCTTCTGTTTCGGATTCTTCGGGATTCAGCTTCTTCACCTGTTGCACATAGATCCCGGCCTGTTTCAGCGCTTCCGTTTTTGATGTGTAATCACTGCTTTCAAAGGTTGAGGTGACCAGGCAGTAGGCTGCATAATAGGGGGGCATCCACAATTCGGGATAGCCCTCTGCGATCTCACCGAAGGAGGTGGCACAGGCGGTAAAATCCCCGGGGGTTACGGCCTGTTCGACCGAAGCGAAGGCTTTTTCCATGGATTTTCTGTACTTCCTAGGCTGGGAGAAACCGGAGAGGGCGACCGCCAGAAGGATCAGGGACGAGAGCGTTTTTTTCATGATCAGCGTTTTGAATGGGTTTGTATGCACAAATCTATGACTGTCACCGGCAAGTTAAAACAGATTTCCGACGAATGAAACACCTTCATGGACGAACGGGGAAGCTGGCCGGCCGGCAGCGGGTTTTTACCGGTCAAGCCACTCCTTGAACCGGGTCTGGCGCTCCCTGCTCACAAACAGCTCCTCACCGGGAGCATCCTCCAGTTCCACTTTCAGCCTGGTGGCAGAAAGGGTGATGATCCGGCGGATGGAACGGTGGGTGATGATGTGGCTGCGGTTGATCCGGAAGAAGGCATCCGGGTCCAGGAGCCCGGACAGAGCTTCCAGGGTGTAATCGACTGGGTAGTTGCGGTGATCGTCCGTATGCAGATAGGTGGATTTCTGCAGGCTGTACACATAGAGGATCCGTTCCACGCCGATGGACCTGATCTGTTCACCCACCCTGACCATGAAACGGGTTTTATGGGATCGCTCCATCATCTGCCTGAGGGTCCCCAGCAGTTGCCGGTCAATGATGGGGGCGGGTTCAGGACGCCCGAAATGGTGCCGGTATTTCTCAATGGCGGACACCAGTGCTTCTTCCGTCACCGGCTTCAGCAGGTAATCGACGCTGTTGACCTTGAAGGCGCGGATGGCATACTCCTGGTAGGCCGTAATGAAGACCACCGGGATCTCTATCTCCACCTGATCGAAGATCTGAAAGCAGATCCCGTCGGCCAGCTGGATGTCCATCAGCACCAGGTCAGGCTTCCTGTTCTGCCTGAACCAGCTGACCGCCTCCTTCACCGAATCCAGCACCGCCATGACAGCAATCCCCGGCTCGATCCTTTCCAGCAGGGTCCTGATCCGTTCTGCGGTCAGGTGTTCGTCTTCGATGATCACCACATTCATGGCTCCACGGTTTGCGCCGGAACGGTCGGGAGCAGCACTGTGAATTTTTCCGGTTGCTCCATGATCTCCAGCGGTTCTGAAGTGTAAAATGAGAGCCTCTTCCTCAGGTTTCCGATCCCCGTACCGGTGGTTTCTTCCGGCAATTTCTTCCGCTGGAGGGTATTGGTGATCTCCACCATTCCTCCTTCCGTTGCACGGATCCCGATATGGAGCGGATGGCTGGCAGAGGCTTCATTGTGTTTGATGGCATTCTCCACCATCATCTGGACCGACAGGGGAATGACCATTCTGTTGTCCGTACCGTCCAGCTCAAGGGAGATTCTGAGGCTTTCACCGAACCGGATCTTCTGAAGGTAGAGGTAATCCTCCAGGAAACGGATCTCTTCGGCCAGGGGGACCAGTTCAACCTCCCGCTGCTCGAGCAGGTAGCGGTACACATCGGAAAGCTTGTGCACGAAACGGGTGGCTTTTTCCTGATCGGTGTTGATCAGGGTGACCAGCGAACTGAGGCTGTTGAAGAGGAAATGGGGGCTCACCTGGTCGCGAAGGGCCTGGTACTGCAGGGCAAGGTGGGCCCGTTTCAGTTCCTCCTGTTGCAGGACGGACTCCCTCCATTTGGTGAAGAAGAGGATGCTGTTGGTCACCATCAGGGCCAGGATCAGGAAGATGTATACCACCTTCAGTGCAGGCAGGACCAGTGGAATGGCATTGCTGAAAGACAGTTCTTCGGCGATCATGAACCAGACCGAGAACCCGAGAAAGATCACCAGCGCTGCAAACAGGGTCATGGCCAGGAACTGGGCGACCAGCCTTTTAATGGGGGATTCGAGCCAGGGAAGCTTCCGTTCCAGCACCTGCAGGATCAGTCCCATCCCTTTCCAGGACGGATAACCGATGCCGATGGAGAACAGGCAGTTGTTGAGGAAGATCTGAAGGGTCCAGAGTTTCAGCGGGACCGTAAACAGGGTGAGGGCATTCCCGATCAGGATCAGGATCAGGAAATCCCTCAGAAGGATCAGCAGCCAGTGCCGGCGATGATCCGGACCTGTTCCGGCACCTTGTTTTGGGGTTAAGGACACGATCCCGAACGTTTAAGTGAATGTCGCTCTGACTTTCATCCCGGTTACAGGTAAGATCAACCGTTGGCGGGTTCTTCCTGTTTCTTCAGCTTCTCCAGTTCGATGCGGTTTTCCTCTTCACCCCAGGTGGGCCAGAGCGGATCATCGGTCTCAAACGCATCGAATTTCTCAGCTGCCGTTTCGAAGATGGGTTTTGCCACTTCGGCGCCTCCTCCGAAAGTGGCAGGGATATTGAGCCTGTTCACGGCTTCCAGGAAATAAGCACGGGGATTGTCGGGATTCAGCGCTTTGGCTTTCTCAATGGAAATGAAGATCTTCTCCACATAGGTCATGCCCCGGCCGGCAGGATCCACCAGGATCCGCGACGGGTAGAGAAACGCCTGGAGGACATGGATCTCCGATTCACCGGGGGCCCTGTACAGGGCCGAATCAACCAGGCCCTGGGCAATATCCAGGATCTCGTCCCGCTCCTGCATGTCCCTCACCTCGTAGCTGAGGACCACCAGTGAATAGGCCGCGTAATAGTACGGGAGCCATTTATCCTTTTCGGCCCTGGCGATCCGTTCGAACATATGGGCGCACCGTACCGTCTCCTCGATCCCGGATACGCTGTTCATCATGGTAATGGCATTGAGCATGGCACCCTGGTAATCCCGTTCCTGTGCCTTCAGGTTGATCATCTGAACCGCGAGGATCAGTGCGATGGTTATGGTGGTCTTCATGGCAATGGAATTTCAGTTCAATGATATAAAATTCTTTTCACTAAAGCATCATCATGAACACCAGGATGGCCTGGCGTCCGGTGGTCGGAACGACTGCTTTTGAATCGTAAAGCCCGTCTTCACCCCGGGTCCCGGAATAGAGGTACCCGAAGACGTGCTCGGCATTCAGGAGGTTGGTGATGTTCAAATGGACGATGCACTCTTTCCTTACAATTCGCGTAAGGTATGTGATATTGAGGCTGATATCATGGTAAGCAGGGGTTCTTCCACCCATGAATTCCGGGGTATTCCTGTCATCATAGGGCCGGCCGCTGGCAAAGGCATAGGTGGCACCCAGGTAGGTACTGAGCGGATGGATGAACTGCTTATACACCAGCGACAGATTGTGGGCGGAGGCGTAGGAGGGCATCACGCTGGCCGGGTAATCCCTGTAATCCCTGCGGGTGTGCAGGTAACTGTAGGAGATCCAGTAATCCACCCCTTCCAGCGTCTCCCGGTCGCGCCAGAACAGGTCCACTCCCCCGGCATTCCCACCACCGTTGTTGTTATAGTCCTCCGCCGCCGGGCTGTATGGGGTACGGTATTTGACCAGTCGGTCATAGGTTTTATAATAGACTTCCGCACGGAAGGTCCGCTTCAGTGTGTTCATCTGGAAGTTGGCGATATAGTGGCCGGCCCGCTCGGCTTCCAATGCGGGTGCGAATTTAAGATAGTCATTTTCAGGTTTCTGCCTGAACAGGCCCCATGCCAGCGAGACCTGGCTGTACGTCCCTGTTTTATATGCCGCAGATATTCTCGGGAGTACGGCACCTTCATGCAGCAGGGTCGAATATTCCCCCCGTGCTCCGATCCTGATGGCCAGCTTCCTGGAGATCGTCCATTCCGGTTCGATGAACACAGAGGGCTGTACATCCTCCAACAGCAGTGTCACCGTACTGTCCATACCCACATCCTGCCGGTAACCCTCACCGGTCACCGCCGCTCCCAATCTGATTTTCAACTGCTCCCCGGCCAGCCTTGTCAGCACAACCTTCCCTGACCCGGTGGACAGGGTCGTATGCAATGGCATCCCTCCGTAATTCATATGCTCCAGATCACGGCCGTATGCCGCCCCGGCACGGATCAGCCAGTCCGGGCCCAGTGTTCCCGTGTAGAGGGTGTTGGCGTAGATATTCCTGTTTGTCAACCCAAGCCGCTCCGTTGATCCTGCTTCAAAATTCTCATAATTCATCTCCATGGTCTGAGAATTGAAGGATACGAATGATTTCAGAAGGCCGCTTTCCCCGAGCCGCTGCCTGAACATCAGCATCCCGTCGGCCAGCACAGGATCCCTTGTCCACTCCACCCGCTGCCTGAAAAGCTTGTGGTGCAGGGTATTGTTGGCATACAATCCGTTCATGGCCACGGAGGTGTTTTCCCACCGCCTGGCAAAGGATGCGCCGGCTCCCACTGACATGAGGGAAAAGCTGGCCCTGGATTCCGGTTCCAGTCCGGTGGTGGTCAGGTCCACAACGGAGGAGAGGGCGTTCCCGTACTCTGCCGAGTACCCTCCGGTGCTGAATACGGTTTCTGAGAACAGGAGCGGTGAGAACCTGCCCCGGGTGGGGATCCTTGGCATGCTGGAAAAGTAGGGGGAACTGACCAGCATACCGTCCATATAGGTCTTGGTCTCGTAAGCCTCTCCGCCGCGGACGAAAAGCATTCCCTCCTCGCCCACCTTCTGCGAACCCGGTAAGGAAGCGAATGCACCGTACACGTCCCCCACTGCGCTGGGGGTGGTGGAGATATCCATGGCGGTGAGGGTGACCGATTTCTTGCGGTCCCCTGCACTGAACACCCCTGCGGTGATGGACACCTCGTTCAGCTCGCTGATCCGTTCGCTCAGCGTGATCTGCAGGGTTGCATCACCCAGGTCAAGGTCCTTCTCGACGCTCCTGGAATCATAACCGATACAGCTGAAAGTGATGCGTTGCACACCCGTCAGCCAGGTGGATAAGCTGAAGTGCCCGGCAGTGTCCGAGGTGGCCCCGTCGTAACTCCCCTCCAGATAGATGTTGGCGAAGGGAATGGCATTGCCGTCGGGATCGGAGATCCTGCCCGAGAGGGTGGTCTGTGAAATTACCGGGAGGCCTAACAGCAGTATAACGATGGTAAGCAGAGGTTTCATGGGGTTCTTGAGGTTTATTGAAACCAAAATTAGGCCCCAGAAAGACCCCGGTAAAGAAAAATCCGACCACCTGTCAGGATGAGGCGATGGGCTGTGGTTTATTCCGGATGAGCAGGACTTTAGTAATAGGTGACCGTGTTCACCTTCTGCCACGCGCCCCGGGTGAAATCGGGGACCCTGACCGACATGCTCTGGTTGGCAATGGATGTTTCCGAGAGTTCGATGATCGCAGACCATTCTGCCGCATCATACACATCCTGGTCCAGAGGGAGGCCGTTACGGAGGCAGTGGATCAACCGGTAGTCCATGGTGAAATCCATTCCCCCGTGACCGCCCACTTTCCGGGCCTGTTCCCCCACCTCTTTTGTGATGGGATGTTCATACTCCTGCAGAAGAGCCTCCATCTCCTCCTCGCTCATGAAGCTGTGGGCATCCGGTTCCAGGGCAATGCCCCGTACGGGCCATTTCCTTACAAAACCTTTGGTTCCGCTGAGCAGGTGTATCCGGCTGTAGGGGCGGGGACTGGTCACGTCGTGCTGGATCAGGATGCTCTTTCCGTTGCGGGTCTTGATCAGGGTGGTGTTCATATCGCCCCTTGCATACTCCCTGGTGGCGTAATCCGAATCTTCACCGAATTTCTCCCCGGCGTATTTGCTCATTCCGAACTGGTCGCTGGCCAGTGAAACCAGGTACTCCATCCTGTCCCCGCGGTGAATGTTCAGGATGTGGCAGATGGGACCGAATCCGTGGGTGGGGTAGAGGTTCCCGTTGCGGGCCTGGTTGTGCCTCAGCCGCCACATGTCCCAGTAGCCGTTCTCCTCGTCAAATTTAAGGGCCCTCAGGTCATGGATGTATGCCCCTTCGGCATGCACGATCTCCCCGAGCAGGCCCTGCCGGACCATGTTGAGGGTGGCCAGCTCGAAGAAATCATAGTTGCAGTTTTCAAGCTGCATGCAGTGACGCCGCGTTTTTTCGGCCGTATTGACCAGTTGCCAGCATTCATCGATGGTGAGCGCGGCAGGCACTTCGGTGGCCACGTGCTTGCCCTGTTCCATGGCGTATACCGCGATGGGAGTATGGAGGTCCCAGTGGGTACACACATAGACCAGGTCCACATCGGCCCTTTCGCACACCTTCTTCCAGTCATCGGTCCCGCTGTAGGTATCCGCAGGTGGCAGTCCGCTCTCTTCCAAAAGCTTTTGCGCACGTTCGAGGTTTTCCGGCACCACATCGCACAGGGCCAC
>CAZNSZ010000098.1:0-14289 GCA_964575865.1 uncultured Bacteroides sp. | reverse complement strand
GACTGGAAAGCCCCGACGGGATGACGGTTTTCGGATTCGGACGCGGTGAGGGAGTCACCCGTTATTTAAAAGGGAGACAAAGTTTTATTATAGGGATCTACCCAAAAACCATTGAAGATCCAACGGATCATCTTGAAATTTCACAATTCATCAGCAACACTTTTGGCATCGGTCAGTGATATCACAATCTAAGGGATAAACAAGGCCATCATGGATAGATAATGGCCTTCACTGACTTAAGTACCCTGACAGGCATCGGATGAGACGACGAAAGGTGTGGGGACCATGTTCGGCTGGTTCGAAGCACCGGAGGATGTCATCAACGTGGACGGCGATCCGGACCTGGTGGCCGGGCTGCCCTGTGTATCACTTTTATTCCTCCTGTCTTATTTTCCACTCCTTGCATTATAGTATAAAAGAACTGCACTATAAGGTAAAGCCAGGAGGAGGATATCCATTACTTTCAAGTGGACTGAAAGGTTGCCTGTGATCATTCCGTCTGGTGACCGGGTTTTATTATGCCGGCATACACTTAAGAAGTAACCGCGATGAAATATTATTTGACGATCATGCTGATTTCCTTCATGGCCATGCATTTGCTGGCAGGAAACTTTGCCATAACCGGGGAGGGAGTGCTCACCAACGGCATGTATAGTGTTCTTGTGTATCACAATGACTATAGCGCCGGTAAACAGTCCGGGATTGAAATTATTAAATGTAATCAGCGGCTTGCAAGCAACGGGACCCTGGTGGTGCAATTGACCAACGGGGAAACAGTGAAGCTCTATGAGGTTGTGAATAAGCAGAATATCAACGACAGCACGGTGAAACTCGATCTTTCCCTTCCGGAATATCAGATGGGTTTCAGCCTTCAACTTCAGGCACAGGGTGATGTTATTCATATCAGGGTCGACGGCCACAGGGAAAATGATCTTACCCTGATCCGGGACATCTACTTTGAAATAGAACTTTATCAGGGTTATTATTCAGGTAAAAGCGGTATGACAGGGAGCGGTGCATGCATACTGCCCCATGACTATCTGGGGGGGACCTTTCTTGAGGACGGAAGGGTCAGAACATCCTATTTGCTTGAGGGTTCAACGCTTTCGCTGGCGCCTGAGGATCCGTTCTTCCATTTGCAGTTGAGGGCCGGAACCGGCCTGGCCCTGTATGACGGACGTTATGACCATGACATAAACTGGTTTAAAATCCGGACCACAGATAGCAAGCCCGGGCAGCCTGTGGTGTTAGAGATACATACCTCTCCTGGCTCTGATGGCATGGAACAACCGCGTTTGCTATATCCCGAGGTAGGGTTTCATCCTGTGCAACCCAAGGATATTTTGATTGAATCGGATCATGCCGTTGGAGAGATCCACATGGGAAAACTCTTGAGGTTGTTGCCTGATGGCCGGGAAGTTGAGGTTATATCTGGACGTCCGGTTTACTGGGGCAAATACTACCACTACCACTATCTGACATTCAATTTTGATTCCATCACGGAACAAGGTCTTTACCGTTTTCTTTATGCAGATTCCATTTCATCAGGTTATTTCCCGGTATCAGAGGAGGTCTATGATCATGTCTGGCAATCCACGCTGACCTATTTCATGCCTGTGCAAATGTGTCATATGCGGGTTACTGACCGGTATCACATCTGGCACGGGGCATGCCACCTCGATGACGGTTTGCAGATCCCTGCGAATACCGTTCATTTCGACGGATACAGGCAGGGCCCTGACACAGAGACTGACTTCCCTCCGGAGACTACCATACCGGGAATGAATGTGGGTGGATGGCATGATGCAGGTGATGACGATATACACGTACTATCAAATGCCATCAATATATATTCTCTGTCCCTGGCAGTGGAGGAATTCGGCCTCGACCTCGATGAAACCACCATTGATTTCATTGACCGGGATGTGAGGATTCATACACCCGACGGAAAAAACGACGCCCTTCAGCAAATCGTACACGGCCTCCAATGGCTGCTGGCCCACTACCGCAATTCAGGTCACAGTTTTGCAGGTGTGATTTCAAGCAGTTGGGAACAGTACAGGTATTCAGGGGATTGGGCCGCCTATTCAGATAACCTGTTCTATGATGCCGAACTTCCTGAAGACTCGGTTACAGTGCGCCACTCAGGGAGGCACGACGACAGGTATGTATTCACCCATACCAATCCTGGAAGAGAGTATTTCATCGCTGCAGTCCTGGCCAGTTGCTATAGGATACTGTCTGATTTTGACCCTGCACTCTCAAGGGAATGCCTTGAAATTGCCACAGGAATTATCAGGGAAGGAGGCCGTACTGGTGCGCATTCAATGAACACCGGTTCCTGGATTGGCAATTGGACCGCTGCACTCACAGAGCTGTATCTTTCCACCCGTGACGAGCGATATCTTGCAATACTTGAAAGCTTTTCGGATGAAGTTTTTCAGGCATTCAATGAGACTGCCTGGACCATATCCCGGGTCATAAATGATATACAGAATGGACCGTTCACCGCAAAATACCGGGAAGGTCTTGAAGCTTATTCCATGAGTCTATGCGACAGCCTCGCACGATCACCTTTTGGCACAGTTGACCAGGATCAAATCTGGGGAATAGGCTGGGAAATACAGTGGATGCTATACAAACATTATTTCCTGATGAAACATGATCCTGAATTATTTCCTGTTCAGGACATGTATAATGGAATCCACTATCAGCTGGGAAGGCACCCCGGCAACAACATTTCGCTGGTTTCCGGAATAGGTGCCCGGAGGCCCATTCCTGCATTCGGGATCAACCGCAACCATATGCATTACATTGTCGGAGGGGTATTTTCAGGACCTTCCAAAATTAAGCCGGATTTTATCGAATTGAAGGATGACACGCCATTCATCTGGCAGCAAAGCGAATACATTATCAGCGGAGCAGGACCCTATATCTTCATGGCACTGGCTACAAAAGCATTGCTTAAAAGTCACGGACCAGCGGATTTGCAGTATTGTCCGGAAGATTGACAGTATTATCCATTGTTGCATTGAGGTGCTGTCCAGAGACAAAATTGGACACCACTTTTGAATGAGATTCCCTATATTGAGGCGGTTGAAGCTTTAGTAGCGAGATGTTCAGGGCGATGCGCATGTTTGATTCATACACAGGCAGGAGATGCATCATCTCCCTCCTGCTGGCTGTTTGGGTCATCACTGCGGCAGCCAATTATAAAAACCTCATATTCGATAATCTATCCATTCTGGATGGGCTGCCGGAGAACATCATTGTGGATATAGAGCGGGATAGTATTGGGTATCTTTGGATTGCCACTGAGAACGGTCTTTCGCGCTACGATGGGACCAGCTTTAACAATTATTACTATTCATTTGAAAATCAAAACAGTATCTCCAGCAATGTGATTTTCGATATTTTCATTGATTCCGGGGGAATCGTATGGGTCGCCACGTCGAACGGACTCTGCAAATACAATCCTGTACTGGATAATTTTATCAGGTATATCCCGGGACCTGCCTTTTCAGAGGGGACACCCCAGAATGCTGTGCGCTCCATTGCTGAGACCTCGGGTGCCGAGATTTACTTCATCTTAGAGACAGGACAGTTGATGTCCATCGAATCGGATACGCTCAAACTGAAATTGAACCTGCAGCAGGAGGCGTGCAAATTCATGATGATTGATCGGAATGATCAATGCTGGATCACTACCCGCAACAGCATCTTCAGGTATAACATCCGCAATAACCTGACGTCCCAGTATACCATCAAGTTCCCTGAACACCTGAAAGACCCGGAAATCAATGATATGATCATACTGGACACTATCATGTACATCACAGGTTACCGGACCGATCTACTCAAATATAATTATCTGTCAGATGAATTAACCTACTGTTCGGTGCTTCCCGAAGATGCAGAACCCAATACCACCTGTCTGATGTTGGACGGGGAATCACTTTTTATTGGATCTTCCAGTCATGGATTCTCGGTATTGAATCTTGAAACCTCGCAAATCACAACCTATAAGGAGGATAACAGGAATGTCAAGAGTCTCAGTTCAAATGCGATCATGGACATCTTCAAGGACAGCCAGGGAAATCTGTGGATCGGATCTGCCGACGCAGGGCTGGATGTGGCCTATTTTAACCGGGGTTTTACAGGATACTCTTTCAGTTACAATAACTTCACGAAGAACGTCACCGTCCAGGCCATACAGAAGGACAGACAGAACAGGTTGTGGCTCGGTTACGGATCCTCGGGATTTGAAATCTTCGATCAGGACTACCGGCCCGTCAAATCAGTCAGTAAGATCCAGGGCTTGTTGCCGTCTGAATTGATTGGAGCGATTTTCTGTTTTTTCCTTGACCGGGAGAACAACATGTGGATAGGCACCTACTCCAACGGCGTGATCAAGTATCATGTCGATTCGGAAATGATTACGCAATATTTTCCAACACTGAAAGGCGACAACTATATTGAAGGTGCAGACATACGCTGCATCAAAGAGGATCCTCATGGAAATCTCTGGATCGCCATCCATAACGTGGGAATCAGTGTTAAGCCAAAAAACAGCAGCAGTTTTATTCCGCTAACCGAATTTGACCGAGACATACCTGCCATCCTCAATGATCGCTGGATTTTTGATATAGCTTTCGATGACCTGGGCAATCTTTGGCTGGCCGGTTCGCGCGGAGCATACTATTATGATTACGGATCCAGAGAGTACCGGCATTTCACCAGAGAAGGATCGGGGATGTACCAGCTGGCAGATAATACCATCGTATCCATCTGTATCGACTCGGGGAACAATGTCTGGCTTGCCGGATACCGGGGGATCAATGTGATCAGGAGCAATGCGGAGAATATTTCCATCACGGAGGAGGATGGCCTTCCGATCAATAAGGTTCAGGCCATGCTGGAAGACAGGAACCAGCATGTTTGGGTTTCTTCAAAATACGGGATCTCAGAGATTGATTTGCTCCCGGACAATTCCTATACCATCACCAACTTTACAACCGACCATGGATTGAATACCAACGATTTCGGGGTGAATTCCGCCTATTCTGATGGCGAACACTTCTATTTCGGTGGTAAGACGGGGTATACGGTTTTCAATCCGCTTGAGGTAGTGAAGGACAATCTTCCTCCCCATTTGGAATTCACCGATTTATATGTGTTTGATCAAAAAGTGGAGATCCGGGAGAAAGGTCCGGACAGAAAGGACAACAGCTTCTACCTTGACAAACGACTGAGCTACTGTGACAGATTGAAAATCAGTGCCCGCTACAATTCGATCGGCATCGGGTTTACATCGTTGAATTTTACCAACTTTTCAAACCACTACCAGTATAAACTGGAAGGATTCAATGACAAATGGGTTTCTCTGGATGACAGAAACATCGTTTACTTTACCAACCTGCGAAGGGGAGACTACATATTGAAGATTCGAAGTGGCAATGTAGCCGGGAAATGGGAGGATAGTACCGCTGACCTGGCCATCACCATAGTTCCGCCGTTCTGGAAATCCTGGTTCGCAGTTACCCTTTATATTCTCGTCATTCTGATTGTGTTGTTGTACCTGTTTAAACTATCCTTCGAAAAGGAAAAGATCCAATTGTTGTTTCGGCAGGAAAATGAGATCAGGGAACTTCGGACCCGTTTCTTCATGAATATTTCGCATGAACTGAAGACCCCTTTAACGCTCGTCTCGGTCCCCCTGAAGAAGATTATCAATGAGTATCAGGAACAGCATAAACATCCTGACTTTAAAGACATCAGCATGATTTACAGGAATGTGGATCGTTTGATGCGACTCATCAACCAGCTGTTTGATTTTCGCCGGATAGAGCTGAATAAGGTGGAAATGAAGGTGGAGAAAGCCAACATTGTCGCGTTCACCGAAGCCATTATCGACTATTTCGACTACCAGTTGCAGCAAAAGGGTATAACCCTGACCACCCGTTTCCCTGACAGAAGGATTGAATTCTATTTTGATCCCGATAAAATGGATAAAATCATCTTCAACCTCCTTTCCAATGCCATCAAGCATACACCGGTCAATGGCCAGATCACTTTCTCGATACACAGATCGGTCATGGATACTTCTGAGAAAAAGGAACAACCGTGTGTGGTTTGGTCCATCAGTGACACCGGGAAGGGCATACCTGAAGAAAGATTATATCAGATCTTTGACCGGTTCTCACAGGGTGCGGCAAATCTGGATTCTGACAAGGGGGGCACCGGGATCGGTCTGTCCATCGTTAAGGAATACACAGAGTTGCATCATGGGTCGATCCAGATAGAGAGCCATTTTGACAAGGAGGCAGATAAGGACACATTTACAAGGGTCACATTGAATTTCCCAATGGACGAAGCCCTCTATTCCGAAAATGAGAAAACTTCTGATGACAGATCCGGGAAACTGATCCACGACTATAAAATAGTAAATCAGCATCATCCGTTATCTGCTCCAGACCTGACAGAGGAACTCCAGCAGGGTCCGGATTGCGATCAAACAGCTTATACTGTTCTTGTTATTGATGATGAGCCGGATGTATGTCTGTTATTGGCGAATGAATTATCAGATGCTTATCAGGTCATTCAGGCGGATAATGGGAGAAGTGGTCTGATCAAAGCACTCAAATATCTCCCGGATATCATTATCAGCGACATAATGATGCCTGAAATGGATGGATATGAGCTTTGCAGAGCCATTAAATCGAGGGTGGAGACCAGTCATATTCCCGTATTGCTGTTGACTGCCAAATCATCGAACGATGACATCATTGAAGCATACCATACGGGTGCAGATGAATATATTTCCAAACCTTTTGACATGCCCTTGCTCAGGAGCAGGGTGGAAACGCTCATTGTGAACCGGCTGAGATTGAAAAACTCATTTCTTTCACTTTACGGGATCAAACTTGAGAAGGTGGTCCCCACACGAACAGATGAAAAGTTTATGAGAAAGCTGATTCAGCTGATCAATGAGAATATGGGCGAAAGGGATCTGAACGTGGATATGATCACCCGTGAGATGGGGATCAGTCGATCCCATCTTTACATGAAGATCAAAACAATAGCCAATACCTCGGTCAATCTGTTCATACGGAGCATTCGGATGCAAAGAGCTGCACAGCTCCTGGCTTCGGGCGGTATGAATATTTCTGAGGTAGCCTACGAAGTAGGATTCAACAACCTGCCCTATTTTTCTAAATGCTTTCATGAAGAATTCGGGGAATCCCCTTCCAAATACGCTTCCACGCACCAAACCAGGCAGTAACCCACGCCGTTATAGACGCACTTTCCTTCCAGGTTGCCAATAGATTGGCAATCTGTACAGACCGATCCACGGAGTTCAGGCTTATATCGATGGCAATAATTCTGCATTCAGCAACATATCATCAAGAACCAATACCCAATCATTATCTGTGCCAGATGTCGGCGGAGTAAAATGCTCTAAACCATTGTTTTCGAGCTTTCCGATAAGGGTAACGCCACCAGTGCGCGGATTGTACCAGTATGCGTTAACTTCCTCTGAGGAAATTTTGTCCATATTTACCGCAACAGACTGGCCGATTGACAAATAAACAATTATAAACGAACCATCGCTGGCAACGGCTGCCCTAATGTGTGTACTGTCGGACGGGTTATCGCCCTCAATGACCGATTGGTCGGGAACAAGCTTGGCAAACGAGCGGGCTTCGAATAAATTCCGGATATGCTTCATTGCATCTGAACCTGGACGGTTTATAGATTCGCGCCAGTCGTAAAGACAGGGAATGGCAATCTCACCACCTTTTTTGAACATCTGCCATATGGCATTATTCCCATAGGTGTATCCAGCCGCGCCGGCTAAAATATCCCAGTAGGCATGAACGCGCACATCGTGGGCTGTAATGAATCCAAGCGGAAAATAGGCCTGGTCTTTTATCAGTTTATCACTATCCAGTACTTCAGCTGGTACCCTCAAGGGGTCTGACCAGTCGCAAACTTCCCAAAACCTGATAGCAATATCTTCGTATGCTGGCTCCCCGTCAATGGTAGGTTTTGCGGGTATTAGGTTATAGTCGTGTTGTGCAAAATTATAAACAGTGTTGTACCGGCGAGCGTGTCCGCTTTGATACATATTGAAATCGAACCAGGATTCATTGTGAAACCATTCGCTCGATGACTTTTCGCCACGTGGGTGCATGGTAATCAGGTGATTTCCTCCGTCACCTGCACGTAAGCCTTCAGCCATTGATTTCCAAAGTTGAAAAACAGTATCGTTGTGTACGTTACGGTCGCCACCCAAAATCCAGATTACAGGCTTGTCTTTGTAACGTTTTCCGAGAAATTCACCGTAAACCCTCGCATTTTCAATGTTAAAAACAATAGGGCCTGCTGCCATGTTTTCGTTGGGTATTTTATCGCCCCAGGTTGGCAACATGCCAACATACAAACCAAGTTCTTCGGCTTTGTTCACGATAAAATCAACATGCTCAAAATACTTTTCGTTAGGTTTTGCCGGGTCCAGGTCAATCAAGGGAACTTCACCATAAGAATTTGGGATTCGCAACCCATCGTTCTCGGCAAGTACAACGGCCTGAATTACCGTAAACCCTTTTTCAGCACGGTTTTGCAGGTATTCGGTTGCCTCTTCCCGGTTTAACCTGTGGAACAATTCCCACGCTGTGCAGCCCAGATACAGAAACGGTTTCCCGTCATTTGTTTGGAGATAACGACCGTTCTCGCTGACAATAAGATATTTACCTTGGTTGCTTAAATCACCTTCACATGAACCAAGCATCAAAGGAATTGCAAAAAGAACAAACAGTACTTTTTTCATATAACAGGAAATAATGTGTCTATCAATTAAAGAAGAGGACGCACATCATGCGTCCTCTTCACAGTCACAACTAGCTGCTGGTTATTTGCTGACCATAAGCTTGGAAATTGAGAATCCATTTTCTGAGGATACTTTCACGAAATAGGTGCCGCTTGTCAGGTCACTGACATCTATTTGAAACCTCGTCTCCCCGGCAGATCCATTCGTGATGATCTGGCGAACCTCCTGCCCGAAAATATTATACAGCGTAATGCCAACCATTCCTCCTGTTTCATTCTCCAGCAGGAGGGTGGTGAATCCACGTGCGGGGTTCGGGTACAGTGAGAACCGGGAATCCCTACTCTGTTTTTCCGCTTTTCCGGTGGGAAATGCAAATGTTCCGTCCAGCACGGATGCAATGATCTCATCATAGGTCTGGACACTTTCATCGGCTTCCCAGGCCTCCTTCTCTGCTGGCCACCAGTTCAGATCTCCGATGGGATACCCGTCAAATCCACCTGTTTTGTATGCTTCATTATTATATTCGAAAGTATAGTAGTCTTTGGGAAGGGGATACGCGGCATTTCCTTCCGCTTCCGGATATCTTCCCCAGGTCCCGTTCTCGGTGGGCGGATTGGATTCGAAATTATTCATGTTCTTACTGATCTCAACTTCGTCGGCTACCTTCACCGTGAAACTGGCCAGCTGTGGATCATCAGTAAATATACTGTATTCATCGTTCCAGACGAAGTAGGGATAATTGAAATCTCCCTCGCTTTTCATCATCTGCATGGAGCGATCATTCAGGAACCCGTTGTCTCCCTTGGTGTAATCTGCAACAATGAGGGAATCATCTTCATAAGCAGCCCAGTGGTCCTTTATCGCCTGTGATACGAAATTTACGTTGTTGGCCACCACGTTGATCCGGTCTTCCTCTGCCGGATATCCTGTCGGAACCAGGGTATCCACCCGATAATAATCAAGGGTATACACCCCCATGGGCTGGCCTTCCTGATCCTGGGTCATCACATCATGCACCAGTTCGCCTCCAAAATGACCATCCACGATCAAATTGTTCATAAACACCATCCTGTCCGCAAACATATACCTGAACGGACCCTGACCATTGCTGACAATCGTGTTGTGGTTGAAGTATGCATTCTTCATCCACCCGTTCTCATGTATGAAAAGACAGGAGTAGTTCTCGTAGAAGGTGTTGTTCTCACAAACCAGCATCTCCACGGTACCATTCTTCAGCAGGCTAACAAATCCCTGCCACTTACCTCCGGTGCTGGTACCGGCCCAGCGGAACACATTGTTTCTCAGTATGACCGTGTTTCCGTCCAGGGATTCGTTCCAGACTGCAACCCCATCACAGTATTCGATGACACAATCCTCAATCTGAATGGTACAATTGATCCCGTTGTGGTTCATCAGTGCATTGGACCATGGACCACGTGCCCCGTTCACATTGCTGCAATCCAGCTCAAGTCCCTTGAGGATCAGATCATGACTGGCGTAGAAAAGGCCCCATGCTGCAGAGCCTCCTTCATCGGTCAGTCCGCTGATGATGACCGGCATGGCCCCGGTTCCGTCTGCTGCCACGACAGCAATATCATTCTTTCTGTATGAGACCGGAGCCGAGAGAATGTAGTACCCGTCCCGTTCAAGTACATACGTACTGAGTGCGGTGGAATCATGGTTTGCCTCGATGAATTCATTCAGGGGCAAGCCGTCCGCCGGAACATTGTAGGTTGTTTGTCCCACAGCAGAGAGACTGCAGAACAGTGCAAATGCAACAAGCAGTGTAAAAGTTTTAGTTTTCATACATTTTTGTTTTTGGTGAATAAAAAAGGTTCATTATGTTTCTGATCATTGAATGAAGGATATCCTTGGATGGCTCCTGTCGCTGCTGCCATGACAGTTTGTTGAGATGAGTTTTTTCATAACCTGTATCTCAGTCCTAAAATGGAGATCCTGCCAAAATACTGCTCATACAGAGGGAAGTCCGGTTTATCCGTCACATGTACAAATTGCTTGTCACTATAGACCGCTGAAATATTGGAAACATTCAAAAAGACCTGGAGCCCTTTCACCCACGGGATGTCCTGTTTCACAGAAAGATCCCATGCATGCCTGACGGCGGACAATTTTTCATTTTCCAGCTCATATCCGTTACCAAAGAACCCCACAAGGATTTCCGATTTCATGGTGTAAGCCACGCGCATGGAAAAACCCTTGTAGTCATATCCAATGGAAGCATTGACATGATGTTTGGGCTGGTTGAACAGGGGTACCGTGAAGGCGGAATCGGTCACAACGGTGGTCTGGATCCATGGTCTGCTGGGGTCCTCGACTACATTGCTGATCAACTGCTTTGTCTGGGTCTGTTCTGTATCGGTGTAGGTGTAGTTGGCGTTCAGCACAATTCCGTTGAACGGTCTGGGCAGATAGATAAAGGAACCCTGCCAGTCAATTTCGAATCCCTTGCTGTAGGCCGCATAGGGGTTGTTGATGGGAAGGGTGATGGGCACCGCACGGTTGCTGGCAATGATCTCCGGGTAGTAGGGGTGGACCGCGTTTACCGAATCGTCCACATTGGCATAGGATTTACTGAATTCATAGTCCTCGATGATCTTCATGAACGTCCCCATAGTGAGTACTCCTGCCATCCCGAGTTTGCGTTCATTGACTTTCACCGACACATAGGCATCCAGATTATGTGAAAGGGCCGGTTTTAATCCCGGATTGCCGATATCGGTCAGGTCGCCCAGCCTGCCCAGGGTATATTTGGGCATAAAGCTGGTGTATTTTGGTCTGGCAATGGACTGGGTGTAGGCCAGCCGGAACTGCAACCAGGCAAATGGTTTGATTTTCAGGTTGACCATTGGAAGCAGAAAGGAGTTGTGGCGGTTGGCCAGGCTATCATCAAAAGGGACAAAACTGAAAAAGTCCACTCCTTCAATGATGAGCCCAAAAGAGCGGAAGTTGGTCCTGATATCTTCGTACCGGACCCCTCCCACCAGTTGCAAATACCTGGTAATGTTCACATCGGCCATTGCATACCCAGCCGTGATCTGTTCCGATCCCGAATAATCACCCAGCTTGTTCTTCTCGGGACTGATGGCACCATGATGGGCCTCGCTCCAATTGTCGTCATCAATGCTCTTTATAATCTGCATCATGGCAGATTCGGAGACAAATCCGCGGTGTACAAACTGATCGTCCAGGATTTTGTCATCATAATCATCCAGGATATGAAACGAGGCCAGGCTCTGGTTGCCGATGTAATCTTCCATCCCCGTAAAATCAAGATTCGGATTGGCCGGGGGAATCCATGCGCGCAACTTGTCCGACCCTGAGGTGGCCAAAAAAGCGCTTCTGGTATTCGCATCATATTGTCTGTTCTTGTTCCGGTATTTGACTCCCACCTTGAAATTTCCGGATACACTATTCCCCGCTTTAAATGGAAATATCCAGTCGATATACCCGATCAGCTCGTCTTCATCGAACGTATTGTCAGTCGAGCTCACGCTGGTCAGGTAGAAAGCCGAGTCCAGCATAAAATCATCTTCGATCAGGATCTTGGCATCATAAGGGTATTTTTCAGGATTGGTCAGATAAGACTCTACAGCCGGAGTGATCCGGTTCTCCGTCAGGATCGAACTCCTGTATTCGGTGCCCAGCGAATAATTTACAGGAGTGTGGTTCTTGGCCAGGCTGTAAGAGATCCCCACCTGAATGGTGGAATTGAGAAAAAGCTTTTGTTCCAGAGCAATACTGTTGATGATGGAAATGGTGTTTGTTTCATTATGATTCACGTTCCTGTTGTAATTGGAATGTTGAAAATTGCTGCTGAAGGAACGGGAATAATTAAAGTTATTCAGGCCGTTCAGGAAGGACATGGCCTTGATTTTGCCGTTTGGTAAACGATAATCCAGGTACAGGCTTCCTCCATAGCGCTTCCTGCTATATTCGTTGGCGGAAAAATTCGCATTGTCCAGCCTGATCCGGTTGCCACTGGTCAGCCGCTCCACATCCCCACCGGCAGACATGTTCTGGTTGGACCGGTCTATGTCTTCGTAATTCCCGACCAGCAATATGCCCAGCTTATTGTGAAAAAACCGGTTGCTCAGCTCCAGGGTGGCCCTTGGATTGAAATAGGAGTTGACCAGGCTATTAAAATTATTCTGAAATACCGCATTGGCATGAAAGCCTTCAGGAGCATCCTTGATTTTGATATCCACGATCCCTCCCACTACATCACCATCTTTGTCCGGGGTCAGTGATTTCTGTACTTCAATGGACTCGATCATATAGGGAGAAATCCCGGAAAGGCTCACAGCATTGGTGGCCTGATCAAGGGAGGGGGCCCGGACACCATTCACTGTGACCAGGTTCAGCCTGGGTTCCATTCCCCGTATCTGGATTTTGTCCCCTTCCCCTGCACCATCATTCACGACGGTTACACCTGGCACCCTGCCCAGGGCATCAGCAACGGTGGCATCCGGAACTTCCTGCAGTTTTTCTGAAGAGATCACATTGGAGATGTAGTCGGAATTTAACTGTTGGTTCAGGGCACTGATCTGACCCCTGGCCTGAATCGTGATCACCACCTCATTCAGCTCCATGGATGTGGCCCTGAGATTGAAGTCGAAAGTCCGGGTTTCTCTGATTGCCAGTGCTATCCCGACACTGTCCGTCAGATAACCCAGGTAGGATGCCAAAATGATTACATTACCGGTCGGTATATTTAGCAATTCATAATATCCGTTCTCATCTGCGATGGTACCAATAGTGGTCCCCTTTACGGTAATCGTGGCTCCGATGAGTGGCTCTCCTGTATCTGCATCTTTCACAAATCCATTCATCCTCTGGGCAAGAAGGGCTACAGGGGTCATGAAGAAGAGAAGAAGGAGCAGATGTCGGTGTTTCATAAAAATACGATTGGCGATACCCATTGTTTGATGCGATCAGTATATCAGCACAATAAACAGTACAATAAGAAATCCAATGAGGACCAGAAGCAACAATGCCTGAAGCAGGCTGAATTTCCGCGTAAGTCTCTTTTGAATCTTGTCACTCATGGGCAGGGCTTTCTCTTGGGAAAATTACCCTTTGCCTGAGGGATGCCATTCAAGTATTATTCTATAATGTTTGGGTAGAATCCAGGAAGAGATCGGGCATGACAATAATGTAAATCGCGGGACAATAGTATAAGTCCCCTTAAGGCATACACCTCCTCCTATTCCCGGTATCAGGGAAATGATGGACAACAAATATGTGAAAAGGAATATCGCATGGAGCCATAATCAAATCCTCCATGGGAACTTCCCGAAAAGCATCTGGACCTGAAGATCCGGGGAGGATCAGTTGACGGCAGGAAGAATAAATCTTTCCAGGATCCCGAAGAGGGAGGATTTCACGGCCCAGTTCCCGGAAGTGAATACCACCGCCATCTCCTTTGCCGGGATCACCAT
>CAZNSZ010000097.1:0-14398 GCA_964575865.1 uncultured Bacteroides sp. | reverse complement strand
AATTAAAATTTTAGGAAGATTGGCATTGTGAGATTTTATCATATTGTTACCTCGTTTCAGGCTAATTTTTGAAATAAATCATACCCAATTTAACCAACTAAAACCTGGCGTAACATGAAAAAAAACCTCACATTTCTGACCGGAATTGCATTGGTTATTGCATTTCTGAGTTCCGTTGGTTGTACCAGTGTTGAAACCCAAGAGACCATAACAGTCTCAGACCTCCCTCTGGAAATCACAGAAGCGGACTCGACAATCTGGATTGCTGTACATGATACCTTAATAGATTGTTACAGGCACCTTGTGATGCAAGATAAAATTCTGGCATTAAAGAATAAGAAAGTCGTTGATACTCTAACAACAGAAGTTAAACCAGGATATACCGTAGTTTGGGTGAAAGCCAACGGTACAAAATTGAAAAAAGTACACCAGGTTCGCATTATGGATGCATCGCCCTGGAATCTAACTAATAGTTGTTTAGAAGGCTATGAAATGGAGGCAGATGCAGGGAAATACATTGAATTTGTGATACCCTCCAATGCAGACACCGGCACTGTAAAGTATGAGATCATATTTGAGGATGAGGATAAGAAATTCTGGTATATCGATCCCCATTTAATGATTCCACCCGAAAGGTAGGCTTTATATTCTTTACCATTCCTCTATGGGCCATCGCATTCTTTCAGCTATTCTGGTTGCCCTGATGACTCTTGTTTTTTCTCCGGACGTTATCAATGGGCAGCCCATCGACAGCCTGTTGCATGTCATAGACAATGACCTGGTTAAAGATGATGCGGAAAAATATGACCTTCTATGCCAGGCAATTGGAGAAATGGATGATACTGAAAGGAAGATCCGGTATTGTGACCAGGCCATTGAACTTGCTGAAAAGCTGAATATTCTGCCCGCACAGCCATATTATGCAAAAGGCGATGCCTACCTGATCAGTGGGAGACTTGCCCTGGCCCTGGATTGTTTTCTGGAGGCCGCAAGTTATTATGAAGAGGCCGGTGATCAGAGAAACCTCGGCAGGGCGTACAATGCAATGGTTATCATTTATAACCGGCAAGGAAACCGTGATAATGAAAAGTTTTACCTTCAGAAGCTCACGAATATTTTTGAACAGGAAAGGGATTCATTCAGCCTCCGATATGCCCTTCATAATCTTGGCTATTTGAATTACAGCATGGGGCAGTTCGATACCGCACTGGTTGTACTGACCAAAGCACTGGACCTGTTCAAAAAGTCAAGCCATCCACATTCCTACCAATCTTATTTTGTCTGTCTGGGCAACATGGGATTGGTTCATTCCCGGCTTTCAGAGACTCAAACGGCTGAAAAATATCTCCTGACGGCAATTGATACACTTACCAGACTTAGTGTGGAGAAAGAGGCCATTGCGGAGTTCATGATCGAATACGCGGATATTCTCCGGCAGAAGGGAGAAGTTGAACAGGCCATCTCTTATGCCAGCGGAGCATTGAAGATGACGGGTATTCCGAATTACATCCGGGACGCGTCAGCCTTGCTTGCACGTCTGTATGAAGATTCCGGCAGGTTTGACAGTGCGTATTATTATCAATCCATATTCATTGCGGCAAATGACAGCATTAAGGACATTGAAAGTGTGCAGAGAATGGCAAATGCACTCACTGAATATGAAGTTGGAAGGAAACAGGCCGAGGTAGAGGCATTAAAGAAAAAGAAGCTGATAAACAACCTTGTATCCATAGGCCTGGGAATCATTCTTCTGTTGGCCATCGCGTTGATCACCCTTTATTATACGAATCTGAAGCGCTCAAGGGAACTTACCAGAGCCCTCGAGGAGCGGCGGATATTGCTGGAGAAGCAGAGTTCGGAACTGAAAGAGAAGAATGAAGAAATAATCAGGGCAAACGAAGAACTCACTGTGCTGAACGAGGCCATCAGCAGTCAGAATACACAAATAATGGAGGCCAATGAGGAACTGACTGTGTTGAACGAAGCCATCAATGAACAAAAGAATGAGATTCTGGACAGCATCACCTATGCAAAAAGGATACAGGCAGCGATGTTGCCCCCGGAGCAGTATTTTCACGAAATCCTTAATGAAGTTTTCATTTTATTCAAGCCGAGAGATATCGTGAGCGGGGACTTCTACTGGATCAAGCAGGTGAACCAGTATGTGATCCTTGCGGCGGCTGATTGCACCGGGCATGGAGTTCCGGGTGCATTCATGAGCCTGCTTGGGATCAGTTACCTGAACGAGATCGTCCAGAGAAGGGAGATCACCCAGGCCAACCAGGTGCTCAATGAACTGAGGAAACAGATTATCAATTCACTCCGTCAGCACGGGGAGGCAGAGGAGGCCAAAGACGGGATCGATATGGCATTATGTGTGATTGATGGAAAGAACAATACTCTGCAGTACTCGGGTGCCAACAATCCGCTTTACCTCATCAGGGATCAGAACGGGACTCCTGAACTGATGGAATTCAAGGCTGACCGGATGCCGCTGGGATATTTCCAGGGAAGGTTTAAATCTTTCACAAACAATGATATACGGCTTGAGTATGGGGATGTGTTTTATCTGTTTTCCGATGGGTTCATGGATCAGAAGGGAGGAAGGGACAACAGGAAATTCATGAGCAGGAAATTCAAGGAATTGCTGTTGAAGATCCATCAGGAGCCCATGCACGAACAGAAGAATTTTCTGGATAAAACCATTACAGAGTGGATGGGGGATACTTTTCAGATTGACGATATCCTCGTCATCGGAGTGAGGGTATAAAATATTCCATCCTCAAAATAAACTATTGACATTCTGGGAGATATGGGGTAACTTGAGGTTGTAAACCCCAATAACCATACATCATGAAACGAATCTATCTTTCCCTCATTTCCATTTTGATCTTTCTGTTGGCCTGTGGCCCCGGGACTTTTGCCCAGGAAGAGGGCCAGGGACAGCTCTGGTTCTGCTGGGAAGCAACAGTGAACCCGGCGCAGCTTGACGAGTTCATGGACCTCCAGATTGACATCCGAAAAACACATTTAAAGGAAGGAGGCCTGTCCTATCCCATCAATGCGTGGACCGATGGCCTGTTTACCTATTATTTCTTCTACCCCGTGGACTCTTATGATGACAAGAATAAGATATACAGTGAGCTGAGAAAGGGGATTGAGCTTTACGGGAACGACTGGATCAACCGGATGTTTTCCACCCTGGATAACCATACGACATGGTTCATCAGGTGGGATCCGGAATTGTCCTATCACCCGGAGAATCCCAGAAGGCGCAGCGGAGATGGGGTCTTTTGCATATGGGATATATATTACATCGACTCGGGAAAGGAAATGGAATTCCGGAATTTGTTGAGTAAAATTATGACTGTCCTGAAAGAGAAGGGCTATGATGATTCCGTCGATACACATATTGGAGAGCTGGGTACTGACGGATACTTCTACCTGGGTGCCATTTTTGGTTCCAGTCCTGCAGATCTCTGGGCGCAGAATGAGGTGATGATGCAGTTGATGGGTGAAGATGGAGGAAAACTGTTCAATGAGATGAGAAAATACACCAAGAAAAGAGATTTCAAGCAATTCTGGTACGTGAAGGAATTATCCTATGATCCAGAGGAGTAATCCTCAGATATTAGGAATAATCTTTTAATCCCTTATTCTTGCTGCTCTGATTTTGGCGGGATAGAAGGCTGAACCTCTTATTGCGCCTGCCAGGATTCGTGGAGGTAAATCACCTTCCATCCACCCTCTTCTTTCTTCCAAAGGAGGGTTCCCATTACATTATCCAGGATGTAGCGTTCTCCATTTTTGAAAAGGATGTTCCAACTGGTGATACCCGATAACAGAACCAGATCAGGGTTGAGAACGGTTGCATGTTTGTCCACAATCTGTACCTGCTGGCTTTCTCTGGTTGAAAAGTAGAAGGAAACTGAATCTTTGAATTCCTGTAGGGTAGTAAAATAATTGTTTCCAGAATTGACCGAGATAAAGTTGTCCTCGCTCCAGGGTTGGGACCAGATTTCCATATCCAGCAGGCTGAGGTTGGATATCACATTGACAAACTCTTCTTCAACTTCTGAGGCGATGGCAGCTTTCTGTTCCCCGGTTAACTCGGAGGTTGGTTCATTGCATGAGACGCCGATAATCAAGATACATGCGAGCAATGGGATGATCTTTTTCATGGTCTGGGATTTTAGGGTTTCTGAGACTTGATGTAGATTAATTACCAATAAGTTACACTATTCTTCTATACAAATCAAGGGTGCGAATAAGATCAGGGATTAGGTGCATTGCTTTCACCGTGGATCGGTTTTCCGGGGCATTCTTTCTACCGTGGAATTCTTATTCCTGAGGCATCCCAGAAGGGCAGGGAATTATTACGCATCCATATAATAACCTCTGACGGGGCCTTGGGAATTTGGAGTAACCCCTGAAAAAATCGATTTATCCGATAACTACCACCTAAGTATACTTCACGGTTGTACAATATCCCTTTTACCGGGGTATTGTGTTCCCGAAGGCTTTGTATTCCCTGAGGCGTCGTGTTCCAGCGGAATCATTTTCTTGTGGATTCGTCTTCTGGGGAATTTCCTTTCCCGGAGCATCTTTTTCTGGTGGATTTCTTTTCCTAGAGCATCTTTTTCTGGTGGATTTCTTTTCCCAGAGCATCTTTTTCTGGTGGATTTCCTTTCCCGGAGCATCTGAGAGGGGTAGTAATTTTCCCTTGTCCAACTATTGATTTATAAGGTTGTTTTCCGGACATTATATATCACTCGAAAAACATGGTAGACCCGATAACGACCAAATAAATACAGTAATCGGACATCCAATATCTCTTTTCCAAGAATAATCCTGGCGGCGCACCTCAATATCACCTTTCCAGGGTTAATTCTGGTGACTCATCTAAAAATGCCTTTTCCAAGAATAATCCTGGCGGCGCACCTCGGACTACCTTCTCAAAAGGCAAATCCCAGAATCAATAATCCCGGCAACCCACTTCAGCCTGCCTTATCATACGGTAATCCCCAGGTTCAATAATCCTGTCACCCTGCATGGGGATTTCAAATGGGTTATCAGAACATCACTAATCCCCAATTTTTTCCTGAAACTATATATCATTGAAGGCCTGATCCAGCTTTACAGTCCATAAACTAAACCAAATCTGATAGTTATCGTATGAATGCCTAAAGGCTTCTGTTATGAAAGCACTGGCACCTTCTCTCGGATTAATTTTTTTGTTCACATTTGGTTTTAACGATAGTACGGCTCAGAAGATCAGCCACACCACACATGGAGGGTGGATCTTCGGGATCGGGGCCGGTACATCCTACCAGAGATCTGACATTGCAAATTCACGTGGATATGGTTTCGACCTGGTTCTGGGAAGAGCGTTTTCTCACAGGGAAAATGCGCTCCTGGCTGTTGATTTGAAGTACCGCTTCCTGGCCGGACAGAACTGGGCTTATGACCACAGGATCACTCTGGAGAATACCTTCAGCAATATTCAGTACAGCTTCTTCACCCACGATCTTGAGCTGGGTCTGACACTGAACCGGTTGAGGGAACGAACAGGGATCATTATTAGCGGATTTGCCGGTGCCGGGGTCACCTTCGGCCGCACCCGCACCGATCTTTACGATAGCAGGAACAATCTTTATGACTTCGGAGGTATCGATCCAAACCGTGAAAGCAGGGAGGTATACAGGGACCTCGTTACTCTCAGCGACGGGGATTTTGAAACAGGTCTGGTCAGAAAGGCTGCCCTGCTGCCCACCGCGGGCTTGTTTCTGGGTTACCAGTTTACCCGCTCCCTTTCCATCGGTATCGAATACAAGACCAACTTTTACCTCACGGAAGAGAATGGATTCTTTGGCATCGATCTCGACAACATGATCATTACCGGATCCGGAATTGACCGGAACAATTACATTACCGTGGGATTGAGGTGGACCCTCCAGGGGAGCTCTTCCGGGAGAGCCAGGAAACTGCATAACTCTTCCGGCGGGACCAATTACTATGGCAATGTAAAAGGTTCTTCTCCTCACCCTTCAGTGACCATTACAGAACCGTCCTCAGATTTTTACCGGACGCTGGTTCCCAGTCAGTCCATCCGGGCCACCATCGATCAGGTGAGCGGAACGGATAATATTCGCTTTTTCCAGAACGGATTCCCGGTGAACAGCTTCACATACAATGCCGGCACCAAAAGCTTTCTGGCCAGTGTACGTTTGCGGGAAGGGGACAACAACTTCAGGATTGTGGCCACCAATGAGGGATCGACCGCAGAAGCTATGACCACCATTACCCTCGAGAATCCGCCACCGGTGGTAAAGCCCTCAACCGGGATGGAAATGGATACTCCTTCGGAAAGGCAAATTGTTGTGGGATATAATCAGGATGAAACGCAGTACAATCCCCCTGTGCAGACGGAGGTGATCAATAACCGGTTCGCAACCGGCGTGGGAACACAGGTTGTACCCGTGAGGACCGAAGTGGTATATATTGGTCAACCTAATTACACACAACCCGTTTACACACAATCTGGATACAATGAACCTGTACGCACCCAACCTGTGTATGATCAACCTGTTAACCATGAATCAAGGGAAAGGATCACCCCGCCGGAGATCCGAATCGTCAGTCCCGCGACCTATCAATTCAGGACATCCGATCAGTTCGGAGAGCTGCGTGCAACGGTATCGAACGTGCGTTCAATAGAGAACATCCACCTGAAGGTGAATGGATCAACTACCAGAGAATTCAGCTTTAACAGCCGTACAGGCGAATTATCTTCGAGGATCGCCCTCAGGGAAGGGGAAAATATGATGACTATTCAGGCCAGCAATGAATCAGGGATGGATTCGAAAGATCAGGTGTTTATCAAAGAGGCCAGGCCCTGCCGACCACCAGTAATCAGGCTCATGGATCCGTCCGGCGGAAGGATCAGCACCCATCAGCAAACTTACACACTCAGGGCCAATGTCAGGAATGCGGCGAATATGAATGAGCTTCGGATCACTGTCAACGGGAGGACAGTGCCATACAGTTCAGACAGAGACCAGATAAGCAGTACCGTACCCCTCCAAGGTGGTCTCAACAGGCTGTCCGTTCATGCAGTGAATGAATGCGGAGAAAATAATGCCTCGGTGCAAATTACCCGAATACCCCCAGCAGTGGTAACCCCGGGATCAGTTCCTGTAATTGCCGCGGGAGGTGGAACGGGCACAGGTAGGGGTTCTGGTTCCGGTTCGGGCTCAGGCTCAGGTACGGGCTCAGGCTCAGGTTCGGGCTCTATAGCAGACGGGGAAGTAGTTACAGGTTCCGGTTCCCGTTCCGGTTCCGGCACTGGGTCCGGATCTGCCACTGTCGAGACGGGGATATCCGGCATCCGGTTCAATCCGGGCAACGCGGAATGGCAATTCTGCCTGGAAACTCCCTCTGGGAATTTCAACAGGCAACACCTTACCCAGTCAACTTTCAGCTATTCCGGTGCTGCTTCCAGCCTCTTTTTCCTGCCCATTGCCGGAAGCGGAGATGCCATGGTGAATGGCCGTCCCTACAGCCTGAAACCAGGGCAGTATTATCTGTTCACCGGTAACCTGAGGGTGACCGTCAGTACCAGTAATCCGGGATCAATGGGCCACTGGTCAGTGATGATTGAAGCCTCAAGGCCCCCAGTGTCAGGTAATGGGAATAACCGGCCCAAGAGCCCCTGTGAGTTGGAACCTCAGTCGGGTTCAAAGGGGAATGGACAGGGCAATGATAACATTGGAAAGAGTGGGAATGGCGGGAATAACGGTAATGTCAGCAACACTGGGAATAACGGCAACAACAGCAATAATGGGAATTCCGGAAGTAACGGCAATAATGGAAATGCGAATAGTATTGGGAATGTGAATGGAAATGGAAATGGTACCGTGAGTCGCAACAATTCCGGAACCAGCAACAGAACCAATACCGGTTCAAATAACCAGAGTAAGAGCAGCAATGGAAGTGTGAAAAACAACAACAGTTCCGGCAACAATTCTAACGCCAAAGCAGACAACAGTTCCGGCAACAATTCTAACGCCAAAGCAGACAACAGTTCCAAGAACAGCTCCAACAGCAGCAGGGATAGCAGAAACAGCGAAAGTTCGGACCGACAGCCGGATGGCAGATCCAGAAGATGATTTGAAGTAGTTAATTTTAGATGCTTCCAGGTCTATCTTGTTCTGCTGATGGTTTGTATGAACCAAAAATTGTTTGAACCTAAAATCACAAACTGGAGTGACAATTTACTCTTGCTGCCTACCTTGTTCGAATACAAGTTCCAGCACCCAACCTTAATACCGGTTCCCTTCAGCCGCATCCATCGGGAACGCCTCGTTGATACGGTTTAAATCTTCTTTGGTTAAAGTGACCTCCAAAGCACCGACATTTTGTTCCAGGTAGGAGCGGCGTTTGGTGCCAGGGATGCTGACGATATCGTCACCCTGCGCCAGAACCCATGCCAATGCAAGTTGAGCAGGGGTGATCCCTTTTTCCGCGGCAATTTCAGTGATGCGCTCCACGAGGGATAAATTCTTTTTGAAATTATCTCCCTGAAAGCGGGGG
This sequence comes from uncultured Bacteroides sp., assembly GCA_964575865.1. Lineage (GTDB taxonomy): Bacteria > Bacteroidota > Bacteroidia > Bacteroidales. The sequence continues at coordinate 5,806 of CAZNSZ010000097.1, read as the reverse complement.
TTGTGCCTTCTCCAGTCATCTTCAGGCAGATCTTCAAGAGTCCTGAACCTGCCAGTCAGGAAACCTCGTCCCAACGGACTGTAGGACACAAAGCTGATCCCAAGCTCCCGGGTGGTCCTTATAATCTCGTTTTCCGGTTCACGGCTCCACAGGGAATACTCGGTCTGCAAGGCTGTAACAGGATGCGTGGCATGTGCCCTCCTGATCATATCCGGATCAGCCTCGGAGAGGCCTATATAGCGCACTTTCCCGGCATTTACTAACTCTGCCATCGTTCCAACAGTTTCTTCAATCGGTACTTGAGGATCGACGCGATGCTGATAATAGAGATCGATATAGTCCACGCCCAACCGCTTCAGCGAAGCTTCACAGGCAGCACGTACATACTCAGGTTTGCTATTCAGACCCAGGAATTCACCTTGATCACTGCGTTGTACGCCGAATTTGGTAGCCAGGATCACCCTGTCGCGCCGGTCTGCAATGGCTTTACCTACCAGAATTTCGTTGGTAAACGGGCCATACATGTCAGCTGTATCGAAAAAATTAATTCCAAGTTCAAGTGCACGTTGAATGGTGGATATGGATTCGCTCTCATTCCGGGGACCATAGAAATCTGACATGCCCATACAACCAAGGCCTAAGACAGATACATTTAAGCTACTACTTCCCAAATTTCTGTATTTCATTCCTTTATCTCTTTTAGATGCTTAATTCGAATCAACTGGAAGGGGTTCTGGGTTTTCACAGTACCTTCTTTCAAAACACCGGTCAGATTTCCCCGGTATAAAGTATGAACACCCCAGATTATCCATTTGTTTGAATTTCTTTATCAGTTGCTTCATTTGACACAGCTGGAGCAGAAGATGTCATTCATCCATTCAGCTTACATTAGTCCAATGGCGGGGAATGATCCATATGAACGAATATCATAACCGGAAAGCTCAGTTCATTCTTTTTCAGGCCCTATCCGCATATGAAAGACGCTGGGTCATTCTCATACTGGTTCCCTTGTTCGTCTCCCTTTTCATGGTGACTTTCAGGGCTGGCTGGTACTCTCAATTGCAGCAGGGGAATTTTCTATCGGCATATTTTCCGTAGGAATCTTCTCTGCAGGCATATTCTCTTTGGGAATATTCAATATCGGTTTGTATGCATGTGGTTTCTGCCTCCTGGGATGGAGATTGAAACATCCGAAGCTGGGGCAATAAAGATTACGGATCCCGGGATTTCCGGGATCCAGTTTTTGTACTTGGGAGGAAAGGTCAAATTCTGAAAATAGTCTAAACCATCACTGGTATATTTGAATTCCCCTTCCTTCATTATCCTTAATAAGCCATTACCTTGAAGTTGTCAACACTGCCCTATTATTGCTGAGAAGGATGATCGTATAAATCTGTAGAATTACACCAGATTCAGTCTCAACCACTCACTGCGCGTTCCACCTGAGCAGCTTGCGTGTCCCCGGTCGCGTATCGTTCAACCGTTCCTGCTCCTCACCCGTTCCCAGGTCTCAGTTCCGAGGAAGCTTTCATACGAATTCTCACAGACCTCATTGAACAGGTCAAAGGTCATGGTGAGGGAAGTCAGGTCTTTGGGGATGCTCAACCGGGCCGACAGGTCGTGAAATCCCCATACCGCTTTTTTCTTCCCTTCCTCCGCATACTTAATGGGCAGGGTGAACATGGACATGCAGGCTGAGGCGAACCTGGTTTCGATGCGGTCTTCCAGTGGGGCCCCGAATGCGGTCAGGAACACCAGTGCGGAAAGCTGGTCAGGATTGGCAAAGAATATAACCAGCTCAGGCTGTTCGTTTTCCAGGCACAATTCCAGGGGTTTGCAGATGATGGTCCCGGTCCGCTTCTTTTCAGGAACTAAGTGTTCGATCATCTTCTTCGCAATCTCAGGATTTTTGAGAAAGCGTTCAGGCTCCCGGTCATTGACGCATTCGTTGGAGAGGAATTTTTCGATCCCCGGAAAGATCCAGTCCTGATATCCCAGGTAGAAGGAAGCACAGGACCTTCCGGTGGTCTCCTCATCGAAAACAAATATTTTGCCCTTGGCGCTCATGTACATAAGTGCGGCGATGCACCCCCGGGTTTTCTTTTTCAGGGGCACTGCATAACCGGGGATCTCTTCATACAGGAAGACGCCCACCGGCGAAAGTTCCATCCCAAGTTTTTTCCGGAGCTCCTGGCTCCTGTCTCGCGTGTCGTTCATAGCTAAATGGACTCTTGAAAGACGAACCTGTTGCAATAAATAGATCCTCCGAGGATTCTCCACCGACTCCAATCCCAAAATACAAAAAAGGGAAATGCGTGTTCACCATTGCATCCCGGACTTTGATTTGAGAAAAGGAACAGTTACTTTCAATTGATCTTTGCGATGACCTTCTGCTTTTAAGGGGAGATCATCTCCGGGGGGATCATCTCCGGGGGGAGCGTGGAGCCGGAGAAGGCATCTTTTGATAGTTATTTAAACAGACTTTAATATAATATTCAAAATCATGAGAAATACTCTGAAATTGCTCCTGTTGATCCTGTTCATCAGCCAACTCTCCTGTACTGATAAATCAAAGGAATCCTCCTCAGCGGATAAAAAAATCATCATCGGGTATGTCCCGGGATTTCGGGGTGTTCTTGATGAATTGGACATTGATGCTACGAAACTCACCCACATCAATTATGCCTTTGTGGATGTGAGGGACAGTATGGCCTGGCTCACCAACATGGAGACCGATACGGTCAACTTCAGGATCCTGAACGGACTGAAGGAGATCAACCCGGACCTTAAAATCCTGATTTCAATCGGGGGATGGTCCTGGAGCGGTAATTTTTCAGATGCGGTGCTGACACCTGAATCACGATCAACGTTTGCAAAAACAAGCGTGGAGATAGTCGGGGATTATGATCTGGACGGGGTGGACATTGACTGGGAATATCCCGGTCAGATCGGCAATAACAATGTGTTCCGGCCGGAGGACGGGCGGAATTACACGCTGATGTTCGAGGCACTCCGGAAGGAACTGAATGCGCTCACCATAGTGACGGGAAAGGACTATGAACTGACCACCGCGGTCGGAGCCAGTGCCAGCTACATCGAGAATACCGAAATGGACAGGGCGGTGAAGTACCTGGATTATGTGAACCTCATGACTTATGATTTCTATACTTCGGGGGATTCGGCGGGCCACCACTCGAATCTCTATCCGCCCGAAGATTATGATAAGGATGCCTCAGCGCATAAATCGGTGCAATTGTTCCTGGAGGCGGGGATACCTGCTGAAAAGCTGGTCATGGGCGTGCCCTTTTACGGAAGGAGCTGGATCATGGAAAGTGCGGAAAAGCATGGGATCAATATGCCGGTTGCCGGTAGGGCCAGGGGAGGGGGGTATACCTTCATCAAGGACAGCCTGGTGAACCAGAAGGGGATGGTCCGCTACTGGGATGAGAACGCAAAGGCCCCCTACTTATTCAACAGTGATACCTATCAGCTGGTCACCTATGACGACGAGGAATCCGTCAGGATCAAGTGCGAATATGTGCTGGAAAACGGGCTGGCAGGGATGATGTTCTGGCAATACGCCAGCGATCCCAAAGAATACCTGCTGGATGCCATGAATGAACATCTGTATCCCTGGCTATAGCTATCCTGCCCATCGATCTTTTTGATCCCTGAAAAGCAGTCCGTATGCTTTATTTGGTTAGCTTGCGCCTTCTATTTTAGACAGGAAGGATTTTTATGGGATTTTTCAGGAGGGTGTTCTCTCATTTCGGTTCCGGCAGCACCAGCGGAAATTACTACAGTTCAATGAACAATGCCCTTCTCAGGCTGAACAACATGTACACCATGCTGCACTATCCGATGTTCAGGTCGGAGGAGGACAGTTTCCTGGATGCTCAGACCAACCTGACCGATTATTGCATGTCCCTGTTGCCTCCGGTCACGGGAACGAGGATGCTTGAGGTGGGGTGTGGGAACGGCGTTCAGGCCCACTATATCTACAGGAAATATATACCGGACCATTATCAGGCCATTGACATCAATGCCAGTAACATTGAGATTGCCAGGCAGGAGGCCAGGAACAGCGGAACAGACCGTGTGGAATTCAGTGTGGATGATGCACATGCCCTTGGTTCGATACCGGATAATTCTGTTGATTTTCTTCTCAGCATTGAAAGTGCGTTCCATTATCCGGAGAAGGCTGCATTCTTAAAGCAGGTCCACAGGGTGCTGAAACCGGGTGGTTCTTTCGTCATTGCGGATATCCTGACCACCAAAGTGAAAGGGAACCGGCTGAAGAACTACTGGAAGAGACGGATGGCTTATTATCACTGGCCGCTGGAGTCTTATCAGCGGGAGCTTCCAGGGGCCAATCTACTGGCCACCAGTTATTCAGACATCACTCAGGAGGTGATACGCGGGTTCGGCTGTTACAAAAGGTGGCTGAAGGATATGGTAAAAAGCCATTTTCTGGAAGACCTGGCGTTGAAGATCTACTACACCATTCATGTGAGACTGAACGTGTACCTGTTGCGCACACGGCGTCAGTACTGCGTGATCGTCGGCACCAAACCGGGCTACAACCCGTAACATAAAACCCGTGCCGCGGCAGCCGGCCAGACCGGGGTAGCCGGAACTGCCATATCAACCGGCAATCCCGAATGCGATCTGTTTATAGTCTCTGCTACAGCCGCTTGATCCTGATGTTCCGATACCACACCTGAGCTCCGTGATCCTGGAGAGCGATGGAACCTTCCTTATAGGTGTTCCAGTAGGGATACTCCCCTGAGGCCCATTTGCTGTTATTGAACTTCTCCTTGAAGTCCTCGCTGTTCTCATCGAACTCGACCACCTTTTCACCGTTCAGCCATTGCTCCACCTTTCCGTCATTGTAAACGATCCGGGCCGTGTTCCACTCACCGACGGGATTCAGTTTCTTGGTGGCGGGAGCGGCATACATGTCGTAGTTTGAACCGGCCAGTTTGTTTGCTTGCTCCTCACTGACAGGGCCTTCAGGATCGTCCATCACCTGGTATTCCGGTCCGGTCACATAGGCATGGCTGTACTCCGGCTTTTCCACCACATGATAGAGGATGCCGCTGTTTCCTCCCTCCGAGATCTTCCATTCGAGCTCCAGCTCAAAATTGCCGAAGGTTTCCAGGGTGATCAGCGATCCTCCATGTTCTCCGCTACCTTCGCCATGCCCTTCACCGTCGCACATGATTGCACCGCCTTCCACCCTCCAGAGGGGGCCGATCTCATCCGCATTATACCGCTTCCAGCCTTCGAGGGTCTCACCGTCGAACAACGAGATCCATCCATTGGATAACACTTCTTCACTTATCTCCGGGGTAACTTCGCTTTCTCCTGCAGGGGATTTTTCCCTTCCCGAACAGGATACCAGCAGGCCCAGGAGGACAACAGCTGCTGTTTTAAGCACAAATGATGTTTTGGTCTTTCTTTTCATGGGTATGCGTTTTTATGGTGTGAATATAATCAGAATTGGCATGGACAGTTTTTTTAAAGTTGATCCAACCATGCAGAACCTTCAGTTCAGCCGCACCACCTCGATGTCGCCCAGTTCCCGGAGCCGCTCCAGCTGGGTACCGGCATCTCCCACCACCAGCCAGAACATCTGGTCCAGGTCCAGGTACCTTTCTGACAGTTCCCGGATCCGGTCGACGCTCATCTGCTTCACGATTTCCTCGCGGTCTCTGATATAATCCGGGGACCATCCGTACGCACTGGTCACATCCAGCAGCTGGAGTTTGGCCCGGGCCGATTCAAAGGCCCTCGCATTGCTTTT
>CAZNSZ010000096.1:12118-14442 GCA_964575865.1 uncultured Bacteroides sp. | reverse complement strand
ACTCCGAATATCCGATAAAGCTGGCATAGCCAGGAAGCCCGAAGGTGCGCCCGTCCACCATCCGGGAATACCGGTAAAGCTGCGCCAGCGGGTGTTCATAATCCATTCCCTGCAGTTCCATGTAGAATCCCAGGTCATAATACGCATTCGATTCAAATGTGGCCCTCCCGATACTGGTCCCCTGCGGTGCCTTGAAATTCATGACCGCCTCTTTCCGGTTCCACGAAAGCTCATCAAAATTCATATCCACCTTGTGGTAGGTATTGGAATAGGGTCCCTGGGAGGTGAACTCTTCCGATTTATTGAGCCTGATCTGGTCCTGCCTCACATCGTGTGTGAGAATCAGATCGGGATGGTAGATGGAATCGCCGTCAATGAAGATCGTGACCCGGGTATGCGGTGAACGAATGAATTGCCTGTTCATGGAGACCCTGTAGGTCTCTGCGTGGATCCGGACCGTATCATTGCTGCTGATCTCAAGTAGCGCAGGAGCATCCTGGGTTCCCGATCCGATGACACTGGCGCCTTCCATGGACAGTCCGCCACGGTAGCTGACCCCGGGGACCAGGTCCCCGATGGAATAGGAGGTCTGGTAAGAGATGAACTGCGGATACCTGGCCGTGGAGGGATCCCTGATCTGACTGACCCTGTCTTCAAGCTTTCCAAGCGCGATCCCTTCAAAAAATTCCGGGTAATAGAAACTCACGGAATCGGCGGTGTATCCCGAAGTCTTCAGGTCGATCCGGTGGGCTCCCAGGATGGCATAGACCTCCCCGGGAGGCAACCCGGTGCGGCTCCACGATACCTTTCCGTAGGACCCGATCCACATCTGGGAGAGGGGGTCCACAAACCCCGAAGCATCCTCCAGCCTGATGCTGTCCCTCCCCGCATGACAATCCAGCATGACCCCGTCCATAAGGATCTTCATCTCCCCGTCGGTATAAAACTCAAACTGTGGCGGATCAAGGGACCAGGTCACCGCATTGGAAGCGAACAGGATACTTTTGTCCAGCATGGAGAGTGAAACGCTGAGCCACTGGTCCACGGCCCTGAGCAGCAGATCCTCCTGTCCCAGCAGGAGCCTGTACCCTTCGAGCCACTCCTCATAGCCGTGACCGGTCTTCTGCTCCAGGAAGAATTCCAGCATGATCTGCTGGTACTTGATGAAATGGGGCCGGGGCCTGCAATTTTTGGAGAGCATCAGGTTGCTGACATCAATGATCTCCATCCGCCGGTCATGGGAGAGGGAATCATACAACTGCAGGAACCTCTCAAAATCAGGAACCTGAGAGGATTCAAGCGAAGATCCCGTAAATGTGACCAGTTCGGACTGAAAGAGGGCTGTATCGGCCGAAAACTCCCTGATCTGCTGGGCACTGACAAACAGTCCCAATCCCAGGATGATCACTATCAGGCCACTTCTCAGCATCGTCAGGTCAAAGGCTATGGCTTTTTAAACGTAAGACAGATCCAGTTGTTATCCTCCACCGTATTCTGATGATCGATTCCGCAACGGTAGCCGGCGTTCAGGACTGGCTGGACATCTTCCGCAAGGAATCCGCTTACGATCAGTGTTCCCCGGCGGTCCAGCCGTTTTTCATATTCGGGGATATCACGCACCAGGACGTTGCGGGTGATGTTGGCCAGGATCAGGTCGAATGTTTCATTTCCCAGCACGTCGGTACTGCCCAGCCGGATCTCCACCGAGGGAGTCCCGTTGCGGGCTGCATTCTCCAGGGCATTCTCGTATGCCCACTGGTCATTGTCCACCGCGAGCACCCGGCGGGCACCCGATTTGGAGGCGAAGATGGCCAGGATGCCGGTCCCGCAGCCCATATCCAGCACCCGCATGCCCTCCAGCGGAAGCGACAGCAATTCGCGGATCATCAGGCGGGTCGTATAATGGTGCCCCGTCCCGAAAGACATCTTGGGTTCAATAATCAGGGTGCATGGAAGGTCCTGGCCGGACCCGTGGAAGGGCGCCCTGATCAGCACCTCCTCACCGATCACCACCGGTTCGAATTGCTTCTCCCATGATTCATTCCAGTTCTGATCCTCCTTGAGGTGATAATGGTACCGGAAGAGGATACCGATATCGGACAGCTCATCGGTGAGGTGGTTGATGGAGTCACCCGAATACCGGCTCTCTTCGATATAGGCCTGGAAAAAATGATCCTCCTCCAAAAATCCCTCGAATCCGATCATGGACATCTTGGCCATGACGATCTCTCTTTGCTCGCGGGACCAGGACCGGACAGGGATTTCAAATTCGAGGTAGGCCATGGAGGCTGCTGCTAAGCCTGAAAAGCATTGACAATGGCCGC
>CAZNSZ010000096.1:7063-12018 GCA_964575865.1 uncultured Bacteroides sp. | reverse complement strand
CTGGAAAGCCCGCCGAGTCCCACCTCCAGCTGCTCTTTCACCACGTCGAACAGTTTTCCTGCTTCCCGTTCCTCCAGGACTTCACCGCAGCAGTAAATGGGTTTCAGTCCCGATGCAAGCGCCAGTTTCACCTTTTTACTCAAAATGTTGTTGTCCTCCCCGTAATAGGTCCTTCGTTCGGAATGTCCGATGATCACGTACTCCACCCCGGCCGAAACCAGCATTCCGGGTGATACCTCTCCCGTGTAGGCACCCGACTCCTCTGAAGCACAGTTTTGTGCGGAGAGCCTCACCTGATCGATCACGTCACCGACGCGGCTCAGGTGGGTGTAGGGCGGGGCAATGATCACCAGGGTGTCCCCGGCCTGCTCACGGGTATGTTGTTCCACCATGCGGGCAAGCTCCATGCCATCCTGCAACAGCGTATTCATCTTCCAGTTACCTGCAACTATTTTTCTTCTCATGATACGGTATGATTGGTTGTTGATTAGTATTGGATAATCCTTAAAAATAGCAATATTCTGAATGCACTCCTTCACCAGGGACGGAGCGGCCTGATGAGGTGCGACAATCCCAGGATCAGGAGGACGGACAGGATAAAAACTAGGAGAACAGTCCTTTCCTTTTTGGCCTGGTGTGACCCGGCAAGGTATCCGGTGATCATCCGGTCAAAGTCGATCACACCGAAGGAGAACTCCTCATAGACCCCGGCCTCCATCAGCAATTGTTCTTCCTGACCGAGCGGAACCGCTGCGTTTCCGATCAATTCAGTCCATCCGGGTTCCATCTGGTCCACTGCCGGGAAATCCCGGTGGCCCCACTTGCCGACGATCACCCCGTTGCGGATCAGTACAAACCCGGGGTTGGACCTGACCACGGTCTTCAGCATGATCTCATCCGCCAGATAGAATGGATAATCCAGATCTGACTCCATCGATATCGCTTCCACCTGTTCCTCGGGTGAGGAGGTCACTGCATAAAAGGAATAATCATCAGCCAGTATCTCCAGATGTGACCAGTCGCGGGCCCTCACCAGGGCAGGCCTGTCCGCCTCCTCCAGATCGTATGCGATCATCAGCAGGCTGTATCCCTGGTCGCCCAGGATCCTGTCCACCACGTCGTTTCCATACCGGTCCATCAGCGCAAAATCATGGATGGGCGGTTCATAGCCCTTACTGACCAGCCGGGATTCGCTGCTCACAAATTCCCAGACGGCAGTGTCCGTGGGGTAATCCTCAATGGTGAACCGTTCGGTCCCTCCGGTCTCCCTGTTCCTGTATATCAATTCCGTTTCATAGGTATCCACAGCTGCACCTTCGGGAACCTCCATCTCTTCCTGAATGTTGGTTCCCACATCGTAGGGTCGGAAATCAAGTACCGGCAGGTGAGCCCTGTTCCAGAGAGAAAACAGCGACACTGCTGCGTATATCCCTCCGAGGATAACCCATTCCTTCCAGGCCGTACGGGTGTTCACTTCTTCCACCTGGTTTCTCTTCAGGAAAAGGGGAGCCACAAAAACCATCAGGATCACATTCTTAAGGAAGGTCTCCCAGTTGGTCAGGATGATGGCATCCCCGAAACACCCGCAGTCGGTCACAGGGTTAAACAGGGCCAGAACCAGGGTGAGCAGGGTAAAGAACAGCATGAACCACCAGACGACCCGGTAGGTGATCCTTCGCCGGTATCCGAGAACAAGGGCCATTCCCAGCAACAGTTCGAATGCAGAGAGGAGGACCGCCAGGGGCAGGGCCAGAAATTCAAGGAACCGGGCTCCGAAAGCCACGAAATAATCGGAGAATTTGTAGGCCGATCCCAGGGGGTCCACTGCCTTGACAAACCCGCTGAAGATGAATACGCTGCCAAGAACTAACCGGCTCAGGAGGGTAAGATATCTCATGGCTTTTCCGAAATAAGTGAGACAATCTTTTCCGAAATGGTTCCGGGAGGGAGCATCTTCCCCCGGGGATCCATGCAATCCACCAGAACCAGGTCTTCCACCCTGTCCTGAAGGGCAATGTACATCTTCCGGACCCGCTCCTGAAAATCCATGTTCTCTTCATGGATATCCCTCACACCGCGCAAATATGCCCGGTCCTCTCCTTTCCTGCTGGTGCCGAGCTGTTGCCTGATGAATCCAAAGGGAACATTCAGAAACAGGTTGAGTTCGGGGCGGGGTAACCGGTTGTACCCGTATTCAAAATCGAGGATCCACTCCATCAGCCGGCTCCTTTCCCCTTCATTGTGGAGTTTGGCACACTGAAAAGCGATGTTGGAATAGACGTACCTGTCGGCGATCACCAGGTACCCCTCTTCCATCCATTGTCGGATAAGGGCAGCGGCATCGGCGCGGTCGCCTGCAAATATCAGCGCCACCAGGTAAGGGTCCACCTGGTCGTTTGCCCCCATTTCGCCCCGGAGGAACCTGGCAATCAGTTTACCGTAATGGCCCTCCTCCAGCCGTGGAAAATGGAGAACCCGGAAGGGGACATTCTGATTGTCAAGATGGCTCTTCAATAAATCAAGCTGGGTGGACTTTCCTGATCCGTCCAGGCCCTCGATCACCACAAACCGCATGGAATGATTTCGGAATTTTTCACGTAATTTAGCTTCTGATTCCAAACATACAAAATATCAATCCAACCACTGAGTTTTGATGAAGAACTTCTCCACAACATTTCCCCTCTTTATAAAGGAATTCTCACTCAACCTGAACGGACGAACAATGACATTCGAACGCCCGCTGGTAATGGGCATTCTCAATGCCACCCCCGATTCCTTTTACGGGGGCAGCAGGTGGACGGATCCGGCAGGGGCAGTGAACGCGGCCAGGGAGATGTTGCAGGAGGGAGCCACCTTTCTTGACCTGGGTGCGGCATCCTCCCGCCCGGGGGCCGAAGATATTCCCGAGGAGGAAGAGCTGAACAGGCTCCTGCCGGTGCTCGAGGCGCTGCGGAACGAATTGCCCGATGCCCTCATTTCACTCGATACCTGGCGTTCAGGGATCGTGAAACGGTGCCATGAACGGTTCAGGATCGATATGGTGAACGATATTTCGGCCGGCCGGCGGGACCCGGGGATGATGGAGGCTGTGGCCGGACTGGGCCTGCCCTACCTGATCATGCACATGCAGGGGCATCCTTCCACCATGCAGGAGACCCCGGTGTACCGGAATGTGACGGACGAAGTGCTCCGGTTTTTCGGAGAAAGGGTGCATCAGCTCAGGAAAATGGGGATCAGCGATATTCTCATCGATCCCGGCTTCGGATTTGGAAAAACACTGGAACACAACTACCAGCTGCTGAACGAACTGGGATCGTTCCAGATCCTTGAACTCCCCCTGGTGGCGGGCATCTCACGTAAATCGATGATATGCAAGCCTCTGGGTTGTTCACCGGACGAGGCGCTCAACGGAACCACCGCGGCCCATATGGCCGCCTTGATGAGGGGGGCGAACATGCTGCGGGTGCATGACGTGAAGCCGGCCGTGGAGACCGTCAGGATCTTTCTCCAGATTGTGAACACTCCGTCGTCCGGTGTTTAATTCCTTTTGCTAAATTTGGCCTGAGAAGTTGCCTGATGGTTAGCGCCTTCCTACATATCCGACTGCTGGATGTCATTGACATCTTTCTGGTGGCGCTCCTGCTCTACCAGCTCTACCTGCTGATCCGTGGCACGGTAGCCTACAGCATCACCCTGGGAATTGCGGTCATCTACATCTTCTGGTGGGCGGTCAGGGCCCTTAACATGGAGCTTCTGAGCACCATCCTGGGATCGGTGCTGGGTGCAGGTGTGATTGCCCTGATCATAGTGTTTCAACAGGAAATCCGGAGATTCCTGATCTTTATCGGATCGCGGTATGTGGACGGGAACAGGATCAGTTTTGAAAAAGTGCTGAACCTGAAGTTCGAATCCAAAAGCCAGGTGAAGATCCGTTCCATTCTGAAGGCAGCCATGCAGTTCTCCCAGGAAAAAACGGGAGCCCTGATCGTGATCAGGCGCAAGTCCAACCTGGACATGTACGCGGAAACCGGAGATATCCTGAATGCGGAGACTTCCAGCCGGCTGCTCGCCAGCATCTTCAACAAGACCAGCCCGCTGCATGACGGGGCGGTGATCATTTCCGGCGATAAGATCCTGGCAGCGCGGGTGATCCTTCCGGTCACTGAAAAACTGGACCTCCCGCCTGAATACGGTTTGAGGCACCGTGCTGGCCTCGGGATTTCCGAAGTAACGGATTCCCTGGTCATTATTGTTTCGGAGGAGAATGGTCAGATCTCCGTTGCCGAACAGGGGATCCTGCAGAAAAATGTTCCCAACCGGTACCTGAAACAGAAACTGGAGGAGGAATTCGCTTAGCCCGTTTGATCCCCCCGGTTCCTGCCTTTCTTTCCTGCAACCAGTTTTCTGATGTTTTCCCGGTGGGTCATCATGACCACCACCGGTACGAGCAGGCTGAACACCCTGAGGGAGACCGGCCCTGCCGAGAATACCCAGATCATCCAGACCGGGTAGGATAGCACCGCTGTGAGGGAACCCAGGGCTGAGATCCGGGTCAGAAGAAAGATAGCCAGGTAAACGCCCATGGCGCAGAGCGCGGCTGCCGGATGGAGCGCGATGCCGATCCCGGCCAGGGTCGCCACCCCTTTCCCTCCCCTGAAACCAGCAAGAACAGGGAATATATGTCCGGTCACCGCCAGCAAACCGAGGGCAATGCGCAGGAGCATCCAGGATTCCCCGCCGGGAGGGATCTGGTGTTGCAAGAAGGAGAGGGTGACTGCCAGGTAGCCCTTGCCTGCATCCAGCAGAAGGACAGCGATCCCGATGGGCCTGCCAAGAACCCGGAATGCATTGGTGGCCCCTGCGTTCCCGCTGCCGTGCTCCCTCAGGTCAACGCCCCGGATCAGTTTTCCGAGCCAGACGGAGGAGGGGATGGATCCCAGCAGGTAGGCCAGGGG
>CAZNSZ010000096.1:4860-6963 GCA_964575865.1 uncultured Bacteroides sp. | reverse complement strand
AAATAGGGGATCACCGTGGTGGGGGCATCATCGATGGAACCATCCAGTATGGCATCGATGATGCGGCGGGTATCCTTAATGGAGATCCGTTTCCCGGTTCCGTTCCATCCCGTATTGACCAGGTAAGCCCTCGATCCGGCGGCTTCCATGCGCCTGACCAGTTCATGGGCATATTTGGTGGGATGAAGGGTCAGAAAAGCAGCCCCGAATCCGGCGGAGAATGTGGGCACCGGCTCGGTCACCCCCCTTTCGGTCCCGGCCAGCTTGGCGGTAAATCCGGATAAAAAGTGGTACTTGGTCTGCTCGGGGGTCAGCCTGGAGACGGGGGGCATCACCCCGAATGCATCGGCAGTAAGGAAGATCACCCTGGAAGCATGCCCGCCCCTTGAAACCGGTTTGACAATGTTATCGATGTGGTAGATGGGATAAGAGACCCTTGTGTTCTGCGTTTTGGAAGCATCACTGAAATCGACCTTGCCGTCCCTGTGCACGATCACATTCTCAAGGAGCGCATCCCTGCGGATGGCCCTGTAAATGTCAGGTTCGCTCTCTTCGCTCAGGTTGATGGTCTTGGCATAGCACCCCCCTTCAAAGTTGAACACCCCGTCGTCGTCCCAGCCATGCTCATCATCCCCGATCAAAGCCCGCTTCGGATCGGTGGAGAGGGTGGTCTTTCCCGTACCGGAAAGCCCGAAGAATATGGCCGTATCGCCGTCAGCACCCATATTGGCGGAGCAGTGCATGGAGGCGATCCCCTGCAGGGGCAGGTAGTAGTTCATGACCGAGAAAATCCCTTTCTTCATCTCTCCCCCGTACCAGGAACCACCGATGACAGCCCGCTTTTCACTGAGATTGAAGAATACGAAGACATCGGAATTGAGCCCCTGTTCCTTCCACTGCGGATTGGTTACCTTGGCTGCGTTGAGCACCACGAAATCGGGTTCGAAATCCTTCAGTTCCTCCTCGGAGGGCCGTATGAACATGTTTTTGACGAAATGGGCCTGCCAGGCCACTTCCATGACAAAACGCACCTTCAGCCTGGTATCCTCATTGGCGCCGCAGTAACCGTCCACCACAAAGAGCCGTTTTCCCGAAAGCTGCCCGGTGGCCAGTTCATATCCGTGTTTCCAGACATCCTGCGAAATCGGTTTGTTATCGGAGCTTTTTGCAGTTTCTGATTTCCACCAGACGGTATTTTCAGTGGTGTTATCCTTCACAATGTACTTATCCTTGGGAGAACGACCCGTAAAAATACCGGTATCCACTTTTACAGCCCCGAATTCACTCTCCACACCCCTTTCGAATCCCTCCAGGGAAGGATCCATCTCCTCACGGTAAAGCTGCTCGTAAGAAGGATTATAGACGATCTCGCCTACATTTTCGATTCCATACTGTTCAAGTTGCAAATTTTCAGAAATACGCCGCATAATGTTTTGAATTTATAAACAACAGGCCTGTTATAATATCAATTTAAAATAATTGGGAAGGATTCTCTAACAGAATTGGCCCGCCAAATATCCGAAAAAAAAGCGGTAAAACCAAGTTTTACCGCTTTGTTCATTCATCCTTCCGGCATTGGAATTACCTGAGTACAGCCTGAGCCGCCGCCAGCCGTGCGATGGGTACCCTGAAGGGTGAACAGCTGACGTAGTTCATACCCACCCGGTGACAGAATTCCACCGATTCGGGATCCCCTCCGTGCTCGCCGCAGATCCCCACCTTCAGGTCGGGACGTGTCTGGCGTCCTTTCTGGGTTCCCATCTCCACCAGCTGTCCCACGCCTTCCTGGTCGAGGGTCTGGAACGGATCGTTCTTCAGCAGGCCTTTTTCAATGTAAATGGGCAGGAATTTTCCGGCATCGTCGCGGGAATATCCGAAGGTCATCTGCGTCAGGTCATTGGTCCCGAATGAGAAGAATTCCGCATGCTCGGCCACCAGGTCTGCAGTGAGTGCAGCCCGCGGGATCTCGATCATGGTCCCTACCAGGAATTCAACCTTTGCTCCCTTCTCCTGGAACACCTTTTCGGCAGTGCTGCGGATGATCTCTTCCTGCATCTTGTATTCCTTCCAGGTCCCGATCAGGGGCACCATGATCTCAGGACG
>CAZNSZ010000096.1:0-4760 GCA_964575865.1 uncultured Bacteroides sp. | reverse complement strand
CCGTAACCTTCCATGGCCTCGAGGATCCCTTCGAAATCCTCACGCTGGTAGGGCAGCAGTTTTTCCAGCGCCTTGCGACGTTCCGTTTCATTGCTGGCAAGGATCATCTCCCTCATGGCAATGATCCGCTCTCCCTCGAAGAACATGTGCTCGGTCCGGGTCAGCCCGATCCCTTTGGCGCCGAATTCCCTGGCCACCCTGGCATCATGCGGGGTGTCCGCGTTGGTGCGCACATCCATCCGGGTATGCTTCTCGGCCAGATCCATGAGTTCGCCGAAGTCTCCGCTCAGCTCGGGATCGATGGTGGCAATCTTTCCTTCCAGCACGTTCCCGGTGGATCCGTTCAGGGAAATCCAGTCCCCCTCCTTGAATACCTTTCCGGCGGCGGTCATGGTCCGGGCTTTGTAATCGATCTTCACACCTCCGGCACCTGAGACACAGCACTTGCCCATCCCGCGGGCCACCACGGCTGCATGGGAGGTCATCCCTCCGCGCGCAGTGAGGATCCCTTTGGCAATGTTCATCCCTTCCAGGTCTTCCGGGGAGGTTTCGATCCTCACCAGGATGGAAGTGGGGTATTTGGCAGCCTCATCGGCAAAAAATACGATCTGGCCGGTGGCCGCACCGGGAGAGGCAGGAAGTCCCTGGGCCAGCACATTGGCGCTTGCCAGGGCTTTCTTGTCGAACACCGGATGCAGCAATTCATCCAGCTTGGCAGGTTGCTGGCGAAGCAGGGCTTTTTTCTCATCGATCTTGCCTTCCCTGAGCAGGTCCATGGCAATTTTTACCATGGCTGCCCCGGTACGTTTTCCGTTCCGGGTCTGCAGCAGCCAGAGTTTGCCTTCCTGAATGGTGAATTCCAGGTCCTGCATATCCGCGAAGTAATCTTCCAGTTTCTGCTGGGTATCGTTCAGTTCCGCATATACCTGCGGCATCAGCTCTTCCAGGGAGGGGTAATTGGAGGCACGCTCCTCCTCGGACACCTTGGCCAGTTTGGCCCAGCGGAGCGAACCCTCCTTGGTGATCTGCTGGGGTGTCCTCACCCCGGCGACCACATCCTCTCCCTGTGCGTCCACCAGGTACTCCCCGTTAAAAATATCTTCTCCGGTCCCGGCATCCCTTGTAAATGCCACACCGGTTCCCGAGGTATTCCCCATGTTCCCGAAGACCATGGCCTGTACGTTGACAGCCGTACCCCACTCTTCGGGGATCTGGTTCAGCTGCCTGTAATAGATGGCGCGGGGGGTGTTCCAGCTGTCGAATACCGCCATGACGGCACCCCAGAGCTGCTCCCAGGGATCAACCGGGAAATCGTGGCCGGTCTGGTTCTTGACGGCGACTTTGAACTTCTCCACCAGCTCCTTCAGATCTTCCACCGTCAGCTCATTGTCGTTCTCGATGCCACGGGCTTCCTTGACCTCTTCAAGGATCTTCTCAAACGGATCGATATCTTCCTTGGACTCGGGCTTCATTCCGAGCACCACGTCGCCGTACATCTGTACGAACCGGCGGTAACTGTCCCATGCGAATTTTTCATTTCCGGTTTTGGCGATCAATCCTTCTACGGCATTCTCGTTCATACCGAGGTTCAGGACAGTGTCCATCATCCCCGGCATGGAGACCCGGGCGCCCGAGCGCACGGAGACCAGACAGGGATTTTCGTTGCTCCCGAATTTGGTCCCCATGATGTCCTCGATATTCTTCACAGCGGCCTCAACCTCCTTTTTGATCAGTTCCACCACTTTCTCCTTACCGAGCTGGTTGTATTCGGTACAGACTTCGGTGGTAATGGTGAATCCCGGGGGTACGGGAACCCCGATCAGGTTCATCTCTGCAAGGTTGGCCCCTTTACCGCCGAGCAGGTTCTTCATATCGGCTTTACCTTCGGCTT
This sequence comes from uncultured Bacteroides sp., assembly GCA_964575865.1. GTDB lineage: Bacteria > Bacteroidota > Bacteroidia > Bacteroidales. The sequence continues at coordinate 2,869 of CAZNSZ010000096.1, read as the reverse complement.
TCTTGTTCCCGAATGTATACACACGCTTTACATCTGACATTGGAAAATCACTTTTAGTTATTAATAATGAGTTATTTACGGTAGTCGATTCTGAATTTTTAAGGTACAAAGGTACCTAAAAAAATAATAAATCAGTTCTAAATAAGGGTGAATTCGGGGCGCGGGTCAGGCAGCGAACTCCCTGATTGCCTCCAACATGGCTACCACGTTCCCGAGGGGAACATTGGCCTGGATGTTATGTACGGTGTTGAATACGAATCCCCCGCCGGGTGCCAGGATGCTGCATTGTTTCAGGACATGGGACTTCACCTCCTCCGGCCTGGCGAAGGGAAGGACTTTTTGGGTATCCACTCCCCCGCCCCAGAACACAAGGCGATCCCCGTATTTTTCTTTCAGGCGAGCGGGATCCATGCCGGCTGCATTGATCTGTACCGGATTGATGATGTCGAACCCCGCCGCGATGAAGCTTTCCATGAAAGGCTCCACGGCCCCGCAACTGTGCTTGAAGGTCTTCCACCGGGTATTCTGATGGATCCAGTCGTTGATCTTCCGGTAGTAGGGGGCATACAACTCCTGGAATGTTTCGACCGAACAGAAAGAGGACTCCTGGGTTCCGAAATCGGTTCCGCAGATGTACGCCGCATCCACCAGGTCCCCGGTGGCCTCTTTCGCCATCCGGAGGTTCTTGAGGGCCACATCGGTCTGTTTTTCAAACACATAGTGCAGGTATTCGGGCCGTGTCAGGCTGGCCATGTACCAGTCGGCCACATCCCTGATCCCCCTGGGGGCCTTCAGGTTGAGCCCCGGTACCAGGGCGATGTCCCCGATCCCGGTCCCCCCGAAATTGGCGATGAGCCCCCTCCCCTGTCCGGACAACTTCCGGGTGGCATCGGTCCAGTAACGGATATCCTCCTCCGTCCAGGTGGTAAATTCCTCCACATTGTCCTCCGGATCCAGATTCGACTCGTCCAGGACACCCTGGCGGTTCACCGCATCAAAAAAGAATCCGGCCGCGGGCATCTTCGCACAGGGTGCCACCGAGGGATCCCCCTGCGGATAGATCAGGGTATCCCCCCGGTCATCCACGCTGACAGTGAAACTTCCGGGAACCAGCACCTCCTGTCCCCAGGGGGTGCGGTATTCCTTCCAATTTTCAAGGCGGTTCCCGAACATGTCTGCCGGAGGCGAGATCCCAACCACGTCCAGCTCCATGGCCTCCGCCAGATCCTCTTCCACCTCACCAAGCATCTGGTAAGGTTCGGTTACCCTCACCGGTTTTCTGGCCAGTCCGTAATAATCCCTGAGCTCTGCGACCAGTTTGACGTGGATCCCGGTGACCGGGGTGGCTCCCAGGTCAACCACGAGCCGTTCCGGTTCCTCATGGTTCAGGGTTTTCAGAAAGTTATCCCTTGATCGCATACCGCAATGTAGTGAATAACTCCCGTAATCTTTGCCATGGCGTCAGATTATTCTATATTGCACCCCATAAGATTGGCCCATGAAAAAAGCAGTGAAACGCACCCTCTGGATTGTTGCGGTCATGATGGTGATTCCGGCAATGAGTGGCCAGGAAACCTTCTATTACGGGGTAAATTCAAGGCCGGTGGAAACAGCGGATGAGGCCATAGTGCGAAAAGAGGTGACCCGGAAAAGTGACAAAAATATTCAGATCCGGACCGACCGGAAAGCGGATAACGAATGGGAGAAGGTAAGCACCGAGAAGATCCGGATGAGGGACCAGGGGGAGTGGATGATCAAATACCGGGGGGACCGGCTGTTCTCCAGCAAGTTTTACCGGGAATATGAAGAAACGGGCCAGGGAGGGTACCTGTTCAGCGAGTATACCCTTGCCAGTACCATCAGAACGGGCAGTACCACACAGAAATTCCCGCTCAGTCTCCAGGGGACACTGACCGAATACCATCCCAATGGAAAGGTGAAATCGGTGGCCGAATACCAGGACAACCAGCTGATCGCCAACCAGAACTGGCTCGAGGACGGCAGCCGGTACATCGATTCTCTTTTTTATTCTGCAGACCAGGAACCGGAATACGAATACGGGCCCGGGTTTTTCCACAACTACCTCCTTCAGAAAATTACCAGGTCCGAATGGGACCTTTCACAGATCCAGGACCAGGTGATCATAGGCTGGGTGGTCATGGAAACGGGTGAGTTGCGCGGGGTTGTTCCCCTTCAGGGCAGATCGGACGAACTGAACCACTACCTGGTCAATGCCATCGCCACCATGCCCGGGAAATGGCAGCCGGCCATGCTCAATGGGAAGCCGGTCCGCTATTTCATGCAGATACCCATTAATTTCGACGTCCGGGATATCAATTTTCAGGAGCTAGACTATTCCACCGGGCACCTTCATTACAGCAAATACTGAGCCTTACTTCAGGGTCAGTACCACCACTGTATCCACCGGCCTTATCTTTCCGGACGGGATGGTCAGGGTCACCCCCTCCCTGTTCTGCTTCATCTCCACCTTCGTCCCGTCATCAAAAAAGAGCGCAGATTTAATTTTCGGGCTGAACCCTGACAGCTCCAGACTCCCGCCCTGGTGGTCCAGGATGTGGAGGTAGACTTTGTCCCCCTTGACCACCGTGGCTCCCCACTCCTGCGGGGCTACCGGTCCCTTGCGGGTGCCATAATAGGTCTCCCCGTAAGTTTCCAGCCATTTCCCAATGGCCATCAGGGTATCCACATTCTCCGGCTGGATCATCCCGTTGGGCATGGGTCCCGTATTGAGCAGGAAATTGGCACCGTAACCGGCTGCACGGATCATGGTATGAATGAGCTGCTTTACCGATTTGTAATTCTGGTCGATAATGTTGAATCCCCAGGACCCGTTCATGGTCTCGCACAT
>CAZNSZ010000095.1:0-14568 GCA_964575865.1 uncultured Bacteroides sp. | reverse complement strand
TCGGGAACAGCTCCTTTGACATCGAGCTCGGATCGGTCCCGGCCTGGGCCACACCTTGAACTGCTGGATCAGTTGTAGGTAAACCTTCCGAAATTTCTTAACTTGATCCACCCTATGAAAAAGATTCTGGGCATCCTTCTCATTTGCCTTGCCTTTCCGCTGGCAGCACAACGAACGGTCCTGAACCTGAACGGGACATGGCAGTTCGACCGGACCGAAAATGGGTTCCCTCCGCTGCATTTCACCCGAACCATACCAGTGCCCGGACTGATCCACCTGGCCGATCCGAAAATCGAAGATTATCAGATCTGGTTCAAAACGCCTGAAAGTACAGAAGAAAAGGAGGCCCACGGAGTATACGATATTGATTATGTGCCCAGGTACAGCTGGTACCGGAAAAGGGTCCCGATAGGGGATTCCCTGGCGGGAAAGGAGTTCCTGCTGAGGATCCGGAAGAGCCAGTATGTGACCACGGTGTATGTGAACGGGATCGATATGGGCACCTCCATGGAGTGCTATACCCCCGTTGAATTTCCAGTCACCCGTGCCCTCAGGCCGGGTGAGATGAACGAGATCCTGATCAGGGTGGGCGACCGTTACTGGTTGCCCCCGCAGGCGGCTGGATCGACCGATAAGGAGAAGGAGCATTACCTTCCGGGGATCTGGGACGATGTGGAGCTGATCGCAGCCGGAAAGGTCCAGGTCAATAACACGCTGTTGCTGCCTGATGCCGAGGAGGGAAAGGTCACAGCAAAAGTCAGGCTGCGAAGTTATTACCCGCAGCAGATCATGTACGGCGATCCGAAGGAGGATTCGGTCATTGTTCAGGTAGAGGTTTTTGAATGGGTCTCGGGTAAGGTCTCCGGCCGGAGGAGCACGCCTGTCTCTGCCAGAAGGGAACACTTTACCACCGCCATTCTGGAGATCCCGTTGACGGATCCGCACCTCTGGAGCCCCGACGATCCGTTTCTTTACGGGGTAAGGACCACCGTCATGCATCATGGTGGACCGGTGGATGTGCAGGTGGACCGGTTCGGGCTGAGGGATTTTGAACGCAGGGGGAAATACTTTTACCTCAACGGGAAGAAGATCATCCTGAGGGGGACCAACATCACCCTGCAGCGTTTCTTTGAAGATCCCGACTGCGGTAAACTGGCCTGGGACAGGGAATGGGTAAAAAAACTGATCATTGACGATCCCAAACTGCTGCACTGGAACGCCATGCGGATCTGCGTGGGGATCGTTCCCGATTTCTGGTACGACCTGGCGGATGAATACGGGCTGATGTTTCAGAACGAATGGAATTACTGGCAGACCCATGGCTGGGACCAGCAGGTCAGGGAGGAGTACACCAACTGGGTCTGGAGCGACGGGAACCACCCCAGCATTGTGATCTGGGATGCCATCAACGAGAACTGGGATGATTTTATCGGCAACATCCTGATCCCGGAACTGAAGCTGCTTGATCCGACCCGGCCCTGGGATGCGGGGTACATGACCTCAGGGGAGATGGGGAACGACGAGATGGACGAACCCCACCCCTACGAAGGGCTGAGGCCCTGGAATGAGGTCGAAGCATTCGAAAAGAACCCTTACCCGCTGGGGGATCTGGATTACCGGAACCAGACGAACATCGGGAGCATCGAGTCCGGTGCCGCTCAGCTGGTGAACGAATACGGCTGGGTCTGGCTGTGGCGGGACGGGAGGACCTCGAAGCTCACCGGGAGGCTCTACGAATACTACCTGGGAGGTACTTCCGATACAGCTGCCAACAGGCACTTCCAGGCCTACTGGCTGCAGTGTGAAACAGAATGGCTGAGAAGCATCCGGGAGCACGCCGGCGTGCTTGCATTTACCCACCTGACCAACAACTACGGATACACGGGGGACTGGTACATCGGCAATATTGCAGAACTAAAGCCGGGTCCCACCCTCCCCTGGTTCAGGCATGCCTTTGCACCGACGGCAGTTTTCATCAACCACCCCGACGAAAGGTACATGAGGCAATTTACACCCCATGAACCGGGCTCCAGGATGCTGTTCACCCTCAAGGCAATTAATGACCTCGCTGTTCCTGAATCGGGTGAAGTGACCGTCCGGTTGTACAATGAAGGAGGATTGGTGGTCTGGTCCCAGCAGCAGGAGATCCGGATCACCCCATACGGGGAGAAGAACTACCCTGTGGTACTGGACCTGCCCGAAGAGCCGGGAGGATATACCCTGGTGACCATGTTCAACGGGTTGCTCAACGGCATGGAGGAACAGATCAGCAGGCGATACATCAACGTTGGAACATCCGACAACCGCTATTATGAGATCAGGCCTGCTCCATAAAATGAGACTGGGCAGGGCACTATGGGTGGTCACCCTTTTCGCCGTTGCCATGGGATTCCTTGAAACCGCAGTGGTGGTCTATCTGCGCGATATTCTATACCCTGAAGGCTTTCAATTCCCCCTGACTCCCGTCCCGGTGGACCTGGCGCTTACGGAATTGCTGCGTGAAGCGGCCACCCTGATCATGCTGGTGACCATCGGAATGCTGGCAGGACGAAACTTCAGCACCGGTTTTGCCTGGTTCCTATATTCCTTTGCAGTGTGGGACATTTTCTACTATATCTTCCTGAAACTGCTGCTCGGGTGGCCCGAATCGCTTATGACCTGGGATGTGCTGTTCCTGATCCCCACCACCTGGACCGGACCGGTACTGGCGCCGGTGCTGCTCTCCCTGACCATGATCCTGCTGGCGTTGGTGATCCTCGTGAATGCGGATATAGGAAAGCCGACGCGGATCAGCACAGCCGAATGGTCCGGACTCATCCTGGGGTCCCTGGTGCTGATCCTGGGATTCATCTATGACTACTCGGAGCATATGCTCGCTCATTTTTCATTATCAGGGATGTTTCAGATCAGTAATCCGGAAGTTCTGGAGGTGGCCACGAGGTACATTCCCCGCCGTTTCCCCTGGTGGATCTTCCTGATCGGGGAAATCATCATTCTTGCAGTGATCGTCCTTTTCTTCAGGAGATTGCAATTCAAAAGACCCGGGGCAGATTATTGAGCAGGAAAAGCGGAGTCTATTCCTTAACTCTGGCAGCAATATGCCCAGAAATCTTTTTTTAAACAACAGATTTCCTTTATCTTGGAATCATCAAACCACGACCCTTAACTGATTCAATGAATGACTGATAACCAGTGGAATGGGCTTATCCGCGTCCTGCAGGGAGAGGTCCTTTCACCCTTGCCTTCGGGCTTCATCATCGATTCCCCCTGGCTCCCCAACTGGAATGGGATCAATATTATCGATTACTTCTCATCCGACGAGCTCTGGCTGAAGGCGAACCTGAAGGCCATCGATACGTTTCCCGGGGTGTGGTTCCTTCCCGGTTTCTGGTCCGAGTACGGGATGTGCAGTGAGCCCTCCGCCTTTGGAGCCAGGGTGGCGTTCCCGGTCAATGAGTTTCCACATGCATTTCCCAATCTCAGGTCTCCAGAGGAGATCAGACAGATAAAAAAACCGCATGCATCCCGGGACGGGCTGGCTCCGTTTATCCTTAACCGACTCAGGATCAATCAGAAAGTCATTGAAGACAATGGACACCGCATCCGCTTCTCCGTATCGCGGGGACCGCTCAACATTGCCTCCTACATGATGGGCACCACCGAATTCATGATGGCGCTGATGACCCACCCCCAGGATGTCCACACCCTGATGCGGATCATTACCGATTACCTGAAGGACCTTCACAACCTCCAGAAAGAGTGGTTCCCGTCCATCGACGGGATCCTGGTCCTGGACGACATCATCGGTTTCATCAGCCGGGAGCAATTCGAGGAGTTCGGCCTTCCGTATTTCAGGGAGCTTTATGACTGCAACCTGGCGGTGAAGTTCCTGCACAATGATGCCAATTGCATGGAATCCATCGGCTTCCTTCCTGAAATGGGGGTGAACCTTTTCAACATGGGTTTTGAAACGGACCTGAACCAGCTCAAGGAGCTGACAGACAACAGGGTCACTATGCTGGGGAACATTCCGCCGCGGGATGTACTGGCAAAAGGGACCCCGGAAAAGGTTGCTCAGGAGGTTCGCACACTGGTGAAGTCCCTGAAGGATCCGTCAAGGATCATCCTGTCCTGCGGGGGCGGGATGCCTCCAGGGGTATCGACCGGAAACATCAGGGCTTTCGTGGATGCCATCGCATCGATGGATCCGAAAGCGTGAGGACCTGAAGTTAGCCGGTCACCCTGAAATCGAGGTTTTCCGTGAGCCTGCTTCCGTCTTTCCTGAATGCATCAAGGTAAAGCGTGATCCTCTCTTCAGCCACTTCAAGGTCGTGGTTGTTCAGGTTGATGTTCAGCAGATCGATGTACCACGGAATCTTGATCTCTTCCGATACATAGGTCTCAGCGATCAGCCGCGTGATGGGAAGGGTGGTTTTTTTGGAGACATCGTACACGTCCCTGTCCCGGGCATTCTGCAATTTGACATATTCTTCCTGCAACAAACGACGGAACAGTTTCATAGAGAACCGGTCCCCCGCCCTGGTGCCGGTCTCCGGATCATCTTCGGTCATCCTTGCCTTTTTGTGCACCCATTCCCAGAGAATACTGAGCCGGATCTCCCCGGTGGCCATGTCCTCCATCAGGTAAAGGATGTCATCATTGCCGAAAAAATCAGCCGGTTTCAGTGCGGCTGCCTGCATGCCCTGCCCGAAGGCATTCCCGTACTGGAGGGCCACGCTCAGCAGGTTCCTGGCTCCACGGATGGTCCTGGGCGCCGGTTCCAGCAGGGTAAGCCCTTCTGCATCCTGCTCCGTATAGGTCAGTGTAGGGAATTTCCTCCCCAGCTGGTTGGCCCTTTTCTGCTTTTCCCACACAGGTCTTACAATATGGACCATCTTCCAGTGGGCCACCCACTTTCCGCTGGCTCCTTCCCGCTCCTCGCGTTCTGCCCCCTGAACCGCCTTTTCCATGCTTGATGCCACCCCGTGCTCGGATCCCACCGGAATGTTGGGTTCCATCCCTCCCTGCCAGAGCGCATAGTTCCCGTTTATGTCAGGGGTGTTGACTGCCCTGCGGACGCGGTCCTCATAGTTCCGCATATAGCCGTAGGTCATCACGATCGATTCGATATTGGGATTGATGAACCGGGGATCCCAGGTCATGGCGTCCGCCACGCTGTTGATATAATCCCAGCGGCCCGTGTTGTACCCCACAAAGTGTTTTCCGAATGCGGCCCTGATCTCCATAAGCTGAAACGTGGCCTCCAGCTGCTCCACAAGCATATAGACCTTCACGGTCCCCTCTGGCAGCCCCAGGTGATTTTCCAGCACAGTGATCATCTCATTCCAGATGGCGGCCTCACCGGCAGTCTGAATCTTTGGGAGGTATAGTACGATCGAGGCATTTCGTTTCTGTAGCTCCCTGTAATTATTGACCACATAAAGGGTCAGGTCGGCAATGGATGCGGCGAGCGCTTCGCCGCTGGCCAGCCGGATGTGCCGGTCATCCAGGTGAAGCCCCCTGGCCCTGAATATGACGGTGGTAAATTCAAGCTGCTCCCGCCAGTCCCCGATGACGGGGTACCCGAAAAAACCTTCGGCCCACAGGTTCATCTCCCCGGCGATTTTTTCGGCAACGGACAGGAAAAGGGGATCCCTGCGGATGGCCAGCTTCAGGCTCCGCTGGTTGTCCAGCGACATGGTTGTCACCTGTCCCAGGGCATCCTCCCCGTCGAACATCCATCCATCCGCCCCTGAAAGCAAGGCGTATGCCACATTCCTCAGGCTGCTTTCCACAGGGGCGTTGGGCTTGGCACCCGGACCGGTCCCCTGGATCCACTGCCGCTGAAGGTCATGGGGGATCACGGATCCCTCGAATTTTCCATCACGGGCATCCTGCACCCTGATGTGGCAGCGGGGGATCACATGGCCGGGATCAAGAAAACTGATCCGTTCCCTGTTCCTGATCCTGTTGAGCCGGCGCTGGATGCGTTCGTGCATCAGCTGCTTGATCTCCCTGTTGTACGGAGCGAGGTGCCCCAGCGCCTTCAACACCTCAGGGGTGTAAATATCGCTGTAGGTATCGGAGAGGTTATCCCTGATAATGATTGGATCCGCGGATAGGGGTTTATCGTTTTTTCCCATATGAATACTGGTTGTTGAATGGTTGAAACAAGGCCGACCTTCCTCAACAGAAGTTGCCGCCGAAATTGATCCGTGTGCCGCTGTCATTAATCCGCATCCCGCTGCTGTGTCTTCACCCAGGAATGACGGGTGGAATTCATATCCGGGTCCTCTCCCATCCAGACCCACAATTTGACTAGTCCGTTCTGATGGGCACTGGTGAGAAAACTGCCGTCGGCATTGAAATCGAGGTACTCGGCATGATCACTGGCCCACACCCTGTGCGCCATTGGAATTTCGTCGTTGCCGAAAGAAAGAATATCGGAAATCCGGTACACATAAATATAGGGATCATGACCTGCGTAGGCCACATAGTTCCCATTGGGATGCCATGTGATGGACTCTATCTTTTTGCCTGTATGGTTGAATTTTTTAAGCAGTTTGCCGGTCCCGACCTCCCAGAGGTAGACATTCCCCCGGATCCCCCCTGCCGGGGCACCCACCGCAATGACATGAGCGGCATCAGGCGAGAAAACTCCGCTGGTAAATGAGGCTCCATCTCCGGGATCAAGGGAACGGTGCAGCGTCCAGTCACCCGTATTGTACACCTTGACCGCCTGATGCCCGACCGCCAGCAAAAACCTGTCGTCATGTGAGAAGAACAATTCATTGACCGTATTTCCGAAATTAAGGGTACCCACCTTCTCCCCTTCGGGCATTTTGAAAATATTGACAAAGCCGCTGATTGATCCATCTTCGTTCTCGGTCCTTTCTTCTCCTGAAGCCAACAGGTTTCCCTTGTTGGACCAGGTTAGCCCGTCGATCCCCTTGTTATGCTGCAGTTTGCTGATCACCTCCCCAGTCTTTGAATCAAAGACTGTGACCAGGTAATCTTCGCTCCCTGCCGCCACATAAAGGCCATCGGAGGACCACCCCACCCGTTCGATTTCCTGGGCCGTATACTGCCTCCAGAGCTCATGGCCGTCCGAGGTGCGCCACATGACCACGGAATTGTCATATTTCGATCCGCTGACAATGTACCTCCCGTCGGGAGAGAACTCCACGCTCTCAATCGAGCCGGCCTCCCCGAGAACATCGGCCACCCTGGACCAGACCGGCTCCAGGCGGAGCTGGTAATCGAGGTACTCCTGGCCGGAAAGGACCGCCCCTCCCGCAACCAGCATTAAAATGACTGTTACTTTTCTCATATCTATTTGTTTATAAATTAATTACCTTATGTTTGCTGATAAACTCCGGATCGATCTCCACCCCGCTTCCTACTCCCCGGGGAAGTTGAAGAATTCCCGCCTCCGGCACCAGTGAGGAAGTTGTGCATTCGAAGGGGATATCCCTGCTCTGCCCCTTGTATTCATGAAAAGGACCGGCATTGGGGATGGCCGATACAAACTGCATCATATAAATGTATCCCAGGCCTGTACCGGAAATGTGCGGTGTGCAGAGGTACCCCCTGGCAGCGGCCATCCTGGCCACCTTCATGCAACGGATCATACCCCCGAAATAGAACAGGTCCTGCTGGACCACCTGCACCGCGCCGTTCCCGATGAGCCACCTGAAGTTCCGGATGCTCACCTCACCTCCCCCCGATCCGATGGGGATCGACAGGGCATCGGCGGTCTGCTTCCAGTCCTCGTACCAGTCCGTCGGAACCGGCTGCTCGTACAGATCAATGCGGTGATCCTCCAGCATTTTTCCGATGCGGATCGCCTCCGGAGCTCCGTAGCTTCCATTGCAATCGGCATAGATGGCCATCTCCTCTCCGAAGGCCTCCCGCATCATGGGAATCAGCCTTTCGGTCCTTCCGGGGGGAACCTCGGGATTGCCCCTGCGCCCGCCGATCTTGAACTTGACCGCCCTGGCCCCGGTCTCCTGCTGCAGCTTACGGATGCTTTCGATGCTCTCCTCGGCCGATTTACCCCTGTTGTTGTTGGCCTGGTAGATGGCGATCTCCCGGTTCCGGATCTCCCCGATCAGCTCGCCCATGCTTTTGCCAGCAATCCGGCCCAGCATGTCCAGAATGGCCATTTCGACGGTGGCCACCGGGATCCAGAGGGTATACCCCTGATACTTGTAATTGTTCTGAAACAGAAACACCCCCTCCAGCAGCTGCTCCAGGTCCCGGGCATCCTTCCCGATGAAGAAGGGATTCACCAGCTCCAGCTGGATGGGCCACAGGTGTGGCATCCGGATGTTGTGCCCCACACAATAGCCTTCCGCCCCGGCGGAGGACCGCACCCTGATCATGAAATTGTCCCCGTATTTCAGCAACTCACAGGTTTCAATGATGACCGGATCGGGAAACCATTCCCTGTGCAGTACCGGTTCCGACAATGCCTCATCCAGATCGCTGTAATCGGCACCGGAAACCGGGCCTGGTGCAGACCCGAGGCCACCCGCACGGACAATGGGGACCGTCAGTGCAGCCATTCCTGCGGTGGCCCCTGTACGGATAAATCCCCTGCGGGTAGATCTTTTCACGTTCATTCAATGAAGGTCTGATCGCTAATCTAAGCAAAACTGTGTGGAATAGCCCTACCTGCCGGGGCTGCGTTTTTGTGACAAAGTTGTGAAGATCCTTCCACCCCCTTTCATCCCCCTCTGAAATCGCCTATTTTCGGAATATGGAACGAAGAACATTTCTGAAAACAGCCGCCGGGGCCACCCTGGCTGCCACTGCTGCACCCGGATTATCCGGTCTCCATCTGCAACCCGGTCATCCTTCCGGGGACACTAAGAAAATGATCGGCATCCAGATCGGGGCCGTCTCGTTTTATGATGAGGGTGTGGAAAACGTACTGGATAACGTAACCTCCCTCGCGGGAGTGAATACCCTGTTCATTCCCGTGTTTGCCTACAACCGCGGATTGGCCGGTCGCCAGATCCCGGGGGAGCCGTTCCCGGATCACGGGGTGCAGGCGGAAGACACCAATTTTATAGGCGGATACTATGCTGCCATGCATGAAGAGTATTACGGGAACACCGTTTACAAACCGAAATACGCCAGGGCCCCGGAGCTGGGGGATTACGACGTGCTGGCGGAAGTGATCCCGGAAGCCAGAAGAAGGGGATTGAAAGTGATTGCATTCTTTGCAGACAATTTCGGGAGGAACAGGCCCCATTACGAAAAGCTGACCGAAGTGGACATCGACGGCAACCACACCGGAGATGTGAACCTGATCAGTCCCGAATACCGGGGGCTCCTTTTCGGGCTGGTGGAGGATTGCATCCGCTCCTACGAAGTGGACGGTATCCTCTGGAGGACCGAGCGGCCGGGACCCGTCAGCAACCTGCTGGATTTCACCCATACCGGGGGCGGCGGTCCGGTGACCAGTTTTGATCCTTTTACGCTGGAAAGGGCAAAAGACAAGGGCATCAGCGTGGACCGGGCCATTGAAGGCTTTCGTTCACTGGAGAAGTTCGTGGCACAATGCAAGTCAGGTGACGGCCCCGTGGACGGCCGTTACGTGACCTTCTGGAGGACCCTCCTGGAGTATCCCGAGGTCCTTTCCTGGGAGATGCTCTGGGTGGAAGCCCTGAGGGATACCTACAGGGAGATCTATGAATTCGTCAAATCGGTCCGGCCGGAGGTGCAGGTCGGTTCGGCCCTCTCGTTCAAGGGGATCTACGATCCCTTTTACCGGGCACGTCAGGACCTGCGGGAGCTGAGTAACTATGCCGATTTCCTGAAGATTGTCATGTACTACAATGTGGGCGGGGTAAGGATGCACACGTTTATCGGGAGTTCCGGGAATACCCTCTACGGGGATATGGAACCGCAGCAACGCCTCGATTTCATCGGCAGCATCATGGGGTATGAACCCATGCGGTACGACAGGCTGGAAAGTGATGGGTTGCCCATGTCGATGATCGAAAGCGAGACCAGGAGGGCCCTGAAGGGGGCTGCCGGCACCGCCACCCGCATCTGGCCCGCCATCGACATTGATATCCCGGCCAGGAGGTTTGACAAAGAGGATCCCGATTACGCCCGGTGCACCCCCGAATCCACCAAAGCAGCCACCGTGGCGGTTCTCTCATCCGGGGCAGAGGGGATCATCCTGGCCCGGAAATACTCCGAAATGAACCTCACCAACCTGAAGGGGGTCGGAGACGCCCTCAGGGAACTTGAATACGGCTCCTGAAAACAACCCGATCCCATGAAATTATATTTCCTGAAATCTCCCAGCTGGTTGCCTGCATGTATATTCTTTTTTCTAACTACCTCTCCGCTTTGGGCAGACGACCTGAATGTCAATATGGACCATTACAGGGAACAGCCCGGGCTGAAGGCATCGGTCGGTGGCGAGGTCCTGACCATCCTCTGGGAGGGGGACGGGAAAAGGGAGTTCAGAATATTATTTGCCATTGAAGACAGCGTCCCCGTGATCCGGGAGCTCGCCGTTTCATCCCCGGAAGGATCCTGGAGCGTAATCGGGCGGGGCCTGGTGCCCGAGTTCCGGGTGGTTTCAGGGGTCCGGCGGATCACCCAGCAGCAGACACGCCCCCTGGAAGAACTGGGGATTCCGCTCACTGAATCCATTCTTGACAGTATCAAATGGGAGGCCTTCTGGGATGCACCGCTCTATATAGAAGACAGTCTCCCGCCCACCCACCGGTCCTCCATCCCGGCAGCTGAAGCATTTCTGGGTCACCCCGGAATGCCCAGGAAACCGGAGGAGGTGATACGCGCCACCGCCACATACCACGCAGCCGAATGCAAGGTATCCACCAACGGGGCCAGGCTGGAGATTACATTTCCGGGTGTGAAGGCAGGGATATTCGAGGGCTACCTGCAATTCGATGTATTCAAAGGATCCGGGCTGGTCAGGCAGATGCTGGTGGCACGCACTGACCAGCCTTCCGCGGCTTTTAAGTACGATGCGGGAATCAGCGGATTACCCGCCGGACCGGGCTCCAGGTCGGTATGGCGCGACCTGGCCGGGAACTGGCAGGAGCCCCTTATGGTGGGCCCTTCTCAGGAGGGACCGGTAATCATAAAAAGCAGGAACCGACTGATCGCTGCCGGGGTGGAAGGGGGCTCGCTGGCTGCTTTTCCGCCTCCGCACAGCTTCTACTGGGCCAGGGAGACCGAAGAGAACCTGGGTTACAGCTGGTACAGGAAGGATGGGAACAACTGCTTTTCCCTTGGGATCCGGCAGGCTGAAACAGAAATGAACCCGGAATTTTACCACAACTTTGCCCTATACAGCGCCAGGCCCGGTACCTGGCAGCGGATGCCGGTGTTCTACCTGATTGATGACCGGGATGGGAAGGAAGCCATCGACGCAGCGCTTGCCTTCACCCACCATGACCGGTATAAAAAGCTGGAAGGCTACAAAGTGATGGGGCACCATTACCATGTGGGCCTGCTGGAACGGCTCAAAGAGGCGGGGGGGCCTGACCAGCGGCTGAACGATGTGGAAACCATGCGTTCGCTGGGGATCGATATCTACAGCGTGATCGACGGGGTTCGTGGAGCTGCCAGACACGACCGCGGAGAGGGCTACCTGGCCACACTGCACGAATACTATGAAGCTGCCAGGCGCCAGTCGGATCCCGAGTTCCTGCTGATGCCCAACGATGAGAACAGCACCGGTGGACGCCCACCCTTCCTGGGAGGGCACTATGACCTGCTGATCTCCAGGCCACTCTACTGGACTCCCGGCAGGGAACCGGGTGAATCACTCTCTTATGAGCACCCAGCATATGGCAGGGTTTACAGGCTGGGCACTCCCGAGGACCTGATGCGGGTGAGTGAAGAGGCCGGGGTGCTGATATCGCTTCCCCATCCCAGAACCAAGGGGAGTACAGGATTCCCCGATGCCATCAGGGAGACCCCCCATTTTCTGCACCGGAACTACAACAGCCTGGGGTACCGCTGGGGAATGGGCATCGATGCCTCGGAGATCCGGCTCGGGGAATACCGCTTCCTTCGGCTCTGGGACGAAGTGAACAACTGGATGGCAGAGAAAGGACTGCCTCCCAAATTTGCCCTGGCCATTTCGGAGGTCCGGACCGATTACGGTCACCGTGGGCGCCCCCCCTTCGACGATGCCTATGGAATGTCGCCCGTGAATTACCTGCGGCTGGACAGGGTGCCCGGAGTGGACGATATGTCTCCTGTGATCGACGTACTGCGGAATGGGGACTATTTCGTCACCACGGGCGAGGTACTGATCCCGCATTTCTCACTGGAGGGGTCCGGCAATGAAAGAACCTTGGTGGCGGAGGTGGAATGGACCTTCCCCCTCGAATTCGTGGAGGTCGTCTGGGGCGACGGGCAGCGGACCGGCCGGGAAATCATTCCGGCCACGGACCTGGAACCGTTCGGAAAAAAGCGTTTTGAGATCCCCTTCGATGTAACGGGCAAGAAGTGGGTGCGGTTTGCCGCATGGGATGTGGCCACCAACGGGGCGATGGTGCAGCCGCAGGCACTCTGAGGCCTGCACCCGGTTCCTCTGATCCAATCATTGCCGGATGACCACCCCGGTTTCACTGCCCCGTTCATGGGTCAGCTTCAGCACATACGCACCGGGTGCAAGGGATCCCATGGGAACAGGGATCACATTACGGCCGGCCGGCCGGTATCCGTTCACTGCGAGGGAGGCCAGCTGTCCGTTCGGGTAAAACAGCTCAAGGGTGATCCGTTCCGCTTTCGGAAGATCAAACGACACATGGGTGGCATCATCGGCCGGATTTGGAAAGATCCCCATCAACCGGGGCTCTTCCTGGTACTCTGAATCCCAGATGGCCGATGTACCCCCTGAAAGGGTGGTGTCATAAGGGGTGATGGCCACCTTGATGGTAAAGGGTACAGTCTCCTCCTGGTAAATATTTGCTGCAAGCATGGTGGTCCCTTCGTTCAGGGTCTCGTCGGGCCCCGGATCATTGGGACGGGTACTCACCTCCTCAAAGACAGCCCCCTCGGGTTCCAGGATCGTCACTTTGCATGTTTTCCCGTTCTGCCTCAGCAATGCCTCGTGCCCGTGCAGCGAGAGTTCGGCGGTGGTCACCATGGCCCAGCGCACGTCCATGTACCCCACTGCGGGATCGATCTCATCGATGATCTCGATGCTGCTTCGTTCGGGGAACCAGTATTTGCGCACGCAGCTGCGTACGATCCCCCGGTAGGATTGGGTCATGTCCAGGGAGGCATAGGCCCAGTCCCGGTCGGAGTAAAACTCCCTGACCGGGATGAACGCATCCTTATTCTGCAGCATACCCCAGAAAGAGAGGGTGTTATGTGCAAGATTGGTATTGATATAAAAGGTCCAGCGATCGCCGGCGTAATCACTGAATCCAGGCTGCTTGTTGTTCCCGTACCCCAGGTCCCACGCCCAGCGTTCCCCCTTGGCGTCCATGACGAAGGAACCAATATCCATCTGGGAATGGCTCGCATGCGCCTTCCCTCCTTTGAACCCGAAATAGATCGCATCCCGGCTCCATTCGCTGTGAAACGCTCCCAGTGCCACATCCACCCCGCTGAAGGTGGCATCCAGCGGGAAATCATCATGGGTGATATCCTGGCCCGCACGTGAATACCACACCACCAGCAGCGCAAGGAAACGGTCCAGGGTATCGTCATCCATCAGTCCACCTTTCCTCATCCTGGGCAGGTCATTGACGATGATGTTCCTTTCGAACCAGGCATATCCGGGTTCATTGAACTCATGGGCCAGCCAGAACAGCACCGGCGAATAATAGAGGGTCCGCTTTGAATCCCCGAAGTTGAAATAGAGGTTCGTGGGACCGGCCGTATGAATGTGGTAGGCACCCGATTTTCCAAGCGCATCGTACCCGTCCCCCTGGTCCATCTGGAAGACCGTTCCGAGTGATGTCCTCAGGGCAGCCATCATCAGTCCGTTGTAAGTGGTGCCATAGGCCCAGTAGGTGGGTCCTTCCCGCCAGGCGCCGTCGGGCAGGTACCCCAGCATGGCATTGGGGACCGATCCCAGAGCGCCCTCCAGGATCAGGGACACCGTATCGGGACTTGCTTCAGCGATGGCCAGAGAGGCCAGGGTCATTCCCCCGCTGCATACCTGGTTGATGTTGTGCGCCTGGTTCACCCACCACCGCTCCACTCCGGATTCCCCGTTATAGGCCTTGATCCCCGGGACAAGACCGAGCCTGATGATTGCCCGCTCAATGATCCGCTTCTCCGGTTCGGTCAGGTAATCGAACAGCCAGTCGTATCCGATCCCCATGAAGGCTGAGATCTCCCCCACATTGAGGAAATGCCAGGGGGCCCAATCCGGGAAAGCCGCTGCGGCCAGCAGGTCCATTTTGGCCCGGTGGGCATAGACCGTATCGCCGGTGAGCAGGTAGGTCATGCCGCAATTGTACACCCGGAACATGGCAGCCCTCCGCTGCGCCTTCAGCCGGGGATTGTCTTCCCCCTCCTGGTCGAATTCATATTTGATCACCGGCTCCA
>CAZNSZ010000094.1:1486-14804 GCA_964575865.1 uncultured Bacteroides sp. | reverse complement strand
CCAAAAAGCACCCTGAGGCTCGGTTCTTTGGGATTCCATCTGTCGTTATACGGAGATTGGGAACGGGGGAAACGTATCCTGGATTCGGTAATGCGTGGAAACATGGAATATCCTAAATACTTGCACGGCGCCACTTCCCTGTACTACTACAGGAAAAAAGAGTATGAGAAAGCCCTGCAAGAATCGAGAATGTACCAGGTGCCGGGGTATTTCTGGGGACCTTTGATCAGTGCCACCGTACTGGGACAGCTGTCCCGGAAAGGGGAGGCCCGGGAGGAATATGAATATCTGAACCGGCTGAAACCCGGTTTTGAGAAAAGGGCCCGTTATCTGATCAGCCGGTTTGTAAAGGAAGAAAGCCTTGTGGACCATATTTTAGAGGGGCTTCAGAAAGCAGGGCTGCACATCCAAGATCCTTAACTGTCAACGCTCTTCCTTCCATCGGTGTTCATGAATTGATTATTTGTTGTTCGTAAGGATACAAACACAAATAATTATTATTCACGTTTGGCGTGTATTTATAACTATTTTTCACATTTGGTAATCATTTATCACATATATTTGTTATAAACTTATTTCACGTAATATGCCTCTTAGTAAACGTTTTTCCCAAGAAATAATTGGAAAAACAAACTTCCTACAGGAAATAAATATTTTTCACGGAAGGCAGGCTCCTGAACAAGGAACATTGGTTGGATATGGAGCTATTATTGAAACCTTGAGCCTTCCCATGCCGTTCCCAGACACATTGGCTCTTATAAGTGTGAAGCGCAGACAATATGAAGTTCCTGGCTGGATTGTTTTTACACCTCGACATAAACCACAGGATTCTCTTTATGGCAATCTTGTATTTAGCATGAAATACCAGGGAATCAATCTACTTTTCTTCAAGAAACTCTTTGAATCAATAGATGAATTGGTCATAGAAGAATGGGTCAGGAAGGAACCATTGAGTCAATTCAGCCGGAGGATATGGTTTCTTTATGAATGGTTGATGCAAAAGACCTTGAATATTCCTGATCTTAAAGAGGGCAATTATGTTTCTTTGTTAGATGAGAACCTGCAGTATACGATCGGAAAAGGTGATAATTCACCACGACACCGGGTCAGGAACAATTTGCCCGGCACGTTAAATTTCTGCCCATTGGTGAGCAGAAGTGAAAAACTGGAACAGTACATTAAGGAGGATCTGTCAGAAAAAACAACAAGTTTAGTACGCAATGTCCATAATGATGTGCTGAATAGAGCATCCGCCTTCCTATTATTAAAAGACTCGAAGGCTTCATTTAATATTGAAGGTGAAATCCCTTCAACCAGGCGGGCAACACGATGGGGCAAGGTGATTGGACAGGCTGGGATGCGTCCATTATCGAAAGATGAACTCATCCGTCTTCAACAAATTGTCATCGAGAGTGATAGGTTTATTAAAATGGGATTCCGTGAAGAAGGTGGATTTGTTGGAGAACATGAAAGAACCAGCGGAGAACCTATCCCGGAACATATATCAGCAAGATGGCAGGATTTGGATGAATTGGTGGAAGGCCTGGTCAAAGCTAACTCCAAAATGGAGAATTCAGGATTTCATGCTGTTTTAACGGCAGCCATAATTGCTTTTGGATTTGTATTCATACATCCATTTGTTGATGGGAACGGAAGAATTCACAGGTACCTCATACATCACATTCTTGCAAGCATGAAGTTTACCCCGCAAGGAATAATATTCCCGGTATCTGCAGCTATATTAGAACACATTGATGACTATCGAAAAGCCCTTGAAAGCTACTCACATCCTCTTCTTGATTTTATTGAATGGCGGACAATGCAGGATCATAATGTTAAGGTTATCAATGAGACAGCTGATTACTATAAGTACTATGATGCAACGCTGCAGGCAGAATTTCTATTCGATTGCATCGATTATACAATCAGGTCGATCATTCCAAAAGAAGTCTCCTACCTTCAGAATTATGATCAGATCAAAGCCTGGCTGGATGACAGTTTTGAAATGCCTGATAAATCAGTGGCCTTGTTGATCCGGCTCCTTGAACAAAACAATGGAAAATTATCAAATCGGGCTCGCGGGAAGGAGTTTTCAGCGCTTTATAATGAAGAAATTGAATCAATTGAGAAAAAATTTCAGGAGGTTTTCCAAATTTCTTAAGCACTATTCGGACCGCTTCCTGAAGTAGACGATCTCATAGCTGAAGTCTGTATTCCTTACCCCCTGTGAACGGATGAACATTTCGAAATAGAAGGGAGTCTGGAAGGAGGTCTCCGGGTAAGATTCCTGAAGGAATGTTCCGAAATCTTCCGATGTGATGGTCTGAACTGCATTGACCAGCCCCACCTCCTCGCCGCTGGCGATAATCATGATGGTATTGCCGCTGGCCCCCCTGATCTTCCCCACATAAGAATAGTCTGTCGTCATTTCGCCCGCGTCTGATCTCGGAAGCGAATACGTTTCAGCCACATTCCCCTCCTCATCGAGCCGTTGCAACTGGTACACCGAATCCCGTTCCACCCGGATATTGAAATTGGGAAGGATCTTTTCCAGTCTGTTGAAACTCTTGATGGTCCCGGCAAATATGATATTGGACTGATCAAAATCTTCCCACGCCAGGTCTGAAGATTGTTTGGCCTTTACCGGCTGGTCTCCCATTTTCAGAATAGGGAGGATATCAAGGATCATCAGGGCAACCCCTTCCCTCAGATACGTAAATTCCAGGGGCAGCCAATCCCGCTTGAATCCGGGCCGCTTAGCATTATACTCCTCGATGTTGTTGATCCTGGAATCTCTGAGATAGATTCCCCTGTCCTCCCCTTCAAGCGCTTCATACATGAAGAAATAGTCCCCAAGAAGGATCAAATTGGGAATATCGGAATGGATGTATTCATACCACAGCGGATTATCCGGATCAACGGGATGAAATTGCTCCTTAAGTTCCCGGTTGTTCAGGGAAAGCAGGACGAGGGCCACAGATGAAGCTGCCAGGACCAGGGAAATCATTCCGAGCAAATACACATTGATGCGGTTCCAGGACCTGGTTTTCCGGGGCTTCACCGGGTTGAAACGCACTTCATAATTCCCCCGGGGGATTTCGATGCGGAGTGTGTCTCCAATTCCCTCGGTCAGGTAATAGTGCACCAGTTTCTTGCGAAGGTTCCCAATGCTTACTCTGACGATGGTATCTTCCGACGGATCAAAAGAAGCATCTTTCCCGAACACGTCGATGGCAATGGACACCTCCTTCACCGGTGCCCCTTCCATTTGTTTGTTGACCAGATATTGCAGCAACTCTGAATATCTCCTGGATTTGACAAACCCTGAACTTGCCAGGATTTTCTCCAATTGCATATGGATCACATTCTGCTCGGACATCGTCCCTAAAAGTACAAAATACGGGCCGAATCATCCAAATCAAACGTATTTCACATGTTATTCACGGTTTTTATCTTGCTTTTGCTGGCCAGATGGCCTACTTTTTCCGACAGCTTGCCACCAGAAGACACATATCAGATTAAGCGTTTGCTCCATCTTCCTCAAGTTGTGGGGTTCTTCCTTTTGCTATCTGCCCTGCCTTCCGCTGCCCAGCCTGTATTCTCGCATTCCCCCGAACCCTGGAGGGAAGCCTATGAGATCACACTGGAGGGATTTGAATTCACACATCCCATGACCGTGATCAACCGGGAGGAACTGGAGCTGATCAGGAAGCGGCTGCAGTACGGGATCGAACCCCAGAGCTCTGCCATGGCAATGCTGCTTTCCAACGCCATGGAAAGTCTTCAATTTACTCCCAATGCGCCTCATTCTCTTGATATCCCGGGGGGATATGATGATCCGGACGGACTGGATTATGCCAGGGACCTGTTCTGGGCAAACTGCCACGCGGCCTACAGCTGTGCCCTGGCCTATGCCCTCACGGGGGATTCAATTTATGCGGAGAAAACACGCGAAGTTCTGATGAACTGGGCGAACACAGCGACGGTCTTTTCCGGAGATGACGCCGGGTTGCAGCTTGGATCCTGGTTTTCGCCCATGCTTTACGGAGCCGACCTGATCCATGATTACCAGGGGTGGTCCGTGGAGGAGCGAACCACGTTTAAAAGCTGGTGGAGGAACAATGTGGTCCTTGATGGAGATGTGCTGGGTGTGCTGAGGCGCAAGGACAACAACTGGAAGGATGCCGCATTGCTGGGAACCATGGCGGCTTCCGTTATTCTTGAAGATACGCTACTGCTCAAGGAGGCCCTGATTCAGCTGAAAAGCTATTTCTACGGAAGGAACGACAGCAACGTTCAGCTGCCGGGAACGGGATGGAAGATCAACAGTGATGAGCATGGGGTTTACCTGCCGAGGGAAGTGGTCCGTCTTGAGGGAAGAAAAGGCCTGACCTATACGGCCTATGCCCTGACCACAATGTCGCAGGCCCTTGAGATTGCACGCAATGCAGGGTTTAACTACTGGAGGGATTCCACGCAGCAGGGGGTGACACTGGGAGATGTGATCTGGCAGTATTACCGCTGGGACATCATGGATGAGGCCTTCCCGTGGAACAGCAATCCCGACAAGTCGGACAAGCGGCGCAATATGTATGAGTTAGCGGCCCTTTACTTCGATTTTCCCGATTCCTTTACCGATTATCTAGAGAAGACCCGGCCTGTTGTCGGCAGGGAAGGAGACGAATATGCCACCCTCACTAAAGGGGACATGAGTGGCTGGGATACCCTGTCTGTGATGGCAGCACCCGGGTTGCAGGCAACGGCACTTTCCGCCACCCAGATCGCCCTGGAGTGGAGCGATCTGCCGGACCGGGAATACGGATTCCGGATCGAAAGGAAGGCGGATTCCCTGTTTGAGGAAGTGGCCCTGACCGGGCCCGGCTCCACTAACTTTATAGATACCGGACTGGTGGCTTCCACAAACTATACCTATCGGATCGCCCGCTTCAATGCCTCGGCCCATGAAGCACTTTCCAACCCGGATTCGGCCGTCACCCTGGACAGCCCTGCCGTCCCGCCCCTGGCGCCGGGCGACCTGAGCGCTGAAAAAATATCCCCCATCACCATCCTGCTGAGCTGGACCGATCATTCAGATACGGAAGAAGGATTCCATATCGAAAGAAGATCAGGGGGAGAATTTGAAGTGATCGGAACGGCAGGTGTGAATGATACGGAATTCCTGGACGAGGGAGTGGTGGAAGGCGGTGTGTACACGTACCGCATACGTGCTTATAATACAGCAGGCCCGTCCGGCTATTCCAACGAGTTCGAGATCCTCACCGAATTCAAAGGGGGCATATTCGTGGAACAGGGAGGCATCGTATCATTCGAGGCAGAACACGGACAGATCGGGGATTTCTGGGAGATAAAAAGTGCCCAGGATGCTTCAGGCGGGGCATTTATAGAAATAGGGAGCGATAAACATACCACCGAAGACCTGCCAGAATGCGATGATCCAGGCTGCATCGTGACCTACTACTTCCGGGTAAGCCTGATGGGCAATTACCGCTTCTGGTTCCGCACCCTTTCTGAGGGAGGTGAAGATGATTCCTTCTTCTGGCGGATCGGGACGGGGGACTGGGTCAGAGAGAATGGCCGTGCCTTCCCGGGCTCCTGGTTCGAAACACAGAACAGCCAGCTGGAAAACCTCTCCTTTGGCACCAACATCCTGGAAGTGGCCTACAGGGAAAACGGGACACAGTTAGACAAATTCATCATCCAGCTCGATGGCGTGGAGCTGCCCGCAGGGAACGGAAGCCCGGAATCTGCTTATATTTCTCCTGCTCCGCCGTCCAAACCCTATCAGCTGAATGCCGGGCTGACTGATCCGGATGCAATATTCCTGAACTGGAAGCACGATTCCGGAGATATAACCGGTTTTAAAGTGAAGCGAATGGAGGCGGATGCCTTTTCGGAAATCACCCGCACGGGGCCGCTTGTCAGGGAATATACCGACAGCAGCCTGGAGGGATCCACCCGGTACACCTACACGGTGCAGGCATACAATGCTGCAGGCAATTCAAATTTTGCCACTCCGGCCAGTGCGGTGACCGGGATCATTAACGGTACTGGTGACGGCTCTTCCATGGAGGCTTCTGAACGGAACTATCCCAATCCCTTTTCTGACAGGACCTGGTTCCATTACTCCCTTTCCGAACGGTCCGAAGTAAAGCTGAACGTTTATAATTCTCTGGGGCAAAAGGTAAAACAGCTGGTGAATTCCATACAGGAGGCAGGATCGTACTTATACTCATGGGATGGCACGGACCAGGAAGGCAGAAGGGTGAGCAGGGGGCTGTATTATTGCAGACTTCAGCACAGCGCTACAAGCCATGTCTTCAAGGTGCTCTACAATGGAACAAATAGCGGAATTTAAATCGGAGGGGACCAATGAAAAGGAAAATATTTGCGCTGGCTATTCTCGCACTCCTGGGCGGGATCAATGCCCTGTCGCAGGGAAGGGGTTCTGTAAGGGGAAAGGTCATTGACCGGGAGAGCAAGGAACCCCTGATGTTTGCCAATGTGGGGGTGGAAGGCACTTCCTTAGGCACCACAGGCGATATCGAAGGGAATTTCACCCTCAATCTGGCCGCCGGAAACTATACCCTCGTTATAAGCTACATCAGTTATCAGACGCAGAACCTGGAAGTGGAGATCAGCGGTGGCGAGGTGGTTGACCTGGGAAATGTGGAAATGCAGATCGAGTCCATCATGGGTGAAGAGGCGGTGATTACGGCCATTGCCCGGGGACAGGTGGGAGCGATCAACAGGCAGATCAATGCCAATACGATTGTGAATGTGGTATCCAGGGAAAAAATCCAGGAACTGCCCGACCAGAACGCGGCGGAAACCGTGGCCCGGCTCCCGGGGGTTTCCCTCATCAGGGATGGGGGGGAAGGCACCATGGTTACCCTGAGGGGAATGGCCCCGCGGCTGAACCTGATCACCATGAACGGGGAAAGAATTCCTGCCACCAATGACCAGGACCGCTCGGTGGACCTGAGTATGTTTTCCACCGATGCCCTGGCCGGAATTGAGGTATACAAGGCCCTGAGACCGGATATGGATGCGGATGCACTCGGCGGTACGGTGAACTTTACTGCCCGGAAAGCATCCAGTGGCTTCCACGGCGACGTGAAAGTGCAGACAGGGTACAATGCCCTGAAGAAGGACTTCGGGCAGTACCTGGCCAGCGCCACCTTAGAGAACAGGTTGTTTAAAGACAAACTTGGTTTCATCGTCAACGGATCCATGCAGAAGGCCAACCGGAGCTCAGAAGGGTACTCGGGTGGCTGGTCTGATGTGGGACTGGACGCTGAAGGGAAAAACATATTTCACGTCTCCAGCTTTTCCCTGAGCGATGAACTGGAGGACCGTTTCCGCTACAGTGCCAGCCTGAACATGGATTACCGCCTGAAGAACGGTAGCCTTGTGCTCTCGGCCAACTATGGCCGCACCGACCGGGACGAGCTCAGGTACCGAAGGAATTATTCCCTGGGAAGCAGCTACCAGCAGTATTATGTCAGAAAGCGGGAATCAACCAATACAGTGATCACCTCCAGCCTGGGAGGGAGATTTTTACTCTGGAATTATCTGGATCTGGACTTTTCCGCCGCGCTCTCCCGGTCTGCCAACCGGCGTCCCCTTCAGGAACAGTTCCAGTTTCGTGAGCTGGGGGCCTTCGATGCCAATGATGCCAGCTCCTACGATGTGGCTGTCAGCGCGGCACAGAATAAGCTGGATGAAACCTGGCTCAAATACGGATACCTGGAAAACTACGACGTTTCGGACCGGAACACGTCGCTTCAACTGAATATGAAGGCTCCTTTCCGCCTGGGAAATCACATCGGGGGTTACCTGAAATTCGGAGGAAAATACAGGCAGCTCAAGCGTGACTATGATGTGAACCGCGAATGGACCAGGAGTTTCATAGGGCAGTATATCATCGACGACGGCAGGCAGGATCCCGACTGGGTCATCAATGCCGACAAGGGATGGATCCTTATGGAGAACTTCTACGGGGATCACTATTCAACAGATTTTATGCGGAATTTCGACCATCCCTATTTCATGGGTCCGGGTGCGGAAGCGGTCAATGGTCCGGCCCTGGACTATGAGGCCTTAAGGAAATTCAGGGAGGAGTATTACGCCGATTACTGGTATGTGGATCCTACCATTGATATTGGCGATTACTATGCAGGGGAAACCGTGGGAGCCGCCTATATCATGTACGATGTGAACGTATACGACCGGTTGCAGCTGATCGGGGGGATCAGGTATGAATATACAAAGAACAATTACGAGAGCATTTTCGGCACCCCGCGGTTGGATGAGGATGGCGAGATCATTAACATCTCCGGTCTGACCGATACCATCGGCAACAAGACCCACTACCAGTGGCTGCCCCAGTTCCAGCTGAAGTACCGTATGTTCCCCTGGGCCGATTTGAGGCTGGCGGCTACCAAATCACTTTCCAGACCCAATTTTTTCTCCCTGGTCCCCTGGGAAAGGGTGAATCACTTCGACCATACGGTTGAGCGTGGAAATATTGACCTGGAGCATATGTCCGCCTGGAATTACGACGCCATTCTCTCCTTTTACGGGAAATTCGGATTGTTTACCGTCGGCGGATTCTACAAAGAGCTGGAGAATATCGACTATACCATTACCACCAGGATCGTGGAACCTGAGATGGCGACCAATGGCTACGACCTGACCATGCCGATCAATGCAGCGCAAAAATCGACCATCAAAGGCATAGAAATTGACCTGCAGACCAACTTCAGGTTCCTCCCGGCCCCTTTTGACGGACTGCTGGTCAGTGCCAACTATACCCTGCTCAGATCCGAGACCTATTTTCCCTATACCGACATCGAGACCCTGCCCTTTTTCCCATTTACCACCACTGTGAACGATACGTTCCGGCTTGGGCCCATGCCGGGACAGGTGGATGATGTGGTCAACCTGAGCATCGGTTATGAGAAAAGGGGGTTCTCGGCACGGATCTCCATGGTCTACCAGAGCTCCAGCCTGAAAGTTTCGGAGGATGCCGCGCTCGGTTCCCTGGCCAGGAGCGTGGGAAAAAATGCAGCGCTGGATAATTACACAGGGGCCACTACCCGCTGGGATATGACCCTGAAGCAGACTTTCAAAAGGAGGTATACCATCTATGCCAACCTGAACAACATTACCAATACTCCAGAAATAGCCTACTTGAACGGTTCGCGGGGAAACCTGATCACACAGGAAGTGGTGTACGGAATGACATTCGATATCGGATTCCGGTATAAATTTTAAACTCACATTATTCATTAATTAACCAATTAAAACCTACATGATGAAGCAAAACTACTTTCAGAAAATCATGATGTTCGCATGCATCTTGTTTGCAACAGGTCTTGTGGGGCAGCTGACTGCCCAGGAACGGATTGTGAATATCCCGCCTCCCACTGCCGAGAATCCCAAGCCCATTGATCAGTACATTATGGGTGACACCATTATGGAGGGAGAAAACATGGGTGCACGGGTTGACAGCTTTAACACGGTCTACGTGCTGGAACGTGGTGAAGGCAAAGTGTACCTGATCAATTCTCTGATCCAGAACGTCGACTGGCCATTGACCGTGGTAGCCGAAGAGGGGGATGGCCCCCGTCCTTACATCTATCTTCTGGCCGAGGGAACGGATTATTGCTTCCGTCCCAAGGGAGACCTTACCCTGAAGGGACTTCACCTCTCCGTCATTGACAACCTGGGTGCAGTCGCGCAGCGCATCGTGCGTGTAAGCGCGGATAACGTGACCATAACCGTGGATGACTGCTGGTTTGATGATTCGCATCAGGCCGCGTTCCGACTGGACAATGCCGATATGTCCCTTTTCATCACCAATTCCATCTTCAGCAACATTGGAAGTCCAAAAGATCCGGATAACGGACGATGGCTTGATCTCCGCGGCAATGACCAGGACACCCTGATCGTGGAGAATTGCACGTTCTATAACCTGACCCATTGTATTATCAGGAACGGCGGCGGACGCATCAAGTACGCCAGTTTCAACAACTGTACCTTTGCCAACGTGGGCCGCCGTGGGTTCCAGCTCGGGGCAACGGCCGGGTTTACATGCACCAACAGCATCCTGTACAATGTGGGATTTGTTTCCCAGGACACAGGTTCCAGCCAGGCGGTATTTGAGCTTGATGCCATTGGTCAGGCAGATCTGGACGCGGGTCTCACCCAGGAAATCAATATCTCACACAACCTTATTTACCTGGACACAACCATTTTTGAGGCATGGCTCAACGATACTTTGTCCGCTACACTTCTGGGTGATTCCGTGGCCATGTTGTTCATTAATGCCAACCCCGATGCTGTCTGGTATGATGAAAAGATTGAGTTTACCGATGGACCCGGAGACGTTGCAAACATGGCCCTGATGCTGGATCACCAGCTTGACCCGGATCTCGTGGTGGAAGACTCGCCCGACTGGATGAATCCCGATCCTCCTGCACTCGGCTATCATGTGGATGTTCCCTTCGACCTGGGTTATGCCAATTCTGTTGCCTTTGGTGGAGCCGATGATGGCATGCAGCTCGGCGACCGCAGGTGGACTGCATCCAACAGCACGCGCGTGAGGGAGACCCGGATCGAATCAGCTTCACTGTCCATCTATCCGGTCCCTGCACATGATCAGCTGACACTCCGTTTCTCAACTGACAGAGATGCGGTGGTGTCTGCAGAAATGTACAGCATTTCTGGTCAGAAAATGGCCCTTGTGCTGAATGACCGGTACCCGGCAGGCGATCATGAATATACCTGGAACATGGATGGCCGCTTCGAACCCGGATTGTATTTGCTTCAGTTAAGGGCCGGCGCTGCTACTTCGGTAGCCAGGATTATCATCAGGTAATTCAGGTATAATTACCGGCCATAACAAATGAACAGGGACCGCCCTTTCCAAGCCGGTCCCTGTTTCTTTACCGGCTGCAACAGCAGGTATCAACAGATCCATGATTTTATAAATTATGAGCCAACAAGTGATGAATAGAGCAAGGCTTTTTCTAGTGTTTGCAGTTCTTATACCATCAATACATTCTGTAAGTGCGGAAGAAATCAAGCCAGAGGCGGTCAAAAAGGTGATGAAACGGGTCGCAGACTGGCAGATTGCGCATTTTAAAGATCCGTACAGTGGCGAGGAAAAGCCACATCACGAGCTACACTGGGCAAATGCCGCATTGTATAACGGGATGGCCAAATGGGCTGCCATGGCAGATGATGAAAGTTACTACAGCTGGCTGAAGCAGATTGGTGAGAACAATGGGTGGAAGCTTCATGAACGGCTCTATCATGCAGATGATCATGCGGTAGGGCAAATGTATGTGGAACTGTATAGAAAGTATCATGACGAGCGGATGATCGGGCCGGCCAAAGAGCAATTCGATTATATTTTGTACCACCCTGCCAGGACCCAGCTCAATTGGAAATCGCCTTATCACCAGGACCGCTGGAACTGGTGCGACGCATTATTCATGTCGCCTCCCCTGTGGGCAATGCTCTACAATGAAACCGGCGAGGAAAAGTATCTTGATTTTATGATGACAGAATTCAAAGCTACGACCGATTTCCTGTTCGATAAGAAGGAGGGATTGTACTACCGGGATGAAAAGTACAAAACCATGGTGGACCATGGAAGGAAAATATTCTGGTCGAGGGGCAACGGCTGGGTATTCGCAGGGCTGGTCAATATGATGAAAGAACTGGAACCCGATAGCAAGGAATACAGGTATTTTAAAAGAATATTTAAGAAAATGGCCGGCCAACTGCTTGAAATACAAACACCTGAAGGACACTGGGCGATGAGTTTATTGAACCAGGAGTTTTATCCAACCCCTGAAACCAGTGGCTCCTCATTTTTCATATACGGGTTGGCGTGGGGAATCAACAATGGCATTCTTGACAAAGAAAAATATCTCCCGTCGGTCATCACAGGCTGGAATGCAATGGTGGGTCATGTCACGGATGAGGGGATGCTGGGGTATGTGCAACCCATCGGGCAAAGTCCGGGGAAAGCCTGGCCTGACCAGACTGAAGTGTATGGTGCCGGGGCGTTTCTCAGTGCGGGATCAGAAGTGTATACATTATTTGCCCGGTGTAAGGAATCCGGCGCAGACCCTGATCCAAATGCAACATTTGATCCGGGCGTGCCTGTCCGGGTGGGACCGGAAAACTTCAATTCCACCTTCAGCTATTACAACACCACTCCAGAAAGCCCTGATGGCAGTTTGATCTCGTACGTGAAGATACTCTCAGCCCAAAGAGAAAGGTCTGATGACCTGTCAGGCGAACTATGGGTCTGCAATACCGATTTAAGCGGTCACATAAAAATCACTGAACTTCACGATTTCGGCAATCACAATGGTGTGAATGCGCAGTGGGTCAGCAACAGGACCATCGCATATTACGATGACAGGCATGTACGGGTGGTTAACTTAAAGGGGAAGGAGTTGATTCCGGCCATACCTGCTGCAAGTATAGGACATGCCCCGCATGACAGCAAAATTCTGTACTCCCGCATTTCCGAAGAAACAGGATATTACACCGTTTATGAATACGATATGTCAAACCGGGAAAAAACCGTCATTGCCGATGTGCTGACATTTAAAGATATTGTCAATCATTTTGCATCTGCTGATTTTGAGGAAATGACTGAATGGAAGATCCTCCACCTGATGTACAGTCCCGATGGCTCAAAAATCGCCCTGCGTTTGGATGTGGGGCCTGACGGTGAGAGTCACAAACATCTGGTTACCATGAATAAAAGCGGGGGAGATATACGTTTTTTCGGACCAAAACCCATGCACTTTGCCTGGTATGACAATACAAGCATCATGGGGCACGACAACCAGGTAAGCGATGGGTTGCCCGATGACAAAAGCGCAAGGCGATGGTCGCTCGATACAGAATTCCTGGAAACCCTTGCCGGTCCGGGAAATCATCTGGCCGCATCCCTCAGCCGGGAATTCGTGGCTTCTGAATCATGGTATGGTGAGTTACCTGTCATTCTCAAAGTTTTCATTAACGGGGAAACAAACCCCTTCTGGCATGATACAGTTTCAGAAGATGAAATCACCGTATGGGAATTGGGCAACCATGTGAATCCTTCCTTTTCGAGAGATGGCAAACGCGTGTATTTTAATAAGAATACAGGGCCCCGTCAAACACAGGCCTGGATGGTTGTTTTGCCTGAAATCCAAACGGATTGATTGAGTTACAAAATCTCACTACCCCTGTCTATCCTTAATCATATCTCCTACAAAGAATTACA
>CAZNSZ010000094.1:0-1386 GCA_964575865.1 uncultured Bacteroides sp. | reverse complement strand
ACAAAATCTCACTACCCCTGTCTATCCTTAATCATATCTCCTACAAAGAATTACATGCTTCTTCAATCCAAGTAGAAGAAAGTAAACCCAACCAAAAACGAATGTTATACGCCAACTGTACACCAAAAATGTGAAACAAAAAATCGATTATTCAATGCATTTTTTGCAACGATTAATTTGAATTACAATGAAATAAGCATATTTTCGTTGTAAATAATGCAACGAATGAGCATCTATATATATCAAAAGGATAACTGGCCACACTTTACCTGGAACTCAGATCAAATTATCAGCCTGCTTGGTGAGGCAAGAAACCTTCAGGGTCGGTTGATAAGTAAGATGGAGTCATTGGGCTTTGACTTAAGAAATGAGGCATTGCTTGATACCTTAACAATGGATGTATTAAAGTCATCTGAAATCGAAGGAGAAGTTCTAAATCCGGACCAGGTTCGTTCATCAATAGCACGGAAATTGGGAATGGAAATCGCAGGTTCAGTAGATTCTGACAGAGTTGTTGATGGAGTTGTTGACATGATGATTGATGCCACACAAAACTGCTTTAACCCCTTAACAGCAAACAGACTTTTTGATTGGCATGCTGCTTTATTTCCTACGGGCAGAAGTGGAATGTACAAAATTACGGTTGCAGACTGGAGGAAGGATACGACAGGGCCAATGCAAGTTGCATCAGGAGCTAAGGGGAAAGAAAAAGTGCATTTCGAGGCACCAGATTCCGGATTAGTGGATAAAGAAATGCTTCTGTTCCTGGATTGGTTCAATAATTTCGATGAAATAGATCTGGTAATAAAAGCTGCCATAGCACATCTCTGGTTTGTAACCATTCATCCTTTTGAGGATGGAAATGGAAGAATAACACGAGCCTTATCGGATATGTTACTAGCCAGGGCGGATAAGAGCAATCAACGGTTTTATAGTATGTCAGCCCAAATCCGTAAAGAGCGGAAAGGATATTATGAAATACTTGAAAAAACACAAAAGGGTAATCTTGATATTACTGAATGGATACAATGGTTCTTGCAGTGTTTGATAAATGCGTTAAAATCCACTGATTCAATTCTTAAGCAAGTTCTGTTCAAAGCTGATTTCTGGAATAAACACTCAAAGACAATGATTAATGAAAGACAGAGAAAGCTGATCAACAAACTGTTGGATGGATTTGACGGGAAACTGACTTCCTCTAAATGGGCGAAAATTGCTAAAT
The DNA here is from genome assembly GCA_964575865.1 of uncultured Bacteroides sp. Lineage (GTDB taxonomy): Bacteria > Bacteroidota > Bacteroidia > Bacteroidales. The sequence continues at coordinate 164 of CAZNSZ010000094.1, read as the reverse complement.
GTTCAAAGGACACTGCGATTAGAGACATTAACGACTTGATAAATAAAAACATCTTACGCAAAGAAGCTGCAGGTGGAAGAAGTACTAGTTACGAATTAGTGAAATGAATATACGCCAACTGTACGCCAAGACAGGGATATCAAAAAACCGAACTCCCTTGTTAT
>CAZNSZ010000093.1:0-15243 GCA_964575865.1 uncultured Bacteroides sp. | reverse complement strand
ACCCGCGACCTCCGGCGTGACAGGCCGGCATTCTAACCAACTGAACTACCAGACCTTTATACTGTTGGTGGCTATGGGCCTTTCTCTCAGAGAACTTGCATCATTCAAATGCGTGGCAAAAATAGATGAATTTTTAATAGTTACAAAGGAAAAAAATAAAAAAACACAGAATATTTCACTTCACTGAATCACAGGGGATGAGACGGACTGCCAGCGGTCCTGCTGCTGGCATTAATCCTCCCCCGGAGCTGATGGATACAGGTACCGGATCCACTGGATCACTCGATCGGGCCAGGTGGACAGGTGCCCCTGTCCGATGGCCAGTGAATACCCGTGCCCGCCGTAAGGATACAGGTGCATTTCGGAGGCGATCCCACTGGCCCGGAGGGCACGGAAATAAGCGAGACTGTTTTCCACCGGGACCCCTGTATCATCATTGGAATGGATCAGTATGGCCGGCGGAGTCTCCCCAGTTACCTGCAGCTCGTTGGAGTAGTAAGCCACCAGCTCCTCATCGGGATCCTCTCCCAGCAGCGCGGTTTTGGATCCCGAATGGGTGATCCGGTCATCGAATGAGATAACCGGGTAGACCAGGATGGAGAAGTCCGGACGGCTGCTCATCTGTTCCACAGGATCACTGCTGGAGCGATCACCCTGATCGAAATGGGTGGAAAGCGTGGATGCCAGGTGCCCCCCGGCAGAGAATCCCATGATCCCGATCCTGGAGGGATCGATGTTCCACGAACCGGCATGGTACCTCACCAGGCGCATGGCCCGTTGTGCATCCATGAGGGGTGACTTGTGCGGAACGATATTGTGGCTGGCACCGGGCAGCCTGTATTTAAGCACAAATGCAGCAATCCCGCTGGCGTTGAGCCAACGGGCAATGTCACTCCCTTCCCAGTCATAGGCAAGGACCCGGTATCCCCCGCCCGGACAGATGATCACAGCCTCTCCCGTGGCATTCTTTTTTGAAGGCAGGAAAACTGCCAGATCCGGTTTCTGCACCAGCCTGATCCTTACAATATCGGCGGTATCCCATATGGTCACCTCACCGGTTTCGCGGTAGTTGGGCGGATCCCCCTGCCAGAGGGGAATGATTCTGTTCTGTGCATTTGCACCGAGCAGCAACAATACAAACAGGTGCAGTGTGAGAATTTTTTTCATCAGTTCGGTGTTTTTTGCAGTTAGTTTTTCCGGATCAGCAAAACGATAGGATCAGCTGCAATCGCCGGATCGACAGGGGTCTCTCCATCGAGCATAAGCAACTCTGTAACACGCTCCATGGTACATGGATCCATCCAGGTCACCTGGTACTCCCCTTCCGGAAGATCCGGGACCAGGTCTCCTTCCTGGAACGATTCGGCCATCAGCAGGCAGACCTCTCCCTGTTTGATCAATCCGATCTGTTTCATCTTGCTATTCCCGGTCAGGAGGATCGAATCCGACGGCTCCATCCCGAAATAGGGCACCTGGTGAATGGTTTCCACCAGAAAACCCAGCTTCTTCCTGAATCCGGGTCCCCCCCAGCCGGGATTGGCCTCCGGAATGGGCCAGTCACCGGTCTCGTTCCCCGCCACAAAGGAATAGTCCAGGTTGTTATACAATCCCCCGCCGGCCAGAATGAAGCGCCATGCCTGAAGCAGGTAGAGGTGATCCTGGTGGGGCATGAATCCGGTCTCGTCCAGTCCGATGAGCCCTCCGATCCCGAGGTTACCGGTCACGGCTTCCGGCAATGCGTAATGGAAGTTGATCATGGAAACTCCCATGGGAAGTGTGTCCAGATCATAAGTAAAGTTGCTGATGTTCTGGCTGATCAGGTGCTGGTTCGGGAGATCCTTCTCCTCGTCCCTGATCACGGAGGCGACCCAGGCCTGCCAATCTTGGGAGACCCCGTTGGCGATCTCCACCCGCTTCTGCCAGTCGTTCCGGAACACCTCCCCGTCCTCCAGGTTCACATAATCCACCAGGTTGCCGTTATCTGACCAGGGCTCGTTCTGGATCTCATAGAAGAGGTTACCGAAACGGTTCGTTTCCATCACCATCTTCCTGATGTAGTTTTCCTGATATTTTCTGAGCGGTCCGTTAAACAGGGTGTTCACCCTCCTGAACGGGATGGGCTCCTCCAGGTTGATGTTGTTGACCGGGTTCAGGGGAGACAGGGCCCAGGCATTCTCTGCATAGATGGAGGTGAACAGGGTCAGTTCAACGATGATCCCCCTTCGCGCGGCTTCCTCAAGGAATGCGCTGAGTCTTTGAAAGAACCCGGGATTAAACTGCTCCAGGTCGTATCCCTCTTCGGTCTTCACCCAGGGAGCAATGAACCGGCCCGGCAGCGGAGCAAGGGTATTACGCTGTATCCCGAAGATGTTGTTCACCGGTTCAATGTAGGTCCCACCGAAGATCCGGGTATAGTTGAACCCCTCCTTTTCCAGGGTTTCTAGGTAGGATATGAAGTCAAAATCCATGTTCACCACCGCACCGTAATGCTCGGCCGAAGTGATCAGAAGGATGGGTTCCCCCTGGTACTCCAGGTACCTCGGATTATCTGGATAGAGCCTGAGGGCCATATCTGGAGGATCCAGTGTTGCATCGGAAGCGCTGCCTTCCGGTCCCGAACGGCCCCCACGGGGTCCGCAAGATGAAAAGAGCATGCCGGTAACAATGAGGGCACTGAAGATACTTCTGATCATGGCACTGGAATTGAAGTGTGTCATATGGTTATTGAAAGTAGGCGGGAGCCCTGCTCCTGCGCATCTCCTGGCTCAGCGCCTCCACCACATCAAGGAAAGCGGGATCACCGGCAATGTTGGTGTTTTCGTCAGGGTCCACCGAATGGTCGTACAGCATGGAAGCATACGCGCTGTCGGAATCATTGACCCATTCGGTATAAAAATAGCGGTCCCGGATGGTGGTGATCCCGGCATACCACTGGCAGACCGCCACGCCGTCACTCTGTGCATCCTCATCGTACAGGAGCTCCGCAAAGCTTGTTCCCTGCAGGTGTTCAGGCTTCTCAAGACCGGCAAGATCGCAGAGGGTGGGATATATGTCCACGTATTCCACGATCTCAGAGGTGGCTGGGACCTGCTTTCTTCCGGGAACCGAGACGATGAGCGGGGTATGCAGGGAGGTCTCATAGTTGCAGTGCTTGCACCAGAGCCCGTGCTCCCGGAGGTTCCAGCCGTGATCCCCCCACAGGATCACGATGGTCGACCGGTCCAGTTCCAGCCTGCGGAGCTCATCGAGGATCATCCCGATCTGCGCATCGGTATAACTGACACAGGCATAGTAACCGTGGATCAACCGAAGGGCCATTTCATCGGTAACCGGTCCTTCTGTGGGTATTCCCGCGTAGGCCCTCAATTCGCCGAAATTGTGCAGCGATTCAGGGGGCGCATTTTCCGGGGGATAGTTGTTGTAGGGTAACTTTACTTTTCCGTCGTACATCTTCCAGTATTTCTCCGGGGCGTTGAAGGGAAGGTGCGGTTTGAGGAATCCGGCAGCCAGGAAGAAGGGGGACCCTTTCTCCTTCAGTTTCTGAAGGTCCCTGATCACCTTCAGGGCGATCTTCCCATCCTTGTAAGTGGTATCGGGCAGTTCCGCCCTTTCGAAAGGGGCGCCCCGTTGTCCCTGCACCGTATCGAGGGCCACATTTTCAGGCAGGGCATAATCCCGCCATGAAGCACTTCCCGAACGGGGATGCCAGATCTCATCCCAGGCCCCGGCTGCATCCCGGTCGTGGTGGAACACTTTCCCGTTGCTGATGGTGGTATATCCGTGATTTCGGAAATGGCCCGGCAGGGTGGTGATCCCTGGAGCATCCTTATCGGCCCAGGTGTCATAGCTCAGGAACCTGTTCCTTGCAGGACGGAGACCGGTCATCAGGCTCGCCCTGGAGGCTCCGCAAACCGGCACGTTGCAGTAGGAACGGTCGAAACGGGTCCCCCGGGAAGCCAGGGCATCAATATGGGGAGAACGAATCTGTGAAGCCCCGTAGCAACCAAGTTCGGGCCGGAGATCATCCACGGCGATAAACAGAATGTTCGGTGCCTGCCCATCGGAACTGCCCCCGGATTCAGACACACATGAAAAAACTCCCCCCATCAGGGAGAGCATTACCCAGAAGGGCATTGCATGGATCAGCCTCTTGTTTCGGTACATGATCAGTTTCTTCTAAGGTTTCCATTCGGTTTCGAAGCGGTAGGTTCCCGAACCTGTATCCACCACCGTCTCGCCGGCTTCCTCCCTGTAAGTCAGCCCCGCTGCTGATAACGGCATTCCATTGAGGGTGATGGTCGACGCCGGACCCGGGATATGGATGGAGGCACTGGTATTGGGGGGCAGCTGAGCCTCCATAATGAGCCGGTCACCGGTCACCTCCCACCCGGAAACGATGGTACCATACATGCTTTCATGGGTGGCCATGGCATGCTCCAGCTTCCCCCCAGGGCGGGGACGGATGATGGTATGCTTATACCCCGGGTTATCGGGATCTATCTGTATGCCTGCCACCTCCCTGTAAAGCCAGTTCCCGATAGCTCCGTAAGCATAATGGTTAAAGGAGTTCATGCCCGGGGTCTGAAAGGTGGAATCCGGTTTCTGTCCGTCCCACCGCTCCCAGATGGTGGTGGCACCCATGGTCACCGGGTAGAGCCAGGAGGGATATTCCTTTCTGTTCAGCAGCATATAGGCCAGGTCATGGTATCCATTGTTCGTCAGGGTGAGGGAGATCAGGGGCGTTCCAAGGAATCCGGTGGTAATGTGACCGAATTGCCGCACATCCCCGGCCAGGTATTCCGCAGCTTTCACCGATGTCTGCTCATCGAGAAGGTCGAAAGCGAGCGCCAGGGTGTAAGCGGTCTGGGTATGGGAGACCAGCCTGCCGTTGGGGGTCACGAATTCCCTGTTGAATCCATCTTTGACCTTCTCCGACAGCTCACCGTAATAGGCAGCCTCCGCTTCCTTTCCCAGTATGGTCGCCACCCTGGACACTATCCCGGCTGAATAGGAGAAGTAGGCGGTGGCAATCAGGTCCTTGGTGGTGTAGGCACCCATATAATCGGACTGGCTGGCGTCGTAGGCGAGCCAGTCGCCCCAGTGCCAGTGCTGCTCCTGCCAGATGTAATCTTCCCCCGCCTGCTGCTCCATATACCCGATCCACATTTTCATGCTTTCATACTGGTTCTCAAGAATGTTTTTATCGCCATAACAGAGGTATACTACCCAGGGGATCTCCACGGCCGCATCGGCCCATCCTGTGGCTCCTCCACCATTCAGGATATTGGGGATCACATGGGGAACCATACCGTCGGAACCCTGGTCGGCGGCCAGGTCCTTCATCCACTTGGTATAGAAGGTTGCCGCATTCATATTGAAGCATGCGGTGGGAGCAAACACCTGTGCATCGCCCGTCCATCCCAGCCGTTCGTCCCGCTGCGGACAGTCGGTGGGCACATCCAGAAAGTTACCTTTCAAACCCCATACAATGTTATGCTGCAGCTGGTTGATCAGGGAATCCGAGCAACTGAAGGTTCCCGAAGGTACCATATCGGAGTGGATCACCATCCCCCGGATCCTGTCTGCCGTCAGCTCGCCGGGATATCCCGACACCTGTACATAGCGGAACCCCTGAAAAGTGAAATGGGGTTCGAATACCTCAGCTCCGCCCCCTTTCAGGGTGTAAATGTTGGTGGCCTTTGCGCTGCGAAGGTTGTCGTAATACATGTTCCCATCCTTATCCAGGACTTCTGCGTGCCTGAGGGTGAGCACATCCCCTTTCTGACCCGTGGCGCTGATGCGCACCCAGCCCACCATGTTCTGCCCCATGTCGATTCTCCAGTCTTCACCGATCCTCTCGATGGAGACCGGTTCAAGCTCCTCCACGATCCTGACCGGGGGACCTTCGGGAGCGATCAGTTTTTCAAAGCCGATGTCCAGGATCTCCGCACCGTGCCAGCCCGCATCGTCATATCCGTAAAGGCTCCATCCCTCCAGTTCCCTGGTGGCATCATACACCTCACCGTTATAGATATCCGATTCAAGGATCGGTCCCCGGGATGCCTTCCAGTCGCTCCCTGTCCCGAAGACTGCAGTGGTCCCGTCGCTGTATATGATCCTAAGTTCGGCCAGGGCTGCCAGCTTCGTACCCCAGATATTCCGGTTATCGATCCATCCCAGGTTCCCCCGGAACCATCCGTCACCCAGAACGATCCCTATGGCGTTCCCTTCCGGTTTCAGTAACCCTGTCACGTCAAATGTCTGGTACTGCAACCGGGTGTCGTAGCTTGTCCAGCCGGGGGTGAATTCCTGATCCCCTACCCTTTTACCGTTGATCTCAGCCCGGTACAGGCCGTGGGATGTGATATGGAGCCGAGCGGATTCCACCCGCTTGTCTACCATGAATTCCCCCCTTAAATAGGGCGATGGTTCTGAACGGGTCGTATCTTCCTTCCATGTGGGAGTGATCCATGCAGCGGACCACTCCGTTCCCGGCATAAAGCCCATCTCCCAGAATGCCACCTCGCTCCAGGGAGTGGTTTTACCATGGTTATCCCTGACCCGAACCTGCCAGTAGATCCTCTGGAAAGATTCCGGGGGCGGTCCGCCATAGTTCACATGAACGCTTTGAGAGGAGTTGACCTTACCGGTCTCCCAGAGCAGCCGCCTGCCCCTCTCCATCTGGTCCGGGTCAAGTCCGGCCCTGATCTCATAGGACTCCTGCATGGTGCCGGGCTCCTCACTGAGCAGTTTCCAGCTTAGCCCAGGAGATGGATCATCAATCCCGATCGGATTGTGTTTATAATCAACGGTCAGAGAACTTACACTGGTTTGGGCTGCTGCCAGCAGCGGGACCAGAATGAACATGCCTGCAAGAAGTGAGGTACGGATTCTCATGGTAACATCGGTTGGTGAATATCATTTAAAAGTAACAAATTCCTGCGTTTCAAACCGGAACCAGTCCACATGGAAAAGTTCCTTCCCTTCCCCTTCAAATACGAGCCAGAGTGCCTGTACTCCGGTTACAGCCCCGGCCGGTGCGGTAAGCCCGAGCCACTCTTCCGCTCCATCTGCTGCAGGCACATCTACCTCGGCGATCACCGGACCCCAGGGCATTCCTGCCCTGAACCTGATGCTGCCCGGTTGATTTCCGGGTGCCACCCTGACCGTCACACTGTCCACCCCGTTTCCGAAATCGATGTACTTGTATGCTGCCCTGGCCCCATTACTGATTGAAACAAGCGCTTCATTTTCTGCCCCTCGGGCTGCAATATAAAGACTGCCATGCAGCAGGCATGCACGTTCAGCAGGAATCAGGGATGTGGCCTCAAGCGGCGGTCCTGCCCCCTGGCTGGTCATCTGCACCTCATCGATGCTCCCGTCCGTGTTGAAGAAAATGGGTTCCATGCACGCCTTCCTCATCATCTTGCTGTTGTGGGTGGAGCGGTGATAAAACACATACCACTGCCCGTTGAACTCCATGATGGAACCGTGGTTGTTCCAGTTTCCGGGATCGCAGTGGTCATTGTCGACGATCACTCCCCCGTAGGTATAGGGTCCCATGGGATCGCGGCTGGTGGCATATCCGATGCAGGTGGGCATCCCGGCCCGGCCCAGGTGGGCATAGACCAGGTAGTAGATCCCGTTCCGCTTCACCATGTGGGCCCCCTCGTGAAAAAAGTGCTCCGTTTCGGTGATCACACTGTCTCTCAGGGTGGCCAGGTCGAGGGTGCGCATATCGGGATTCATCCTGGCCATTTTGGCCGTAAACTGCCCCCACACGTAATAGGCCTGCCCGTCGTCATCCACAAACAGGGTGGGATCGATCTGGTTGTAGCCCCCCACATCAATGGGAGATGCGCCCGTGAAGGGGCCAGCGGGACTTGTCGAAACAGCCACCCCTTCGGCATGGACCGGGTCCGGCTGACAGTAATAGAGGTAGAAGGTATCCCCCACCAGGTTGCAGTCCGGTGCAAACAGCAGGGCATCACTGTATCCCACCTGGTCACCCGGGCCCTGGGAGGCGAAGCGGTCCCGGTGGACCTCCCAGTGTTGCAGATCTTCAGTGGAGAGCACATGGTAGCGGTGGGAACAATAGTAATTCACACTTTCGTCCACGCTCCCGTAAATGTAAAGTTTTCCATCCCCCCACACCCTGGCCGTGGGATCCGCCATGTAGAGGCCCGGCGGAACAATGGGGTTCTGCGCCCGCACCCCTCCCGGAACGATCGCCAGCAGGAATGCTGACCAGGAAACACCCAGCAGGAACCTGTTCATGGGATGGCTATTGGCGGGGCTGGGAACCGTAGGCGATGACCCGGTTCATCCCGATGTGGTACCCCGGTTCAGGATTGCTCCAGACCAGCCTGACACTGTGCTTCCCTTCCTGCAGTCCGTATTTCCAGGTGATCTCATGGCGCCTGGACTGGAAGCTGGTGGGCAGCACGGCCTCCTCCATCAGTTCCCCGTCAAGGTAAACCTGCACCAGCAGGTCCTTATCAGAGGCCTCTTCCCTGTTTTTGCCGGCATACCCCTGCAGTACGAAACCGGTTCCTTCGAAGTCAAATGAAGCCTCTTCCGGCCCGTTAGGCGCGAGCCTTCCCCCGGGCACCCCGGGTGAAAAAGCCCGGACCGGGAAATGATTCTCGAATCCGCGCTCCATGCGGACGGCAACCGGCTCCTGAAGGGGGATGGTCAGCGTTCCGGACCCGGTGGTTCCCCCGTTCTTCCTGATCACCTCCAGGGCGTGCCGGTAACTCATGTCGTAGACCTCGTTCAGCGAAATGGTGGTGTACTTGAAATCCATATCCTCCACCCTGTTCAGTCCCGCCTTCCATTCACGGGGGATCGCATCGTAACCCATCATGGTGCCCAGGATACCCCCTGCACTGGCCGGATTGCAATCGGAGTCCTGGCCGCAACGGGTGCTGATTTCCAAGGTCTTTCCATAATCTCCTTCGCCGTATAGCAAACCGATGACAATGTAGGCCGCATTGATCTTGGCGTCGATATTGAAGGCATCGAACACGCCGTCCGGGCAACCGATGTCGGATGACCATTTCCGCTGCGTTTCGAACCAGGTTCGCTTCCAGTCACCCGGAAACTCCCCGTACCAACCGATCACATCGTCGATGCACTGATAAAACTGGCTCTCCGCCGGGATGGCCCGCAGTGCTTCCCGCACCACGAATTCCACATCATCCGAATAATAGGCCAGGGCGTACATGGCCGCCACATAGACGCCCCCATACCAGCCGTCACCGTAGTTCATGATGTGCCCCACCCTGTCGCAGACCTCTGAGGAGGCATTGACCATTCCGGGGCTCATGAGGCCCGCAAAATCGGCCTCGATCTGGAAATCGATATCGTCGGCGTGGGGATTGTTCTCCCAGTGTCCGCTGGCCGGGGGATTGATCCCCTGAAGGATGTTGTACCGGGCCGCCTGGTTGGCATGCCACAGAGCGTACCCGGCTGTGGCAAACGCCCTGGCATGGGAGGTGGCGGGTGCATCCAGCCCCTCTTTCTCCATCACGTCCACAAAGGTCAGGTCCATGTAAATGTCATCATAGAGGCCGGGGGCATGGGTATAGTACCACTCCATCATACCCTCCTCCCACTCGATGGGCTGGTAATCCTGGATCATGGTCCCTTTGAAATCAAATTCGGTGGGTCCCCCGTAAGTGCATCCGATCACCTGGCCGGCCCATCCCCCCCTGACCTTGTCCTTCAGCTGGGCCTCGGACAATGTAAATGTTTCCGGATACGCTGTTTTGCTGTTTTCCTCCGGTGCCGGCTGACAGGCTGTCAATCCGGCCAGCAGTCCGGCCGACAGCAGCATCAGATTCGCTTTTGCTCTCCCTGCAATGATCATTGTTTGTATGTTTTGAGTTGTTCTTCCAGAAAATAGTCTGTCTCTTCCCTCCGGGGAATGGAACTCTGCGCGCCCAGTTTCTGAACCGACAGGGCAGCGGCGGCATTGGCCAGCAGCACGGCCTCTTCCAGGTTTTTACCTTCTGTGAGCGCCACGGCCAGCTGTCCGTTGAACACATCGCCGGCGGCGGTGGAATCCTCTGCGTTCACCCGGAATCCGCGGACCATCTTTTTCATTCCTGCAGGTTTGTGCGACAGAAAGGCCCCGGCCGCACCCATGGTGATGATCACCGTGGGAACTCCTTTTTCGTGCAGCACCTCTGCCGCCTTTTCCGCTTCTTCTTCGTCCGTTACAGTGATCCCCGTCAGTTTCTCTGCCTCCGTTTCGTTGGGGGTGATGATGTCCGTTGCTGCCAGAATTTCGTCCGGGATCACGGCTGCCGGGGCCGGATTGAGGATCACGGTGGTCTCCAGGTCCCTGCAGAGCTCCACCGCCTTTCCCACCGTACCCATCGGGGTCTCCAGCTGCACCAGCATCACCGTGGCTTCGTCAAAGGCCTCCTCGGCATCCTCCAGGTCCTGCGGCTCCAGTTTCGCATTGGCACCCGAGGCCACCGCGATGGAGTTCTCCCCCCGGGCCGAGACGGTGATCAGGGCCACACCCGAGGGGGTGTTCCTGCACACCTTGACGTTATGGGTATCGATGTTGTCCAGCTGGTATCCCCTGACCGCCTCCTCCCCGTAGGGATCGTCACCCACCGAGGTGATAAAGATCACCTCCCCTCCCGCACGGGAGGCCGCCACCGCCTGGTTGGCCCCCTTTCCGCCCGGCACCGTGGTGAATTCACCGCCCAGCAGGGTCTCTCCGGGCCTGGGGATCTCAGGGACTTTGATGATCAGGTCGGTATTGGAGCTGCCTACAACCAGTATTTTCTTCATATTCAGCGCTTTTTCATGATGGGATCAGATGATCCGGGCTGCAATGATCAGTGCCAGTCCCGCCAGGTAGAGCAGGAACATGGTGACCAGGATCCCTTTCAGGCCCTCCGCCCGGCCAAACTCCTTCCAGATAAATACGCCCCATAGGGCCGCCACCAGCGTGGCCCCCTGTCCCAGTCCGTAGGAGATGGCAAAACCGGCCTGTTCGGAAGCAATGATATTAAAGGTCATTCCCAGGCTCCAGATCGCCCCGCCAAGGATGCCGATCATGTGTAGACGGGGGTTGCCTTTCCGGATGTAGTCCCCGTAGGAAGCCCTATCACCCGAAACGGGACGGTACATAAAAAAAGTGTTCCAGACAAAATTGGACAGCACGAGTCCTGCAGCGAACACGACGGAAGCGGTGTAAGGGGTGAGCTTCCCGGGCTCGGGAGCAGCAAAATCGGTCACCATGGATGCGGCCACAAACCGGTAGAAGAATCCCATCAGGATGCCTCCCAGGATGCTGATCAGGATGCCCTTTGCCGGGGATCCGCCCTTTCCGCCGGCAGACCTCCGGTAGGCCACTGCATCGAATATGATCGCCAGGACCACCAGCAGGACCCCGAGGAAAAGGATCAGGGGATTTCCCACAGGGGTGGCCACGTAATTGACCACCACCCCGATCACCAGCGCCAGCCCGATCCCGATGGGAAAGGCCACAGCCATGCCGGCAATGTTGATGGCCACCACAATCAGCAGGTTGGCCAGGTTAAAGACCGCTCCCCCCAGCAGGGCGGATCCAATGGCGGATCCATCGGCCTGTGCCAGGTCCTCCACAAAGCTTCTGCCCTGGCTCCCTGTACTTCCCATGGTAAAGGCCAGCAGCAGGGACAGGAGCAGCACCCCCAGGGCATAGTCCCAGTAAAAGAGCTGGAAGGCCCACTTCTGTGAAGCCAGTTTCTGGGTATTGGCCCAGGAACCCCAGCAGAGCATGGTGATCACGCAGAGGAGGACGGCGGTGAAATAGGATTGGATAATTAGCATTGCGTTAGAAGTTAGTAGTTAAAAGTTAGAATCTCAGGATTGGGGTTACTGGTGCTGCCATTTGAGGATCCAGGGATCATTGGTTCGTTCCTGGAAACTGTACAGTTTCTTTTTCAACTGTTCTAACTCCTGGCTGTATTCCGGCAGGCCGGCCAGGTTGCGGACCTCGTAGGGATCCCTTTCCAGGTCAAATAACTCGAACTCCGGACGCTGGGTGTAGGATTGAATGGTTCTGCCCGCATACCGGTCCGTCCCTTCCGACAGCGCATACTGCCAGGTGGAGGAGGCCCAGAGGTCGGAGGCGTGCGGGTAGGGCAGCTGCCATGCGATGTTCCAGATCAGTTTATATTTCCTGGTGATGACCGCTTTCATGGGATAGTACATGGTGATCTCATGAAAGGTGTGGGAGGCGTAGGTCTCGTCCCAACCGGCTGCTGCCGGGTCTTCCAGAACAGGCTTGAATGACCGTCCGTGAAGGGCTTCGTTGGCCGTGTTGTTCCAGTTCATCACCGGATCCTCCACCCTGTCGCGCATCAACCCTTCTGCTTCAGGCAGAATTCCGGCCATATCCAGGATGGTCGGGGTCAGGTCGGCCCAGTTGATCATGGCCTCTGCAACGGATCCGCTGTTGCGCCCGTCCGGATTCTTGATGATGCAGGGCAGGTGGATCCCGGGCTGGTAAAGGGTGGTTTTGGCACCGGGGAAAGCGATCCCGTTGTCCGAGATGTAGATCACCAGCGTGCGGTCCCAGACCCCGGCCTCTTTCAAGTGACTGAACAGCCTGCCGAGACCGAAATCAACGCGAGCCACCGACTGGTAGTACTGGGCCAGCTCCTCCCTGCTGGAAGGCGAGTCGGGCAGGTAGGGCGGTACCCGGACGTTGCCGGGGGTGAACGAGCGTTCATCTACCCCGGGGTGTCCTCCCGCGGTATTTCCAAACACGTCAGGGGCAAGCGGTTCATCATTCAGCGGTCCCGAACGGTGCGGATCGGAGGTGCAGAAATAGAGGAAAAAAGGATGATCCCGGTTGCTTTCAATGAAAGACCGGCAACTGTCCGCCATGGCCACCGGATTCCGCTGGCTGGCCTCCATCACCTCCTGGAACTTGAATACCTCCTCAGGGGCCACATGGTATTTCCCTATCCTTCCCGTGCGGTACCCTGCAAGCTTTTCAAGAAAGAGCGGAAGGGACCAGACGTGGTCGTAGGCGGAAAAGTGATGGTAATTGTGCTGGTGCCCGTATTGCCCGTTGGCATGGTTATAGAGCCCGGTGAGGATCACCGACCTGCTGGCACTGCATGAGGCTGTTGTGCAATATGCCTGGGTAAAGCGGATCCCTTCGCCAGCCAGCTGATCGAGGTTCGGGGTATGGACGGCAGGGTTCCCGTAACAGCCCAGGTCCCCAGTTCCATGGTCGTCCGTCACGATCAGCACGATGTTGGGGAGGTCCTCTTCACGGGGTTCCAGTTCTTTTCCCGAATCCTGTCGGCATCCCGAAAGGCTGGTTAAGAGCGCCGCGAACAGGAGCGCTAGGAGGTTACTTGACGGTCTCATTATTCGTTGTTTTTCTGTTTGCGGTTTCTTACTCTACCTCGTAGAGGTCAATGAAATGCTGGTCCAGTTCCCTGGAATCCTTATACTTTACCCGCAATCCTTCGAGGCGTTTCTTCAGATCGGCGACCACCTCCGCATATTCAGGGTTGTCGACTTCATTCTTCAGCTCCAGCGGATCCCTGATCCGGTCATACAGCTCCCACTCGTCCACGTCATAATAAAAATGCGCCAGCTTGTATTCCCGGGTAACGATCCCGTAGTGTCTTTTGACCATATGGACGGCGGGATATTCATAATAATGGTAATATACCGCATCCCGCTGCCACCGTTCATCCTCACCTTTCAGCAGGGGTACAAGGCTTTCTCCCTGCATGTCTCCGGGGGCTTCTATTCCCGCGATCTCCAGGAAGGTTTGCGCAAAATCGAGGTTCTGGACCATCTGGTCACTCCTGGATCCGGCATCCACCACGCCCGGCCACTTTACCAGCAACGGGGTTTTAAACGATTCATCATAGATGAACCTTTTGTCGAACCAGCCGTGCTCCCCGAGATAAAATCCCTGGTCGGAAGTGTATACCACAACCGTATTCTGATCCAGTCCCTCCTCCTCAAGGTAATCCAGGAGTTCCCCCACCCCTTCGTCTACGCCGGCAATGCAGGCAAGGTAGTCCTGCATGTAACGCTGGTAGCGCCACCTCATTAGATCCTCCTGGCTCATCCCGGGATAGTTGGCCCTGAATTCTTCATTCATCGGACCGTAGACCTCCTCCCAGGCCTGCCGCTGCGCTTCGGTCATCCGGCCCAGGTTGTTGTTCCAGGCGCGGATGTCCCAGTTGGAGGCGGGCTCAATACCCAGGGCATCCATCACCTCAGGGTCCAGCTTGGAATCCCCTGCCCAGTTCTGGTGGGTGAGGATGTTCATCTCAGCCTCCCGGGCAGCTGTTCCCCTTCCGGCATAATCATCGAACAGGGTGGGCGGCTCCGGAAACGTCTTGTGAATAAATTCCCTGAAATGTCGCTCTGCCGGCAGCCATTCCCGGTGGGGGGCCTTGTGCAGGTAAAAGAGGAGAAAGGGTTGATCCCGGTCCCTGCGGTTCTTCATCCAGTCCAGGGTCATGTCGGTGATGATGTCGGTGGTATAACCCTCCACGCGGATGTCCCCCTCATTGGTTATGAAGTCAGGATTATAATAATGTCCCTGACCGGGAAGGATCTTGAACTCATCGATGCCTTTCGGATTGTTCCCGAAATGAAGCTTCCCGAACATGGCAGTCTGGTAGCCGGCCGCCTGGAACAGTTGCGGAAAGGTAACCTGCGCCGTATCGAAGGGGAAGCGGTTGTCGATCTTCCCGTTGATGTGGCTGTGCTTGCCTGTAAGGATCACTGCCCTTGAGGGCGCGCAGATGGAGTTGGTCACGCAGGCGTTGGTGAAAAGCATTCCCTGATCTGCAATGCGGTCAATGTTGGGCGTAGTGATCAGGTGGTCACTGTAAGCGCTGATGGCCTGGTAGGCATGGTCATCAGACATGATGAAAATGATGTTGGGAGGGGAAGGCTGATCCGCAACGGGACCGCATCCGGTGAAAAACAACGGGATCAGCATCATGAATGGTACAATGGTAGACAGGCGCATTATTTGAATGTTTAGGGATTCACTGGTTTTAAATATATCTCAAACCGGCCGAAATTCATACTGAATCTGCAATGAATTCCGGTTCCGGTATCAACGGATGCATGGTGTACTAGCGTACCGGAGTGCCGGAGACGGCTGCTTTCCAGCGTGTGTACATCTCCGACAACCTCGAGACCTCTTCCGGATTGGATGCTGCCAGGTTCTGCGTTTCGGTGGGATCG
>CAZNSZ010000092.1:4147-15629 GCA_964575865.1 uncultured Bacteroides sp. | reverse complement strand
ACCCGGTTTTTGTAGAGGTTGCGAAAGGTGACCAGCAGGTAGTTCCTGAACATGGGAATCGGGGTTTATTCGTACCGGAGGGAATGCACGGGGTTCATGGAGGCTGCCTGGTAGACCCTCAGCAGAACGGTGACAGAGGCGATGACAAAGGCAAGCAGCGTGCTGAAAATGAATATCGCCGGATCGAGCGGCACCCGCTCCGGATAGTCCCTCAGCCAGTTGTTCATAAAGAAATAGGCCAGCGGCCATGCCAGCAGGGTAGCGACCAGGATCAGCCAGACGAATTCCCTGGAGAGGGTAACCAGCACGCTTCCAAGTGAAGCGCCCATCGCTTTGCGGATCCCCACCTCTTTGGTCCTCTGTGCAGCAGAAAAAGAGGCGAGCCCCAGCAACCCCAGGGCGGCGATCAGTATGGCCAGCACCGAGAAGATGAAAAAGAGGGTGGCCGTTTTTTCCTCGTTGCTGTACTGGCGCGCCAGGTCATCTTCCAGAAAGGTCATCTGCACAGGCTGCTGTTCCACGAAGCCGTTCCATGTTTCTTCAATGTATTGCAGGGTTTCCGGGATCCGGTTCCCGTCGATCCTCACCGTGACCTGGTAGGCGTTTCCTCCCAGGAACCGCATGATCAGGGGACGGATCTCCTGGTGCAGCGACTGGAAATGGAAATCCCTGACCACCCCGATCACCGGCAATGCCTCGCGGTCCTCTTCCTCTCCGAAAGTCACGAACAGGCGGCTGTTCAGCGGATCGGTAAATCCCAGCGCCTTCACGGCTGCCTCATTCAGGATCAGGGCGGAGGAATCGGTGGGATTGTCAGGCCGGAACCAGCGCCCCTCCACCATTTCCAGCTCATAGGTCTGGTTGAAGGTCCAGTCGGCGAAGATGTTGTTGATGGCATGGGTCTCCCCGTAATCCGCGCCCTCCGGCAGGTAGGCATTGTCCCCGATCAGACCGCCCGGGACTGCACTGGAAGCGCTGACCTGAAGGATGGCCGGATTTTTAAGCAGCTCCTGCCGGAACGCCTCTGTGGATTCGTCCAGGACGTAACCCCTGTCAATGACTACCAGGTTGTGTTTGTTGAATCCCAGGTCCTTCTCGTGGATATACTTCATCTGCCGGGAGATGATCAAAGTGCAGATGAAAAGGACGATGGTGATCACGAACTGGAAAGTGACCAGAATGCTTCTGAGAAATGAGCCCCTGACCCCCCTCATTGCCCCGGTTTTGAGCACGTCAACAGGTTTGAACGAAGAGAGGAAGAACGCAGGATAACTGCCGGAAGCAAATCCCACAAGAACCAGAAGAAACAGAAGTCCCGCCACCAGTTGGGCGGGCCGGATGTCCGACAGGGCCAGGCTCTTCTCGGCAAGCTGGTTGAAACTTGGTAGAAACAGCTCCACCAGTACCACCGCAATTCCCAGGGCCAGCAGGGTGATCAGAAAGGACTCTGACAGAAACTGGCGGACCAGTTTTCCCCTGACCGCTCCGGCCAGCTTCCTTATCCCCACCTCGGTGGCCCGCCTGGAGGCGCTGGCAGTGGCCAGGTTCATGAAATTGATGGAGGCAATAAGGATCAGGAAGATGGCAATGACCGAAAAAATGACCACCGAAGTTCTGCTTCCCCCGGGATTGATCTCGAACTGGAGGTCTGATTCGAGATGGATCATCTTCAGCGGCTGAAGGAAGTAACCATAGCTGTTGCCCGCTTCGAAAAACTCCTCCATGCTCATGTGCAGCAGTTCCTCCAGCTGGGGCCCCATGTATTTTTCAAGCAGTGCCGGGAATTTGGCCTCCACCTCAGAAGGCGACCTCCCTTCGTCCAGCACAATATAGGTGTAATTGTTATTGCCCAGCCACTGGTCCCACTCCCCGATGTAGATGGAGGCCATGGAAGCCAGCATATCGAAACGGAAATGGGAGTTGGGAGGAAAGCCCCTGACCACTCCCGTTACCTCGTACTGCTGCCCTTCGCTACCCACCTCCAGCAGCTCCCCCACCGGATCGGTGCTGCCGAAATACTTCCTGGCGGTCTCCTCGGTCAGCACCACGGTATGGGGACGGTTCAGCATCCTTGCCGGTTCGCCGTACAGGGCAGGTGCGGTGAAAACATTGAAAAATGTGGAATCGGCGTAGAGGAAATCCTCCTCGACAAACACCCGTTCACCGTACCGCACGATGGGATCCCCGTCAAAGGTGAACAGCCGGGTGAACTCCCTGACCTCGGGGAATTCGTTTTTCAGGGTGGCCCCCATGGGGGCATTGGAAAGGGCCGCTTCCAGCTCGTTTCCCTGTATCTTTCCCCGGATACAGATCCTGTAAATGTCGTGGAACTTTTCGTTGTGCCGGTCGAAGCTCCATTCATCCAGTACGAACAGAAGGATCATAATGGAGCTGGCAAGCCCGATGGCCAGTCCCAGCATATTGATCAGTGTATATCCCCTGTTTCTCCAGGCATTGCGAAAAGCAATCCTGAGATAGTTATTGATCATTTCTTTCAGGCGTTTTACCGGCTCTCAGCGAAGGAAAGCGGGATTTGAAGAAATGTTTCTAACTTGCCCAAGTTAGTACAATTTTTCCGACGTCCACAGTGGTGAACAAACTGATCAGGTATATCCTCTGCCACAATTGCGGGACGAGCCTTGAGCGGGACCTCTCCTATCGTCTCTGCAGCAACTGCTTCGCCTGCACGGGATGTGAGATCTATACCTGTCCCGAATGCGGCACCGAACTGGTGGTCAGGCCGAAAAAGGAACCTCAGTTATAGTTGGAATGCTTGCTTTTCTGGTGAATGCGCTGCTTTCCTTCCGTCCACATATGCAGCAGGTTTGAAAACAGGATCACCAGCGACGCGATCCCGGCAAGGGCCAGGACATAAACAAGCAGATCCCCGTAGGGAACCAGGTAGTAGAAGACAATGATGAAAAGGGTGACCCAGACCCCCAGGCACCATGGGCAGGTGATAATTGAACTGAGTGTCCCGATCAGGTAATAATCCTCCCTTCTTTTCAGCACATCCCGCAGGTACTTGAAAATTTTCTCGAATACCAGAATACGGGTCATCCTGTAGGAAGCCAGGATGATCACCACCGCCTCTTTCAGTGTGATCTCCCGGATGTCCACATCCTTTCTCTCAAGAAGGAAGCCCATGAGTGCAACCAGTCCGAAAAAGGCAAATGCGGACCAGAAATTCCAGGCCTGGTGTTTGCGTTCATTGATCATCACCGGATCATTTGATTCGGGAAATATACAAAACTATTTTTTACGCGGTATTTTGCTCATAACCCTTTCTGTCATGGCAGTGATGGTAAGGGCCGGATTGACGCCCGGATTTGAAGAAATGGCGCTTCCGTCGCAGACATAGAGGTTCCGGTAACCGTAAACCTGCTGCTGAGCGTCGATCACTCCCCGCTCCCTGTCGGGCCCGATCACGCACCCCCCGAGGATGTGGGCAGTGGTGGGGATAGCTGTCAGCGCCTCTGTCACCATCACAAACGGGGTGCCGTTCACCTCCCCGGCGGCCGCCCTGGCCAGTTGCTGTGTCACATCCATAAAGGCGGTCGGTGCCTTCCCCGAAGAAAGCCTGGAACGCATGCGCCGCCTGCCCCGGGTAAAGCGGAGGGTACTGTCCAGGTGCTGCATAATCAGCAGGATAAAAGACTCCCTGGCAAAATCGCGGCTCAGATAGATCCGCAACCAGGGCAGGGGGTTTTTGAGAAGCCGGCCGGTGATTGCGAACAACCTCCTGCCGAAACCACCCCTGCCGATCATGGGTACCCCCATGGTCTTCCAGAATCCCGATCCGCTGCCGTACCTGACCGGCTCCACGTGGGTCTCCCCGTCAGCCGGGAAGAGTGAACCGATGGCCACCCCCTTCGAAAAATCTTTCCCGTTCCGGGTGGAATGCACCAGTACCAGGCTTTCGTTATTGGTCCGGATGTAATCCCCCACCAGGTCGCTCAATGCACCCAGCGGACCCCGCTTCATATCCAGCATCAGGCGGACGGTGCCCAGCACGCCGCCTGCCAGGATCACCCCACCGGCAGTGACCTGCTTCCTGCGCCCTGCAGCACCTGCCGAACCGGTGAAAGTCACCCTGTATCCCTCCTCTCCCTTGGCGCCGTGAAGATCCTCCACCCGCAATGCTTTTCGCCGTTCCCATACCTTCGCGCCATTTTTCTCTGCCAGGAAGAGATAGTTTTTGTCCAGCGTATTTTTTGCATCAAAGCGGCAGCCGGTCATGCATCCGCCGCAGAAGGTGCACCCCCTGCGGTGCGGTCCCCGGCCTCCGAAATAGGGATCGGGGACCTCTTCTTCAGGTTCCCCGAAGAAGACGGCCACCCTGGTAGGTTCGAAACGGTCGGACATCCCGCAGGCCGTTGCCACACCCTGCAAAACCAGGTCTGCGTCGCAAAGCTTGGGATTGGGCGTTGCACCCAGCATCTGTTCCGCCACCCCGTAGTGTGGTTCCAGTTCACGTTTCCAGTCCGCAACTCCCTTCCAGTTCCCTGATACAAAAAACGGATCTGCAGGCCGGGGCAGGGTGTTGCCGTAGACCAGTGATCCCCCGCCCACGCCCACACCGCTGAGGATCCCCACATGGCGCATGAAAGTCATCTTGAAGAAGCCACGGAATCCCATGCCGGGCAACCACAGCCATTTTCTCAGGTTCCAGTTGGTGGCCGGGAAATCCTCCGGTTTCCAGCGGCGGCCCTTCTCCAGCACCAGCACCCGGTATCCTTTTTCTGAAAGCCGGTATGCGGCCACAGAACCCCCGAAACCGGAGCCGACGATCACATAATCGAAATCATGGTCCATCTGGATCGATTCATCAATTGGCGGCTTAAATTACGCATTCTTATGGTTTCAAAGCGAAAACGTGCTATTTTTCAGAAGGCGTAGCAAACCGTTCTCCATGTATTCGAAAGAGGAATCAAAGGCCATCAGGCAGGAATTCTGGGACCGTTTCAGAAAGATGTCCGCCAGGAAGCGGACCTCGCTGGGTCTGCCCGGCAGATGGATGCTGGAACATACCGGGATACGGGCCCTCAACCTCAGGTTCCATGTGGACAGGGAGGTCGCCCAGGTCGGGATTGATCTGGAGACCAGAAATATGGATAAGAGAATCGAGCTGTATGAGAAACTGGAGTCGGTTCGCCAGGTCCTGGAAAAAGCCATGGAAGAGCCCCTTCGCTGGGAGCTTGAATATATCAGGGAGAACGGCAAATCGGTCAGCCGGATTTACACGGAAACCGGCGGGGTGGATATATACAACCGAGACACCTGGGCGAAAGCACATCGCTTCATGCTGGACAGGATGCTGAAACTGGAGGGATTCTTCAGGGAGTATCAGGATTTCTTCAAATACGGGTGAGGCTCTTCCCGCTGGGGAATTCCAGTTCTTTTCCCTAATTTTATCTGGTCATACACGGCAGAATGTGCATGAAACCCATCCGGATCATCTGGCTGTCCCTGGTCCTTACCGGAGTGCTGGCTCCCCGGCCGGCATCATCCCAGGAACAGATCAACCGAAAACCCGCTGTGGCGGGCTCCTTTTATCCTGCCGATCCCGGCGCGCTGGAGTCTGAACTGACAAGGCTTTTCGAACAGGCGGGGCAAACGGACCTGAACGGTGACATCCGTTTCCTGATCGTCCCCCATGCCGGCTATACCTACTCGGGTCCCGTGGCAGCCCAAGGATACCGGTGCATCCCCAGGGATGCCCGGTACCGCAACATCTTCATCCTGGCATCATCGCACAGGGAGCAATTCGAGGGTGCTTCGGTCTATGCGGCAGGCAATTACATCACGCCACTGGGGGAAGCCGAAGTGAATGTGGATCTGGCCAATGAGCTGATCGCACGGAACAGGGGGATTCGTTATCTTCCCGAAGCCCATGATCGCGAACACAGCATCGAGGTCCAGATCCCGTTCCTGCAGCATTATTTCGAAGAGCTCCCGCCCCTGGTCCCCATCGTAATGGGGAACGCTTCGGTGTCCTCGGCCCGTGACCTGGCCACCGCCCTCCATCCCTGGTTCACGCCGGAGAACCTGTTCATCGTCAGCTCCGATTTTTCACACTATCCCTCCTACCAGGATGCCGTGCGCACGGACCGGATCACAGCGGATGCCATAGCGACCGGCGATCCGCAGCTGTTTTACAATACCCTGAGAAAAAACAGCCGGGAGGCAGTCCCCAACCTGGTCACCCCGGCCTGTGCCTGGAGTTCTATTCTGACCGTACTTTATATGTCCGCCTCCGCCGGGATGGAAATCACCCCCGTTCTGTACAGGAACTCGGGGGACTCACCGGGAGGCGAAAAAGACCGGGTGGTAGGTTACTGGGCCATTGCGGGACATTCGCCGGATGCGGCAGCGGTCCCGTTCAGTCTCGGCACTGAGGAAAAAGAAGCGCTTCTGGCCCTGTCCCGGGAAACCCTGGAAGCGTTCGTACGCGACGGTACCGCGCCCCCCGTATCAGCAAGCGACCTTCCCCCTGCCCTCAGGCAGCCAGCAGGCGCATTCGTAAGCCTTTATGCCGGAGGGCGCCTCAGGGGATGCATCGGTGAATTCAGCACGGCATTGCCGCTGTACGAGGTGGTACGGAAAATGACAGTTGCAGCTGCTTCGAAGGATCCCCGTTTTGTCCCGGTAGAATCCCCCGAATTGCCCTACCTGAGCATCGAGGTATCGGTGCTCTCCCCCCTGAAGCGGATCCGGTCCATTGATGAATTCCAGCTGGGCAGGCACGGGATCTATATGACCAGGGACGGCAGTTCTGGCACCTACCTGCCCCAGGTGGCCCGTTCGACGGGATGGAACAAGGAGGAATTGCTGGGACATTGTTCCAGGGAAAAGGCGGGCTGGGACTGGGAGGGCTGGAAAAGCGCCGACCTGTACACCTATGAAGCCATCGTATTCGGGGAGGATAAGAAAGAATGACCCAGGGACCATACCACCTCTATTCCATCGGGTTGCTGCTGCTGGCAGCCTACATGGTCACCTATTTTGCATCCAGGATCCGTGTGATCCCCGTTTCGGGTCACCGCAGGTTCTGGAACCTGCTCCTGCTGCTCTTTTTCGGTTCAACTGCGGTGCTGGGGATCCTGCTGGCAGTGCAGGTCAATTACAAACTGGAGCTGACCTGGGCCGAAAGGGCCCTGCAATGGCATGTGGACCTGGGCCTCGGTTTTGCCATGACGGGGATCTTTCACCTCTCATGGCACCTGGGCTATTTCAGGAAAATCGGTACGAAAAAGGAGAGGTCCCCGGGGCAGAAGCCTGTGAAACCCCACCTGGAGTTTCTGCCCGGAAAAACCAGGGTGCTCTTCCTGCTGCTCGGGTTTGTCAGCATCCTGGCCCAGCTGCTGCTGCTGAGAGAGTTTATCCGCACCCTCCACGGTAATGAACTGATCATAGGCATATTCCTGGCGGTCTGGATGGTGCTGACCTCTTTCGGTGCGTGGGCGGGTGCCGGATACCGTGAACGGATCAAACCGGAACGGCTGCTGTGGATGGTCTGGCTGCTTTCCCTCCTCCCCCTTCTCATTCACCTCCTGCTGATCGTGGTGGACCGGACCCTTTTCCTTCCCGGATTTGAGCCCGGAATGACCGCTTCAATTGCTTACATAGCCCTGCTTATTGCACTTTTCGGACTGTTATCGGGATTCCTGTTCGGTTACCTGGCCCGTTCCGTGACCTGGAACAAACCGCGCTCCTCGTTTTACATGCTCGATTCGCTCGGATCACTTGCCGGGGGTATCCTTTTCAGCGGGGTGCTGGTTTACCTGCTGGATAACCTGCAGGTGCTGGTCCTGCTTCCCATGGTGACCCTCGTGGTCCTGTGGTTCTTTTTCCGTTTCCCGGATAAACCGGCGTTGCGGCTGGGATTGTCCGGTTTTTCCATACTGCTCCTTGCCGCCGGCATGCTTCCCGGAACCCGTCTGGCACTGGAAAAGCTTCACTTCAGGGATGAGTCGATCCTCTATTCAGGGGACACCCCTTACGGCAGCCTGACTTTCACTTCGAGGGACGGTCAGGTGACCGGCTACCTGGACCGCAACCCGGTCCTCTCCTCCTCCGGGACAGCAATGGCCGAAGAGACTGTACACTATCCGGCCCTGCAGCATCCCGATCCGGGTTCCTTCCTGCTGATCGGGGGTATTCTCTCGGGCAATTCCGGGGAAGTGCTCAAATACGATCCGGAGGTATTTGACTGCTGCGAAGCGGTCCCCGACCTTTACCTCAGGGGAAAACAGTTCCTCCCGGAAGTACCGGGCGATCCCATGCGTTTCCGGCCGGTGGACGGCAGAAAATGGATCACCCGGGAGAAGGAGCAACGGTACGATGTGATCATTGTTTCAGCCGGGGACCCGGTCACCCTGGGCTGGAACAGGTATTACACGGTGGAGTTTTACAGGCAGGTGAAGGCACACCTGAACAAGGGAGGCATATTCGCCACCCGGCTCACGGCGGGGGGAAATTACCTGGACGACCCGGGGGGAGCACTCATCAACATCAACTATCAGACCCTGAAGGAGGTATTCGGCCATGTACTGATCGTTCCGGGCTACGCCACCTATTTTCTGGCCTCGGACCATCCGCTGACACTGGAAATCCCTGCCCTGGTCAGGGAGCGGGGGATTCATACCTCCTATGTGAACGGGGATTACCTGGATGCCATGCACCTTCAGTTCGACAGCGACCAGATGATGGAGCGCATCAGGGATGTGCCGGGTGCGGTCAACCGCGACCTGTGGCCCAGGCTGTTTTTTGCAGCGCTCAACAGCGTTCAGTCACGAATGGGCGAAGAGGTGCTGATGATCACCGGTATCCTGAGCGCCCTGGTATTCCTGAGCCTGCTTCTCCTGTACAATCCTCCCAGGACCGGCATGTACGTGGCGGGATTCACAGGGGCCGGGATCCAGATGGTCCTCATCCTTGTGATGCAATCCTATTTCGGATATGCCTACCTGGTGACACCCTTGATGATCACCATATTCATGGGGGGGATCGTGGCCGGAAGCAAATACGGGCACCGGATCTGGAGGGGGCCTTCCGTCAGCCACCTCACCGGTCTGCTGTGGATGATGTCCCTGGTGGCGGCCGTCCTGGTGGTGTTGCTAAAATGGCTCCCCCTGGCCGGTCACCCGGGTGTGGGACAGGTGGTGATCGGTTGTTTCAATTTTATCCCGGGGCTGATCGTCGGGTCGGTATACGGGATGGCGCTGAGGCTTTCAGGCGAATCCAGCTTTTCCGAGGCAGGGTTCTACTACAGCGCCGACCTGGCCGGGGCGGCCCTCGGGACATTCATCCCCGGGATATTCCTGATCCCCTTGATTGGCGTTTCAAATACCTTTATATTGTTCTGTGGAATCAATGCGGTCACCGGGCTTTACATCCTGACCCGGTGGAGGTGAATGAGGAGGTTGAGATGGATAAGCGGACATTTCTGAAAACCGGGTTCAGCGCCGTCACAGGAACATGCTTGCTTCCCGGGGCGGCATGGGCCGCAGCTCCGGGCAAACCGTGGAAATGGAGCAAGCTGGCCATGTACCAGACGGAGACCCCCAAAGGGATCCGCTGCCAGATCTGTCCCAACGAGTGCACCCTGAAAGAGGGTGAACTGAGTGACTGCAGGAACCGGAGGGTCTACGGCGGAAAGCTGTATACCATCGCCTACGGGAATCCATGTGCCATTCACATTGATCCCATCGAGAAAAAACCGCTCAACCATTTCCTTCCGGGATCCGATGCATTTTCACTGGCCACGGCGGGATGCAACCTGGCCTGCCTCAATTGCCAGAATTATACCATCTCTCAATCGTCTCCCGAGGAGACGGAGAATTATGACCTCATGCCCGAAAAGGTGGTCCAGCAGGCCCTCCGGTATGAATGCCGGAGCATCGCATACACCTATTCGGAACCCATTACCTTTTACGAGTACATGTTCGATACCGCACATCTTGCACGTGGCGCAGGGCTCAGGAATGTACTGGTTTCCAACGGATTCATCAAAACGGAACCCCTGGTGAACCTGTGCGGGGCCATCGATGCGGCCAACATCGATCTCAAATCATTGGATGAGGACATATACCTGAAGCTCAATGCGGGAAAGCTGCAACCGGTGCTGGATACCCTGAAAACCTTGAAGGATGAAGGGGTATGGCTGGAAATCACCAACCTGGTGGTTCCCTCATGGACCGATGACCTGGACATGATCCGCAGGATGTGCGGCTGGCTGGTCGCCAACGGATTCAAGGATACCCCCCTGCATTTCAGCAGGTTCCATCCGCAGTACAAGTTGCAGCGTCTCCCCGCCACCCCTGTGGCCACGCTGCAGAAGGCCGAGGAGATCGCCAGGGCGGAGGGAGTGGATTTTGTCTATATCGGCAATGTACCCGGGAGTACCGCCACGGACACCCGTTGTCCCCATTGCAGGGAGCTGCTGGTGGACCGTTCGGGATATCAGATCCTGGAGGTGGCCATTCGCCAGGGCAAATGCATCCATTGCGGAGGGGAGATCGCCGGGGTGTGGGAATGAACCCTCCGGCCCCTCTGGTTGTTATACCTGCAGCCACTCCTGCCGCCCCAACTGCCCTGACCAATTAGAAAAAAGACAATGAAAGCGTTACCGATCATTTTAATGCTCGCTGTCAGCCTTTCAATGGCGGGACAGAGCCAAGAACCGGTGAAAAAACCGATAAAGAAGACCATTATGAATCCCGAGGAATACAATGCGCTCACCCCTTTTGAAGAATTCGTGATCCTGAATAAGGGTACGGAAAGGCCCTGGACGGGAAAGTTTGTGGACCACAAGGAGAAAGGGGTCTATGTATGCAAACAGTGCAATGCGCCCCTTTACAGGTCAGACGACAAATTCGACAGCCATTGCGGATGGCCCAGCTTCGATGACGAAATCGAAGGAGCGGTTAAGCGGGTCCCGGATGCCGACGGAATGAGGACCGAAATCATCTGTACCAACTGCGGCGGTCACCTGGGGCATGTTTTCCTGGGAGAAGGGTTCACCGCAAAAAACACCCGCCATTGCGTCAATTCGGTCTCTATTGACTTTATCCCGAAGGAATAAGGGGTTGCCGGGCCGCTCATTTTTTTTTATCTTCACCTTTTGAACATTAACCATCGTTCTTATGGGAAAAGGTGATATGAAAACGCGAAGGGGCAAGCTTTTCAGCGGAAGCTACGGCGTACTCAGGCCCCGGAAGAAGAAACGTGCATTCAGCATGGTATCCTCCACCCGTTCAACCGGCTCCGCCCCGAAAAAGAAAAAACCGGCCCCCGTAAAACCGAAGGAGACCGCCCCGGCCGAGGAGCAACAGGCCGCGACACCTGAAATCACCCCGCCGGAGAAACCCGAGGTTACCCCGCAGTCTCCTCCGGAAATGGAACCCGTTCAGGAACCCGAGGTGAAACCGGAGAAAGTACCTGAAGTGAAACCGGAGAAAGTACCCGAGGTGAAACCGGA
>CAZNSZ010000092.1:0-4047 GCA_964575865.1 uncultured Bacteroides sp. | reverse complement strand
GAGGTGAAACCGGAAAAGGAGCCTGAAACAACTCCGAAAAAGAAGCCGGCAGCAAAAAAGCCCACCGGAAAAAAAGCTGTAACGGGCAAAACCACCGCCCGGAAGCAGGTAAAAGAAGAGGGGAAGGATCAGGAGAGTGAGTGATGTTTGCCATTCTGGATATTGAGACCACAGGCGGAAGTCCCAAGACCGAGAAAATAACAGAAATAGCCATCTTTTTCCATGACGGGGAAAAGGTGGTGGATGAATGGACCACCCTGGTCAATCCGGAAAAATCCATCCCCTATTTCATTACCGGGCTCACAGGGATCACCAATGAGATGGTGGCGGATGCCCCCCGGTTCTACGAAATTGCAAGGGAGCTGGTTGAACGGACGGAGAACCACACCATCGTTGCCCACAACGCATCGTTCGACTATTCCTTCATTAAAAGTGAATTCAGGCAGCTCGGATTCAATTATGACCGGCGGACCCTATGTACGGTCAGGCTGAGCAGAAAGGTGTTTCCGGGATACCGCTCCTACAGCCTGGGCAAGCTGTGCAACGAGCTGGGAATAGAGATCAGGGACCGGCACAGGGCAGCCGGGGATGCACTGGCCACGGTAAAACTGTTCGAGTTGATCCGTGCGCGGCAGAACGGGCACGGACAAATGGATCTCAGTGAACCTGCGGGCCGCTATAAAAACCTGAACGAGAACATTACGGTCAACGACATCGAAGGTCTCCCGGAAGCGTGTGGCACCTATTACTTTTACGACGACAACAAGCATTTGCTATACATCGGAAAAAGCAAGAACATCCGCCACAGGGTGCTGGCACACCTTGCCAATGCAGGGAGCAAGCGCGCGCTGGAAATGAAGGAGCGGATCCATTCCATTTCCTATGAACTGACCGGAAGTGAACTGATCGCCTTGCTGAAGGAGTCGCGGGAGATCAAGGAACAGAAGCCACTCTACAACAGGGCGCAGAAGCGGACCCTTTTTTACTGGGGATTGTATGCCGGGAAGGATGAATATGGCTATACCACCTTCAGCCTGAAAAAAATCTCAGAAACCCCGGACGATCCCGTAACCTGTTACAACAACAAGAAAGAGGCGAGGGAATCGCTCACCAGGATGGTGGAAAAAAACTGGCTCTGTCAGAAATTAAGCGGCCTTTACCAGACCGACGGGGCCTGCTTTCACCATACCATCCGGCAATGTAACGGAGCCTGTGTGCAGGCGGAACCGGTCAGGGAATACAACAAACGGGCAGGGGCGCTGCTTGATAGTCTTCAACTGGACAGGGGGAATGTGCTGATCATCGACCAGGGAAGGGATCCGGAAGAGAGGAGCCTGATCCGGATCGAAAAGGGAATGTATATGGGTTACGGGTATATTTCGGTCAATGAGGCCTATCTGGGTATCGATCAGATGCTCGATTCCATCTACCCGGCCCTGGACAACAGGGATGTACGGCAGATCCTCCGTAACTGGCTCAAGAACAACAAGGTGGAAAAGATGCTATACTATTGATCCCTATCCGATCAGGGCATCCGATCACGGCATCTGATCCAGTCCCTCCAGGTTCTCCAGGGCAGGCATATCAAGTCCCTCGGCGATACCGGCAAGGCTTTCAATGTCAATGTCGCCCGTGATGGCTATCAGGGCGTCCTCCCCTCCTCCACTGACGATCAGTAAAAATTCGGTAATTTTACCTCCCTCCTCGCGTGCCAGGAAGAGCACCTCTTCGTTCTCCTCTTTGACCACCATCATCTCCTGGTATTCGGACCTGGGCAGCATCGCCAGCAACTCTTTTCCGAACGGAGCGGAATTGCTCCCGTCCTGGGTCAAGATCCGGATGGAACTGATCCCGGAGGTGGCTTTCTTGAACTCGTTGTATTCCGGATCGTCCACCTCCAGTTTGTTCAGCAGGTTGAACATGAAACTCGAAATATAAACGGTGGTATACCCTTCCTTGCCGCTGTACTTGTCGAACACTTTGTCAACTGCAGATTGCTGCCCGAACCCCGTCAGGGCAAATGTCAACAGCAAACCGCCAAAAATAATCCGTTTCATCTCTATTATTTTTTTATTCATTTCCTAACCCCTAACTTCTAACCCCTAACTAATTTTCCAACTCACTCACCCGCCTCAACTGTCCGAGCAGGCTCAGTTCTTTGCTTCCCTTATTGATCTTGGACAGGTTTTGCAGCGGTTCGGTGGTCATCTTACTGACCTGCCTGACCTGCTCAAGTTCGCTGGTCCCGGTGTTCAGCTTGTTGGACACATATGCCAGTGTTTTCTTGACCTCTTCATACGCTACCATGGGGTCTTCATACGTATCGGCCATCTGGTGGGAAGCCAGCATGGGCGGGCTGTCATCCCTGAGAAAAAAGAGGTAGACAGCAATCAGTACCAGCAATCCGGCGGCAAGCCCCGACAGTGAGAAGACCGAGATCCTTCTGGTCCGGACCTCTCTTTTTTCCAGCCGGTCGATGGAAGCGAGGATCTTACCGTCCAGATCCGGAGGAACCTCCACTGATCCGTTCTCCCCGCCGAATGATTCGAACAGGTCCTTGTCCGGTATCAGTTCTTCCGGGACGGCATTGGATTCGAAATAGTGCCGGAGCCGGTTTTCCTCCTCCAGGGTGGTTTCCCCCCTGTAAAACTTCTCCAGCACCAACCGTATATCCTTCAGGCTTTCCATGACGAATATTGTTTTTCAAGCATTTCACGCATCATTTTCCGGGCCCTGGAGATGCTCACCCGGATGGCGTTGACATTCATGTTCACCATTTCAGAGATCTCTTCGTATTCCTTCCCCTCCAGGTGCCTCAGGTGAACCAGCGACCGTTGCGGCTCAGGCAGCGCAGCGATCAGGGAATGGATGATTTTCTGTTCCTCTTTCTTTTCCAGGTCCTCAGCCGGTGTGTCCGGGTGATCCACGATCCGGTGTTTTTCAGCCTTCAGCGCATCATAATTCACCTTTCTTCTTCTCAGCTGATCCAGGCAGAGGTTCCGGGTGATCCTGATGGCCAGTGCCTCGATGCTCTTGTAGCCGGGAAGTTCACTGCGCATGGACCACAACCGGGCGTATACTTCCTGAACCACATCCTCAGCTTCCTCCCGGTTTCCCATCAGGCGGAACGCCATCCGGTACAGCCGGGAACTGTATGGCATGACCAACAGTTTGAATTCTGAGGACCTCATCTGAACTCAATCGTTTGAAAGAACCTGCAAGTTATCTATTCTAGAAATCAAGGTCAAGATCATGGTCAAATGAACCGGCCAGTCCCTCCAGATCTTTCATATTGAAGCTCCCGGTAATGTGGATCAGGACATTGTCGTCACCCCCGACAATCAGAAGAAACTCGCTCAATGTCTGATCACTGACCTTCATCCACATGCGGACGGTCTCGCCGCCGTCATCAACGGTCATCACCTCGGCGAAATCATTCAGATCCAGATCACCCTTGATCTCTTCATAGAAATTGACACCTTCATATCCCCGGTCATCTTCGATGGTGAGGATCTTCACACTGGATATTTTGTCCAGGGGAAGGTCGTGTTCTTCGATCTCCTCCACTTCCATCGCCTTGATCATCTGGAACAGTTCCGGACTGACCATCACGGTGGTAATGCCTTCCTTTCCTTTATATTTGTTGAAGAGCTTATCCACCGCACTGTTCTGTGCGGCGAGGAATGCAGGAAAAAGAGCAGCCAGCAAAATGGTTACGATACGTTTCATGGTGTTTGGTTTTAAAGTGTACAACTTATCGCTTTCAATCCCAAGACGGTCCCGGACGGAAATCATTACAAAAAATCCTGAACTTTTTAAATTGATCAGGGTTTTCTAATTAGAAGGCACTGTGAACCAGGCCGGACAAAGATTCTGGACCGGTTAGAAAAGGTTGGAGAGAAGCAGCAAAAACAGTTTGGATAAAAAAATATTGTTCCTATCTTTGCACCGCTTTTAAGCACTTTGAACGGATGATTCAGTAGCTCAGCTGGTAGAGCACATCCCTTTTAAGGATGGGGTCCTGGGTTCGAGCCCCAGCTGAATCAC
>CAZNSZ010000091.1:2338-15981 GCA_964575865.1 uncultured Bacteroides sp. | reverse complement strand
TCAGATCCTGTAGATTTCCTTATTCACCAGCCGCATCAGCTCGATATAGTTCTCCTGGGCCATGAGCCGCCGGAACTTTTTCCTGTCCAGTTTTCCGGCCAGGTCGTAGACGCCGCGGGAGATTTCGCTGTGGCGCTCGAAAAAATCGACCATGCCGAAGATCCGCGGTGAGGCATCCGTGGTGAAGTACTTGCTGTATCCGTATTCCCTGGCCCAGAACATGAGTTCCACATAGTGCAGGAAGTGGCGGCTGGCACCCACCAGGTCCCAGTCGGCCCGTGTATCGTTGTCGTTGGTATGGATGTAGGCATCGAATCCCGATTCATAGATGGTGACCAGTGACTGGGCCGGATTCTCCTGGCTCTGAAGGGAATGCCCCATATCAAGTGTGATCCCCGTATCCGGGATCCCCACCTCCTTCAGCAGGAGGAGTGCCTTCGCGGTGGTGTCCAGCTGGCAGTGTACCCGGGTCTCGGAATACTTGGGTTCGATGAACAGCGGGATCTCAGGTTTATAGGAAGCAGCCTCGCCGATGGTTTCGATCATATGTTTCCATGCCGTGCTGTAGTCGATCTGGAACAGGACATCGTATCCGTCGCTGAGGGGGCAGCAGGTCACATGGGGGGCACCCACCGCCTGGGCATAGTCCTTTCCCCTTTTGATCATCTCCACGGCACGGTCCCTGATCTCCTTTACCGGCCTGGAGAGGGCTCCGGGTACCCATTCGGGCTCTTTCTTGATGTTCACGTTCACCGCCGCGAACCGAAGCCCGAGCTCGTCCATCCACCCCTTTGTTTCAGCCGGGTCCCCGGTCTCGTAGGGATAGACGATCTCCACCCCGTCGAATCCGTTGATCTGGCTGACGATCTCCAGTTTTTCGCGGACCGAGACCGGTTCCTGGTATTCGGAAAAACGGTCCCGGGTGCTGCCCAGGAAACCGATGATCACACCTTGTTTCATATCATTCAGGATTGGCTATTCATGTTCGTCATTTTGAAGCAGGCCGGTGATCCCGTCGGCCATCACCCCCAGCAACAGGGCGCAGGAGGCAGCCCCGGCATCGATCACCCCTCTGGATCGTTCCCCAAGGCGGCTGGAGCGGCCCAGCCGGGCAACCATCTCCCTTGTGGCGTCGCGCCCTTCCCCGGCGGCAGTTTTCATGACCAGCAGTGCCCCTCCGAATCCTCCGCCTGAATCGACCGCCTGGGTGAAGGCATCGATGGCCGGGTAGAGCGCATCCACCAGGGTTTTATCCCCCGGCTTCGCAGGGGTCAGGACCGCCATGGCCTCCCTGACT
This sequence comes from uncultured Bacteroides sp., assembly GCA_964575865.1. GTDB lineage: Bacteria > Bacteroidota > Bacteroidia > Bacteroidales. Next base: position 14,684 of record CAZNSZ010000091.1, on the reverse strand, counting down.
TTTTCCAGGGCATCCCGGAAGAGGGCGGCGTCGATCACCTCATGTCCCTGAAAGGCTTTCCCCATGGTTTTGAACAACTTGCCATAGAGGGGGCCCATGGAACCCCCGATCCGCATCATCAGGATCTTTGACAGGGTAAGCAGACCGTGGGACAGGTCCCCGGGCTCCCGGTCAAGCGCTTCACGGGTGAGGGCAAATCCCTTGTTCATATTGATCCCGTGGTCCCCGTCACCGATGGCACCGTCAATGTCACTGAGGTATTGCTTGTTTTCAGCAATGGCTTCGATCATCCGGTCGATGATCACCGCCCCCTGGCTGTTGGTAAATCCTGCCATAACCGGTTCCCGTTATTTCATCCGTTGAAATTGCCTCAGTCCCACCGAGTCGGCCTCGTAGTCGATGCATGCCTTCAGCTCTTCATCCAGTTTCATCAGGGTGAGGGTGGCACCTGCCATTTCCAGGGAGGTGAAATAATTCCCCACATAACTGACATGGACCGTCAGTCCCTTCTCCTCCAGGAGTGCCATCACGTCCCGGTAAAGGATGTAGAGCTCCATCAGGGGAGTGGACCCCAGTCCGGAGATAAGCACCACCACCTCATCGCCGGTTTCGAACGGCAGGTCCGGGACCACCACCTCCACCATCCGCCGTGCCACTTCCCCGGCGGTTTCAAGACCGGCGACTTCGATTCCCGGTTCGCCGTGGTGCCCGATTCCCACTTCCATTTTACCCGGATCGACACTGAAATTGGGGTGGCCCACCTCCGGGATGGTGCAGCCGCTCAGTCCGACGCCGATGGAGCGTGTCCGGTTGATGGCTTTCTGTGCTGCGGCGATCACCTCATCCAGCGATCCCCCCATGGCGGCCTTGGCCCCGCCCACCTTCCACATCAGGATCTCCCCGGCCACGCCGCGGCGTTTCTCCCGCTCACCGATGGGTGCCGAAGGGACATCGTCGTTGGCCACCACCTTCTTCACCTCGATCCCCTCATCCCCGGCCTCTTCCATGGCCATGGCCACGTTCATGTTGTCCCCGGCATAATTGCCGTAGAGGATGGCCACACCCTTCCCTCCGTCCGCTGCTTTGATGGCGTCATAGAACATTTGTGCGGGAGGGGAGGTGAAGATCTCACCCACCGCCACCGCATCGCACATGTTCCTGCCGATGTAACCGATGAAGGCGGGCTTATGCCCCGAACCGCCGCCGGTGACGATGCCGACCTTCCCTTTCACAGGTGCAGCCGCATACTTCAGGACCCGGTCGTTTTCTGTGGCGGTGACCAGGTCGGAGTGGGCCCGGACAAAGCCCTGTAGCATCTCGTCGACCACCCGGGAGGGATCATTGATAAATTTCTGCATGGTATGATGATTTATTGTTTTTCCTTGTGAAAAGATTCCTGTTCCAGCGCCCTCATGGTCTCCACTTTGGGCGCGGACCTTCCTCCCTGGAATTCCGCTTTCAGCCAGGCATCCACAATGGTCCTGGCCAGTTCTTCACCCACCACCCGGGCCCCCATGGTCAGCACCTGGGCATTGTTGCTTGCCCTGAGCCGTTCCGCCGAGTAGACATCATGGCAGGTCCCTGCAAAGACCCCCTCCACCTTGTTGGCCATCATGGCCATTCCCAGCCCTGTCCCGCAGATCAGGATGGCCCGGTCCACCCGGTCTGCCTGAACCTTTTTTGCCAGGTGATAGGCCACATCGGGATAGGTGGCATCCGGCCTGGATCCCAGCAGATCCAGGTCCTCCACCTCGATCCCTTTTCCCCTCAGGTGGTCCACCAGCACCTTTTTCAGTCCCAGTGCCGCATCGTCCGCATCAATCAGAATTTTCATATTGTATCAGGTTTGTACCGGTTATCTTGTCAACGCTGGCAATATCCTCCCGAGGTATTCCAGGCTCTGTTCCACCCAGCTGTCGGGATCCTCTACAAATCCGCCGCTGGCCTCGCTTCCCATCTCGATCCCTGCCACACTGGGCTCCCCGTATTTTCTGCAATTCTCATCGATGCCCAGCTCCAGCAGCTTGTCCACATAGGCTTTGAAATCCACTGCACCGGTCCCCAGGATGCTGTTGGTATGGGCGAACGATTCTGTTTCGCTCAGGTGCACATGCAGCAGCCTGCTTTTCAGTTTCTCCAGTGCTTCGGGACCCTCCCTGGTGATGACCAGGTGCCCCACATCGATGTTGGGGTAGACATTGGGAAGGCCCAGGTCCTCCACAGCCCTGGCAAGTTTGAAGGTATTGTTGACGATGAAATAGACGTGGGGATCCAGTTCTATACCCACCAGGAGATCCCTTTCAAGGCACCATCCGGCAAACCTTCCCACGTTCTCCAGCATGTACAGCCAGGACTGTTCGGGAGAAACGCCCAGTTCATAGAGTCCGCCTCCCCAGCACACCAGCATCTGCCTTCCTCCCAGCTCCTGCTGGAACTCCGCGCACCGCTTCATGTAATCAAATACCGCATCGCGCTTCTTCGGATCCGGATGGGCCGTATCCCTGGTGGCCACCATCAGCATCTGGGAGCTGACCAGCCCGTTATCCCTGGCGATCCGCAGCACCTCCTTTTTCTGCCCGGCAGTCATGGTGGCGGGGTTTCCCTTCCGGATACCGGCATATTCAATGTATCTGAATCCGAAACGGACGGCGCTGCGCAGCGACTCTTCGGGCCCCCTGTTCCCCACTTCGTAAACCAGTGTGTTGAGTGCAAGATTCATGCGATTGTTCGTTTTGGGTCCATGGCCAGCCAGAGTGCGACGGCCGCCGCGGACAGGACCATGCATACATAGAAAAAGGGCTGAAAACTGCCGGTCCACTCATAAAGATACGGGAATGCGATGATGGTGACAAATGCCCCCAGGTTTCCGGCCATGTTCATGGTGCCCGAAACCGCCCCGGCGTTCTCTTTCCCGATGTCGATACAGAAGGCCCAGGAGGGGCTCAGGGTCATGTCGGCTCCGAAGATGGCGATGGACAGGAAGAGGATGGCCAGCCGGGGTGATTCCATGCCGGACATGAGCAGTACCCCCGCGGCGGCCAGCACAAATCCGGTGATGGCCGGCAACCTTCTGGAAATGGTTACATGGCGCCTCCTGTAAAGCCGGTCGACCCAGAGGCCCGAGATCCAGTTGCCTGCAGCTCCTGCGATCAGCGGGATCATGGCATAGAGGCCGGCTTCCACGCCCCCCAGCGTAAATCGCTCCTTCAGGTAGGGGTACATCCAGGTCAGGGTGAAGTAGAAGGTGAAATTGCTGGCCATGTACTGCAGCATGGCGAGCCACATGTTCCTGGAGGCGAGGATGGTTCCGAAGGGAAGCTTCTCAGGGGTTCCTCCGCCCCGCGCCTCCCTGTTTTCCAGAATATATGTTTTCTCATTGTCCGAGATCTTCCCCGAATCTTCCGGCCGGTCCCTGAAGAGCCTGTACCATAGCAGGGCGATCACCATTCCCACCAGGCCGAACACCAGAAAGGTCAACCGCCAACCCAACCTGTTGATGAGGATGGCCACCAGCGGCAGGGCAAAAGCCGCCCCGATCCGGGAACCTGAGAAATTGATCCCCTGGACGATCCCCCTCTCCCTCACGGGGAACCAGTTGTACACCACCTTTGCCAGCCCCGGGAAGGCCCCCGCCTCCCCGGCACCGAAAAGAAAACGGATGACCAGCATGGAGAGGAAATTCCATGCAGCACCTGTCAGGGCCGTCAAAAGGGACCAGATTGAAACGATGGAGGCGAGAACTGTCCTGGGCCCCCTGCGGTCGGCCCATCTGCCAGCCGGGGTCTGAAAAAGGGCATAGCCCAGCGTGAATACGGCCATGACCCAGCCGAAGGCGGTCAGATCGAACCCGAGGTCCGCAGATATCTCTTCCCTGGCAGCAGAGATGCATGCCCTGTCGATATAAAGAAGTACCGTCAGCAGGAAAGAGGCTGCGACCAGCCAGAGCCTGAGTGGAACAGTGCGTCTTTTCATACAACGACTAAAAATACACTTTTTCATACAATGCACTTCACGGTTCCGGATGCTCCACTGATCAAATTTATGGAGCCGTATCTGAAGAAAGCGCTAATTTTAGTGAACCGTTCACCGGCTAAAGCGTATATCCATGGGAATGCTGACCGATAAGATCAATGAAAACGGAGTGCTCGTCTCCGACGGGGCCTGGGGAACCTACCTGCATGCCATGGGGCTTGCGGTGGGCGAGTGCCCCGAACTGTGGAACCTGGAGCGGCCCGGGGATGTGGAAAAGATTGCGCGGAGCTATGTGGAGGCGGGGGCCGACATGATCCTGACCAACAGTTTCGGCGGACACCCTTCCAAGCTGCGCTCATACGGGCTGGCGGAACGGGCACTGGAGATCAACCGGGCCGCCGCAGCCATCAGCCGGCGGGCTGCCGGTGACCGGGCGATGGTCCTGGGTTCCATGGGACCGTCAGGAAAGATGATCATGATGGGGGAGATCACCGGTGAGGAGATGGAGGAGGGATTCGGGATCCAGGCCAGGGGCCTTGCAGAAGGAGGGGCAGATGTACTGCTCATAGAGACCATGTCCGATCTGGAGGAGGCGGAGATCGCCATTCGTGCGGCCAGGAAGGCCACCGACCTGGAAGTGGCCTGTACCTTCACTTTCAGCAGGACACAGGACGGGGATTACCGGACCATGATGGGAGCCGGTGTGGAGGAATACCTGGTCATGGCCAAAGGGGCCGGGGCTTCGGTGGTCGGCGCCAACTGCGGGAACGGCACCGCAGGGATGATCGAGATTGTCCGGAAGATCAGGGCACTCGATCCGCATATTCCGGTGCTGGTCCATGCCAATGCGGGCCTTCCGGAGTACCGGGATGGCCGGACCGTCTTTCCCGAATCACCGGAAGAGATGGCCGCACAGGTCAGGGATCTGGTGGATGCAGGAGCGAACATTGTGGGCGGATGCTGCGGGACCACCCCCGACCACATCCGGATGCTGTGCCGGATCATCAAAGAGAAACAGGAATGAGAGTATTTGCGGAGAAACCGATGGCCACACTCTTGCTGGTGGCCGGGCTGGTGTGTGCAGGGATCGTACCTGCGGAAGGCCAGCGTTGGGTCACCCTTGAGTCCACCGGGGAGGTGGTCCCCAGGCATGACGCCGGATTCATAGCAAGCGAAGGTTTGTTTTACCTGCTGGGAGGGGAGGGGATCCACCCGGTGAATATCTTCGATCACGAAACAGGACGATGGAGCCAGGGAGCCCCACCCCCGGTGGAGATGCATCACTTTCAGGCCATTTCATTCAGGGGGAAGATCTATGTGATGGGGGGGCTGACCGGAAGCTACCCGGATATCAGACCGCTGGATCACATTTACATTTACGATCCCCATGAGGATGCCTGGACGGTGGGGGATCCCATTCCGGAGGACCGGAGAAGGGGGTCCAGCGGTGCGGTGGCATACAGGGGAGAGTTCTATATGGTTTGCGGAATCATAGACGGCGAACCGGGTTCCCATACCCGGTGGCTGGACAAGTATAACCCCGAGACGGGTGAATGGAAGAAGCTGGCCGATGCGCCCCACAACCGGGACCACTTCCATGTGGTGGCCATCGACGGGGAGATCTATGCCGCAGGCGGCAGGAACACGGTTTCGTTTTCCTCAGGGGAGGTGGGACAAACCGTCCCTGAAGTGGATGTGTATAACATCAGAACCAACAGGTGGACCACCCTGCCCGATTCGCTCAACCTGCCCACCCCGAGGGCGGGGTGCACGGCGGCGGCATGGAACGACCAGCTGCTGGTGATCGGGGGGGAGAGTGCACTCTCAGAGGAAGCCCACAGGGAGGTGGAGGTGTACGATGTGGACCACATGCGGTGGATCGGGTATCCCGGACTGAACCAGGGGCGGCACGGAACCCAGGCCTTCATGTGCATCGGCAGTATCTTCATCGCCTCCGGTAGCAGTTCAAAGGGGGAAGGAAAGGATCTTGGAACCATTGAGGAATTGATTTTTAATGAATAAACCAGCAGAAGGTCATGGATAAGAGAACACTCGGAAAGACAGGATTCAGCATTTCGGAAATCGCGCTGGGCACGTGGCAGGTGGGAGGCAGGTGGGGATCCCACTTCGACGAGCGCAACGCAGAATCGATCCTGAACGAAGCCATCGATGCGGGGATCAATTTCATCGACACCGCCGATGTATACGGCAACGGGATGAGCGAGAAAGTGGTGGGGAAGGTGGTCCGTTCCAGGCAGGAGCGGGTGTTCGTGGCCACCAAATGCGGTAGGCGCCTTTCGCCCCATAACAACCAAAGTTACACCCCCGAAGCCCTTCGCCGGTTCGTGGAGGAGAGCCTGGCCAATTCCGGCCTGGAGGCACTGGACCTGATCCAGCTGCATTGTCCGCCTTCGGAGGTCTACGACAGGCCGGAGATCTTCGGGCTGTTCGACCGGCTGAAGGAAGAGGGAAAGATCCTGCACATGGGGGTCAGCGTGGAGAAGGTGGAAGAGGCTCTGAAGGCCATCACTTATCCGAATGTCACCACGGTACAGATCATCTTCAATATGTTCCGCCACAAGCCGGCGGAGCAATTTTTCACCAGGGCAGCCGAAGCGCAGGTGGGGATCATCGTCAGGGTTCCCCTTGCCAGCGGGATGCTCACCGGCCTGTATTCAAAGGATACCACCTTCCAGCGTGCCGATCACCGCCATTTTAACAGGCACGGCGCCATGTTCGACAAAGGGGAGACCTTTTCCGGGGTCGATTACGAAACAGGAATTGATGCTGTGGAAGCGCTGAAGGAGCTCTTTCCTGGGCGCGAGAACCTGGCACCCGTGGCGCTGAAGTGGGTACTGATGTTTCCTGAGGTCAGCTGTGTGATCCCGGGTGCTTCCCGGCCGGAACAACTTCATTCGAACCTGAGGGCACTGGAAGAACCGCCCTTCACCGAAGCGCAGATGGAGGGGGTACGCAGGGTATACCACACCCGCATCAAACCCCTGGTGCACCACCTCTGGTAACCTCAGCGGGCAGAATAAAAAAATTGATTATTTTCGGGATTATTTGATCCCTGTCTGATGAAGTACAGATCACTTCTGCTGAAAATTACACTCTCCCTCCTGTCGCTGGCGGTCCTTTCCTGTCATCCCCTTTCCAGGCTCATCCAGGAAGAGGAGGTCACCTACTGGGAAAACGATATCGCCGTATTCGATTCATTGAACGCTGCGCAGCCGGCCGGTCCGCAAACCCTGCTGGTCACCGGAAGCTCCAGTGTCAGGCTTTGGAACACCATTCATGAGGACCTGGCCCCGTACGAGGTCATGCAAAGGGGGTACGGGGGGGCCAAGCTGACGGATTTCAATTATTACGCCGGGCGGATCATCCAGGAGGGGACCATGAAAGCGATCCTGGTTTTCGTGGCCAATGATATCGCAGGCGGGGAAGGGGACCGGACACCCAGGGAGGTGTTCCAGCTCTACAAGGGACTTGCAGGGAAGATCCGCGAAAGGAATCCCGGAACCCCTCTGTTCTGGATCGAGACCACCCCCACGCCCAGCCGGTGGCAGGCCATCGACCGGATCAGGAAGGCCAACGGCCTGATCAGGGATTATTGCGAAAAACATGATGACCTTTATTTTATTGCGACTGGCGACGCTTATCTCCTCGAATCGGGATTGCCTGATTCAACCCTGTTCAGGAACGATATGCTGCACCTGAACGCCCGGGGATACGCCCTGTGGACCGAACGCATCAAGTTGAACCTGGAAGAGGCCGGCATCACACCGTGAACGGCCTGCTCCCCAAGGATGATTCATACCGTATGAAAGAAGCGCGGACACTGCTCACCTACCATGACCTGACCGTGGAGGTCGAAACAGCCCCCGGAGAGGAATTGTTCGGGCACCTCTACAGCACCGTGCTGGGACAGCCCGGCGCGGTGCGCTACCAGCATACTGACCTGGAGGAAAGGCTCAACGCACCGGGAGAAAACTATTTCATGTACCTGCGGAAAGCAGGCAAGATGATGGGTTCGGTGGGATTTGTGGGCAGACCGGCATCCACCGGGGGGATCTCTTACGACAGCTGGCTGATCCGCTATTTCAGCATCAAGGCGCCCATGCGTTCGGTCCCCAGGAAAAGGAAGGAGAAAGAGGACCTGAAGGACGAACAGAAGCGCGCCTCCATCCTGGGAAGGTTCATCCAGCCGGTCTTTGCCGATCCCGGACAGGTGAGGGAGGGCGAGCGAAAACCGGACCAGCCTGCCATCATTTATGCCACCATCGAACAGAACAACCTCCGCTCCATGAATTTCAGCGCCCAGATGGGGCTTGAAACGGTGGGGGAGATGGCCGGATTCACCTTCAGCAGGGTGTTTCCCCGGAGGTCGGCCAGGATGGAGCGGCTTCCCGCCGCCGAATATGACCAGATGCTTGCCCAGATCGGGGAGATGTACCGGGACTATGCCCTCTTCGTTCCAGATCCCCTGTTCATGCACGGGAATTACTTCGTGATCAGGGACCATGGAAAGATCGTGGCCGGGATCCAGTATTACCCGGTGACCTGGAAGGTCATCGACTTCGGGAGCAGCACGGCCAACCGGGCCGTACGGATCTTCAAGCATCTCAGGTGGTTCCGCAAGCGTTACAATCCGGACCGGCTGCAAATGCTGGCTTTCGACGGCATTTACTATGAGAAAGGGTACGAAGAGGCACTGTATGAACTGATCGAAGGCGTTCTGAACCATGCAGGGACCTACATGGCCATGATCATGGTCGATACCCGGTCAGAGATCTACACCCTGTTCATGGAAAAAGGAAAGCTCGGTTTGCTACACCGGATGATAGGGACATTCAAAGCCGACATCCGTGTCCGCTTTATCAACCTTCCGGACAGCGTCCGTGACTATTTCCTCACCCATCCCACCTACATTCCCTCATTCGATAACTCATGATGGACATGCTATGGATATACCCACCAGGATAGAAGGTTTTGTGATCCGGGAAGCCGGTGAAGGGGACATCCCCACCGTCCTTGACTTCATCAGGAAACTGGCGGTGTATGAAAAACTGGAACATGAGGTCACCGCCACGGAAGAATACCTGAGGAGGTACCTGTTCGGCCAGGAGAAGGTGGCCGAAGTGGTGATCGGATTCTTACACGGCGCACCGGTTGGTTTCGCCCTCTATTTCTACAGTTTTTCCACCTTTCTGGCCAGACCCGGGATCTACCTGGAGGACCTCTACGTGCTGGAAGAGCACCGGGGCAGGGGATTCGGGAAAACATTGCTGGCTTTCCTGGCGAAAAAAGCGGTGAGCGAGGGATGCGGCAGGCTGGAGTGGGCGGTGCTGGACTGGAACGAACCCGCCATAGATTTTTATAAATCACTGGGATCCAGAACGATGGATGAATGGATCATCAACCGGTTAACCGGGGAGCCGCTGGCGGGGCTGGCCAGTCAGTTCTGAAATCCGTTCACTCTCCCCGGCTCATCGGGGGATAAAAATCGTGCAAGTGGTTGGTTATTGGGGAAAAAGCCCTATTTTGCCGCCCGACATTCCACAACCTCTGCCCCATGGGAATCACCATCAGGCCCGTATGCAGCAAGCGGGACATGAAAACCTTCATTCACCTTCCTGCCAGAATCCATCAAGGGCACTCCAACTGGATCCCCCCCCTCTATTCCGACGAGTGGGAGTACTTCGATGCCGCCAGGAACAAGTCATTCGACTACTCCGATGTGATCATGCTGCTGGCATACCGTGACCGGAAGCCGGTGGGAAGGGTGATGGGGATCATCAACCGGAAATACAACGAACTGCACGGGGAGCGGCACGCACGCTTCAATTATCTGGAGGCGTGGGACGACCGGGAAGTGACCGGGGAGCTGATCCGCCATGTGGAAGAGTGGGCGAGGATCAAGGGGATGAAGAAACTGGTGGGACCGCTGGGGTTTTCCGATAAGGATCCCCAGGGTTTCCTGGTGGAGGGCTTCCACCAGCCGGTGGTGATCGCTTCACACTGCAACTACCCTTACCTGGTGGACCACCTGGAGGCCATGGGGTACCACAAGGACATCGATCTGGTGGTGTACCACATAGAGATCCCCGCGGTCACTCCTCCGCTTTATCTGAAAATCGCAGAGCGGGCCCGGGTCAACAATCCCGGCATCAGGCTGCTGGAGTTCACCACCCGCAGGGAGCTGAAGCAATGGGTCAGGCCCATTTTCACCCTGGTCAACGAGACCTTCACCGAGATTTACGGTTTCATGCCCTTCACCCTTGAGGAGATGGACGATTTTGCCAACAGGTACCTGCTGATCATGGATCCCCGCTTTATCAAGGCACTGGTCAATGAGCGGGGGCAGCTGGTGGCATTTATCATCGGGATGCCCGATATCAGCAAGGGGATCAAACGATCCCGCGGGTACCTCCTGCCGTTCGGGATCATCCAGATCCTGCTGGCCGGCAGGCGAAGCAAACAGCTGAACCTGCTGCTGGGGGCCATTCATCCCGAGTACCAGAACAGGGGGCTGGATGCCATCATGGGCGAAGCCATGCTCGAATCGGCAAGGAAAAGAGGGCTGCAATTCATTGACAGCCACCTGGAAATGGAAAGCAACACCAAGGTCAGGGCTGAAATGGAATACATGGGTGGAAAGGTTTACAAGGTATACCGGGTCCATGGCAAGATGTTGCAGAAGGCTGATCATCAGGCACATGCAGAGCGTGAACGGCAGCTGGCAGCGGTGGAGTGCCGCTAGAATAACTGATTTCAGAAGAAAATGCTTTGATAATTGACCGTAAGGGTCTACTTTTACAGTCAGATTTCAGGAAAACATGAGGATTATTGGACATATCACCGTGGACCTCTGCCCGCTGCTCTTTTAGGCGGATCACCACAGCTTTATCTCCATTTTAACCAGTAATTCTCAATCTCATGTCTTCATCTTCAAATTCATCTTCTTCGGCTGACTCCCGTCTGCGTGTATTTTTTCAGGACCTGCGTGAGGCCATCGCAGGATCGGAAAGGGATTTTACCCAGATTCCCCTGGGGAAAGCCATCCTTTTGCTCAGCATCCCCATGGTGCTGGAGATGATCATGGAATCGGTCTTTGCCCTGGTGGATATCTTCTTTGTATCCCGTCTGGGGGCAGAGGCGGTGGCTACGGTGGGCATCACCGAGTCCCTCATGACCATTGTCTATGCCATCGGGATCGGCCTCAGTGTGGGAACCACCGCACTGGTTTCCAGACGCATCGGGGAAAAGAAACCGGAACAGGCGGCCATCGCATCTGTTCAGGCCATCTTTGCAGGTGTGGTGGTTTCCCTGGTGATTTCCGTGGCGGGTATCTTTTTTGCGCGCGATCTGCTGAGGCTCATGGGAGCTTCCGAAGAGACGGTGGAGATGGGATACATGTACCCGGCCATCATGTTGGGCGGGAACGGCGTGATCATGCTGCTGTTCATCATCAATGCGGTGTTCCGGAGCAGCGGCGATGCGGCCATTTCCATGCGGATCCTCTGGTTTGCCAACCTGATCAACATCGTTCTGGACCCGTTGCTGATCTTCGGGATCGGCCCCTTCCCCGAGATGGGGGTGCAGGGAGCGGCAGTGGCCACCAATATCGGGCGCGGTTCTGCGGTGGTTTACCAGCTATACCTGCTGGGAAAGGGCAGGTACAGGGTGAAGATCAGGGCAGAGCAGCTGGTGATCAGGATCAGGGAGGTGGTCAAACTGGTGAAGCTTTCCCTGGGGGCCATCGGGCAGAACCTCATTGCCACCTCCTCATGGATCTTCCTGGTCTGGGTGGTCACAAGCCTGGGCGAGGAGGCGGTGGCCGGATACACCATTGCCATCCGGATCGTGATGTTCGTGCTGTTGCCCTCATGGGGAATGGCCAATGCGGCAGCCACCCTGGTGGGGCAGAACCTGGGCGCTGACCAGCCCGGACGGGCGGAGCGTTCCGCCTGGGTGGTGGGAATCGGGAACATGATCTTCCTGGGGATAATCTCCCTGCTGTTCATCGCCCTGCCGGAGAAATTTATCGGATTCTTCATCAATGGTGCAGAGATGCCGGAGGTCATGCAGAACGGCATCACCTTCCTGCGCCTGGTGAGTTTCGGTTTCCTGGTCTATGCCATGGGAATGGTGATGGTCAATTCCCTGAACGGGGCAGGGGATACCACCACGCCGGTCTGGGTCAACTTCATCGCCTTCTGGCTGATGGAGATCCCCCTGGCCTACCTGTTTGCCATCACCTTTGATCTGCAGATCAGGGGGGTCTGTTACGCCATCCTGATCGGTGAGACGGCCCTCACGCTGATTTCCATGGTCATCTTCCGGAGGGGGAAGTGGAAACTGAAGGTAGTCT
>CAZNSZ010000091.1:0-2238 GCA_964575865.1 uncultured Bacteroides sp. | reverse complement strand
TGATGCCCCCGGGGGGCTGAAACCCCGATCCACCAATTCCATTCACCTCTTCATCCATGTCCACTGTTGTCTATTTTGATATCAAGCGCTTTGCCGTACATGACGGACCGGGGATCCGGACCACCCTCTTTCTGAAGGGGTGTCCCCTTCGCTGCTGGTGGTGCCACAACCCCGAGAGCCAGTCCCCGGAACCCTTCACCATGACGGTGGAACGGAAACTGAACGGGAAGAGCATTCCGGCACCGCGGACCTACGGGGAGCGGGCAAAGGTGGATGACCTGATGGAAATCCTGCTGAAGGACCAGCCTTATTATGAGGAGTCGGAGGGCGGTGTGACCTTTTCCGGAGGGGAACCGCTGATGCAGCCTGAGGGACTGCTGGAGCTGCTGATTCGAAGCAAAGAGCACGGGCTCCACACCACCATTGACACCTGTGGCTTTGCGCCACGGAGTGTTGTGGAGCGCATTCTGCCCCTGACCGACCTGTTCCTGTACGACCTGAAGAACATGGATCCGGAACTTCACAGGAAAACGACCGGTGTAGATAACAGGTTGATAATCGGCAATGCGGATTATTTGCTGGAGAACGGGGCCCGCCTCATATTCAGGATCCCGGTTGTTCCCGGCGTCAACAGCTCGGAACCGGAGACCGGCAGGATGATCCGTTTCCTGGAGGAGCGCAAAGAGCACCTGACGGAGGTCCACCTGCTCCCTTACCACCGGATCGCCGATCACAAGTATTTAAAGATGAAATTGAAAAGGGAGATGCCCGATGTGGCCGAACCGGGTGAGGCATTCATGCAGGAGATGAAATCGGCCTATGGGAAAACCGGGCTGAGGGTGCTTATCGGGGGGTGAGCATTGCACAGATCCATTTGATGATAAAAGGGATTTAAATTGATATGACAGAAAGAATCGAGAAACTGAGAGAAGAGAGCCTGCGGGCGGTCAACAGGATCTCCGCCGAGCGCGGATTGCTGATCACCCGGTTTTACAGCGGACTTTCGGCCGCCCAGTATTCCATTCCTGTGGAGCGTGCTATGGCCTTCAGGTACCTGCTGGAGCACAAGACGATCTGTATCAATCCCGGTGAACTGATCGTGGGTGAGAGGGGTCCCGCCCCCAAGGCGACACCCACCTACCCGGAGATCAATCTGCACTCACTGGAGGATCTGGACATCCTGAACAGCCGTGACAAAGTGTCTTTCAAGGTCGATGCGGAGACAAGGAAAGCGTTCGAGGAGGTGATCATTCCCTACTGGAAGGGAAGAACCAACCGGGAGAGGATCTTCGATAACCTGGACAGGGAGTGGAAGGATGCCTATGAGGCCGGGATCTTTACCGAGTTTCAGGAACAGCGGGCGCCCGGACACACCGTCCTGGGGGATAAGATCTACAGGACGGGCATGCTGGATTTCATCGCGGAGATCCGGGATTCCATCCAGGGACTTGATTTCATGAGTGACCCCGGGGCTTATGACAAGCGGGAGGAGCTCAGGGCCATGGAGATCACAGCTCAGGCGCTGATCACTTTTGCTGAACGGCATGCTGAGGTTCTGGACCGCATGGCCGGCGAGGAGAAGGATCCGGCCTGGAAGTCGGAACTTTGCCACATGGCAGCTGTCTGCAGGAAGGTCCCGGCCCGTGCGCCGGATACCATGCATGAGGCGCTTCAATACTACTGGTTCGTTCACCTGGGGGTGATCACCGAACTGAATCCATGGGATTCCTTCAATCCGGGCCGCCTTGACCAGCACCTGCTCCCCTTTTTCGAACGGGACCTGGAAACGGGCCTTCTCACCAGGGAAGGGGCCAGGGAACTGCTTCAGGCATTCTGGATCAAATTCAACAACCATCCCTCTCCTCCCAAGGTGGGCGTGACCGCCGAGGAGAGCAATACCTACACCGACTTTTGCCTGATCAACCTGGGCGGACTGAAAGAGGACGGTACCGATGCGGTCAACGAGCTTACCTACCTGCTGCTGGATGTGATCGAGGAAATGCGCCTGCTGCAGCCCTCTTCCATGATACAGGTGAGCAGGAAAAACCCCAACCGTTTCGTGGAGAGGGCCCTGGGGATCGTGAAGACCGGGTTCGGTCAGCCCTCCATTTTCAATACGGATGCGATTGTAAAGGAGCTCATGCTCCAGGGGAAAAAACAGGAGGATGCGCTGAAGGGTGGCGCTTCAGGATGCGTGGAGAGCGGGGCATTCGGTACCGAGGCGTACATCCTGACCGG
>CAZNSZ010000090.1:14377-16311 GCA_964575865.1 uncultured Bacteroides sp. | reverse complement strand
CTGGTCGGCGGACGGCAGCAAACTGCTCATCTTCACCAATACGGTCCGGGTATGGAGGTACCATACCCGGGGGGATTACTGGGTGGCCGACCTGGAATCGGGCGCTGTCCGGCAGCTGGGCACCTTTGCAGAACCCTCCAGCCTGATGTTTGCCAAGTTCTCTCCGGACGGCACCAGGGTGGGGTACGTGGTGGACAATGACATTTATGTGGAAGATGTGGGCACGTCAGAGGTGACGCGCATCACCCGTGACGGGTCCGAAAGGATCATCAACGGGACCTTCGACTGGGTGTACGAGGAGGAATTTGACTGCCGGGACGGATTCCGCTGGAGTCCTGACGGGGAGCGGATCGCCTACTGGCAGTCAGATACCGAGGGCACGGGTACCTTTTACATGATCAACAACATCGATTCCGTTTATTCCCGGCCCATTCCGCTGCCGTATCCGAAGGTGGGGACCACCAATTCCGCGGTCCGGATCGGGGTGGCCCCGGCAGCCGGCGGGGAGACCCGGTGGTTCGACATTCCGGGCGATCCGCGCAACCACTACCTGGTCAGGATGGAGTTCATCCCTGACTCTGACGAAGTGATGATCCAGCAGCTGAACCGGCTCCAGAATTCCAACCGGGTGTGGATCGGCCATACAGCTACCATGGAGCTTCAAAATATCCTGACCGACCGGGACGAGGCATTTCTCGACATCCACGACAACATTACCTGGCTGGATAACCAGCAGTATTTTACCTGGACCAGCGAAAGGGACGGGTGGCTGCACCTGTACAAAGTTTCCAGGGACGGGAAGGAGATGGAACTGATCACCCGGGGTAGTTTCGATGTGGTGCAGATCGGCTGTATTGACCAGGCAGGGGGACACGTCTATTACATCGCCTCTCCCACGAATTTCACCCAGCGCTATCTCTACCGCAGCCGGCTGGATGGCAGGAGCGAAGCGGAACGGATCAGCCCTGAAGGAGCGGAGGGCCAGTTTTCCTACCAGGTTTCGCCCGATGCCCGTTGGGCGATCGCTACATATCAGAATGCAGTGACACCCGACAGGATCACCCTGGTCGCGCTTCCGGACCACCGGGAGATCCGGGTGCTGGAGGATAATGCTGAACTGAAGGCCAGGTACGATGCCCTCCGGTTGAATCGGAAGGAGTTTTTCAGGGTGGATATCGGTGAGGAGGAACTGGATGCATGGATGATCAGACCCGCCGGGTTCGATCCCTCGAAAAAGTACCCGGTGATCTTTTACGTTTACGGGGAGCCGGCCGGGGCCACGGTACAGGATCAGTGGGGCGGAGGCCAGCTCTGGGAACAGTACATGGCACAGCACGGGTACCTGATCTTCAGCGTGGACAACCGGGGTACAAAGACGCCCCGGGGGCGGGAATGGAGAAAGTCAATTTACCGGCAGATCGGTATCCTGGCATCACAGGATCAGGCGCTTGCCGCGCAAAGGATCTGCGAAATGTTCCCGTTTGCCGATCCGGACCGGATCGGGATCTGGGGATGGAGCGGGGGCGGACAGATGACACTCAACTGCATGTTCCGCTATCCGTCCATTTACACCACCGGCATTGCAGTGGCCTTTGTTTCGGACCAGAAGCTGTACGATACCGCATACCAGGAGCGTTATATGGGGCTTCCGGGCGACAATGCGGAGGGGTACCGGGACGGGTCCCCCATCACCCATGCCCGTAACCTGGAGGGCAGGCTGATGATCATTCACGGTACAGCCGATGACAACGTGCACTACCAGAGTTTCGAGATGCTGGCTGACGAACTGATCCGGCACAACAAACTCTTCAGCATGATGGCCTATCCCATGCGGTCCCACGGCATTTACGAAAGGGAGAACACCTCCCTGCATCTCCGGCGGACCATGGAGCGGTTCTGGCTGGAGAACCTCACACCCGGCGGTGAAGGGGAAG
>CAZNSZ010000090.1:7312-14277 GCA_964575865.1 uncultured Bacteroides sp. | reverse complement strand
AGGCAGCCCCTGGTCCTGATCGGGAGGGGAGCCATGGAAACACACTTTTCCATGGAGGAGGCGATCGACTGCATGTCCACCGCCTTTGCCTCCCTTGCCTCGGGAACCTGTCAGGTGCCCGGGCGCTATGTGACAGACTCGCCCGACGGCACCATGACCCTCCTGGTGAAGCCCGCTTTCGCCAATGAACTTGACACTCTGGGGATTAAGATCCTGAGTCAGAAGAACACACCGCATGCAGGAGGGCTGCCGACCATCACGGGCGTGGTGCTTCTGATGGACAGGGTGACCGGGGAGCTGCTCTCCATTATGGACGGTGAGTACCTGACCGCGCTGCGCACCGGGGCTGCCAGCGGACTGGCCACCAGGCTGCTCTCCAGGGAGGAGAGCCGCACCCTGGCCCTGTTTGGTTGCGGAAGCCAGGGAAGAACACAGCTGGAGGCCGTCTGTGCTGTACGTGATATCCGGAAGATATGGGTATTCGATACGTCTGAGGAGCGGGCTGAATCTTTTGTGAATGAGATGAGAGGGAAGGTCTCCGGTGGGCTGGAGATCGGCCGGGACCTTTCGGTATTGAAAAAGGCGGATGTCATATGCACGGCCACTCCCTCCCGAAAGCCGCTCTTCAACAGGGGAGATCTGGTGGCGGGGGTCCATATTAATGCCATCGGTTCCTTCCAACCGCAAATGCAGGAACTTGATCCAGACCTCTTCCCGGTCGCCCGCACCTATGCGGATGACCGGGAGGGGTGCATGAAGAGCGGGGACCTGGCGGAGGCGGTGCGGAAAAACGGAGGGAAAACGGAGTGGTTGGCCGGGACCATCGGTGAACTGGTGCTGGGAAAGGTTCCCGGAAGGAACTCCCCGAATGAAATAACGGTATTCAAAAGCGTGGGAACCGCCATTCAGGACCTGGTGGTTGCCGACCGGATTTACCGGAAATCCCGCACCATCGGGTTCGGGGAAGAAAGGAAACTCTATGAATAGGTTTCCCAGCATATTCAACGAGGTGACCGGACCGGAGATGAGGGGCCCTTCCAGTTCCCATACCGCCGCTTCCTGGCGGATCGCACGTATCGCCCTCCAGGTATTCAACCGTCCCCTTAAAAAGGCGGTTATCGAATTTGACAGGGAGGGCGCCTGGGCCTCCAACTACAGGGAGCAGGGAACCGCCATGGGGATCACAGGCGGACTGCTGGGGCTGGATATCAAGGATGACCGGATGAAGGAGACCGAAAGGCTGGCGGAGGAACGCGGTGTGGAGGTGGAGTTCAGGATCAGCTCTTTTCAGGCCGATCACCCCAATGCCATGCGGTTGACCCTGGCAGGGACCAGGGGGAGGCAACTGCGGTTGATGGCGGTTTCCACCGGAGGAGGCGCTTTTGAGATCCGGCAGATCGGCGGTTACCCGGTCTCCATCCGTGGGGATTATTATGAACTTCTGCTCAACCAGAGGGGCGACGGTGATTTCCCTGTTTCGCTTGAGGCACCCGGTACCATGGGAATGAAGCTGGATCAGTGCAAGGGTCCGGAGGGCATCCTGTGGAACCTGAAGTCGCCGGATCCATTTTCCACGGAGTTCCTGACCCGGATCACAGAGGCCGGAATTACGGGGGAAGCAGTTGCAGACCTGCCGGAAGGGCCGGTGCTGATTAACCCCGTGCTTCCGGTGATCTCCGGAAAGGAAGGGGAGATGCCGTGGGATTCCCTGGAATCGATGCTGGGGTATGCGGACAGGGAGAACCTGGACCTGGGGGCGCTGGGCATGATCCACGAAGCTACCTGCAGCGGTCTTCCTGCCCGCGTGCTGGAGGAGAAGATGGGGCAGATCATCGCAACCATCGAGAACAGCATCAGGAAGGGACTGGAAGGGACCAGCTATGGCGACCGGATCCTTCACAGGCAATCCCACCTGGTAAAGCGGGCGGAGAGGGAGGGGAGGATCCCAGGGTCTGTTGTGAATGAGATCATTGCCTTTGTGACTGCTGCCATGGAGTCGAAGAGTGCCATGGAAGTGATCGTCGCCAATCCCACGGCAGGGTCATGCGGTACGGTGGGCGGTGTGCTGAAAGCGGTGGCCTCTGAATGGGATTCAACCCGGGAGGAAGTGGTCAGGGCATATTTTGCCTCGGGACTCATCGGTGCGTGGATTGCCATGGGTCCCGGATTTTCCGCGGAGGAATACGGATGCCAGGTGGAGTGCGGGGCCGCATCGGCCATGGCAGCTGCGGGGATCGCCCAGCTGATGGGCGGAACGGCCAGGCAGGCGGTGGACGCCGCATCCATGGCCCTGCAGAACATGATCGGGCTGGTCTGCGATCCGGTGGCCGACAGGGTGGAGGTGCCCTGTCTTGGAAAGAACATCAGCGCGGCCATGAATGCGCTCAGCGCTGCTACCATGGCGTGCTCCGGATTCGATGCGGTCATCCCGTTCGCTGAGGTGCTGGACGCTGTGAAGGCTGTGGGCCACCAGATGCCGGGCTGCCTGAAATGCACGGGAAAGGGAGGGCTGGCGGTGACACCGTCCTCGGTTCGAATCAGGAATGAACTGGAACAAAAGCCCGAACCCGGAGATCCCGGTTCCCGTTGAATGGTTATGGCCTGGCCCGGCTTCCGCCGATTTCCCCCGCCTTTCCCCGGTTTCCCCCGGTCGTTGAGGCTGCTCGGGGCCGAACCGGCAATCAGGGTACCTCAACCATCCGGTGTTTGAACGCGTAGATAATCAGGTTCACCGTATTGCTGGTGTCGGTTTTCTGGAACAGGCTGCTCTTATATTTCTCCACGGTCTTGGGACTCACATGGATCAGTTCGGCAATCTGGTCGTTGTTGTACCCTTCGCAAATCAGCTCCAGAACCTCTTTCTCCCTGGCGGTCAGTTCCGGGATATTGTCCCTCTGCTCCTTCTCAGTACGCATCCTGTTCATGTTCGACATCACCACCTGCACGATCTCGTCCGAGAAGTAGTTGCCGCCTGCATGCACCTTCAGCAGCGCTTTTTCAAACTCCTCCGTGGTGCTTCTCTTCAGCATGTAGCCTTCAACACCGGCCAGCATCATCTGCTCCACATAGTCGTCATCGTGGAAGGTGGTGAGCACGATGATCCGGAGGTCCGGGTACCGGTCCAGGGCTTCAATGGTTGTTTCGATCCCTCCCATGACGGGCATATTGATGTCCATCAGGACAATATCCGGTTTCAGTTCCCCAACCTGTTCGAGGAACTCCTTCCCGTTGGATGCTTCGTAAATATTCTTTACAAATGAGAAATGCGACAGGAGCAGCTTGAGGCCGTCCCTGAAAATCTTGTGGTCATCCACGATCATCAGATTCATACGCTTCCGTGTAATGGTTCTTTTGTCCTTCCTTCAACAGGTGTTCACCATTGTGCTATCGTCAGGTCTTTACAAGCGGCAGGGTGATCTCCACATTGATCCCCTGGCCGGGTGCGGTACTTATTGTACATCGTCCGTTCATGGATTCCACCCTCTGGATGATGTTGTTGATGCCGCTCTTTCGCTCCTCAATCTTCTCCTGGTCATACTCAAACCCGTGTCCGTCATCCGTGTATTGCACCCTGAGGGTTTTTCGGACAACTGCGAACAGCAGGGAAGCTTTCCCCGCCCCGGAATGCTTCAGCGTGTTGTTTATCAGTTCACTGCAGATTCGGTACAGCAGAAGCCCTGTTCCCTGATCGAGTGTTTCCGGCATGTTCTCTGACTCCACGGAAAATTGCGTTTTTCCCAGATCGTTGATCCGGACCACCAGCCTCTGAAGGCTGTCGACCAGTCCGTGACGTGAGAGCATTGAAGGGTTGAGGTTATTGATGGTCTCCTCGAGGCTCGTCAGGGCACCCGAAGCCAGGTCGCCCAGATGCTTCAGTTTCTTTTTCAGCTCTTCTTTCTCCCCGGCCTCTTTCCCGAGAACCTGCAGATGGATCATTATACCCGACAACAATGCCCCCAGCCCGTCGTGCAGGTCAGCCGCGATCCTTTCCCTTTCCCTGTTTTCTACCTCGATGGTACTGACGACAAGCTTTCTTTCTGCCTCTGCCAGCTGGTTGGTCAGCCGCAAAATGGCATATCCGGCCAGGACGATGATCAGGGCATTCAGCAGAGAAACGAATATGATCTCGGTCCGGTGCTCCCGCTTGTCAAGCAGAAGGTAGACCGGCACAAAGGATTTGAATTCCTGAAAATTGAGATTTAAACTGTTCAGTCTGTTGATCAGGACCGTGTCAGAAATGCCATGGACTGCACCCGCATCCAAGTGAATCTGCTCGCTCAGGTAGCGGCAGTCGGTTACCACCATGCCGAATTTTTCCCTGAAGACCCGGTAATCTGTTGTTCGGTCCCTTGAATACTCGTTATCAATGAATCCGCCGATCTCCTGCAGGGTATACAGCAGTGTGTCGAGGCTCATGCCCAGTTCCCTGACCATCTGGGGGTCTCCGTGAAGGATGATTTCATCCACCCAGATCCGCGCTTTGAGGATGCCCGTCTCAGCCTCCCCGGTAAGGGAGATAAGTTTCACATGTTCCGCATCCCTTTTCAGGCCGCTCCTGAAGAGCATGATTTCTCCGGCGGTAATAAAGATGCTGAAGAGAACGAGGGTAATCACCACCGTTCTTCGTAACCTGATATTGATCCTCCGGCTCACCCTTGAAATACCTGACGTTAATCCCGGTTATTGTTCCTGCAGTCACGGGTTCTCACAAAAATATCAGATAATACAATACCAGGCCAGATTTATTGCTAAAGTGTGGTGGAGATCAGGAAAGTCGCCGCAAATGCGATGATGGCATACAGTTCCGGGAAGACGGCAAGGATCATGGTGCTGCCAAACACATCGTGGCCCGATCCGATGGCCGCGATGCCGTTGGAGGTTACGCCTCCCTGGCGCCTTGCGGAGAAGAGTCCCACGAAGCCGAGCGCCAGGCCGGCGGCAAGAATGGCCACCCCCTGCAGCATGGTCATTCCGGCTGCAATGACCCCCGAGCTGTTGATAACGAAAAACCCGGCAAAGCCATAAAGCCCCTGTGTGCCCGGAAGTGCGCTCAGCAGCATATAGTTACCGAATGAACCGGGGTTCTTTTTCAGTGCTCCTACGGTCGCATTTCCCCCCATGGAGACCCCTATTGCACTTCCGATCCCGGTGAGGACGAGCATCAGGGCGAGTCCGGCATACGCCAGCATCACCGGTACATTTCCCATATTCATTGCCACATTTGTTTCCATAATAGTAATTCTTTCAGGTCTGTTATTAATTGTTTATACTAAACGGTTTATATGCTTTGCCTCCCCCTTCGAAACCTGCATTTTTATAAAACTCCACAAAGGTCAACCGCATGGGGTGGATAAATCCCCCGAGGGTTGCCAGAAACAGGTTGATTGAATGTCCGGCCAGCAGGATCACCAGGAAGAACAGCCATCCGATCCAGGGGATATTGAGCAACTGGAGTGAAATATCATTGAACACGAATCCGAGTATCGCCGATGATATGCCAAGGGCAAACAGCCGGATATAGGACAGCAGGTCGCCGAATAGCCCGGTGACCATGTTGTAGGTGTCCCAGATCCCTCCTCCCAGCCGGGCAAATATGGAGGCCCCCGGTTTGTTGAGCAGCAGGATGAACAATCCCGAAATACCCAGCAGGCCGTAGAACAGCCAGGTGAGCGGTTTCCCGCTGAACAAGCCTGCAGCGTTCAGCGCCAGTGTAACGATCAGCAGAAGCCACCCCACCGGCGACAGGGCATGTTTGAATCCTTTCCTCCGGGTAATGTTGAGTATCCTGACAAATATCCCGAACACGATCTGTAGTGCTCCGATGAGGATGGCCAGGTAAAACATGCTCAGGGAATCCTGCATAAGGTGCCGGAAGTTCCTGATCAGGGGGATTCCCGCCTCCGCGCTCTTAAGGACCTCTTTCGCGTAGGGTGCGGCTGCAGGCCCAGCCGTCTCATCCACGGCAGCCATAAAATCACTCCGGCTGCGATGGTAGGTGCCCTCGATTTGCTGCAGCTGAATAATAATCCCCTGCGGCACATCTTTTTCTTCGAGCTGACTCAGGCTCTCTCCGGTGAGGGTGTACCCGCTGTCCACCAGATTGATTCCGAAGAAGGTACCGGACAGCAGGCCGAAAACGATGGTTGCCACCCCGAAGTATTGTGCCAGCGAGAGGACCGGCCTCATGCTGTGCCCTTTCTTTATTCTGAACTTAAGGAGCGTTCCAAGCAGGATGAAGAAGACACCGTACCCCGCATCGCCCAGGCAAAAACCGAAAAAGATCATGAAAAAGGGTGCAAAGTAGGGGGTAAGGTCCAGCTCCCCGTAATTCGGCAGATCGAACATCTTGCTGATGGGTTCAAAAAGCCTTGAAAACCGCGTGTTGTATAGCTGAACAGGTGGCATTTCGCCTTCTGCAGGAGCAATCTCAAAGGTTACCGCCCCGGAGTCCTCAGCCAGGGCGTAGACTGCCCGGGCATGTTTTTCAGGCACCCACCCCTCCAGGATCCGGAGGGTATCACCGGTTTCGCTGTGTGTATGAAGGTATACTTCCTGCAGGGCCAGATCGCTCTCCAGGCGTTTCTTTTCCCTGACCAGCCGCTGTCCGAAGTAGTCATCCATTGCGGCCAGTGTGCGGGAGATTTCCGTCATTTCCTGTTCCTGCCGGTGCAGCTGCTCCCGCAATGCTGAAAGGGATTTTTTGGCCGGGTTCTCCAGTTCCGCATCGATATTTACCGGCTGATCTGAGGGTGCTACCACCATGAAGCAGATATGGGTGGCATCCCTTTTAATCTCGAACAGGCTGTATTCCTCCTCCCAGGCGGTATCATAGCTGCGGACCGGTGATCTGAACAGATAAGCCCGGTATCCCGAGGATTCCAGTGGTCTCAGGTCGTCTTCGCTGTAATCGCCCCATGGCAACTGCCGCTCAATAAGGTTTCTGGTCTCACTGATGGAATCTGCGA
>CAZNSZ010000090.1:0-7212 GCA_964575865.1 uncultured Bacteroides sp. | reverse complement strand
CGGTCGATGCTTTCAATCCGGGCCTTGATGTCCGTCAGGGACTCCTCCCTGTCAGGGTTGCCCCTCTCCACCACATGGAGCACACCGAGCTGCCCGAGTTTTCTTATAAACTCATGATAATCCCCGTGGAATACCACGAATGCCTGTTTTTTCATTGGTGAGATCATAGGTCTGCCGTCATCTCTTTTTGCTGCCTGCGCTTGACAATTTTCTGTGAAGCTTTGGCAAGGTTCTCCTCGTCCTCCAGGAATCTCTTTATCTTTCGCACTGCACTTTCATAACCCGGTATCTGCACTTTTTCGTACAGGTTGACCTTCTGGGTGGTTTTCTTTCTTGCATGTTCGAGCACACGGACCCTGTCTTCAAGCAGCCTGTGCTCCACCTCCAATTGAACAAGGGTTTTCAAAAGCCTGATGCCTTCGTGGTACCATTTCGGCTCGGCGAATACATCGAACTGCCGTATTTGAAAAACAATATCATCAGGTTCGGGGATGCTGACCCCTGCAATCTTCCTGTACCGGAGTTGAATCTCACTCACCCTGACAAGGGATGGATCGTACTCGGTCCATATCCTGATTCCCTCCCCCTGTTCTTCAAGGAGCTTTCCGATCTCATCGGCCAGTTTACCGGTCTCCCGGCGCGCATTTTTTACCTCCATGCGCAGGGCCGACTCCTTGTTTTTCAGTGTGGGCAGCGCACGCTGACGAATGCTCAGCTGCCTGTTCAGGTTCTGAAGCGAGGTCTTGTTATATTCAAATTTCAGCTTCACTTTTTTTCCAGTATTGCTTGACCAGTTCCTCCTTGATTCCTGTTTCGTCTTTTGAAAAGTGGTCACCAAACAACTCCCAGCCGGCATCCAGCATCTCATCCACCTGCAGGTTCACATCAACGGCCAGCAGTCTGCGGGTATATTCGGAGGCGAAGGCAAGCGCCCGTTCGTCGTACCCGGTCAGGTCAAATCCATTCTCCTGCTTTGTCCTTGCATTGGCCGCGTCGGCATAGAGCCTGATGGCCGTATTCATTACCTGGGGATGGTCTTCGCGGGTCTGTTTGCCGATCACAAGCTGCTTGAGCCTTGAAAGGGACCTGAACGGATCGACGACCACCTTTCCCACATCCGTATCACGCCGGAGGAACAGCTGCCCCTCGGTGATGTACCCGGTATTGTCCGGTATCGCATGGGTAATATCTCCGCCCGAAAGGGTTGTGACGGCAATGATGGTGATGGATCCGCCGTCGGGGAACTGTGCCGCCTTCTCATAAATCCTGGCCAGGTCACTGTAGAGTGAACCGGGCATGGAGTCTTTGGAGGGAATCTGGTCCATCCGGTTTGAAACAATGGAGAGTGCGTCGGCGTAGAGGGTCATGTCGGTGAGCAGAACGAGCACCTTTTCGTTGTTCTCCACTGCAAAATACTCTGCGGCAGTGAGCGCCATGTCGGGAACCATCAGCCGTTCGACAGGCGGATCCTCCGTGGTGTTGACGAAGGCTATGATGCGGTCGAGCGACCCCGCATTTTCAAACGTATTGCGGAAAAACAGGTAGTCATCGTTTGACAATCCCATTCCGCCAAGAATGATCTTGTCTGCCTTTGCCCTGAGGGCAAGCAACGCCATGATCTGGTTGAATGGCTGGTCTGGATCTGCGAAAAACGGGATCTTCTGGCCGGTAACCAGGGTATTGTTCAGGTCGATCCCGGCAATACCCGTTGCGATGAGCTGCGAGGGCTGTTCACGCCTGACCGGGTTCACCGAAGGGCCGCCGATCTCACGCTCATCACCCGTGAGTTCAGGGCCACCATCAATGGGATCTCCGTATGCATTCAGGAAACGTCCGACGATATCGGGCCCGAGCCTGAGGAATGGCGGATGGCCCAGGAAGATCACCTCGGCATCGGTGGGGATCCCTTCTGTTCCGGCAAATACCTGCAGGGTTACTTCGTTATCCATGATTTTCACAACCTGTGCCAGCCGTCCGTCGATCAGCGCCAGTTCATCATATCCTGCGTTTTCAGCCCGCAGGGCACAGGTTGCCTTGGTGATCCTGTCAATTCTGGTATAGGCCCGTTTAAATGCTTTCTTTGCCATTATGCCACCCTCCTTTCCTCGATTTGCGCCTTGAGCTCCTGCTCGTACTTTTTGAAATGTTCGCTGTTGAATTCGGAATAATTCATTTGCCTGAGCAGGTTGATCAATCCGCGGAAGTACTCTGCGACTTCTTCGAATCTGCTGAATCTGTAGTCATAGCCGGTGATCTCGGTGACCTTTTCGAGCATGTATTTCTGCCGGTGGATGGGACTCATCCGGTCGATCTCATCAAAACCATCCTGCTGAAGGATCACAAAGTCGATCAGTTCTGACTTCCAGAGTATAATGTGGTGTTCCACCGGGAGGCCGTCGTCACCAAGGATATTGATCTGTTCGCTGGTCTCTTTTCCGCGAATCAGGAGGTCCCTGATTGATTCCACCATGTCCAGCCACCCGGCCGATATGTTTTCCGCGATGGTTTTCCTTACCTCTTCGTATTCCAGGTACTTTGAATAGCTGTCGATGGGATCGATGGCCGGATAACGTTTGGAATCGGCACGGTCCTGCGAGAGGGCATAAAAACACCGGGCAGCTTTTTTCGTGGATTCTGTTACGGGTTCCTTCAGGTTTCCGCCTGCCGGAGAGACTGTCCCTATAAAGGTGATGGAGCCCGAGACCCCGTTTTCCAGTTCCACATACCCTGCCCTGGAGTAGAAATTGGAGATGATTGCCGGAAGGTCCATCGGGAATGCGTCGGGACCGGGGAGTTCCTCCATGCGGTTCGACATCTCGCGGAGTGCCTGTGCCCACCTGGAGGTGGAATCGGCCAGCAGCAGCACCCTGAGCCCCATATTGCGGTAGTATTCAGCAAGGGTCATGGCCGTGTATACGGACGCTTCGCGGGCCGCAACCGGCATGTTGGAGGTGTTTGCAATGATGGTGGTGCGCTCGCACAGCTTCGCACCGGTCCGCACATCCTCCAGTTCCGGGAACTCTTTGAAGATCTCCACCACCTCGTTTGCACGCTCCCCACAGGCCGCCACGATCACAATGTCTGCTTCCGCCTGCCTGGATATGGCATGCTGAAGCACTGTTTTGCCGCAACCGAACGGCCCGGGGATGAAACCGGTGCCGCCCTCGGTGATGGGATTGAGCGTATCAATGGCCCGTATGCCCGTCTCCAGGATCCTGAAGGGCCGTGGCTTGTGTTTGTAATTCTTCAGCGGTCTTTTTACGGGCCATTTCTGGGTCATGGTCACATCCATGCGCTCACCTTCGCCATTTTCGATCACGGCGACGGTCTCCTTTATGGTATAGGCCCCGGGCTGTTTCAGTGAAACAATCCTCCATTCACCTTGCAGTGTGAAAGGAGCCATGATCTTATGGCTGATCCTGTTTTCCTTCACCTCACCGATCCACGTCCCTGCTTTTACCATGTCATTCACGCCAAGGATCGGAGTGAAATCCCAGCGCCTTTCTTCGTCCAGTGGTCTGGTATATTCACCCCGCTTCAGAAATATGCCTTCCATGGCATCCAGGTCATTCTGCAGTCCATCGTAGTTTCTGCTGAGGATGCCTGGCCCCAGGGTAACCTCCAGCATGTTCCCGCGGAATTCCACAGGGGTGCCCACCTTCAGTCCGCGGGTACTTTCAAAGACCTGTACATAGGCCCTGTTGCCTTCGATCCGGATCACCTCGGCCATCAGGTCAGCGTCACTGTGCCGGATCATGCAGATTTCATTCTGGGCCACTTTCCCTTCAACTTCCAGGACAACCAGGTTGGCAATAATTCCTTTCACTTTACCATATGTAGCCATTTGCCAGGGTTTTATTCATTGCTTGTATATTTATTCAATCACTTTGTGTATTTATACATGTTCCGCCTGTTTCAAAGCGTCACCGAGGGTGGCATCCATCGCTTCCTTCAGTCTTTTGCTGCCTGTTTCTGCGGCCATGCCCGCCCACCTTGATGCGATGAGAAGTTTCTGCAGGTACGCCAGCACCGCATCGGCGGTGAAATCCTCGAACAGGGTCAGGGTTTCTATGACATTCCACCTCAGGCGATCGTACCGGATTTCCGCATCTGCCAGCCGGTGGTTCTCTTCGATGGCCAGGATCTCGTCATAGTACGCAAAGCCCGGGTCCCTGACCGGATTCCTTCCGGCTGTCTCCTGCAGGTGACGGGCATGGCTGCCATGTGGGGCGATTCCTTCGCCGGGACGGGTCGCACCTGACCGGTTGTTGGCTAGATAGGTCAGCATGTTGGAAAGGTTATACTCGAATTCGGTGTATGCCCTGATGAACCTGGTCCCCTTTTCTGTCACCCAGTTGAAATAGCCGTCATCCAGTCTTCTCCTGCACTCCACATGTTGAACGGGATGATCCGGCCGGGTGTAGTGACGGAGGACTTCGGACATATAGGGCGGCAGGATATCTTCCTCGGGCACGATGGCCTCAAATATCTCTTTCTGCCGGGAGTACTCTTTTGCACCAAACCGTGCAATTCCCTCGTGAAGCAGATCTTTGCCCTCGAGAAAACGGACCAGGTTTGGATGGTCATACCTGAGCAACAACAGTTCTGCCATCTCGAAATCCTCAGGGTGAAGCTCATTGTGCAAAGCCTCAATGAATGCCCGGGGTGATGTCCGGAGCGATGATCCCTCCAGCCTGATCTCTGGCAACCCGGCAACAAAACAATGGTATTCCCGCTGCCTCATCTCATCCACCCCCGAAGAGAAAGTTCTTGGCTACCGGTCTGAAGTTATCTTTCAGGAAAGTCTCAAACGCTTCATCGGTAAAACTGATCTTATAGCGCCCGTTGGAAGGTCGGATCTCGAATCCTCCGGAAATGCTTTTTGAAGAATTCAGTTGAAGACCGTTGTTGAGCAGGGACCCGGCATTCATCCTGAACTGGTCCTCGGCAGTGCGGTGCAGGTCGTCCGGAAGCATGACCTCCAGGCTGGCCTCCTCGCTGCATTCCTTCCAGTTCTCAACCACTTTCTTGAGCAATGTGGTTACAAAATGGGGATCATTCATGTTCTTCTCCACCGGCTCTTTGATCACTCCGGTAAGCAGAAGTTCACGTATTTCAGTGCGAAGTTTAAGCAACACCTGTTCGGCGGAAAGGCGCAGGTCAGCCCTTACTCTTTCTGCGTGGCTTTCGGCCTCTCCTTTTGCATCCTCGAGGATCTTCGCTGCCTCTTTCTCCGCATTCTCCCTGATCCGGAGTGCATCGGTTTCTGCTTCCTCCCTGATGCGGGCTGCTTCAGCCTCGGCCTTTTCCAGACCTTCCCTCCGGATTTTTTCGGTCAGTTCCCTGATTTTTTCATTTACATCCATTCCCAGATTGCTTTTTTGCGATGGTACTTCTGTCTTTCGATTTGTTCATCCCTGGCTGGCGTACTGGTTTTCCCGGAAGATGACTTCTCTGCAACCGATTCGATGATTCCGGTGACCAGGTTCTCCCTGATGGGGATTACACTGAATACCGGCATCTTCGCCCGGTGTATCACCTCCTTGGCAAAACTGCCCAGGTAGTTGTCAAACAGGATATTCTCCTGGTGTGTCATGATCAGCATGAGATCGGGACGGTAATGCCGGGCATAGGCCAGTACCTGGTCTTCCTCAGGCTTATCTCCCTTTTCGAGGAGCACGAGCTCAGCCTTGATCCCATCCTTCCGTATTTCATGTTCGATCCTTCTGCCCTTCTGGTACGACAGGCTGTGCACACGCTTTATTTTCATATTCATGACCGAGACTACGTGTATCTCGGCTCCGAAACGTTTGGCCATCGATTTGGCCCAGGCTACCTTGATATCTGTTTTCTTGGTAATGTCGACCGGGAGAAGTATCCGGTCGATGCCATTGATTGCCGGTTTTTTGTGTATGGTGATAACCGGGCAGACAGAATTGGCGATTAACCTGTCAGCATTATTCTGTTTAAAGGGGCGCCCCCTCCCACTGATCCGCCTGGCTTTTTTTATGATGATCAGGTCTGTGCGACGCTCTTTCGCCACCCTGAGTATGGAAGAGACGATCTCCCCTGTTTCCACAACGAAATTCACATGATTTCCGATTGTTTCGTCCCCGTAGAAACCTTTAACGAGCCTTTTCAGTTTCTTTAATGCTTTCTTGCGTCTCTGCCTCAGCCTCCCGGGAAAGAGCCATCGATCCGGGAAGGGGACTTCATTGACCACATGCAGCACGGTAATTTCCGAGCCGTAGTTGTTGTGGAAATACAATGCCTGCCCCAGTGGAATTTTATAATCACTGTTAAATGGCAGGGGTATCAGGATCTTCCCGAATTCTCCGTCTATGATGCTCATTGCTGCCTCCTTCCTTTATCCTACGTTGATTTTTTGAACTTCCTGCCTGAAAAGAGATTCCCCGGCCGGCAAATCGTCCGTTCGCTTATCCGAACCGGTTCTGAAATGCAGTGTTGTTTCAGGGTCCGGGTTGAATTGCCCTCCGTTTTGAAGGGTCAGGGTGGTCATGCGCATGCCGTACCGGTCGCTCATATTCTCCAGAAAATCCAGATAACGGGAACAGACCTGACGCTCATCTTCCGTGAAGATGGTGATAACATGACTGTCAATCACTGTAATACTTTCCGATACAACGAACATGGGCCTCAGCCCTGAACCGGTTGCCGCCGCTATTACGCTCCGGCACGGGAAGGCACGGTAAGAGAGCCTGGGATCATAACCCAATACTACGGACAGACCGGGGGTCTGACCGAACAGGTCTCTGAGTACCAGGGAGAGTTCTCCTTCCACAGCCAGTTTACCAATGGAACCGGCAGGCAGTCCGAACTCCTTTACCATATCGTTTTTAAGTCTGGACAGCTCCCCTTTGGCAGTCTTTTCAAGCACAGGCGTGATATCGCGGAGCATGCTCTGGCTGTTGTGCGGCTTCTGGTAAGTCTGCAGAAGAAGGATCCTGGAGTTGCCGTCATACAGGTTCCTTACGGCAAACCTGCCGGCCTCCATTGCCCCGTGCAAACAATCTGCAAGCACCAGAATGGTGCGGCCATTCTCCTTTCGTTGGTGTTTGTGCTTCAGTCGCATCAGTGAAAAGGGTTGGATCCTGGTACAAAACTACCGTGAAAAGAGGTGGTCCCGTTAGGGAGCATTCCCAAAAGGAAGGGGGGGAATCACTAAAAAAAGGTAGGGTTTATCCTACCCTC
>CAZNSZ010000089.1:0-16380 GCA_964575865.1 uncultured Bacteroides sp. | reverse complement strand
GTAAAGTCTGTAAAGTCTGTAAAGTCTGTAAAGTCTGTAAAGTCTGTAAAGTTTGGAAAGTCTGGGGGGTGGAGAGGCCTTTGTTTTAAAAAGTGACTTCAGGCTAATGATGTTGTGATTTTCATTGTGTTGTCTCAACAACCTTTGTACCTAGGTTCAGTGGGAGAGCCGGGAAGGTTGTCAGGCATGTGATTAATGAATAAAGGAGGCCCTGATCAATAAAATGGTCAGGGTTTTTGTATTTTACATACGATATTCTTGATCATCAATCATAAACCAATGGATATGCGTACCAACTATCTTTTACCGGCATTGTTAATCATTGCGAACTGCGCGATCGCACAGGACCGCATCACCGGAGAGACATTCACCACCAGGTCAGAGGTGATCGCCCAGCACGGCATGGCGTGTACCAGTCACCCCCTGGCCACCCAGGTGGCTCTGGATGTTTTAAAAGCAGGGGGAAATGCTGTCGATGCAGCCATCGCGGCCAATGCCATGCTCGGTCTCGTTGAACCGGTCAGCAACGGGATAGGCGGAGATCTCTTCGCCATTGTCTGGGATGCGGAATCAGAAAAGCTGTACGGATTGAATGCCAGCGGACGTTCTCCGCGCTCACTGAAACTAGAATATTTCAAAGAGAACGGGTACGAACAGATACCGGCCTACGGTCCGCTTCCGGTCTCTGTTCCCGGTTGCGTGGACGGGTGGTTCGAACTGCACTCGAAATTCGGATCCATGGAGATGGAGAAGATACTGGAGCCCACCATACGTTACGCCCGCAATGGATTCCCGGTGACCGAGGTGATTGCTTATTACTGGGCCGGGAATGCAAGGAGCCTGGCCAGATATCCCAATGTGGAAGAGGTTTATATGCCCGACGGCAGACCTCCTGCAAAAGGGGAAGTGTTCAAGAATCCTTATCTGGCGGAAACCCTGGAGAAAATTGCACAAGGAGGAAGGGATGCCTTTTATAAAGGGGATATTGCACGTACCATCGGTTCTTTTATGCAGGAGCAGGGCGGCTTTCTTTCCTACGAGGATATGGCCGCACACACCTCCGACTGGGTGGATCCGGTAAGCACCAATTACAGGGGATATGATATCTGGGAGCTCCCACCCAACGGTCAGGGGATCGCCGCACTCCAGATATTGAATATCCTGGAAGGTTATGACATTGCGGGAATGGGATTCGGAAGCGCAGAATATATTCACCATTTCGTGGAAGCCAAAAAACTCGCATTTGAGGACCGGGCCAAGTATTATGCCGATCCGGACTTCAATGAGCTTCCCGTCGAGACTTTGATTTCCAAAGAATATGCCGATGGGCGAAGGACCCTGATCAATCCTTCACGCAGTTCAAGGCAGATGGAACCGGGAGTGATTGAGAACGGGAATACCATTTATATGACCGTGGCCGACGGCGAGGGAACCATGGTTTCCCTGATCCAGAGCAACTACAGGGGGATGGGTTCAGGCATGTGTCCGCCCGGTCTCGGATTTATCCTGCAGGACAGGGGAGAGATGTTCACCCTCGAGGAGGGCCATTTCAATGTGTACGAACCGGGGAAACGACCGTTTCATACCATCATACCCGCATTTATCACCAGGGATGGAAAGCCATACATGAGTTTCGGTGTGATGGGCGGTGCCATGCAGCCACAGGGTCATGCCCAGATCGTAGTAAACATGATCGATTTCGGCATGAACCTGCAGGAGGCGGGAGATGCCCCCAGGATTCGTCACGGAGGCTCTTCCCAACCCACCGGAGAAGTGATGACCGACGGAGGAACCGTATACCTGGAGTCCGGGATCTCCTATGAGGTCATCAGGGAACTGACCAAGATGGGGCATACGGTTCAATTCGATGTGGGGGGTTACGGAGGTTACCAGGCCATCATGTGGGACGAAAAGAATGGGGTTTATTACGGGGCTTCGGAATCGAGGAAGGACGGGCAGGCGGCAGGGTATTGAGTCGAAAGTCGAAAGTCGTTAGTCGAAAGTCGTTAGTCGTTAGTCGAAAGTGTCTATGCCTGAATAGGGTTGACTTAAAATGTCTTTTAACTTACCTGCAGGTTTCAGCTAAGTCTGATTCAGGGATTTTACTAATCCGGATAAAATCATGCTTATCTCTTTGTTGCTTTCCATCAGTTGTTGACATTCTCCTGGTTTGATGTATTTCAGTGCTTCTGCCAGGTAAAGCATTGAACGCACTTCTGCGCATGATCCTTTTGCAATAAAAAGGAATTGCCTGAATTCCCGGTCAGTGCGTCTTTCAAATCCCTCTGCTATGTTATTCAATACAGATACCGCAGATCGCTGGATTTGATCCTTGAAAGCATAGTCCTTGAGTTCATTG
The DNA here is from genome assembly GCA_964575865.1 of uncultured Bacteroides sp. Lineage (GTDB taxonomy): Bacteria > Bacteroidota > Bacteroidia > Bacteroidales. The sequence goes on along the minus strand of CAZNSZ010000089.1, from coordinate 14,021 downwards.
AAAGCCATATAAACCATCACTGCGAAGGTCAGTGCCTTTTGCCAGGCGATAATCTCTTCAAATCTTGTTATTTTCATTACAACATGTTTGATTCTTTATGCGATTAACTGCATAAAAATCGAATCTGGATTAAGAAAAAAAGGAGTATGAAGTGAATGGTATATCAATACCGTTAGATGCACCCATTCAAGATGTGATCCAAATGCCATCGTGAAAAGGCCCGCTAATTATTAAAATACAGACAATCAGTAATATACAGAAAAAAGTCGAAAACTTCAGACTGTAGACTTTTGACTGTAGACTTCAGACTTTTGACTAAAACGGCCAGAACATGGGAATCACGAGCATGGAGATGATCAGGGCCATGAGGTTGAGGGGGAGTCCGATTTTCCAGTAATCGCTGAATTTGTAGTTGCCGATGCTCTGGACGATGAGGTTGGTCTGGTATCCGATGGGGGTGGAAAAACTGGCGGAGGCAGCAATGCAGATGGTGATGAACAGCGGTTTGGGATCCACCCCCAGCTGGGTGGCAGCCGCATAGGCGATGGGAAAGGTGATGGCGGCAGCTGCGTTGTTGGTGATGATTTCAGTAAATATGTTGGTGATGATAAAGATGGCTGCCAGCACCCCCAGTGGTCCGAAGCCTTTTGAGATGTTGATGGTGCTTCGGGCAATGAAATCGGCTGCTCCGGAGAGCTGAAGGGCCCTGCTGATCCCGATGGCACAGGCGATGGTGATCAGCACGTCCCAGTTGATGGGCTTGGTGTATTTTTTCGGGGTAAAGATCTTCATAAGGGCCATCAACACCACCGTTACAGCGGCAAAGAAGAACATATCGAATTCGTTCTTGCTTTCAATGGGAATGTACCGCCCTACAGTAGCTCCGGTAACCATGATGAGGACAAGGCCCATGGCGACCCAGCGCCTCCGCCGGTCCTTGGCATCGTCCATTTCGCCGATCTCTGAGGCCATGTAAAAGACCCGTGACTCGCCCCAGTACCGGGTAAAGTCATCGGTGGTCAGCAGCATCAGGTTGTCCCCGGCTTTCAGCTCCAGGTTCTCCAGGTTGGTGGTGATCCTTTCCCCGTTGCGGTGCACGGCCATCACCACGGCGTTGTAATGGCCGAAAAAATCAAAATCGCCCAGGGTCCTCTGGATTCCCGGGAACCGGGGGGCGACCACCACTTCCACCAGTTTCAGGGACTTTTTCAGGAACTCGGCGTCCGCATTGTCCAGGGCGTTCAGTTTCACATTGGAAGATTGGGTCAGGTAGCCCACATCTTCGGAACTTCCCGCGACAATCAGCTGGTCGTCCGCTTCAAGAAGGAAGGGTGCGTTGGAGATCCGGATGTGTTTTCCCTCGCGGATCACGGTCCTGACCTGAAATTCGTTGAGGCCGGGGAGGCGTCTTTTCTCGATCTCCTTTCCAATCAATCCGGAATTGGAGGGCAGGTACAGGTCGAAATAGTATTCCCTTGTATCGTTGGGGAAGCTGAATCGCGGAATTTTTTCACCCGGAAGTAACCTGTTGGAAAAGAGATTGATGTAGAGAAAACCAAAAAAAACGATGAACAGGCCCACCTTGGCCAGCTCAAACATGCTCAGGCCGGACATCCCCCTGTCCAGCATCATACCGTGTACCAGCAGGTTGGTGGAAGTTCCGATAAGGGTGCAGGTTCCCCCGAAAATGGTGGCGTAGGAGAGCGGGATCAGAAATTTCTGGGAGGGAAGACTCAGTTTGTCGGCCCATTTTTTGAGCATCGGCCCGAAAATAATCACCACGGGCGTATTGTTGAGGAAGGCGGAGATGGCCGAAACCGGGATCATGATCTGCATCAGCAGCCTGGGGATCGGTCTTCGTTTCTTGGGAAGGATAAAGGCCATCATTTTATTGAGGACCCCTGTTTCCTTGACCCCTTCCGAAACAAGAAATAGCAGGGCAACGGTGATCATCCCTTTGTTTGAAAAACCGGAAAGGGCATCCTCGGCCGTGATGATATCGGCCACCATGAAGATGACCAGTGCTGAGAAAAGGATCAGGCCGGGCCGGAGGACTTCCCTTACCAGGGCTATAATCATGAGCAGAATTACACCCAGTGTAATATAGGCGGAGACTGTCATCGCTTATCCATCATATCTGCCCATCCGGGAAGGGGCCGCACTTTTGGCCTGCGGCCATATAAAACATCGTCCAATTTAATGGCCAGATGCCGGAAAAGCAAATTATTTTTGATACCCCACCTGACGAACCGGTGCAGCCGGGTGTCCCTGTGGCTGAAAGGGCAGACGGCCATACACCTTCCGCAATCGGTTCCTGCAAGGGTCCAGTACTGGTAACACCTTTCCGACTGGATCCGCCAGCGCTCGGTACCATCCTCGTGGATCCGCGGACCGGAAGGGATGGCTCCGGCGGGGCAGTTGTCCGTGCATTTTCTGCAGTGGTCACAGAAGTGAAGCACGGTGCGATCAGGCAATGTATTGTTGGGAATGAGCGGGATATCGGTGGTGACCACCGCGATCCTGACGCGGGGCCCAAGCTTTGGGGTCATCAGCAATCCCATGCGACCGATGGTTCCCAGCCCGGCATCCACTGCCACCAGGGGACAGATCACCTCGTAGTTGCCGTCGATGTGTGCAGTGGCTCCATACCCCATCTCCCTGATCAGCACGGCCAGTTTCAGTGCAAGTATCCCCGACCGGAGATACTGTTCCGAAGATTCAAGAACAGCAGGACCGGCTGGAGCGTAACTGAGCATGCGGTGGTCCATCTCCACGGTCAGCGCAATGGCATAAGGGTGGTTATTTGCAATTGGTTGCCCGGAACGGGGGCCTCTTCCCTTATGGCTGTACAGGTGGTAGGCTTCCAGCCTGGCAATGCCTGCGCTGTGTGCGCCGTTCTCATTCAACCAGTGCAGGAGGAACCGGGATGCCCCGGAAGGGGTGATCGCGGCGATGGAGTTATCAGGGAATGAAGGGTTGCCCGGCGAGGGTGGAGAAGCTTTCTTCGGGATGCCATCCGGGCCCTCGTGGGTGTATGGGGCGAGCGATTCGATCAGCCTGAAGTTGGCACTGGCCGCTGAAAAAACGGGGGCGTGGTAGTACCTGGAACCTGGTGCAAGCAGCCCGGGTGAATTCCGCGCCCGGTCGTCCGGTTGCCGGTAGGCCGGGTGGGAGGCATAATACGTTTCGTAAGATTCGCTGCCTGGTAAGAGCAGCCGGCGGGAAAGGACCGAATCGGCTTCATGGAATTTCTTCACCGGCGGCCTGTAAAAATACCTGCTTGCACCTTTCATAGGGATCAGCAACAGCAGCAGGACTACAATGGCCAGGGTTGTGAACAGGATCAGCAGGTCCATCCGAAAGGGGTTATGCTGCAATAGTAAAAAAAATTGGTTAATTTGATGGACTTACTGCAACAGAGGTCTCCATGCGTGTGTTCCGGAATATGGGGCTGGTTTGGATGCTCTCACTGGTTTTTCCGGCGGTTGCGGCCCAGGAAGGATTCAGTGACCAGACCCGGGCGCTCTATATCCTTGATATTTCAAAATATGTGGAATTTGATTCCACATTCCACGGGGATGAAGCATTCGTTATAACGATTCTTTCTGAGGACCTCTCTCTTTACTGGGAACTGGAAAAGCTCTCCAAAACGCGGAAGACGGTTCAGGATAAGCCCATCCGTATCCTTGTTTCCACCAGGATTGCAGAACTCCAGCCCAGCCATGTGGTGTTTGTGAACCACCGGGAGAATTACCGGATTTCGGAATTGCTAAAAGAGATTGGCGGAAGCAATACCCTGCTGATCTCCGAGGGATATCCGTTCCGGACTTCCATGATCAATTTCGTGGTGGTGGAGGGCCATCCCAGGTTCGAGGTGAACGAGGAACTGATGGCCGGAGAAGGGCTTTTTGTGAATGAACTCTTTCTGGCACAGGCTGTAAAGACGAGGGAGGACTGGGAGGCCCTTTATGAAGTGACGGAAGAGGAGCTGGAGAAAGAAAAAACCATCACGCTGCAGCAAAGCCTTATTATTGATGAGCAGAGACAAACCATCGAGCAGCAGGATGATCAGATAGAAAGGCAACGGCAGCTCATCCGGACCAACCGGGAATTGCTGTTCCGGATGCAGGAGGAGATCCAGCTGAGGGAGAAGCAGATTGCAGATCAGTCAGCGATTCTGAACAGGCAGAACTCAGAGATCGGAGAACAGCAGGCGGTGATTGAACAGCAGATGGCCGAAGTGGTTGCGCAGCGCGATATTCTGGCTTCCCAGGAGGAGAATATCATCCAGAAGGAACGGCTCATTTCAGAGAAGGAGCTGACCATCCTGGAACAGGACGAAACCCTGGTCCTGCAGGCAGAGGCCATTCAGAAGCAAAGGATTATCATCCTGGCAGCTGCCATTGCCCTCCTGCTGCTGTTCGGCCTGGTCTATTTCATCTGGCGGAATTACCGGAATAAAAAAAAGGCCAACATCCTGTTGAAGGCCCAGCGGGACCAGATCGCTTACCAGAAGAAACACATCACCGACAGCATCAATTACGCCAAGAAGATACAGGCTGCCATCCTTCCTTCCATGGAACTATTTTCGGACAAACTGGACCATTTCGTGCTCTTCAAGCCAAGGGATATCGTGAGCGGGGATTTTTACTGGGTGGAGGAGGTGGATGGCCAGCTGATCATCATTGCTGCCGACTGCACCGGGCACGGGGTACCTGGGGCCTTTATGAGCATGCTCGGGGTCAGTTTGCTGAATGAGATCGTGCTCGCCAGGAAGGTCCTGGAACCGGACCAGATCCTGAATGCTCTGAGGGGAAAGGTCATTGAGGCGTTGAAGCAGACCGGGGAGAGCCGGATCATGGATGGAATGGACATGGCGGTCATCAACCTCAGGCAGGAAGAAGGAAAGCTCAGTTTCAGCGGGGCGGTGAATCCGTTGTACCACATTTCAAACGGGACCCTGCAGCAGATCAGGGCCGATAACATGCCGGTGGCGATCCATGAGGTTATGGATCCGTTTACGCGGCATGAGGTGGAATTTGGGAGGGGTGATACGTTCTACATATTTTCCGATGGGTTCGCAGACCAGTTCGGGGGTCCGCTTCAGAAAAAATACATGGCCAAGAACCTGAAGAAGTTCCTGCTTTCCGTACAGGATCATCCCATGATCGAACAGGGACGGTTACTGGAAGCCGAATTCGAGAATTACCGGAACGGAATGACCCAGGTGGATGATGTGGTGGTGATCGGGATCCGCGCCTCCTGTCAATAACAGTTCCAGTAGGTGGTGACCCCTCCTACCGTGACAGGGCTTGCGTTCTGCCTCTCCTTCAGGGCATCGCCGCAAAATGGAAGCGGGCTTCCGTAGCTGATCTGACCATTATCGTCCGTAACCAGTTCACAGGTCCCGCACTCTTCCAGCAGGTCACAGGCCGGGAGCAGCGCCAGGCCCAGAATGAACAGCCCGGCAAACCATATTCTTTTCTTTTTCATGAGTGCTTTACAAATTTATGCAATCACCTTCGTATTTACCAGAAAAAATTCACCCTCTTTTACGTCAGGCCATAAGAAAAGTTACCGGTGAGGGATCCATTATTAACAACCATTTATGGAGTTCCAACAGACAAGTTATCAGCCGAATTGTTAAATTCGGGAAATCAACGCACTGATCCGTATGGCCAGAAGGAGGAGGCGGTGGCTGAGAATTGTGGGATGGATCATCACGGGGCTGTTATCCCTCGTGTTGGTCATCACCATTGTGTTCTATCTGGGCAGGGGATGGATCATGCAGAAAGGGATCTCCTGGTTCAATGACCAGCGGCCGGGTCAGATCACCCTGGGTCAGATCAACCTGATCCCCCTGGTCGATTTTCCCGATGTTACACTGCAGCTAAGGAACCTGGATTTTTACGAACGCGGCCTGCATCCGGATTCCCTGTACATCGAACCGATCCTTTCGCTGACAGAGGTGTTTGTCAGGCTCGATGTGATGGAACTGATCCGTGGTGATTTTGAGGTTTCCGAAGCCCGGATAGAGAAGGGATTTGTCCGGTTCGAAATCTACGGGGACTCCGTCTCCAACCTGGAGCGGGCACTGGGGATACGTTTCGGAGAAGAAGAAGAGACCGATTCCCTTGTCCTTCCCGGGATCAGGATCGATCTGGAAAGGTTCGAAGTGTCAGAGATTCTGCTGAGGATGAACGACCAGACCAATGACAGCAGGATTGAGCTGATGGTGAACCGGTGGAACAGCGGATTTCATTACCTGCCGGACAGGATCGAAGCCCAGCTTCAGCTGGACCTGGATATCAATACACTGGATTATCTGACCTATCACACGGAAAGGGAAAGAAATCTGTTCCTTGAAGGCAGTGTCCTTGCTGATCCTGTGGGGAAGAAGATCCATATCGATCCCAGTTCATTGAAAATCAGCGGCCTTGAACTGGAGACATGGGGGACCTATTCATACAGCCAGGATGCCCGGGTTGACCTGGCATTCAGGGCCAGCAACGAGGGACTGGAGGTGCTGAACTACCTGTTCATGGGCGTGCTGGATCTGAACGAAATCGAACAGATCGGTTCCGGAAAGATCTTTCTCAGCGGGAATGTGTCCGGCCCGCTGGGGAGTGAGCTGCCCGTGGTAAGGCTGAACGGGACAGCAGACCGCATCAGTTTCAGGATCAAACCCATCCAGAAGGATGTCAGGGATATCTCCTTCCAGTTTTATGCCACCAACGGAAGCAAACAGGATTTGAGTGAAGCGGTGTTGCTGGTCAATAATTTCGGTGCTTCCTTTCCGGAAGGATTCCTGCGGGGGGCCCTTCAGGCAGAAAACATGGTTTCGCCCCGGGTACAAATGGAGGTGGACGGGGAGATCACCCTTGACGGATTGGAACAAATGGTTCAGGATGAGCGGATCAGCAATTTAAAGGGGAAACTTGAATTGCAGGGGCACATCAACGGTACGGTCAACCTGGAGAACAACCATTTCCTCAATGATTCGAGCTATTTACATGCCACACTCGACGGGGTAGGAGTGAATATGCGCAGGGACCCTATGACGGTGGACAGCATCAGCGGATTGAACGGATCGCTCCTCATCCGAGAGGAGGTTATCGCCACCAGCCCCATGGAATTGCGATTGAACGGAAGTCCGTTCCGGTTCCGTACCGAGGTTCACCAGCTGGTGCCCTATCTGATGGGACTGGATCAGGTGGTTGAGGCGGACCTGAGTTTTTTTGCAGAGCGGCTGGAGCCAGGGAAGTTGATTCAGGATACCGTAATGATTCATAACCTGGGAGACGTGTGGGAAGAGGTTCGTTTCAATGCCAGGGCGCAAATCGATTCCCGGGAACTGCGAAAGTTTCTGGAACACGACTCCATTCCCCGCCTGGAACTGACTATTGACAGCCTGGGGGCGAAGTTGCCGGTTTATGCCGCCCTGTCCGATTTTTCGTTGCTGCTCTCCACCACTCCTGATACCTTCCGCCTGAGCCGCCTGCGGGGAATCATCGGATCAAGCGACCTGGACCTGTCGATAATGGTGACCAATTATGCCACCCTCCTCAAGAATGATACTACGCGGACAGAGAAAAGCGACACCCTTGAACGGGCTTCTGAAGCACCGGACCGGACTCAAATTAAAAATTCATATAAAGAGCGGCATCATACAGATAATAAGCCGTTAAAGGTAGAAATATCCTTGGCCTCCTCCCAATTAAGGGCCCGGGATCTGCTGACATTCCGTGATTCGTTTTTAATTCCGGAGGAGTTTATGCCGGAGGTGGGGGTGGATCTGAGCTTTTCGGGAGATGTGGTGATCCCTGTCGGGTCCCTTCAGGGGGATGAGATGCTTTCCGAGTTTACTTTACAGGTGAACCGTCTGGGATGGAGACTGGGGAGTTATCCCCTTCCTTTCAGTGATTTCAAAGCCAGGTTAACAAGGAATGGGGACCAGTTGATGATCGATGAGTTCCAGGGCAGCATTGGCGAGAATGATATAAAGATAGAAGGGATGCTGGACCATTTCAATGATTCATTGCTTTCCCGGATGAAGGGAAATATAACGGTAGAATCAAACCTGCTTGATATCAATGAGATTACCAGGTTTCCGCTTCCGGGGATGCCCCCGGGTCCGGATCCTGCCGCATCAGTGCAGGGTCAGGATAGTGCCGGAATGGCTCAGGGCCGGAACAGTGCCGGAATGGTCCAGGATCAGGAACCTGCAGGGGTTGAGCCGGACGGGGGAGCCGGGTTCCCCGATCTGAGCCGGTTCGAATATCCAGATCTGGATCTCAGGTTCCATTTCGGTGAATTGCGGCTGGGAGAGTTTTCTTTGAAGGGATTGGAGGGGCACGTGCGGAGCACTCCCGGCAAGGTGCTGTATCTGGACAGGCTCTATACGGCCCTTGAACGCGGGGGAACTTTTGATTTCAGCGGGCAGCTGAACGTTTCCGATCCCGTCAGTTACAACTTAAACACCAATTTCAATGTAAAGGATTTTGATCTGAGTTCCCTGAACATGGAGATGAGCATGGGCGAGGAAACCTACACCCTTCAGGAGAATTTCCGGGGAGTGGTCAGCGCGGACGGACTGGCCGAGGTGTTCATTGCACCTGATCTTACCGTGGACCTGCCATCGGCAACCGCAGTCTTTAATGTAAAGCTGGTCAACGGGGAGCTGATTAACTTCACACCTTTACAGGCTGCTGCAAAATTTCTCGACAATAAAGACCTGAATCACGTAAAGTTTGCCACATTTGAAAACAGTTTTCCTTTAACCTTATCCGATGCCACTGTCAATGTACCCCTGACCATTGTCGAATCGACCATAGGTCAGATGCTGATCGAGGGAGAGCAGGGCCTGGAGGGAGATTATCTCTATTTGCTGAGGCTCCCCACCGAGCTGGTGAGGGGTGCGGCCAGAAGCCGCCTTTCAGCGGCCGGGGATGACGGGGAAGAGGATCAGATACAGGAATACCGTTCGGGGAAATTCCTGCGGATGACGGTCTGGGGCGAGGGTGAACAATCGGAGGTGAAGATGGGGGACAAGCGGGATAAATACAGGTAATGCGTGAGATAAAGTTTGCTCTGGGATATATGCCGCACCGCGTCTGGGGGAACATCCTTCAGGCCCAGTTCCTTGAGAGGGAAGAAGAGAGGGAGTTCTATTTTCCCAGGGAGTATATTCAGAACGATCCCGGGACGCAGGCATATCAGCGCCTTACCCCCATGCAGCGTGAGATTATCCGGCATGTGGATGCCTACAGCGACAGAAACCTTCACCAGACATTTTCCAGGAAGGGAACCACCAGGGAGTTCCTGGACAGGGTGGACAGCGAAACCATCCGGTCCCACATCCGCCCCTTTATTGAGAAACACATGGTGGCGGTACTGCAAATTGCCCGCGACCACAGGATCTCCATGTTCGTGAAGGATAAGGGCAACAGGAACGTATTTCCGGAGGATTTCGTGGACCTTGCAAAACAACCTGCAGAGCCCCTCTTTCTCTTTGATTACAGCGGCGAACTCACCTATTCCCTGACCCTGATGCAGGGAGAGGAAAGGCTTGCCCTGAAAGACCGGCCCGTTGAGATCATCAGCAACCATCCCTGTGTGCTGATCCTGGATGGCCGGCTCTATTTCGTCAATGAAGTTGACGGCAAAAAACTGGTGCCCTTTTTTGACAAGGAGCGCATGGTCATACCCGGTGGGATGGAACGCAAGTACTTTTCCACTTTCGTCAGAAATACACTCAGGGATTTTGATGCAGTGACCCAGGGTTTTTCAGTGACAGAGGCCATCCCGGCAAAGCGCGCTGAACTGGTCCTTGAAATGGGGATCAGCCAGCACCCTGTCTGGATCCTCAGTTTCTGGTACAACAGGCAGCGTATTTTCCATGACAGCAGGATCAGGCGCTTTGTCAACTATACAGGATCAGAAAATTCACATTCGTTTGTCCGCTATGCAAGGGACCTGGAATGGGAGGAACAGGTAATGGGAGCATTGAGTGAGGTGGGGCTCAGATCGAGGGATATGAAGAATTATTTTCTTTTTGACGACATGGAGGGAGCCGTCGTGAAGGACCTGTATGCCGCCATCAACTTTATCAATGATTCGGGTGAGGAACTCAGGCAGTCCGGAATTGAAATCAGCCAGAGGTTGCAGAAGAAGTATCACCTTGGGCCTGTCGTTCTGCAACTCTCCTCCAGGGAAACGGAAAAGGGATTTGACCTTGCAGGAGAGGTGGTCTTCGGTTCCCACCATGTCCCCTTTCTTTCTCTCAGGGATCATATCCTGGAGGGGAACCGTGAACTGGATCTTCCCGGAGGAGAAGTAGCAGTCATCCCCGAAAGCTGGATAAACGGCTACCGGTCACTGTTTGAGTTCGGCAGGATCGAATACGACAGGATACTGATTCTTAAGCAACATTTTTCCCTGGTAGAGGAACCCATCAGACCATTTCATTCGGGTACCCTGGATCGCCTTCAGAAGCTGAATGAAGTGAAGCTGATTCCGGAAAATCCACTGCCTGCCGGACTGAAGGCAACACTCAGGAATTATCAGGTTGAGGGATACAAGTGGATGTGGTTCCTCAGACAGAATGGCTTTGGCGGTTGCCTGGCCGATGACATGGGACTTGGTAAAACCCTGCAGGCCATGGCCGTCCTGGTGGCTTCAAAAGAGCAGAACGCGGAGAAACGGACCTCGCTGGTCGTCGTCCCTGCTTCATTGATGCACAACTGGATCAGTGAATGCAGCCGTTTCGCACCTGGATTGAAGGTGTATTCCTATGTGGGGATGCAGCGGAATAAGGCACTTTCCAACTTCAGTTATTATGATGTGATCCTTTCTACCTACCACACTGTAAGACAGGATATCGAAACACTATCAGGATTTGGGTTTCATTATGTGATCCTGGATGAGAGCCAGATGATCAAGAATCCATCCTCAAAGCTCTACCAGGCGATCATTGATCTCAGGGCCGACCACCGCATGGTTCTAACTGGAACGCCCATCGAAAACTCACTGACCGACCTCTGGTCCCAGGTGAATTTTGTCAATCCGGGTTTGCTGGGAAGCCTCAGCTTCTTCAGGCGAAGCTTTGTCCAGCCCATCGAAAGGCGAGGCAGTGAAGAGAGGGAAAGTAAGCTCAAGGAACTGATCAATCCGTTTATTCTCCGAAGGACCAAACAGCAGGTCGCCCGGGAGCTGCCTCCTGTTTTTGAGCAGGTGAGGTATTGCAGCATGTCGGAAGGACAGCGAAAGGTCTATGAGGAGGAGCGGTCAATGGCCAGGAACTCCATATTGGAAAACCTGGAGGAGGTCGGATTGGAGCGGTCCACGATGATCGTTCTGAGGGCCCTGACCCGTTTGCGACAAATAGCCAATCATCCCGCCATGATCGAGGACTTCTATGGTGTTGATTCCGGAAAGTTCTCCGAGGTCTGCCGGGACCTTGAAAGTGTCATTTCAGAGGGACACAAGGTCCTGGTCTTTTCTTCTTTCGTAAAACACCTGGAGCTCTATCGTGAACGGCTCGATGCGGATCACATTCCCTATGCATACCTGACCGGATCGCACGGGCAGGAACAACGGAGAAAGGCAGTAAGGGACTTCCAGCGAAAGAACGGTTCTCCGCTCTTCCTGATTTCACTCAAGGCGGGAGGGGTGGGACTCAACCTGACCGAGGCGGACTATGTCTTCATCCTTGATCCCTGGTGGAATCCGGCGGCGGAGATTCAGGCACTTCACCGCGCCCACCGGATTGGTCAGGATAAAAACGTATTTGTATACAGGTTCATCTCCAACGAGACCATCGAGGAAAAGATCCAGCTCCTGCAGAGACGCAAGCAGGAACTTTCAGAGGCTTTTATTACTTCTCACAATCCTCTGAAGGATTTGACAGAGAAAGAGCTGATGGGCCTGTTCAGTTAGATGGGCCTGTTCAGTTAGATGGGCCTGTTCAGTTAAAAGGTATAGGTGATCCTGGCCAGCGCCCCTCCGGGAAGCGGCATCAGGTCCAGGTTCCATGCACCGGGATCGGGATCTGCCATGTTCAGGGCCTCCCTGGATCTGGAAAACGCATAGGTTGTCATGGCGATAATGCTTCCTGTGCCCAGGATACCGCTGGCAATGGTAAGGGCCCGGGTGGCCCCCCAGTCCGTTGTAAAACCATAGAGGGCCATGGCGGTGGGGATGGCGGAGAGGGCATAGAGCGTCCATCCCAGCCTTGCCCGGGAATTCGAGATCTCCAGGGGGATCCCGACCGAACGTCCTCCCAAATAAATGACAGGGGGAGCCAGCAGGATCATGGCTGATGCAGGGATCCCCGCGTACCCTGCATTCCATTCACTGACCAGTGCCGAGATGAACATCAGCCCCAGCACCGAAGGAGCGGTGACATATCCGATGGTGACCGCTTCATCAGCCCAGCCCGATGAAGGAACCTCCCTGTTCATCGTATCGCCGGCGGGGAGAACCTGTCCCTGAAGCTGAAACCATGAGAACAGCAGAGCGGTCAGAAAGGGCAGCAACCGGGATGGCCGGAGCTGAAATATGCCTTCAGTTGCCTGGGTTATCATGCAGTTCCTTATTTTTAAACCAATATATCGATTTTTCCAGGTATAACGGACAGATCCCATGGAGAAATGTCTTTTGAGCGAAGTCACTTTCCGGACCAGCCGCGCCTCCGGTCCGGGTGGACAGCATGTGAACAAGACGGAAACGAAAGTGGAACTGATCTGGGATGCACGGGGGACAACCTGCCTGGACGAGGTACAGAAAAGCAGGGTGTTGAGGGGATTGTCCTCCAGATTGACAGAGGATGGAGTGCTGGTCCTCTCTTCCCAGCGCCACAGGTCGCAGATCAGGAACAGAGAGGAGGTGAAGGTACGCTTCCTGCAGCTGGTCAGTGCGGCCCTTGTGGTTCCGGGGAAGCGATACCGGACCCGTCCTTCGCCAGCCAGCAGGGAAAAGCGGATCCGGTCGAAAAAGCTCAGGGGAGAGATCAAGCGGCTCAGAAAAGGGCCTTTGCATGAATAAGGTGCTGAGGAAGGAATCAGGAAATGGCGAAATCGCTGAAAGAATCCAATCCGGGGTGGTGGCACTGAGGTAAAGAATATTATTTTTGTTACAATTCCTCTGACAATGAGCTTTCCAAACACCTTCTTCCGGGCCTGGGCATGGCTTCCGCTTTTCCTTGCCTGCTCTGTGAGTGCCCAGAACATCGACTCGCTGCTGAACAATAAAAGGGTTTATCAATCGGTATCCATCGGGGAGCTGCCTCAGCCCCGGATCGACGGCTACCTGGACGATGAGATCTGGGAGATCGGGGAGTGGCAGGGGGAGTTTACCCAGCAGCAGCCAAGGGGAGGTGCGAAGGGAACAGAAGAAACCTGGATCAAGGTACTCTTCGACCGCTCATCCCTGTTTGTGGCCATCGTATGCCGGGACAGCGAACCGGAGTTGATCCGGGATATTTTCGGAAGGAGGGACGAAATGGGCGGGGATATGACCGGGATCGCCATCGACAGCTATTTTGACAAGAGGACCGCATTTGAATTCAACCTGAGCGCTGCCGGACAGAAAATGGACCTCAAACACCTGGGCGATTACCAGTGGGATTTTAACTGGGATGGCGTGTGGGACGGGGCCACTTCCCGGAATGATACCGGATGGATCGCGGAGATGAAGATCCCCTTCAGCCAGCTGAGGTATGCGGACAGGGAGGACCGTACCTGGGGGATGCATGTCTGGCGGTGGATCGCCAGGAAGGCGGAAGAGGACCAGTGGCAGTACATTCCCAAGGAGGCCCCCGCCATGGTCTACCTGTTCGGCGAGTTGAAAGGGATCAATGACATCAGGTCGTCCAGGCAGGTGGAATTCCTCCCCTATGCCCTCACTTCGCTTTCTTACGATGGAGCTGCCGATGAATGGGGTCCGCTCAGGCTGAATGGGGGGATCGATGCCAAGGTGGGGATCAGCAGTGACTATACCCTGGACCTGTCGATCAATCCGGA
>CAZNSZ010000088.1:0-16718 GCA_964575865.1 uncultured Bacteroides sp. | reverse complement strand
GACTTTACAGACTTTTCAGGCTTTTACTTTTTTCGATGTGATCGAGGAAGACATCGAACAGGAAGGCAGTATCGGTGGGACCGCCCGATGCTTCGGGGTGGAACTGGGTGGAAAAGAAGGGCTTTGTAAGGTGCTTCATGCCTTCGTTGGTCTGATCGTTCAGGTTGATGAACAGTGGCTGCCACTCTTCAGGGAGGCTCTCGTTGTCGATGGCATATCCGTGGTTCTGTGAAGTAATGTATGCTTTGTCGGTCCCTACTTCCAGCACCGGCTGGTTGTGGCTGCGGTGGCCGTATTTCAGCTTGTAGGTATCCGCTCCTGCCGCAAGAGCCATCAGCTGGTTCCCCAGACAGATCCCAAATATGGGGGTGTCCTTCTCAAAAGCCCTGGAGAGGCTGTTTACTGTGGCCGTGCATTGTTTGGGGTCACCCGGTCCGTTGGAGATGAACAATCCGTCATACTCCTCGCTTTCAAGGTCATGATCCCAGGGTACCCGGATCACGGTGGTATCCCGTTCCAGCAGGTACCGGATGATGTTGTATTTTACCCCGCAGTCGATCAGCAGGATCCTGTACTTTCCGCTCCCGTATACCTTCCGCCGGGTTACGCTTACCTTTTCAACAAGGTTCTCTTTGTTGGGATCGTAGGTTTCCGGTTCCCGGTCCCCGAAAACCACCTTGCCAAGCATGGAGCCTTTCTCCCGCAACAATTTGGTGATCAAACGGGTATCTACGTCAAAGATGCCTGGGATCCGGTGCTGTTTCAGCCAGTCTCCCAGGCTGCGTTCCGCATTCCAGTGGGAGTACTCATTGGAGTAATCCGAAATCACCAGCGCAGAAATATGCATCTGATCCGATTCAAAGAACTTGTAGAGGTCATTTTCAGCGTCCTCCCTGGGTACGCCGTAATTGCCCACAAGGGGGTAGGTGAGGACAAGGATCTGCCCCTTGTAGGAGGGATCGGTCAGGCTTTCCGGATAGCCGGTCATGGCAGTGTTGAATACCACTTCCCCTGCTATACTGCCTTCATATCCAAAGGATTTTCCTTGGAATTCGGAGCCATCTTCCAGGACCAGTTTGATGGGTTTGAAATGCATGGGCATCAGGTGTTGTTGTTTGACTCATTTCCGATCAGGTTCAGAATGATCTTCTCAGCCTGTTCCGGAGAGATCCTTTTGGCTACGATCTTCTTTTCCCTGTCCATGATAAAGAGCTGGGGATAACTCTGAAGGTTGTACAATTGCCTGAATTCATTGCTGTATGGGCTCCAGCAGTTGATCCAGTCCACCAGGCCGTGTTCGTTGACGAAATCGACCCACTTTTCCTTTCCTTCGACGGAATTGATGACATGTACCGCGATCACCGCTACCTGCTTATCCTTCAGCCTTTCATAGACCTGGTAGAGTTCCGGGGTGGATTTTTTGCAATGTGAACAATCGGCTTCCCAGAAATAAAGAATGGTATACTCGGCATCAACGTTGTTGATGAGAAAATCCTGCCCGATGTGGGGGTCCCTTTTGATGGCGGTGTCCTGCAGGGCCATGGCGAAATGCTCTGGAGGAATTTCCCGCATCAGCACATTGGGTGCCGTTTGTCCGATCAGGGTGGGCTTGTTCTTTTCAAGGTTATCTTTCAGCTTGGCCAGGAAATCCGGGGAGCTCCATGTGGCATCGGGAAGATAATAGAATTCGGCAATGTGGAAATAGACCACATCCATGCCCATGTACTTGCTTTCCGCAAAATGATTAAACAGGGTAATGAGCATGTACCTGTAGAGCTCCTCGTTGCCGCGCGCCCCTTGCAGAAGGAAATCTACTGCCACGATCAGTGAATCGGGGTGCTGCGGGACTGCCCTGCTGATATAGTTCATGAGCTTGTTCTCATAGAGGGGGGTATGGAGCAGCCGGACATCGAATGGATCGAACCGGTCGAAATAGTGCTCACGGTAATAGAAGTACCTGATGGAATCGTCACTCCTTCTGTCACCGGTGAGCATCTCCTCGGGCGGGAAAGGTTCCCGGGTGGCGCCTATGAAGCTGGTAACGAACAGTCCGGGGTTACTGGCGGCTATTTCGTCCATATAGGCTTCCATTTCTCTGTTGATCTGCTTCTGCTTTTCCAGGATCCGCTCTTCCTCCTCTTCAGAGGCACCGGCCAGCAGGGCCTGCAGTTGTTGCTGCTCTCCCCTCTTCTCTTGCAGGAAGTTTTTATATTCCAAAAAGATGCGGTTATCTTCCGAGCCCTCGAAACGGAGTGATCCCACCAGGTTTGCCGTATCGGCAACTACCCCGAGATGCTGGTCATCTCCCAGCAGAATGTCGAAATAGTGTTCCGGATCGATATAGACCAGGTACATTCCCCCCACCAGGGATTCATCACCCGCGAACGTTCCGCGTCCTTCCCGGTCCAGCAAAATTGTGTCCAGCGGGATCATTCTCGTGGTGAAATATTCTCCAAGGATAAGGGTGTCTTCACTGAGCCCTTTCATTTCCACATCGATGTGGTACCCCTGTCCGTGAATAGCAGCGGAAAGCATGATTGCCAGAATTACTCCCGCCCATTTCGGTCTCTTTTTCAAACTCATCAGATGCCCGGTTTACAAAGGCTCAAAGGTAATGAATCTATTTTAAAACATATTGTCCAATCCCTGTGCCAATGTTGTATCAAAATCCTTAACTTGTTGTGTTGATTCCACCTGTAAACTGGGAACGGTTCCATGTACACACTTGCCGAGGCACAAAAGCTGATAGAAAACCAGATAACGAATTTTTCCATTCCGGATTCCCCGCCGGAGCTATATGAACCTGTGAAGTATGTCATGTCCATGGGAGGGAAGCGGATCCGGCCTGCCCTGGTGATCCTGGCCTGCGATCTTTTCGCCGGTGCCGTGGAACCGGCCATGATCCCGGCCATGGCCATCGAGGTGTTTCATAATTTCACCCTGTTGCACGATGACATCATGGACCGGTCGCCCCTCAGAAGGGGGAGGCCCACGGTGCATGTGAAATACAATGAGAATGTGGCGATCCTTTCCGGCGACGTTATGTCGATCCTGGCAAGCAGGCTGATGAACCAGGCTCCCGGCGTGGTTCTGAACTCCGTGCACGATATCTTCACGAAAACGGCCATGCAGGTATGCGAGGGTCAGCAGCTGGACATGAATTTTGAAGCCCTGCTGACAGTTTCTGAAGAGGAATACCTCAAAATGATCGAGTTGAAAACGGCGGTGCTGATCGCTGCCAGCCTTCAGATCGGAGCCATACTGGGCGGAGCGTCCCAGAAGGATGCAGCTGACCTCTATCAGTTTGGCCTGAACCTGGGCCTCGCCTTCCAGCTCCAGGATGACCTGCTGGATACCTACGGAGATCCCGGAGTTATGGGAAAGAAGGTTGGGACCGATATTGTGGATAATAAGAAGACGGTGTTGATGATCAAGGCGCTCGAACATGCCTCCGGGGAACAGAGGGAAACACTCACCGGATGGCTGTCCAGAAAGGATTTCGATCATGAACAGAAGATCCGCGAGATCACGCAGATATTTGATGAGCTTCAGATCAAGAAAATCACCGAAAAGATGATCCGGGCCTATTATGACAGGGCGCTTGAGAAGCTTAAACAGCTTAACAGGGAGGAGGAGAAGAAGGCGGAACTTTACAAATTCGCCTCATTCCTGCTCACCCGGGAGCGGTGAGAACAGCTGATCCGCCGGCCCCAGTCCAAGTTCCATCATCAGCTCTTCCTGTCCGAACTGCCGCATCAGGATGTTCAGTTCTTCCAGCTGGAACAACACCTCGTTGATTTCCTGTTCGATGGTTGCCCGGTGTCTGGGTTTCAACGCACTGAAATAGCTGTATTCATCGATCAGCTGGTTGTAATACTCCTCCAGGATCGCATTGGCTTTCTCAGTCTCCCCGCAGAGGTAATAGGCTTCAACAATGCCCTCATGGTGGATGGTCCCGCCCCTTCCGTCCGGCAGGGTGATCCCTGAAATATACTGATCATAAGGGAGTACACGGGATGGGGCCAGCGTCATGCAGCGGTCCAGCACACTGATGGCCCGTTCCCTGTCGCCTTGCTCAAGCAGCGCCAGTGCAAGGCGGGTATAACTGTTCCTGAAACGGATGACCGAAAAGGTGCGTACTGTGTAATAGTCCAGGAACACATCCTCTTCATTCATACGGCCCCAAGTGAAGGTCTCCATCAGGAGCCGGTACAGCAGTTCGGTATCGATATCACCCAGCTCAATGATGCTCCGGTAGGAGGTCTCGATCGGGACCACCCTGTAGGCCAGTCCATCGGCACGGTAATACCTTTCAAGGCCAAGGGATCCGTCAAACCCTCCGGCAGTGTAATAAACGGGTCTCTTCCAGCGGTTGGAACCCAGCACATCAAGCTGTCCCAGTCCGCCTTTCAGGATCTGATCGTTGGGAGAAAGCTGAAGGCGGAGCTCTTTCACCACCCGGTCTGCATCTTCGGGGCGCACCGTACCGTTGGTCATCACCTCTGCCGAATCGACCGGGAGGATCAGTCTGTGGGTGGGGATGAAATCCACACGCTCACCACTCCTCAGGGGAATTTTGGTTCGGGGATCGTCGCTTTGAACAAATGCAAGAATGTATTCCAGGGAGGCCCATCCCTCGTTTTCCCTCACATAGATTGAATTGTTCGTTCCGGCTTTATATTTTGAAGGTGAAAGGGTGAAAGGAAGGGGCTCTGAATCATAATTCTTCCAGCGCATCTGATCCACATACCAGTCCATATTGAATAGCATCATATTCACGATCCGGACGTCTTCCCGCACCCCTTCCACGTCCTGGACATACCAGAGCGGAAATGTGTCGTTGTCGCCTACTGTGAACAGAATGGCGTCCTGGTCGCAGGAATTCATATAATTGCGGGCGATGTCCCTGGCGGTGTACCTTCCGGAACGGTCATGGTCGTCCCAGTTCTGGGAGGCCATCAGAACCGGTACGGACAACAGGCTGATAAAGAGTGCTAATCCGGCGGACAGGATCGGTTTGAGCCGGGATCTGAGAAGGTGACTGATCCCGGCCACCCCCATCCCGATCCAGATGGAAAACGCATAGAAGGAGCCGGCATAGGCGTAATCCCTTTCCCGGGGCTGATAAGGTGTCTGGTTCAGATAGATGACGATGGCCACTCCGGTCATCAGGAAGAGGCTCATGACCACCCAGAAATCACGGACGTTCCTGTCCAGGTGGTAAAAAAGCCCAACCAGTCCCAGCAGAAGCGGGAGAAAATAATACCTGTTCCGTGAAGGATGTTCCTTCATGTGACCGGGGAGGTTTTTCTGTGAACCGATCCGGAATGAATCGATGGCTTTGATCCCGCTGATCCAGTTTCCATGGAGGATGTTACCGTGTCCCTGGGTATCGTTCTGTTTTCCGGCAAAATTCCACATAAAATACCTGAAGTACATGTGGCCCAGCTGGTAGCGGAACAGGAATTCCAGGTTATCCAGATAGGTGGGATTGCCTGGATCATTGATGGTCCCGAATTCCTGGTATGCCTGCCTGTGGTTGCTGTCCCTGCTGTAGATACGGGGAAGGAGCACCTTGTTCCCCTTCATCACCAGCTCCGGTTTGCGGCTGGCGATTTCATAGGTGTTGCTCTCCTTGTTCAGCACATAGAGCGGTTTCTTGTATACGATATCCTCCACTTCGGCATCGTACAGGTGACCGAACAGCAGCGGGCTGTCGCCGTATTGTTCCCGGTTGAGGTAGGAAAGAAGAGCAAAGGCATGCTCAGGCCTGTTCTCATTCATGGGGGGGGCCGCCATGGACCTGATCAGGATCAGCGCATAGGAAGAGTATCCGATCACGATCACTGTGGCACCGGTCAGGACGGTATTCCAGAGGACATGCTTTTTAACGAACTGGGTACGGTAGATCCCGAAAGCGAGGGCGCCCAGAAGCAGCACCACATAGATCAGCATGCCGGTGTTGTAGTGAAATCCTACCGCATTGGTAAAAAATTTTTCCACCTGTGCCCCCACCCAGACAATTCCCGGGATGATGCCGTACATGATCACCAGCAACAACAATGCAGAAATGCCCAGGGCCCGCAATATCCCGTTCCGGGTCACCCTGTACTTCTTAAAGTAGTACACCAGCACAATGGCAGGGATGGCCAGCAGGTTCAGAAGGTGTACACCGATGGAGAGGCCGATCAGGTATGCGATCAGGATCAGCCACCGGTTGGCCCCGGGCTGTTCCGCCACATTCTCCCATTTCAATATGGACCAGAATACCACGGCAGTGAATAGAGAGGAGGTGGCATATACTTCGCCTTCCACAGCAGAAAACCAGAAGGTGTCAGAGAATGTATAGGCCATGGCCCCTACGAAGGCGCCACCCAGCACCACCACCATGGATGACAGGGAGTATTGCCCCTGTTCGGCGGGGACCATTTTCCTGAGGAGGTGGGAGATGGTCCAGAACAGGAACATAATGGTGAATGCACTGGCGAAGGCTGAGACTGCATTGATCATCATGGCCACCTTTTGCACATCCGAGGTGAACAGTGAGAACAGGCGTCCCAGCATCAGGTATAGCGGGGCTCCCGGCGGATGTCCCACCTGCAGCTTGTAGGAACTGGCAATGAATTCCCCGCAGTCCCACAGGCTGACAGTGGGTTCCAGAGTCAACAGGTATACAGTCAGGGCAATGACGAAACTGCCCCATCCCATCAGGAGATTTATGTTTTTGAAACTCATTGAATTTGATAGGAAAATTGGAACATCGACAGGCACGAATTTAACGCTTTTAAATTGAAAATATTGACAGATTCGCAAATGGAACCTATATTTGTGGTTCACTAATCCAAAAGTCATGGCCGTAAAAGGAATGAGCGACCTGGATCTACCCCTCTACACCGACTACCCCGAGTTTGAATACGAATACCTGAACATCAAAGAGCCCAAAACCCTGCCGCCCGAAAAACAAGTGCTTGTTGTCGGGCTGGATAAAAGGAAAATGGACGGGGCGCTGATGACCTATGTCACCGGCTTTATCGGGCGACGCATCGATCTCAGGAAAATCGAGGAACAGCTACAGGGGGTCTGCCATACCTGTGGCTCGACAAAAATGTACGATATCGTTCTCAAGGGGGATGTGCGAAAACGGGCATTCGTTTATTTGCGTTCCCTTGGATATGCAGTTCAATTTGCGGAAAACTAACCCCGTTATATATCTTTTCAACCGCAAAGGCAGGATGGCTATCATCCTGCTTTTGTTCGTTTCAGCGCAGCTGTCCGGCCAGTTTTACGAATACGGACAGGATGCCGGCAACCTGAAATGGAACCAGTTCCGCACACCCAACTACCGTGTCATTTATCCCCGGGGGATAGACAGCCTGGCGCAGGCTTTTGCCGACCGTCTGGAGTACTATTATCCGCACCTGGGGAAACCACTGGATCACCAGCACTCACCTCTTCCGGTGATCGTGCATAATGAATCGAGTTTTTCGAACGGGGTTTACGTCTATGCACCGAAACGCCTTGAGATTTTTACCAATCCCGATCCCAACGATAACAACGAGGACTGGCTGACCCAGCTGGCGCTCCATGAAGGGAGGCATGCATTTCAGATCGATAAACTCAACCAGGGGATCACCCGTGTGCTCTCATACCTGGGTGGCGAGCAGGCGGTGGGGGCCATGGGGGTATTTCTTCCTTACTGGTACCTGGAAGGTGATGCGGTTGACGCGGAAACACGCCTGTCAAATACCGGGAGGGGCAGGCAGCCCTCCTTTGAGATGCCCTTGAAGGCGCAGATGCTGGGCAAGGACCGCATCTATTCCTTTTCAAAAGCGACCATGGGATCGTTCCGCGATTATGTTCCAAACCATTACCAGCTGGGATATTTTCTTGTCCGCTATGGCCGGATGGTCTACGGGGATGAGCTATGGATAGATTTTCAGCAATATGCAGCCCGCCGGCCCTTCCTGGGAAATCCCACCTATTTCGCCATGCGGAAGCACGGGATCCGCTCAAAAAAGAGCTTCTACCGGGAAGCCATGAACGGGTACATGCAACACTGGGAAGACATGGCTGCCTTGCGCACATATACCCCTTCCCGGTCGTGGCAGAATGAATTCCCGCGCCATTATACCAGTTACCGGTTTCCACATTTTGTTTCACCCTCCCTGGTTTTCGCCTATAAAACAGGGGTCGACCAGATCCCTGAATTTGTGCTGCTGGATCAGCAGGGCAAGGAGATTCGGGTCCTGCGCCCCGGGTTCCTGAATTCCGGTAAAGTGAGTTATTCCGGAAGGCATGTGGTCTGGGATGAGTTCGTTCCCGATATCCGGTGGAGCAACCGAAACTTCTCGGTGATCCATTCCTACGAATTTTCCACCGGGAAGGTGCGGTCGCTGGGGAAAAAGACCAGGTATTACTCTCCATCCCTCTCAAGGGACGGTTCGCGCATAGCGGTTATCGAGCAGACCGTGCTCAACACTTACCGGCTGGTCATTCTGAATCTGGACGGTTCTGTGGAATCTTCTGTTCCCTCCCCCGGAAACAGGTTTATCCAGCATCCGGCCTGGACCGAAAAAGATACCGCCCTGCTGGTAACCCTGTCCGATCAGGAAGGGAAAGCCCTTTACAGTCATTCCCCCGCCACAGGAAGGTGGGAAAGGCTGTTCGTTGCAGGCTTCGAAGACATTACCCATCCCACTGCTGCGGGAGACAGGATCTATTTCCACGGGACCTTTTCGGGGATAGACAACATCTATTGCCTTGACATGTCCGACGGGGAGGTTTACCAGGTCACGTCGGAGAAGTTCGGCGCTTTTGATCCCCAGCTTTCCCGTGATGGCAGGACGCTGATCTATTCCGGTTATACAGCCGACGGATACAAAGTATACACCCTTCCGGTTGACCGGGGGCTATGGATCCCGCTGGAGAAAGCAACCGACCATGGCGAACAGCTGGCCTATGAAAAGAGTCCGGAGGAACAACAGGTTATCAGTGGTGCAGGACTCAGCGACACCCTGGATTATCCTGCCAGGAAGTACAGCAAGCTCGGGAACCTGTTCCATTTTCATTCCTGGCTGCCCCTCTACTTCGACTACCTGAATCCTGAACTGGACCTGAATCCGGAGCAGCTGCCGGTGAGTCTGGGGGTGTCGCTGATTTCGCAGAATCTTCTCAGCACGGCGGTCAGTCAGCTGGGATATGAATACAGGGACGGGTATCACATGTTTCACTCGGGGATCCAGATGAAAGGCAGATACCCGGTACTGAACCTCTATTTCGACTACGGGGGTAAACCGGACGTACTGGTCATGGCCGAGGGGGATACCACCGTATCCACCCCACAGGATATGCGCTTCACTGCACAGACCTACATTCCGCTGAGGCTGAATACGGGGCGGTTCCTCACCCTCCTGCAGCCCCGCATTGACTACAGCTTCCGGAGGGATGTTCAATACGATGAAAGCCAGGAGAATTACAGGACTGGGGCCCATTACCTCTATTACAGGTTCGATGCGCTTTCCTACCTGCGGAAAGGGGCAAAGGATATCTGGCCCAGACTGGGGATCAATACCTCGGGGGGATATTATCACGCCCCCTTTAATGAGGTTTACGGGGCTGTGGCCCTGGGGGGAGCAACAGCTTATCTTCCCGGGTTTCTGAAGCACCAGACCCTCCGGTTATCCGCCTATTACCAGCAGCAGTTTCCCCTGGATATGTCCCATCCTGCATTCATCAACCTGATGGCCCTGCCGAGGGGACTGAGGGGTATCTTCGGAGAAGTGCTTGTGAAATACAGTGCAGATTATATATTTCCCCTGGTATACCCGGACCTGGCCCTGACCTC
Source organism: uncultured Bacteroides sp. (assembly GCA_964575865.1). Taxonomy (GTDB): domain Bacteria; phylum Bacteroidota; class Bacteroidia; order Bacteroidales. Next base: position 6,874 of record CAZNSZ010000088.1, on the reverse strand, counting down.
GCTGATCTATGTGAAAAGAATCCGGGGAGCAGTCTGGGCCGATCACATGTCCGGGACCAATGTGATCATCCGTGATCCGCACCCTCATTATGAGGACAGGAGATATACCACCGTGGGTGCAGACCTGGTGCTGGATGTGAATGTGATGAGGATCTCATTTCCCGTTTCGGTGGGAGGGCGGGTCAGCTATGAACCGGAAACCGGCGGACTGGGGTTCGAGTGGATCTATGCCATTGATATCAATTAGAGCGTTAGCAGGCCAGACCTCCCGGAGCATATCTATTTTCCGTTTCGGTGCATGGATTCCGGGGAACATCTTACTTTTGTAATTCCGTGGAGGAAGTATTTTCATATGGCTGGAAAGGAGTAAGGCGTTTTCTGAGAGAGAACCATGTGGCGATCCTATATACCCTTATATTTCACCTTGTAGTCCTGATCATCCTGATCTTCGTCAGGGTGGAAGGATTGAAAAATGGCCGTGAACTGGGGGTTGAAATTGAGTTTGAGGAAAGATCCCTGGAGGAGATCCTGGAAGAGGAGATCCAGGATCTTCCCGATGAATGGATCGAGGAGGTGATGCGCAGAAGGGAGATGCTCAGCAACAGGGCCGTCAATGTGAATCAGGAGGACCGCTTCTCAGAGGAGATCTCTACCGATGAATATGTTCAGGAGCTGCTGGATCAGATCGAACAGGCCAGGAGAGAAGAGGACCGTGAGCGGCTTGAAGAATTGCAGGCGATCCTGGCCGCAGCCGACTATGTGCCTCCCAGCGAGCAGCCTGCTGAGGACGAAAACAGCAACTACACCGGTCCCACCACCATCACCTTCGAGTTCCAGGAGCCGCCCAGGCAGCGGGGAAGGGTCACATTGACCGTTCCGGTATACCGGTGCCAGGGTTCCGGATTGGTCAGGGTGCAGGTGGTGGTGGCAAGGGACGGAACGGTCAATACCGCAGAGGTTCTGGAACCGATCGAAGGAAATGACAGGGTATGTTTTGCAGACGCGGCCAGGGAAGCGGCACTCTCGTCCAGGTTCAGGATCGATCTGAACGCTCCGGAGAAGCACCGGGCGGTCATTACCTATACATTCATTGCCCAGTAGCGGATAAGAATCCCCCGGTAGCGGCAAGTCATCAACCGGTGTGGGAGAATAGCTGTTCCGCCGTCCGGGCCATCCCGGGAATATCCTGTTGCCGCATGCATTTGAAATGTCTGCGGGGACATTCCTGGAATCCGATTTTTGAGCAGGGACGGCAACGCAGCCCATCAACCTCGAACCAAACCGAGGCAGGATCGGCTTTGTAGGGATACATCCCGAACCTGGGTACGGTGTTTCCCCAGATGGTAATGATCTTTTTTCTGAAAGCCGCTCCGATATGCATCAATCCCGTATCATGCGTGATCAGAAGCCGTGCCTGGCGGACCAGGGAAGCAGACTGGTGAATGGTCAGTGATCCGCATTTGTTAAGGATATCCCTTTCGGGCAGGGCGTCGGTGATCTGCCCGGCCACCCCTGCATCGTTCGCCCCTCCCAGCAGGATGACGGGTTGTTCCAACCTGTTGCAGAGATCTGTCAGCTGATCAACAGGAAGTTGTTTGGTCCTGTGCTGGGCACCGATAGCCATTGCTATGTATCCGGTCCGAAAGGGAGGCGGCAGATCTTTCAGACTGACTTCCTCCTGAGGCGGGATAAAATAATCGAGCCCCAGGCCGTCACGTTCTGAAATAAAGTGGTTAATGGTATCCAGGTTGCGGTCGACCATGTGCACCCCGGGAAGGCGATCCCATTTAAAATTGACATAAAGCCATTTCCGGAAGTTGATTTTATTGACCGAGAAATCCATCCGTTTCAGCTTCATCTTAAGGCGCTCGGTCCGGGCATTGTGGTGCAGGTCGATGATATAATCAAACTCAAGGGCTTTGAGGTTCCGGATCAGGCTGTTCAGATCGCCGTTAAATACATGGATCCGGTCGATATGCGGATTGGGCTCCAGGATCTCGGCAAAGGCTGATTTGGTGAGATAATGGATCTCAGCGTCTTCCACCTGTTGCTTCAGGTGCCTGACCACCGGGGTGGTAAGGACAATGTCCCCGATGGAACTGAAGCGTACAACAAGGAATTTCACCATCTAAATCAGGTCCTTGAAGAAGAGCAGGAGCGCCAGCCAGTATTCAGAGTTATGCTCGTTTTCAGAAGTCAGGGATCCCGATCCCCTGTTGCCCTCCCCCAGTTCAGGTTTGAAGATGGTGACATAAGCCGGGTCCATGCCGGAAACAAGTTGCTCCATGTAGGGGTATTCTGAGAGGCTGGAGGTAATGAACACAGGTTTGCGAAGATCCGATATGGTATCCTGGATACTGATGCCGGGAAGAAAGTATTCTCCGGGACTGAGGGCCACAACCGCCCTGACCAGCTCGCTTTCGGTGGCCAGTTTCAGGCAGAGGGATGCATTGGACCCGCTCCCGAAAAGGACCACAGGGCGTTCCGATACATGAAATGCATACCTGAGCGCGGCATTGATGTCCTTTTCCACATCCTCCCTGTCTGCGGGATACTGCTCTTCGCGGCACCTTCTGGCTGTTTCATTGGAAACGAATCCGCGTGTTCCCCCGTTCCGGACATCAACGGCAAGGCAATTGTAATCCATTTTACACAATCGTCTGGCAATGTCTTTGAATTCTCCCCTGCTTGAACCCTGTTCATGAAAAAGCAACACATAGGGATTCTCTTCAGCAATGGTGTAGGCATCAGCGGTGATCAGCAGGCTGTCGGCGGAGTGAAAGGTGATGGTTCTGACCCTGATCACATCGAATGAAGTCAGGAGCAAAACAGACATCACCAGCACGACCGGGATGCCTGTCCAGGCAACCCATTGACGGATCAGGCTATTTTTTCGGTGTTTCGGCAAGTACAATAATTTTATTGTTTTTTGCTTCTATGACCCCTCCCGAGATTTCGAAAAACCTGGTGGATCCTTTCTGATCGATGACCTTGATCTGTCCGCTATCCAGTGTTGAAATAATCGGGGCATGGTTCCTGAGGATTTCAAAGGATCCCTTGGATCCCGGAACCTGTATCAGGTCCACCTCCCCGCTGTAAAGCTTCTGGTCCGGCGCAATGATCTCGAGCAACATAATAGACGGTTCAGATTACTTTTTGGTTGCAGCAAGCAGTTTTTCTCCTTTTTCGATCGCTTCCTCGATGGTGCCCACCAGGTTAAATGCAGCTTCGGGGTACTGATCCACCTCCCCGTTCATGATCATGTTGAATCCCTTGATGGAATCTTCGATATTCACGAATACCCCGGGGGTTCCCGTAAATTGTTCAGCCACGTGGAAAGGTTGCGAAAGGAACCGTGCCACGCGCCTTGCCCTGTGAACAACCAGCTTATCTTCTTCCGAAAGTTCATCCATCCCCAGGATGGCAATGATGTCCTGAAGCTCGTTGTATCTCTGCAGCAACATCTTCACGTTCTGAGCCGTATTGTAGTGCTCCTCACCGAGGATATCCGCTTTCAGGATCCTGGAAGTGGAATCGAGGGGGTCCACTGCGGGATATATACCGAGGGAAGCAATCTTCCTGCTCAACACCGTGGTGGCATCCAGGTGTGCGAAAGTGGTGGCGGGAGCGGGATCGGTCAGGTCATCCGCAGGCACGTAAATGGCCTGGATGGAGGTGATGGATCCGCGCTTGGTGGAGGTGATCCTTTCCTGCATCATACCCATCTCTGTGGCCAGTGTGGGCTGATAACCCACCGCCGAGGGCATACGGCCCAGCAGTGCCGACACTTCGGAGCCTGCCTGGGTGAAGCGGAAGATGTTATCCACAAAGAACAGAATATCCTTTCCCCCGCTCTGTTCATCCCCGTCCCGGAACGACTCTGCAACTGTCAGCCCCGAAAGCGCTACCGTTGCGCGTGCCCCGGGGGGCTCATTCATCTGCCCGAACACGAGCGTGGCCTGAGACTGTTCGAGCTGTTCGTGGTCTATTTTGGTAAGGTCCCAGGAGCCCTCTTCCATGCTTTTTTCAAATTCCTTCCCATATTTGATCACCCCCGATTCGATCATTTCACGCAGCAGGTCGTTCCCTTCCCTGGTTCTCTCGCCCACTCCTGCAAATACGGAAATCCCCTCGTATTTTTTTGCAATGTTGTTGATCAGTTCCATAATGATCACCGTCTTCCCCACACCGGCACCCCCGAAAAGTCCGATCTTACCTCCTTTGGCATAGGGTTCCAAAAGATCGATCACCTTGATCCCGGTAAAAAGCACCTCCGATTCGGTGGATAATTGATCGTAGGCAGGGGGATTGCTGTGTACCTGATAGCCTCCCTTGTTGTCCACCGGTCCGATCCCGTCAATGGCTTCACCAACCACATTCAGCAGCCTTCCCTTCACCGTTTCCCCACGTGGCATTTTGATCTCCTCACCCGTTGCGGTCACTTCCATTCCCCTCTGGAGCCCGTCGGTGGAATCCATGGCGATGGCCCTGACCGTATGTTCGCCGATATGTTGTTGACACTCCACGACCAGGATCTGGCCATCTTCCCTGGTGATCTCCATGGCTTCATGGATGCTGGGAAGATCCTCTCCCGATTTTTCAAAGCTGACGTCTACCACAGGGCCAATGACCTGGATGATTTCACCGATAACTTTTGCCATTTGAAAGGGTTTTGTTGCAATAAGAAAGCGACTGTTTCAAACCCACAAATTTAGCACTTTTTTAAAGGGAGCAACTGATTTTAAACATAAAGTTCTCTGGCGGAAACCGGGCCGGAACCTCACAGGATCGCATGTATGAAAACAGACCGGAACCTCACAGGATCGCATGTATGAAAACAGACCGGAACCTCACAGGATGGATAGGTGGAATAAGGAGTGGATCCGCACCGGTTGTGCAGCCGGATCATTCACGGTTGAAACTTATGGCAGACCATGTTCGTACAAATAGAATCAGAATGTTCAGAGGTCAAAAACTGTGAGAAAGCTTACGGCAGCGGCGATTCAGTGGGTGATCCTCGGCCTGCTCTGTACCATGCCCGTGGCGGCTGATGCGCAGTCCCCGCGGCTGGGTGCAGGCCTGTCATTCGGATCACCGGTCGCTTTCAATACGGGAGAGACAGGAAATCCCGGGTTTTCCCTGCTGTACTGGCAACCGATCGACCGGACGGGTATCTTTGAACTGGTGCCTTCTGTGACGGTATACAATCCGTATAAATTGAAGACCGGGTACATCAACCTCTATAACTACCTGATCCAGGCAGATCTGAACCTGCATGCCGCGCTCATGCAGACAGGATCGGTCAGGCTGGTTGCTTTCGGAGGGGCTCACATCAGCCACCTGATCTCCGACTTCACACCTCTGGTGATCAGCGGCGACGAAACACGGGAGGACATGAGCGATGTGGCGATAGGCGGAAATCTGGGCGGAGGACTGGAATTATACATGTCTCCACAATGGGACCTCAATGTGGCCGTTAAATACATACGCTCACGCTACTCCCAGTTCGTGGTTTCGGTTCAGGTGGCCTACCACTTCAAACAGCGGAGGAAAGCTTACAGGAGATGATATTTTTTCTATCTTTAATCGGTTCATTATTTATTGATTATTAATACGTTTCAGAAACAGAGATTACATAGCTATGGCGAGCATCAGTTTTTTACTCGGGATGATTCCGAGCACCGAAAAGGTTGAAAAGGCCGACGATCAGCTAAGGGCCGATTTCCAGGCTTTTAAAGAGTTTGAAAATTCAGAGGAATTGAAACACTTCCTTGAGCTTGAAAAAGAGGTCACTTCAAGCAATTTTTCTCTGAGGAAAAAGAAGATCCTCAAAGAGTCCTATAAGAATTCCGAGGCCCACCGGAAAGAGGTTCGCTATAACCAGCTGCTGAAACGTCAGAAGGGAGACGACCATTCACCCGAATTCACTGAACTGGACCGCTACATCAATTCGGACGAGTTCCTGAAGCAGAAACAGTACCTCACCATGAAACCTTCGGAACGCTATGAAACCACCGAGGAATACCAGAAGGAAACGGAATACAAAGAGCTTAAGAAATCAGAGAAGATCCTCTGGTATTTCAGGACAAAAAAGAAGTATCCCTTCAAGGAGATCGAGAAATGGGAATGTACCTTCGAGGATCAGTTCAAGGGGGGCACCCTCGATACTTCAAGGTGGATGACAAGATATTACTGGGGAGAGAAAACCCTCGACCGGTCGTTTGTACTTGAGGATGACAGGAGCTTCATCACGGATGGTGAGAACATCGAATTCTATGACAACAAGGCCCGGATCGTTACCAAGCAGGGAAAAGCCACCGGTCTGGCCTGGCGGCCGGGACAGGGTTTTGTGGAGGAAGATTTCGATTTCACATCGGGAATGCTGAGCACGGCCAAAAGTTTTAAGCAGAAGTACGGGATATTCAAAGCGAAAATAAAAATGGCCAGGGGATCCGTTGCGCAATCCTTCTGGATGGTCTCTGACACCATGCTCCCCCATGTGGATGTGGCACGGTTCGAAAACGGGAAGCTCCATGCCGATTATTTCTGGGGCAGCAGCAGCGCTCCGCACAAGTCGATCTCCAAAACAGGCGGCAGCAGGTACGAAGATGAGTTTTTCATTTTCACGCTCGAATGGACGCCCAGCAAACTGGTATGGAAGATCAACGACAAAGTATTCAAGACCCAGACCTCAGGAGTCCCGCAGGACCCCATGTACATCAACTTTTCCGCCAACCTGAAAAAGGACGCTTCCGACCGCGGCCTTCCCAGTGCCATGGAAGTGGACTGGATCAGGGTGTATAAGCTCAGGGAGGGTTGAAGTCTGTAAAGTCTGTAAAGTCTGTAAAGTCTGTAAAGTCTGTAAAGTCTGTAA
>CAZNSZ010000087.1:10465-17337 GCA_964575865.1 uncultured Bacteroides sp. | reverse complement strand
GCAATTCGGAATCACCGTCCATTGGGATATTATCAAGGACCAGCACCCAGTCGTTCCCCTCTGCCACTTCTCCGGGAGGATCAAACTCCTGAGTTCCCTCGTTCCTGAATTCTCCGATCAGGGTATATTCGCCAAGCCGCGGATCATACCAGCCGGCCCGGACATTCACGCCACTGATGCGGCCCATGGTCACCGTGATATTCTGTCCATTGTAGGTATAAATCAAGGCGTAATCCTTTCCCCGGGTCGCCGCCTGATAACCGTACCGGTCTCCTTCATGCGGGGTGATCAGCGACTGATCGGGGATCCTGTCAAAATAGGGTCTCGACAGCATCAGCTTCCTCAGGTGGATCATCTGGTGTGCCCCGGGTGCATCCAGGGCATCGTACCAGAATTCACGTACCCCATAGGAGGGATCCTGGTCATCCGGTTTGTGCATCTGCATGACCGCATTGTGCCCGTATGTGAATCCGCATCCCCCGGCTAATACGGACCAGTAGGCGTATCTCCTCACATCCCTGTCTTCCCAGTAAGGCTGGTCCGGATCGTGCAACCCCTGCGGGATTCCCTCATAGGACGGTTCGCCGTCAAGGGTGGGCTTGACAGGCTCCAGGTGATAGTCATCCTTTACATACCTCCAGTTGTCCTCACCATAGGCCAGCTCCGTATCGTCCTGATCGTAACGCCTGTGCCCGGACTGGAACATGTTAAAATCGAGCCATCCGGCCCGGTGAAACCACATGGAGGAGGCGGTCCTCCCGAAGGGATGAAAGGAGATCAGGTGGTCCGGTGCATGTTTCCTGATGCTTTCGCCGATCACATTCCATATGGCTGTGTTTTCATCACCCCGGGTATCCCCCCCGTTCAGCCAGATGATATTGGGCCTCTCAGCAACCCTCCCGGCCAGCCAGGTGGCATAATCCCGGGCCTGTTCCAGGCTGACCTTTCCGCTGCGTACATTTGATCCCCAGACGGGTACCAGCGCCATATACAATCCCCGTTCCTGTGCCAGCCCGATGATGTGATCCACATGGTCCCAGTAGTCATATGCTCCGGGCTGACCGAATGAGCTTCCCTCAGTGACAGCCGGCCGGCTGACATCCCCTCCGATCAGTGCAGAATCCCCGTAGGCATTGGTCTGCATCAATTCATGCAGGACCATCACCTGGATCACATTGAATCCCTTTCCGGCACGGTCATCCAGGTAGTGTTCCGCTTCTTCCCGGTTAAGCTTGGCGAACAGAAGCCATCCCGTATCTCCCATCCAGAAGAAGGGGATGCCCGTTTCCTGGATGAAAAAACGGTTGTTTTCCGATATTCCGAGGCGTGGCATTTCCCGGGCCTGCCTGACTGATTGTGGTTGCACCGGAGGCCAAAAAAGGAAAAGGTAGAAACCGGTTGAAATGAGTCGAATCAGTGTACGCATGAAAGGGACATCTGTCATGTTAAAATTAGTCAGAATTGTCCAGAATTCATTAATTTAAGGGTTTGTGAAAATCAGTATAACCAATAAACAGATCGCATATGGATACAAAGAAAAATCAGGGAATGCCGGCCAGGCATGGCGCAGGCGGAGGGACGTCCAACCGGGACTGGTGGCCGAATCAACTGAAAGTGAACATTCTGAGACAACACTCCTCCAAATCGGATCCGATGGGGGACGATTTCAACTATGCAGAGGAATTCAAATCCCTCGACCTGAAAGCGGTGAAAAATGATTTGCTTAAGGTCATGACCGATTCAAAGGAATGGTGGCCGGCTGACTTCGGACACTATGGCCCGCTTTTCATCCGCATGGCCTGGCACAGTGCCGGAACCTACCGGATAGCGGACGGCCGGGGCGGAGGCGGAACAGGTGCTCAGCGGTTTGCCCCGCTGAACAGCTGGCCTGACAATACCAACCTTGACAAGGCAAGACGCCTCATCTGGCCCGTCAAGCAAAAGTACGGACGGAAAATTTCCTGGGCCGATCTGATGATCCTTGCAGGGAATGTGGCCCTTGAATCAATGGGTTTCAAGACCTTCGGCTTCGCCGGTGGCAGGGAAGATATCTGGGAACCCCTTGAAGACATCTACTGGGGCTCGGAAGGCGAATGGCTGGAAGATAAGCGTTACTCGGGCGACCGTAAACTTGAGAATCCCCTGGCTGCCGTGCAGATGGGACTCATTTATGTGAACCCACAGGGACCCAACGGGAATCCGGATCCGGTGCTGGCCGCACACGATATCCGCGAAACCTTCAGGCGCATGGCCATGAACGACGAGGAGACAGTGGCCCTGATCGCCGGCGGCCACAGCTTTGGAAAAACACACGGTGCAGGAGATACTTCGCACAAAGGGCCCGAGCCTGAAGCAGCCCCCATTGCCGAACAGGGACTGGGATGGAGGAGCAGCTTCGGGAGTGGAAAGGGTCCGGATACCATCACAGACGGGGAAGAGGTGACATGGACCAGGACCCCGACAAAGTGGAGCAACAATTTCTTTGAGAATCTGTTCGAATATGAATGGGAACTCACCGAAAGTCCGGCAGGGGCCAAGCAATGGGTGGCCAAAGGTGCGGATGATGTCATTCCCGATGCCTTCGATCCGGCCAAAAAGCACAAGCCCACCATGTTGACCACTGACCTTTCCCTGCGGTACGATCCTGCCTACGAAAAGATATCCCGCAGGTTCTATGAGCATCCGGATGCATTTCAGGATGCCTTCGCAAGGGCATGGTTCAAGCTGACCCACAGGGATATGGGGCCTAAATCACGTTACCTCGGCCCGGAGGTGCCCGAAGAGGACCTGATCTGGCAGGACCCCATTCCCGCTGTGACCCATGAACTGGTGAGTGTCGGTGACATTAAATCATTGAAGGAGAAGATCCTTGCTTCCGGACTTTCAGTTTCCCAGCTTGTTTCTGCGGCATGGGCCTCGGCTTCCACATTCCGGGGGTCAGATAAGCGTGGCGGTGCCAACGGGGCACGCATCCGTCTTGCCCCACAGAAGGAGTGGGAGGTCAACAATCCCACTCAGCTGGCAAAAGTACTTGAAGCGCTGGAACGCATTCAGAAAGCGTTCAACGGGGCTCAATCAGGGAACAAAAGGGTTTCGCTGGCCGACCTGATCGTCCTCGGAGGATGTGCGGCCGTAGAAAAGGCTGCAAAGGATGGCGGCTTTAATGTGGAAGTTCCATTTTCACCGGGACGTTCTGATGCCTCTGAAGATCAAACGGACAAGTACGCATTCGATGTGCTGGAGCCCATGGCGGACGGATTCCGCAACTATGTGCGCGTGAAATACCTTGCCTCCACCGAGGCAATGCTGGTTGACCGGGCGCAACTGCTGACCCTGACCGCACCTGAACTGACCGTTCTCGTGGGAGGGATGCGTGTGCTGGACACCAACTGGGACAGTTCCAGGCACGGTGTGTTCACAGACCGGCCTGGAAAACTGACCAATGACTTTTTCGTCAACCTGCTGGATATGGGAACGGTCTGGAAATCCGTTTCTGATGACGAAGAAGCATTTGAGGGACGTGACCGTAAGACGGGCAAGGTGAAGTGGTCCGGAACCCGGGCCGACCTTGTATTCGGTTCCAATTCGGAACTGAGGGCCCTTGCCGAGGTGTATGCCTGCGCAGATTCCGGGGAAAAGTTCGTGAAGGATTTTGTGGCCGCATGGGCCAGGGTGATGGACCTGGACAGGTTCGATCTGAAATAAGGCGTCCTTCGCGAATTATTGCATACGATGAATAACGGGGGTTCAGGGGTGCCTGGGCTCCCGTTTTCATGTGGTGGCTTTCTGACGAACAGGTACGTTTACTTTGTTAAATTCACCAGTTTTTCAGATATTTTTCAATAAGTTTACCCTGCAGCTAACCCTGTTATTGTTGTCAACCGTTGCAGATATCCGATTTCCGCTGGAATTTTCAGCGCACATCTCCTTTCGGCACGATTACACCGGGCGGAAAGTGGCATGGATGAAGTTCGTCAGGTACCTGCAGACCGGATATCTTCTCCACCTGATGGCTATTTCCAGTGTAGTGATGTTCATTGTCTTCGGCAGGATGTTTCTCCAGCTGATGGAAGAGGGGGCGGGACCGGGAAGGTTGATCCTGACGGGGTATGCCGGCACCTATTTCTTTACCCTGATCTTTTTCAGTCAGCTCGATGCGCGCAGCCGGTTCCAGAACTATAAAATGGTCAAGGATAAATTCTTCCAATACGGTTTCGATGCCAGGCTTCTCCGGCCATTTGTTTATTCAAGGTGCCAGCGTGATGCCATCGGAGTTGCCGCCAGGGAACTTGAATTCAGGAACGACTGGAAAGCACTCACCCGCATACTTGGATTTCGCTGGTACCACCTCCTTCCCGATATCATCATTAAAAAGCCCTGGGTGCTTTTCTCAAAGACGTACTGGAAGAAAACCCTCTTTGTCAAAACCTATCATTCCAAATATTTTTTATGGTAGATCCGATACTTGAGGTGAGGAACCTCGAGTTAACCTATGGCCGGCAAAAAGTCATTAATGATGTGTCATTTCAGCTTTTCCCCGGAAGGATCCTGGCATTGATCGGACCCAATGGTGCAGGGAAAAGTTCCATCATGCGCATTATAGCGGGACTGGTGAAACCAGAAAAAGGTCAGCTGCTTTTAAAAGGCAAGACACTCCGGGCCGCCCCTGATGTACATGGATCCGCCGGCTTCTTCATTGAAGGGCCCGATTTTTACAAGAACCTGAATGCCCGGCAGAATCTGCTTCTCCTTAAACGTATTCGGAGGAATGGGCCATCCATTCAGGAACTGCTTCGCATGGTGGGGATCGCTTATGCGGCAGAAAAAAAGGTCCGGAAGTTTTCCAGGGGAATGAAGCAGCGGCTTGGTATTGCGCAGGCCATGCTCGGTGATCCTTCCATCCTGGTGCTGGACGAGCCCTTCAACGGTCTCGATCCGGAGGTGAAGCAATTCCTGATGGATCTGATCAGCCGGCTGGCAAGTGAGCAAAACAAGGCGATCCTTGTTTCTTCCCACCTTCTTTCGGATATGGAGGCACTGGCCGACGATTTTGTCCTGCTCAGTGAGGGGAGGGTTCATGCGGCGGGAAAGCTTTCCGATTTCAGGCACGAAAGGAATACCGTCCGTTTCTGGTTCGAGACGGAACCGCCGGTCAGCTTGCTGAGGTTGTCGGCGGAGGGGGAAATGGTCCACGCTGATCCGTGGTGCTGGGAGGCATTGATGACCATCGCGGAAACATCCCGGGCGGTGGCTCAATGGACCGCTTCAGGTGCGGTGCCCTACGAAATACACCACGCCGATCTGCTGCAGTCAAAATACAACGAGATCATTTCATGATACGGCTCATTCGATTCGAAACATACAAGCTCATCCGCCAGCCCCGGGTCTGGCTGACGTTCGCCGTGATGGCCGTACTGATGTTCCTGATCAACCTGGGTATAGCCCTCGACGGAGAAAAGATCCTTGAACTCCTGCTTGATCCCCTCTCCGAACGGTTCATCATCACGGGCAACCTCATCAACGGACACCTGATCGGTTATGTGGCCCTGAACATGCTGTGGGTCCATATCCCGGTCCTCCTGGTCATCGTCACCGGCGATCTGGTATCCGGTGAGCTTGAGGCGGGGACGATCCGCCTGGTCCTTTGCTCCACCTGGAAGCGGTGGCAATGGCTGACCGCAAAAATGATGGCTGCGCTGCTTTACATTTTTGCTTTTATGCTCTTCAGCGGCGTGATCATGTTTGTGCCGGCTCACCTGGTGTTCGGAACCGGCGATCTGCTGGTTTTCAGCTCAGGGATTCAGGTGATCGCACAAAAGGAAGTCTTGTGGAGGTTCCTGGCTGCCCTGTTGTACGGAACCCTGGGGATGATGACCTTTGCCACCATCTCGATCCTCTTTTCTGTACTTCTGCGCAATTCACTCGCCGCCATCCTGGTCTCGCTGGGGATCCTGATCATCTCCACGCTCCTGCAGACCTTCGGCATGGGGATTTTTGAATCCTGGAGGCACCTCTTGTTTACCTGGCACATGGCCCAGTGGCAGAATTTGTTTTATAATGAAGTGGATGTGGTACCTTTGATGAAATCCGCCCTGGTTTTACTGGCACATTTGGGAGTGGCACTCTCCATTGCATACTGGCGGTTCAACAGGATGAATGTAACAGAATGATGGATTTGCGTAAAGTAGCAACGGGTATTGTCATGATTTCTGCAAGCTGGGTATCCGGCGGGGATTACGGTGACCTTCCGGAAATTCTGCAGCGGGTGCTGGGAACCGGATCCAATTACCAGTCCATCTCCTGCAGGGTGGAGGTCGAACTGGATGTACCCGGTATCAACATGCCGGAAAAGGAAGTTGAACTGTTTCTCCGGAAGGGAGAAAAGCCGGTCATTAAAGGGGAGGGGATCACCATTCTGCCCAGGCACGGGATCATCGGCCAGTACCGGGAGTTTCTGGATACGGAATGTACGGCCATCCTGCTCAGCGAGGAGAACGACACCCTCGAATATAAGATTGTCTCCCTGGATCACAGGTCAGACTGGGTCACCGTCGATATGTCCCTGACCCGGGCGGATCAGAAAATTCACCGGATGAGGATATCCACCCGCAAGAATGGCGAATTCCTGGTCAGTCATTTCTATGGTGCTGATTTTGAATTTTTTCCGGAGAGGACCATCATCGCCTTTGAAGCCATGCCCCTCAAACTGCCATTGAAATTCATGGGAAAGCAGGAGGGGATGGAGTTTCTGACGGAGAACGACGGTCCGGTTGACGGACGGATCATTTTGCGTTATTCCGACATTTCATGGACAGAGATTCCCGGATCTATTCCGCAGTACCCGACTGAATCAGACCCGCAATGATCCCCTG
>CAZNSZ010000087.1:4960-10365 GCA_964575865.1 uncultured Bacteroides sp. | reverse complement strand
TGATCCCCTGAAGCCCCTTGCCGCGTAATAGGAGGGGGCGCTGTTGTGGTAAATAAAAACCTTGCCGTACCGGAAATCGGCGAATAATGCGCCTCCCAGTTTTCTGATTTCCGGGGGTGTTTTTATCCAGCTCGACGTCCTGGTGTCGAATTCCCCCAGTTCCTGGAGCCTCCTGTAGGCCTCTTCGGAAAGCAAATCAATTCCCATCCCTGCCGCCATGTCCACTGCATTGTTTGCGGGGGGATAGTCCTTTCGTGAGACCTGTCCCTCGCGGTCATAACAGAGGCTTCTTCTGCCCCTGGGGCTTTCGGCTGAACAATCCATAAACAGGTACTCCCCTGTATGCTCGTCCATCCCCACTACATCCGGCTCGCCACCGGTTTTCTCCATTTCATTCAATGACCACATGGCATCAGGACGGGCTTCGAGCCGTTTCGCGACCGCATCCCAGGCAAGTCCCCTATGCCGGCCCATGTTCTTACCGAACCGGCTCTTTGACTGTTCAAGCAATTGTTCGCTTTGCCCTGGTTCCAATTCTTTCATGGGTATATTCTGAATACAATTCCGGATAAAGGGACTCAATCAATGGTCTTCAGTTCATCATTCAAACCGCATGTACTTTTTAATGACACCTACATTCTCCCTGCCGGTCAGCATCTCCAGCAGCGTGAAAGCCACATCCAGTCCGGTGGCTGGCCCTGTGGATGTGATGATGTTATGATCAACCACCATGTGAGCATCCTGAACATCTGCACCAAAATCAGCAAGTTGTTTCCTCCTTTTGCCTTCCAGCAGGTCATAGGTGGTAGCCTTCCTTCCCCTCAATACCCCTGATTTTCCCAGCGGCATTGCTGCCACACACACTGCGGCGATGATTTTCCCCTGGCCATCAAACTCCCGGATCAGCTGGAGCAGTCTTTCATCGTATGCATCTTCGTAAAAACCCGCCGTTTCAAATCCCCCGGGCAGGGCCAGGGCATCAAAATCATCCACATTCACCTTGGCAAATTCCAGTTCCGGCCGGACTGTCAGGTTCCAGGTGCACCTTAATTCGGACCTCAATCCGGTGGTCATCATATCAACCGGCCGGGTTCCATAAGCGCGGCTCCAGCCGATGACATCGGTAAATACACTGGCCTCATAGGCTTCAAATCCCTGCGCAAGAAATAACAGTACATTCTTATTTTTTTCAGCCATTTTGGTTCCTTAATAGATACTGATTCCCGTCTTGATGATGGCGGTACTGTCATTCTCAATAAAATAGGTGAATCCCATATATTTTCCGCTTTCAAATGCCTTATTCTGCGAGTACTCCTTGATGCGCCGGTGAAAAACAAACACGGAGTCCTGTCCCGGATACATCGTATAGAGGTTCCCGAGGATGATCTCTTCCTTACCCACCATGGCCGGCCGGATCGTCAGAAACCACATGGAGGAATCGTCCCGCGGCGGATAGAACAAATGGGCATAATACTCACATTCTGATTCCTGAATGAGTTCCTCCAGAAGCCTGGACTGCACAGGGGTCTGATCGTATGAAACCGTATCCAGGGCATATCTCAGCCGGCTGACCAGGGCAAGATCACAGCTGTCCTTCAGGATGTTGTTTCTTTTGGCCGGCACAATCATCAGTTGCTGATAGGGCGAACAGGAGACCAGCGCTGCAAGCATGAGGATGGTAAGGATGGTTTTCATCTGGATCTGCGGATCATTATCGATGGCACAAACCGTACCATATTTCTAAATAATGGGTCTAGTTACGCATTTTTATGATAATTTGGTGTTTCATGCATAAAAAACGAAAGGATCCGTTATGAAAGCTTTGTCACTCTCCAAACCTGTTTCACTCCGTATCGGCCATCTCCTTATTGGACTTTTTGCGCTGTCATTCCACATCATTGCCCAACCCTCGGGCGGGCCCTATGGTCCGGTGGCCACAACGTATGAGCTCCCTGATGCAAGGACCATCTATTATGTGGCACCGGACGGAAATCCGGATGCTGCCGGAACGGAAATCAGCCAGCCCACCACCCTGGAGTCGGTCATTCCACGTGTGGTGACAGGTGATGCGGTGATCCTTCGCGGTGGAGTTTACCGTACAGGAGAGCTCATATTCAACCAGGGCATTACCCTTCAGCCCTATGGGAATGAACAACCGGTCCTTAAAGGAACTAAGGTTGCAGAGGAAGGGTTTTCGCTACCCGGAAAGGTGTGGAGAATACCCTGGGCGGACCTCTTTCCCAGTGAACCCCTCGGCTGGTGGCGGCGGGACCGGGAAGGAACACGGACACCCCTGCACCGGTTCAACAACGACATGGTCTTTGTGGATGGCGAACCGCTTGCTTCTGCTGGATGGGAAGGCGAGGTGGACGAGGGCTCCTATTTTATCGACTATGAGAATAAACAGGTGTATGTTGGGGTGGATCCGGCTGAACATCTGGTGGAGATCACAGCCTTCGGGGGCGCCCTGGTCAGGACCGCATCGGAAGTGCACGGGAAAGTGAATGATCGCAGGGGACCAGTCATTCGGGGGATCACCTTCACCCAGTATGCGTGGAGGGCGATCGAAATTGAAGGGAAACGAAGCTTCGGCCCCACTGAAGAACCAACCGACGAGCCTCTCGGACCCTCTGATCCCTCCACCTATGGCAAGGAGGTGGTTGGCACCACCCTTGAGAATGTGACGATCACGCACTGCTCCCGCGTTGCAGGATATTTCCGGGGTGACAGCCTGACTATTCGCCAGTCATTGTTCAGCCATACAAGTACGGAAGGGGTCTATGTGATCGGTTCCTCCGATGTGCTGCTCGAAGGAAATATTTTCCGGAGCAACAACGTGGAAAACCTGACAGGGTACTATCCTTCGGCAGTCAAGATATTCAACCAGTCCCACCGCGTCACTTGCAGGAACAACCTGGTCATGGATAACCCCAATTCCAGCGGCATCTGGTATGATGTGGGCAATCAGGACGGGGTATTCATCAACAACTGGGTCCAGGATTGTGTCAATGGGTTCTTTTTCGAGATCTCAAAGGGGGCAATCTGTGCGGGCAATGTGTTTGTCGATTGCCAGAACGGCATTTTTGTGCTCAACAGCTCGGATGTACGGGTATGGCACAATACGCTGGTGAACTGTACGGCTACATTTCAGCGCAACAACCGCAGGGCGGCGGGGGACCATTTCGGATGGCACGCAGCCACAGGCCCGGACGTGGAGCAGCGGGACGGCCACCTGTTTGCTGGCAATCTAATTGTTGCGGACAGCCGTTACAGGGGGCCTTTGCTGCAATTCAGGCAATCGAATGATCTGTGCGGCAAACTCACCGGATCCCAGATCGATGTGCTTAACAGCAACGTGTATATCCGGGAGAAGGAAGGCGGGTCCATGTTTGTATGGAGCCCTTCAGATGGTGACGATTGTACAACGTACTTCAGGGATCTGTCCGGCTTCCGGAAAATCAATCCCGGGTTTGAGAGCCAGAGCAAAGTCATGTACAGCGACATGAGGTCCGTATTTAAAAGCCCTGAGCTGAAAAATTATGAGCTGGTAAAGCCATTGGAGGGTTTTGATATGGCGGTCCCACTGCCGGATGAGGTCAGGCAGCTGACAGGATGGAATGATAAAGAGTGGAGACAACCAGGGGCGTATCCGATGGCTCACTGAATCCGGGTTTCGGAGGTCCGGGGAGGGTTTTGACAGGTTTCCGATGGCGGTCAGCGGGATACCATCAGGAGGGTCCGCCGCCTTTCTTCATGCATCCTTTCACTGTGTGCACTGGTGAAAGGAAGGGAAAGCAACCAACCCTGCAGACTTTTGCCGGATGATTCCAAGGGTAGGTTACTCTAGTCCAGGGTCTGTATGCCCCCTCCATTCACGAATAGAACCTGTCCGCTTACCCATTCAGAAACCGGAGCGGCGAAATAAAGGACCGCTCCTGCAATATCTTCCACGGTTCCCAGTCGTTTAATGGGTGTTCCCCTGAGCATTCTTTCTTCAATTTCAGGGGTCAACACACTTTCCAGGGCTTTGGTCCGGGTAGCACCGGGTCCAACCGCATTCACCCGGATATGATGTGCGCCATAATCAAAGGCCAGGTTTGCGGTCATATGATTCACTGCCGCCTTTGCACTGGCATATGCGCTGATATTCGGACTTTTATTGATGGAGCTCATGGAGGTGATGTTGACAATTGAACCGTAACCTCTTTTCGCCATTTCGGGTGCACATAGTTGAGATAATCTCCAGGAACTGAAAACATTCAAATTGAATACCCTTGAGAAATCGTCGATAGTTATCTTAAAAGGACTTTCGCGACCGGCGCCTCCTCCTCCTGCATTATTGACCAGGATATCAATGCCTCCGAACTTTTCAATGGTGGCATTCACCAGGTTCACCAGGTCTCCATCGATGGTGACATTGCATAGCACGGGCAATGTGCTGCCACCTCCTTTGTTTAATTGTTCTGATGCCTTTTGCGCATCTTCCAGCTTCATATCAGCAATAACTACGTTTGCTCCATATGCGGACAGGATCTCGCATATTGCTTTGCCAATGCCATTGCCACCTCCGGTAACGATAGCCGTTTTTCCTTTGAGGTCAAACAGGTGCTGTGTGTTCATCATCATTGATTTAATAAATATTTTGCGACAGCCTCATAAGCCGGTAATGAAGTGGGATCAATTTTCGAGTTTTTTGCTTCGGGATGTGAGGCAAACCGAACAATGACCATTTCTGCTTTCGGATCAATGTAAATGGTTTGTCCATGCACCCCTCTTGCAGCAAAGGCCCCGTGTTCATTGTGGGTTACCCACCACATATCGCGATAGCTCCAGTTTTTGAGGGACGATCCATAGGCGGATTGACTGAAGGCTTCCCGGCTTCCTCCGGCCATGATCTCCTCAACCATTCCCCGGGGCAAAACCTGCTTTTTGTTGAACGCACCCTTCATTCTGATCATCTCTCCGAACATGGCCATGTCCCGCATGTTGGCGCTGAATCCTCCTCCGGCAAAAGCAATGCCGGATCCGTCAATCTGGTAATATCCGTCATACCATGTTCCAAGGGGTTTCCATATTCTTTCGGAAAGCAGGTCCGGAATACTTTTTCCGGTAACCCGTGATATGATCCATCCCATGGCATCCGTATTGACGGTCTTGTAACCGAAAACCTCGCCATGAATCCCCGCTTTTTCCACCGTCTGGAGATATTCGTAGTAATTGGAAGGCCCCCCGTAACCTTCGGGTTTGGCGAATGGATTGCCGGCGGCTGAGAATGTCCAGATTTCGGCAGCAGGATCAGCATAGTCTTCGCTGAAGCGGAGAGCGGTTGTCATGTCTAGGATCTCCCGGATGGTGGCATCTCCGAATGCCGAGTGCTGCAATTCCGGCACATAACCGGAGGCGGT
>CAZNSZ010000087.1:0-4860 GCA_964575865.1 uncultured Bacteroides sp. | reverse complement strand
ATAGCGGTCAGTCCGGGCAGCCTGCACCTCTGTGGTGGGCATGAACTGGCGCATGTGACAAACACTGTACCGCAATGCGGGGAAGCTGAAAAAGCTTCCATCCGTGGCGGATATGACCTTGTCCTGAGGCGGCGGGAATCCTGCCATCCATCCCATCCTGAGGGGATCGGATTGTCCGGCGGTCAAATGTTCCTGTGCGTTCAGCTGAAGGCCGAGGAATACCATGGCTAAAAATCCAATACAAGTTTTCATTTCTTCTGTTCTTTTACACGGAATCGGATTATCCCCTTTCCATTATCCCAGTTATTCCTTTAATATGGTTCATGTTTTATTCAAACAATTAAGGGGAAGGATAGTTTTCCGGGACCACCTGGCTACTGGGTGGGAATCACCATCTGAATGGTTCCATCCCCGTTGTAATATAGCCTGTCAAAGCAGATGGACCTGCGAAAGGGGTGGGGACTACCTTCGTGTCCCCATCCGAATTTCTCCTCAATCTCGGGGTGATTGCTGAAATACAGGTCGGAATTGTGATAAAACATGTACCATTGGTCCATATATTCCACGATGGAATGGTGGTTGGTGCCGCTGTTCATTTTTGGAAGTATAATCCCTTGATATTCAAACGGGCCCAGTGGATGATCGCTTATGCAGTATTTGATCTCCCCGCTCGTCCCCACATAGGACAGATAATAGGTGCCCTGGTATTTGTGCATCCATACTGCTTCGAAGAAATCATCGGTTCCCTCCAGCAAATGGACTTCCCCGTCATATGAGACCATATCCTCGTTTAACTTAACTGCATTGACCACCAGCTGCCCCATGTAGAGATAAGCCTGGCCGTCATCATCAAGGAAGACCGCAGGATCAATAAAATCGCGGTTGCACACGACCCCTTTTGAGTCGGTGTGGATCAGGGCTGAATCCAGGGGATCTTCGAATGGACCATATGGGTTTTCCCCCACTGCAACTCCTATCTTGCTGTGCTCGACAGGGTAATAGAAATAGTACTTTCCATTTCTTTCAATGCAATCGGGCGCCCAGGCTTCCTTATCGGCCCACCCGATATCCTTCAGTGAAAACGCAACCCCATGATCGGTCCAGTTGATCATATCCGTGGTGGAAAATACATGCCAGTCCTGCATGGAGAACCAGGTAGCCGTATCTTCATCATGCGACGGATACACATACAACGTGTTGTGGAATACCCTGGCCGAAGGATCCGCGGTATACATATGAGTGATGAAGGGATTCTGGGCGATACAGATCGGCGCCAGTAATATGAACATACAGGATAAGGCGGTTTTCATCATGGGTGGGAGTGAGAACTTCCTTAAAAATAGGGACAATTTCTGTATTCATGCCATCTGAAATTGTAAGTTTACCGCGAACCTGGATCTGGATGTACAATGCATACCGGGCCAGCCAACCAATGAGAACCATGGATGATTTGAAATTTTACCACATCACACACCGGGACCATGTGGTGTGCAATCCCATAAGCGAAGAAAAACTGACCCGCCTTGTTGACCTTTTGCGCCTTCCGGTCAACGCGCAGGTCATTGACATTGCATGCGGCAAGGGCGAGTTCCTGATCCGCCTGTCAGAAACCTATGACGCTCATGGTACGGGCATTGATATTTCTCCCTTTTACATTGCTGATGCAAAGAGAAGGCTCAGGGCCCGGGCAGCGGGTTCAGGCATCACATTCACCCGGATGAATGGGGCGGATTTCGAGCCAGGGGAGCCCCGCAGCTTTGACCTGGCTTCCTGTATCGGAGCCAGCTGGATCTTCGGCGGATACGCCAACACGCTCAATGCGCTGAACCGCATGGTAAAGCCCGGCGGCTGGGTGATCGTGGGAGAACCCTTCTGGCGGCAGGAACCAGTTGGGGATTACCTGAAGGCAACCGGTCTCTCAGAAGACGATTTCGGGAGTCATTTTGCCAATGCAGAAGCAGGAGAGCAGTTGGGTATGGAGCTTGTGCACACCATCGTAAGCAGTGAGGATGACTGGGACAAATATGAGGGACTTCAATGGTTGGCAGCTGACCGGTATACCAGCACCCATCCGGATGATCCGGACCTGTCCTGGCTGGTTGAACGGGTGCGCAATGAGAAGGCTGCATACCTGCGCTGGGGTCGCGACACCCTGGGCTGGGCGATCTACATGTTCAGATCCCCCGCTCAGGTTGAATAATGGACGATGCTGATCAACCAGGAGACCTGGCAGGCATTCGGGAGCGTGGGATAGAGTTTTACCAATGAAACTCCATTAGATGCGTAGAATGCGTCGGTAAAATCAATGGCTTCAGCAACAACCTTGGTTGATTGATGAATCAAGGTAAGACAAAAAAACGGGAAATAATTGTTGAATGAAATGCGATTTGGTTTGGCGCCGCTTTCAGGAACTATCTTATGGATGCGAGAGTCCGCCTGTGGCGGACGGGCAGATAAAAGTCTTGCGTTAGCGGAACCGGAACGAAGTGTAGCTCGACAAAGTCAATGTTCCTGAACGGTCGGCGGTATGAGGTCGTCTCGCCTTTAGCGGGATTCATCATACTGCTTGTTGTGCGTTTGTGAAAGATATTCATTGAAAGCAAGCAAAATTATAAATTTTGACTATTCTTGGAACTTGCCTACAATATTCTATATAATCCTCTTTATATTTTTGTTTTAGGAACTCTTCTTCAGATTTAACCATAAAGTATGAAGCTATTATATATAGTAAAAACCAGATTAGGACCCAGTATGAAAAAAACATAATAGTGAAAGAAGCCAACATCAGTCCATAGCCCACTAATTGTGGATTTCTAGAGTATTTGTACAATCCATCAGTTCGAAGTATGTTTTTATCTTGACCTAGACTAGGCTTGGTGCCTAAACTGAACCATGAAATTAGAAGTCCAATTGCCCCGATTCCGAATATTGTTGTTGAAACAATTTTAATCACTAAATTTTCTGGTAATTGTGGGAAATTTGGCCATCTGGTAGGAAGAGTTAAATAAATCAAATTCGCATGGATGGCAAATACAAGAATCTCCAGCAGGTAGGATACTGGTGAAAGCCTCAATCGTTTTTTGTAGTCATTTTTTATTATTACTCTAAAAACTATGTAGGTAATTAGAAGAAATATTGCTGAGTATAAAACATATTTTAAAAACATGTCACTTATGTTCGATTAAACTATATTAAGACTAATCATTTTGCATGACGCACAACGGTTAGTGTATGCGCTGTTTGCTTGGCGCAGGTTTTGCTTTGTAGTATTCTGTCAGTTATGTTTGGTCATTGCTTGCAAAAGCTGTGACAAGCTACAATGGCGTATACACCTTGTTATGAATAATAGTCTTAAAAATTCAATCCAATTGAAAGAGTAAGAATATTGATTTTCTTTCCTTCATCCCAGGAAAGCACCTGACTAGAAGTATCTTTGGCTGTAGCTTTATGTGTACCTAGTCCCAAATATTCTACCTGAAATGCCAACAAGTGTTTATAAATGATACCAGCACCTACCTTGAATCCAACTTTGCTTGACCAATTATATTGGTAAATATTTTGATAAATGTTATTGCTCTGAACGAAATCAGTGATCTTAAAAAAATCAATCGTCGGTCCCGAATTACCAAAGATTGAAACATCCTCACTGGCAGTATACTCATAATATATTCCCGTGGATAGAGGTAGGTTAATGAACTTACTAAATTCATAATTGTCTATTCCGACAATCGAGAAGTAGTATTCCATTTCTTCTTTGTACTTCTTATTAATTCCATTGTAAATCAAATTCATATCTGCATATATACCAAGCCCATAATCAGTTATTAGAAAGGTGTATTTTACACCGAGATTTATTCCAATTGTTGGAGTTCCATATACAACATCATCTTCATTAAAGGCTATACCAGCTGAGTAAAAGTTACTTATTGGAATTGCAGTGCCAATTTGAAAATGAAAGTTGCTTTGTGAATATACTTCAGTGAATGTGTTCAATACAAGGAACACAGAAATCAGAAATATCTTTGAATTTTTCATGTGTTTCAATGCATTACAAAACAATTCTGAAAAATCTATATAAATATATGACTATTATGCCTAAAGCGGCGCTAAACGAAGTTCCGGCACCGAGGGTGGGGCAGAGGAGCTTGCTTCCCTGGCCGGGAGCCCGCAGGTGCGGAATCAAACCGCAGCGAAGCTCGACGAAGTCAATGTTCCTGAACGGTCCGAGTAAATTAACGTTTGCCAATTAGCGCACCATTTTGCAAGCGTTGTTGCCCTCATATGA
Organism: uncultured Bacteroides sp.; assembly: GCA_964575865.1. Taxonomy (GTDB): domain Bacteria; phylum Bacteroidota; class Bacteroidia; order Bacteroidales. Next base: position 575 of record CAZNSZ010000087.1, on the reverse strand, counting down.
GTTGGATTATCGGGGTGCAAAATGTGTGAAATGGCAAATGGAATTTACTCAGTGTAGGACACTGTATTACTTCCTTTTTAGAATATCTGGAATGTTAAGATCTTTACAGATCTTCCGGCAAAGATTCTCTTTGATATCGGAATGCCTCGGCACAGTTGACATTTCGCCAGAACTCATATTCTTATATAGCGAATTTCTGCCACCTTCCCTTACCAGAAGGCAATTGTTTTTCTCAAGATACTTGATGAGTTTATTACGTTTCACTACAGGCTAAAGGAGAGCGTTTGAGTAATGAGCTTTTTTACGCTTCGATTTTGGTTGGACTTTGAACTCTCTCGCCTTTCCTCAAACATAAGGTTAATGGCATCAGTCAAGTTTTCCTTGGCTTCTTCGATCGTCTCTCCTTGACTATTTATCCCTGGAATCTCCTGGATGTATGCAATATAACCACCCTCATCACATGGTTCAAATATGGCCGTCATTTCTATATTACTCATGATAATAGCTATTTGAACAAAGTTACAACCTTTTCTATAATTCAATCCAAATTGAGTGTCTTCAGATATGGTGCCCAA
>CAZNSZ010000086.1:0-17584 GCA_964575865.1 uncultured Bacteroides sp. | reverse complement strand
ACTTCATTTGTAATCCTGATAAATAGTGAAATGTCGCTTTTGAGACAGCCTCTTTACTTTTAAGAAGAACTGACTGAAGCAGGGATTAATTTTGTTTAATTTTTAACATATTATATTGAACATTACTACTCACATTCTGTTTAATTATTAAAGGTTATTAATTAAACAATAAAGACATGAAAGCACAAACGAGAACCATGAGTATCGAGCACCCCATGCATATGATCAGGATATCCTTACTTGCCACCTTGCTGGCCCTGTTTACTGCTTTTTCTCTGAACGCCCAATCCACTGTAGTGGATATTGTTGCCGGCAGTGATGATCACAATACCCTCGAAGCTGCTGTGGTTGCTGCTGGGCTTGCTGACGACCTGCAGGGTGAAGGGCCATTTACTGTATTTGCCCCCACCGATGCTGCTTTTGCAGCCCTTCCTGAGGGAACAGTTGAATCGCTGCTGGAAGATCCCCAGGGAGCACTTTCAGAAATCCTGCTGTACCACGTGGTAGGCGCTAAGGCATACTCCTCCGATCTGGCCGATGGTCAGAAGATCGCCACCCTCAATGGTGACGAGATCGAGGTGAAATTCAAAGATGGTAAAGCATATATTGACAATGCCATGGTAACGGTTGCCGACATTAAGGCCGGAAACGGGGTGGTACATGTGATTGATGCCGTCATCACACCTGCACCCAAGAGTGCCTCTGCTGTTCGTACAGGCAGTGCAATGAGTGGTTGCGGAAATTAAATAACCAACACCGGTAAAAGTCAAATTGCAAATAAGGTTAGGGTTGTGAAGTAGTGGTTTGTTTACCGGTTTAGCCGAAGGCCGTTCAGTCGATGGACGGCCTTCTTTAATTTATATCTTTGCCTTATGCGAAGAATCATCGCAATCCTGCTCCTGGTGTTTCCCCTCCCTGTGATGATGCACGGACAGGTTTCCTATCTCAATGAGCCTGAACTGCTCGATCAGGTTGAAATATGCCTGGGCCACACCTATAATTTTGAATTTTCAAAGGCAAAAGAAGTACAGCAGCAACTGGGCCGGATCACTTCGGGACATCCTGCTCCCCCGTTCCTCGAAGCCCTTATCCTGTACTGGCAGTATTTTCCGCTTACCCCGGAAATGAAAGTATCCGAACGCTTCATCGAACTGATGGACCAGTCAGTGGATCTGGCTGCAGGATACCTGGAGAACCCCGACACTTACCTGGAAGGGGTCTTTTTTGACCTGTTTGGAAGGGCCTTCAAGGCGATGTTCTGGGCCGACAACGGGCGGACTGCTAAAGTGATCCCGGACCTGGCTACCATGTACCGCCAGACAAAGGAGGGATTCAACCTGAAAGAACAATTTTCTGAATTCTATTTTTCCACAGGGCTCTACAATTATTACATTGAGGCGTATCCGGAGGCCCATCCTGTTTATAAGCCACTGGTGGCCTTCATGCAGAATGGGGACAAACAACTGGGCCTTCAGCAGCTGAACCATGCCATCAATCACGCAGTTTTCCTCAAGGTAGAATCGATCCTGTTCATGTCCCTGATCCAGCTCAAATACGAGGAAGATTTGAATACTGCTCTTCTTTATGCTGAAAGGCTTTACCGTGACTACCCGCAGAACCTCTATTACCAGGGACACCTGGTCACCATCCAGCTCTATTTGAACAGGTTTGACCAGGTCAGGCAGCTCCTTCAGGAGATGAAGGACCAGGATGATGACTACTCAGCCATGATTAAAAGCATGGCAGCTGCATTCCTGGAGGAAAAGGAGAGTGAAAATAACAGAAAAGCTGTCCGGGACTATGAGAAGGCAATCGGTTATGCCAGCGGATTCGGCCCATTCACAGATTCATATGCCGCCATCGGATACATGGGATTATCGCGCATCGCAAGGGTCCGCGGAAACATCAGGGAAGCGGAAGATTATGCGCGACAGGCATCCAGGCTGACCAATTATCCCTTTATTCTTGGGGAATAGGGCCTGTTCCATGTAATCATCCAGACCCCGGCCAGGGTCAATAATCCCCCGAGAACCTGAACCCAGGATGGGAACACCCCGAGAAAGATCCATGCCAGGATCAATGTCCAGACCCCTTTTGAGCTGATGATCAGAGACGTTTTTGTGGCTTCAATCAGTTTCAGGGACTGGTAGGCAAAGACAATGACCATCAGGGTTTCCAGAAGGGACCCCAGTGCCAGGTCCCTCCATAAAGCCGGGGTCAGCTGAGGAAACACACCTTCTTTAGCGACCCATAGGCCCATTACGGCAGCGAGCAGGGTGGTCCTGATCAGGGACATCAATCCGGGTTCCAGCCATTGCTGCTTCCATCTGCCGTAAATGGTCGCAAATGCGAACAACAACGAGGCGGCAATCACATAGAGGGAACCGGCGTCCCTGAATCCGGCAAATCCACCTGACCGGTAATTGATTACAAATATTCCTGTTATGGTGATGAGAATTCCGGCCAGCTGACCTGCACGAAAACGCTCCCTCAACAGGGTGATCCCCATGATTGTCACGAAAACGGGACCGATATTGCCGATGAAAGAAACCACCGCAGGATTCTCCATTTCCTTAATGGCCATATAGAACAGGCCGGTGGCCACTCCCTCCAGAACAGCAATGACCAGTGCGACTATAAATTTCTTCCAAAAACCGGCTGCCAATCCCCTGTACTGCTTGCGTGCAAGGAACCAGACACCATTCCAGAAGATCCCGAGGGTAAACCAGACCAGTCCGAACTGAATCATGGAGAGCTGGTTCAATGCCGATTTGCTGAAAATAAAAGATCCGGAAAGGGCAAATGCTGCCCCAAGCGCATAGAAATGACCAGTTGTCTGGTTTCTGCTCATTTTGTATTTTAACGGGACAAGATGTGCAAAATTAGTCAAATCCCATGAGAAAAGGGGTGTACAGGAAAGTGAGAGGAAAGGTGATGGCTGAGGACCTGGAGGACAGTTCCAGATTTGAGAAAATCCTGGAGCTGAATTTCAATGAGATGATCCCCTTTGTTATCAAGCAGATCAAGCGCCGGAGCACAGTATCTCTGGCTTATTTCGTGATCAATGCCGGAGTATTGCTCTTCATCTTCTATTATGCGGGAAGGGGACTGACGGGAACCGGATTGCAGGAAAGTGATCTGACCTGGCCGAAGGTACTCAGGCAATCCATTGCCGGGATCTTTACCGGCAGCTTTCTGATCATTCCGTTCCATGAACTGATTCACGGTCTTGCCTACCGGCTGCTGGGTGCAAAAAAGATCCGGTTCGGCGCGGATATGCAGCAGCTCATTTTTTATGTGACGGTCGACCGCTACCCGGTCTCCAGGAACCAGCTCTATTTCCTGGCCATGCTCCCGTTTGCCGTGATCAACGCCATGGCCATCACTGCAGTCACATGCTGGGTTCCGGAACTGTCCCTGTTCATCCTGTTCCTGTTGCTGAGCCACAACGTCATGTGCATCGGAGATTTTGCCATGGTGAATTATGCCCGTCACGTTCGGGGTAAAGTGTACACTTTTGATAATGTCCCGGAAAAAACAAGCTATTTCTTCAGGAGGAAGGAAACCGGAAGCACAGCAACTTAAACAGCCTCCTTATCCATCAATTGCCTGGCTTTCTCAGCCTTTTTCTGGCTTACAGAAAAACTGGAGTCAAGCCCGAAGGCTTTCAGGTAACTCTCGTAGGCCTTTTCGTATTGCCCCGTGTTCATGAAATAATCCCCTTTTGAGTCGTATGGATTGGCCTGATCGGGTGCAAGTTTAATGTAGGTATCAAAAGCCTTTTCCGCCCTGTCGAACTCGTCAAGATCCATCCAGGCATAGCCCAGCATGTTGTACACCACCGGGAAATCAGGGTCCACCTCAATGGCCTTTTCCATGGTCACGATGGAACCTTCGGCATCATGCAAGAAGGTAAGCTGGAGGGAATAGAGTATTTTGTAAAGCTGAGGATCTTCCGGATAGACCTCTATGGCTTTCCTGAGGTGCTCCACCACCTTGTCGTTCTGTCCTTCCAGCAGGTATTTGAATGCGGTCTTGATTTGTTTCTCTGCGTCGTTCAGGGGAGCATCGGACTGGAGGATCTGCTCAGCCACTTTTTTTGCCTCTTTGCTGGACGTGAAATACATCCAGAAATTGGCCATGAAAAACCCGGGGTCTTCCTTCAGGGCCATCTGGAAATTTTCCCATGCCAGGCTCAACTTGATCTGGTCCTGGGCCGCTATGGCTGTTTCATAATATTCCCGTGCCAGGTCCGAGCTGGTTGTGACGGGCATTAGTTCTCCGGCTGGATTTTGCTGGCAGGAAGTACTGATCAGATTGGAAATAACCAATACAAGGGCTAATGTGCTTAACCTCATTATTTAACGATTTTCCCAATCTTACGTCCGCATTAAAAATAGCATATTTCCGAGGGAAAGTCAAATAAGCTCCGGAAAAAGGAGATTTTTATCCATCAACAGGATAAAATCATCTGGCAATGCCTGATGGGTTGTTTTTTACCCTGTTGATTTACAGGTAGTCCTTCAAGATCCCGGCCACATCGTCCGGAGCCACTCTCCCGTAGGTCTTTTCCCCCACCAGCACCACGGGCGCCAGTCCACATGCACCGACGCACCTCAGGCAACTGAGCGAAAATTTGCCATCCGGGGTGGTTTCCCCGACCTGGATGTCAAGCTGCTTTTTGAACTCCTGAAGGACCTTTTCAGCGCCCCTTACGTAACAGGCCGTTCCCGTACAGACCGAGACCGGGAAACGGCCGCGTGGAATCATGGTAAAGAATGAATAGAAAGTCACCACCCCGTATACCCTGGCCGCCGGGATATCCAGTTTCTCTGCCACCACTTCCTGCACTTCCGCCGGCAGGTATCCAAAAGTCCCCTGAACTTTGTGCAGGATGTTAATCAGTTCACCTGCATGGTTTCCAAAAGAATCACAGATTGAATGGATTTTATTGATTTGTTCCGGCCGGAGTTCAACTTTAATGCTTGACATGACAAATTCAAATTGATGTGCCTGTTAAATCTGAAAAACCTTTTTGTGCCTGGCAAAATAGGTGGTGTGCAGCAGCGCATGTGCCTTTTCGCTCATTGGCTCACCCAGAAATTCCGCATAAAGCTTCCTGATATATGGATTCTCATGGGATTTCCTGGTCCCCTTGGCCCTGTCCTCTTCATAAATGGCCCGTGCACGTGCCTTCAGAAGGGCGGCATCGCCATGATGCAGGGGCTGGCCTCCACCTCCGATGCATCCGCCCGGACAGGCCATGATCTCGATGGCATGGTACCTGGAAGTCCCATCCCGTACTTCATTGAGCAGCCTGCGCGCATTCCCGAGTCCGTGGGCGATACCGATCCTGATCTCCTGTCCATTGAAATCGATCCTGGCCGACCGGATGCCATCCATCCCCCGCAGCTGTTCAAATTCGACCTGGTGCAGTTCCTTGCCCGTAAACAATTCATAAGCAGTACGGGTGGCCGCTTCGATCACCCCTCCGGTGGTCCCGAAAATGACGCTGGCCCCGGTGGATTCTCCCATTGGTGCGTCGAATTCCTCCTCCTCCAGCAGAGACAGGTCCAGGTTCGCCTGTTTGATCAGGTGGGCCAGTTCCCTGGTGGAGATGCTGAAATCAACGTCGGGATTTCCCTCCACAGAAAACTCCTCCCGCTGACACTCATATTTTTTAGCCAGGCAGGGCATAACGGATACCACGATCATATCTTTCCTGTCCACCCCGATCTTCGATGCAAAATAACTTTTTGCAATCGACCCGAACATCTGCTGCGGGGATCTGGCAGTGGAAGGAATTTCTTTCAGATCCGGAAAGTAATACTCGAAGAAATTGACCCATCCCGGACAGCATGAAGTCAGCATGGGCAATTTAACCTCCCGGTCCCCCGACAGGTGCCGGGACAGCCTGTCCAGCAACTCGGCTCCTTCTTCCATAATGGTCAGATCGGCTGCAAAATCCGTATCGAACACATAGTCGAAGCCCAGTTTCCGCAGTGCAGTCACCATTTGACCCGTTACCCGTGTTCCGGCAGGCATCCCGAATTCTTCCCCCAGGGCCGCTCTCACAGCCGGGGCAGTTTGAACGACCACCGTCTTTTCCGGATCGTTCAGTGCCTGGATCACCCTGGATGTATGATCCACCTCTGTAAGCGCGCCGGTGGGACATACTGCAACACACTGCCCACAGTACGTACAGGGAGAGTGCTCCAGGTTCATTTCAAATGCCGGAGCGACGACGGCATGAAATCCCCTGTTGACTGCATGAAGCGCTCCTACAGTCTGGAAATCGTTGCACATGGTTTCGCACCGGCGGCACATGATGCATTTGTCCAGTTCACGGATGATGGAAGGAGAGGTATCAAGCCTGTAGGTGGACATCTCCGCATACTCCTGCCCTGGAATCTCACGTATGCCCAACCTGATGGCCAGGTCCTGAAGGTCGCAACTGCCTGATTTTGCACAGGAAAGACAATCTTTCGGGTGATCGGACAGTATCAATTCGAGCACAGTCCTCCTGGCGTGGATCACACGCATGCTGCTGGTCCTGACCACCATTCCTTCCTGAACCTTCGTGGAACAGGATGCAGCCAGGTTTTTTCTTCCCTCAACCTCCACCACACAGATCCTGCACCCTGCCGGTCTGTTCTCAATGTGAAGGTCATGCAGGTTCATGTAGCAAAGTACAGGGATATCAATATTCAGCTTTCGGGCCGCTTCCAGGATGGTCGATCCATCGGCCACCCTGACCTGATTCCCGTCAATTTGCAGGCTTACCTCTTTCATTGCATTCAGCATTTTACTGTCAGTTAAGGATTACGGCATCGAATTTACATTTCTCCAGACAGGCACCGCACTTGATGCAGATGGCCGCATTGATCACATGAGGTTCCCGCCGTTCTCCACTGATGGCACCTACCGGACATGCCCTTGCGCAGGCTGTGCACCCCACACAGTTTTCCTCCAGGATCACATACTCCAGCAGATCCCGGCAAACCCCCGCCGGGCACTTTTTTGCTTCAACATGGCTGATATACTCCCCATAAAAATTATTCAGCGTGGAAAGTACCGGATTGGGGGAGGATTGACCCAGCCCACACAATGAAGTATCCTTGATCACCTCGCTGAGATCTTTCAGCCGTTGAAGGTCCGCTCCTGTAGCCTTTCCTTCGCAGATCCGTTCGAGAATCTCATGAAGGCGCTTGTTCCCGATCCGGCACGGGGCACATTTCCCACAGGACTCTTCCACGGTAAAGTCGAGAAAGTACCTGGCCACCGAGACCATGCAATCATCTTCATCCATAACAATCATGCCTCCCGATCCCATCATGGATCCGGATGCCACCAGGGTCTCGTAATCGATGGGCGTATCGAGGTGCTTCTCCGTCAGACAGCCCCCGGAGGGCCCGCCGGTCTGCACTGCCTTGAACCGCTTCCCGTTCCTGATCCCTCCTCCGATATTATAGATCACCTCACGCAACGTGGTCCCCAGCGGCACCTCGATGAGCCCCACATGATTAATCTTCCCGGCCAGAGCGAACACTTTGGTCCCTTTCGACTTCTCGGTACCGATCTTCCTGAACCATTCCGATCCCTTTAGAAAAATAACCGGTACCGATGCGTAGGTCTCTACATTGTTCACATTGGTGGGCTTCCCCAGGTAACCGCTTTCAGCGGGAAAGGGAGGTTTAAGGGTTGGTTCTCCCCGCAATCCCTCCATGGAATGGATCAGGGAGGTCTCCTCCCCGCAGACAAAGGCACCGGCTCCGTATTTCAGGTCAATGTGAAAATCGAATCCGGTCCCCAGGATATCGTTGCCCAGCAGACCGGCATCGTAGGCCTGGCTGATGGCGGTTTTGAGCCTGGATATAGCAAGGGGATATTCTGCCCTGATGTAAATAAAACCCTGTCCGGCACCTATGGCATACCCGCAGATGGTCATGGCCTCCAGAACGGAATGAGGATCACCCTCCAGGATGGATCTGTCCATAAAAGCACCCGGGTCCCCTTCATCGGCATTGCATACCACATACTTCTCTCCTTCGGGCTGCCGGGCCGAAAGCTCCCATTTCAGACCGGTGGGGAATCCGGCACCTCCGCGCCCCCTGAGACCGCTTTCGCTGACGGTCCGGATCACCTCCTCCGGCTTCATTTTATCCAGGATACTGGCCAGGGCAACATAGCCATCCCTCTGAATATACTCATGGATTTTTTCCGGATCGATCACACCGCAGTTCCGAAGGGCAATTCGGATCTGGGTGAAAGATGCGGAACTGGAAGGGGAATTCTTCATTGGAAAAATCAGGTTATCTCGTTAATGCTTCTGTAGTTGGCAGGGACCTCGCCATCCACGGGCTCTCCCTTCTTGATGAAGGCTTCGATGATCTGATCCGCCCGATCCCTGTTGACGTTCCCAAAAACCACCGGCTTTTTGCCGGGGAGGGTCACCTCGACAGTCGGTTCGGCATAACAATATCCCATGCAGCCTGTCGCACTGACCGTAGCTTCTATTCCCCGCTTCCGTATGGCTTCCGAAAAAAAATCAAATATCTCGTCAGCACCTGCGGCCCTGCTGCATGTCGCCAGTGCCACCCTCACCTGAATGGAAGATTCCAGGCGAAGGCTGTCCTTGTAGCGAAAAAAATCCTGAATGGAATTCAACTTGTTCATACCGCTCTCTATGATTTATTCTATATGCCTCTATAACTGCTTCTTAGATTATTCTTTGTTATCTGTTTCACAATCATAAGGCGCAACTATCCCATTATTGTGATACAAATATAACTCTAATTGTCCTCACTGCACAAGTCTTTGTTATCTAAATAACAATATATAATTTTTCTAAATAATTTCACAATTTCAACCAGGTCACTAGCTTTATCTTATGAATCATCAGAACCGATGTCCCTGGTGTCTTTCAGATCCCCTTTACAAGGAATATCATGACCGGGAATGGGGGGTCCCGGTTCATGATGACCGGAGACAATTTGAATTCCTGGTCCTTGAATCTGCACAGGCAGGTCTCAGCTGGCTCACCATCCTGAAAAGGCGTGAGGGTTACAGAAGGCTGTACGCTGGTTTCGATCCTGAACTGGTCGTTCACTTCGATGATGAACGCGTGGAGCGGATGTTGAAGGATCCATCCATCATCCGTAACCGGAAGAAAATCCTCTCATCCATCAATAATGCCAGGCAATTCCTGGAGATCAGCCATGAATACGGATCATTCTGTGAATTCCTGTGGGATTTTGTGGACGGCCGGCCTGTAATCAATCACTTCAACCGCATGGAGGAGGTCCCAGCCACCTCCCCGCTGTCGGACAGGATCAGCAAGGAACTCAAACGCCGCGGATTTCAGTTCCTTGGATCCACCATTGTGTATGCACACCTGCAGGCCACCGGCCTGGTCAATGACCACCTCACAGGCTGCTTCAGGCACCGGGAGTGCATGGAAGGCGGATGATGAACAACATGTTTTTTCCTGCTGCGATATCTGGAGAATTTGATATATTTATGATATCATTTTAATATCATTCAACAGACTTATCATGAAAGGAGAAAAGAGTTTTTCAGCCGCATCGGGCTATCTGTTCGTTCTGGTTCTGCTGGTTCTGCTGGCGGGACTGATCATGAGCTTCATCCAGGGGATGGTTTTGACAGGAGGTATCCTGATCCCGCTGGTCATCCTGACCGCCATTGGTTTTACAGTAGTGAATCCCAATGAGTCCTGTGTCCTTGTCCTCTTCGGAGCCTACCGTGGCACCATCAAAACCAACGGGTTCTTCTGGGTCAATCCGTTTCTGGTGAGGAAAAAAATCTCCCTGAGGGCCCGTAATTTCGACAGTGAGACCATTAAGGTGAACGACCGCCTGGGAAATCCGATCAAAATCGGATGTGTGCTGGTCTGGAAGGTGGAGGACACCTTCAAGGCAGCCTTTGAAGTGGATGATTATGTTCATTTTGTTTTTATTCAGAGCGAAACGGCGCTCCGGAAACTGGCAGGCATCTATCCTTACGACAATTTTGAGGATCACGATGCCGAGATCACCCTCCGGAGCGGGGGAGAGGAGGTTAACCATGAGCTGGAGAACGAAATCCGGGAAAGGTTAAGGATGGCAGGGATCTCTGTGATCGAGGCCCGGATCAATTTCATTGCCTATTCAGAAGAGATCGCAGGCGCCATGCTGAGAAGGCAGCAGGCAACGGCCGTTGTGGCCGCCCGGTTCAAAATCGTCGAAGGTGCCGTTTCCATGGTCCAGATGGCACTTGATCAACTGATGGAGAAGCAAATTGTTGATTTCGATGACGAAAAGAAAGCCGCCATGGTCAGTAACCTGATGGTTGTGCTGTGCGGTGACAAGGACCCGAGTCCGGTGGTGAATACCGGAACACTTCACCAATAATATGACCAAAAAGAAAGCATTTGTTCTCAGAATAGATCCCCTGAAACTGGAGGCGCTGGAAAAATGGGCATCCGATGAATTCCGGAGCACCAACGGGCAGATTGAGTGGATCCTGGATCAGGCTTTGAAAAAGGCAGGCCGATGGAAGAATAAGTAGCTACTTGAAGAGTCCTTCATCCCTGATGAGCATCAGGATGGCAGAATGAGGGATAATGACGTAGCGCTCGTTATTGAATTCAATCTCATATCCGCTCTTCTGCAGATAGATCGCCAGGTCTCCCTCCTTGGGTTGCAGGGGGACATACTTGACTTCGTCGCCACGGTCCTTCCACGGTTCGTCGGTGTCCTGAATGGCAGGAATGGGATAACCCGGTCCCACCTTCAAAACGTACCCGCTGTGGATCTTTTCCTTCTCCTGCACCCCGGGAGGAAGATAGAGCCCGGATTTGGTCCTTTCCTGCTGGTTCTTTGGTTTGATCAGCACCCTGTCTCCCACCACAATAAAACGGTTGATATCCTTCTCGTCGATCTGCAAGGTCATCGCTGTCTCATATAATTAAAAATCGAGGTTCTGTTTGAGCGACTGCATGCCGCTCCTGCTTACCGGCACCTTGTTCCCGTCTTTCAGTATCAGGATGAAATTGCTCTTTTCGTAGGGTTCAATCCGCTCAATACAGGTCACATTGGCGATGTAGGACCTGTGTACACGGACAAACTGCTCCGGATCTAGGTGCTTTTCAAAATACTTCATGGTCTGTTGCTTGAGGAACCTCCCCTCGCTGGTGTAGACCATCACATAATCATCCTGCGCTTCAAGGTAATTGATCTTTTCCGTGGAGATCACATGGATCCTTCCCGATTTCTTGATCACAACCCGGTGAAGCTTTTCATCACTGGCTTCCAGGTGTTTCTTCAGGCGATCTAAATTCTTTGGTTCTTTCTCTGTCTCATGGCGATCTTTCAACCGATCCAATGCCTGCCGGAAACGCTCCTTGGAAAAGGGCTTCAGCAGGTAGTCCACTGCATTCTGTTCAAAGGCACTGATGGCATACTGATCATATGCGGTGGTAAAGATCACATCAGGTTGATGGTCCAGCACCTCCAGCATCTCAAATCCACTCAATTTGGGCATCTGCACATCCAGGAAGATGACATCAGGTTTCAGTTCATTAATGGCTTTCAGTCCATCGAATCCGTTATCGAATTCTCCGAGCAGTTCCATTTCCGGATAGTCACTGAGGTAGTTCTTCACCAGGTCACGGGCCGGCTTTTCATCTTCGACAATAATGACTTTCAAAGTATTCATACTATACAAATATACGTGGAAATAAAATGGTAACCCTGAATATCCCATCTGTGCTGTTCCATTGAACCATTCCTTTTCCCTGGTAAGCCAGCTGAATGCGCTGGCGTACGTTCTCCAGTCCTACCCCCGTACCCTTGCGTGTTGGGATCTCAGGATCAAAATCGTTGGAGATAACTGCTTTCATGAATCCCTGTTCCGGAGCACATTCAAACCTGAGCTTCACGGGATCCACGCTTTCATATACACTGTGCCTGATAGCATTCTCAAAAAGTGGCTGGAAGATCATCGTAGGCACCGGGAAGTCATCGCAGAGTTCATGGATATCAAATTCATACTGCAACTTATCTCCGAACCTGATCTTTTCAATGGCCAGGTAGTCTTTCATCCGGCCAACTTCTTCTTTTAGCGCAACATATTCGTTCTCGCGGTGTTTGAGGGAATACCTCAGAAAATCTGACAACCTGATGATCATATCCCTGGCCTCTCCGGGATTGGACATGGTAAGGGATGCGATGGAGTTCAGGGAGTTGAAAAGGAAATGGGGATTAATCTGCGCCTTGAGCATATTCAGCTCCGTGTCCCTCACCAGGTTTTTGAGCCGCTCCTCCTGCCGCATCCTTTCCTGTAATTTCTGGCTGTTGGAGACCAGGTAATAGATCAGTACAAGTACCAGGTAAACCAGTGCCCCCACTACACTTCTCCATGCCAGTGTCCTATTCAGGAATTGAATATACGCTTCATCAAGGCTGAAAATGCTGCCCAGGAGAAGATAGGAAAAGAGGATCCAGATCCCCAGTACCAGCAAGCCGGCAACCAGGTGAGCCAATGTGGAATAGATGGGAGTGTGCCTTTGGAATGGGATATACCTGGTCGGATACCAGGCCAGTAATCCAAGGAAACTGAAACTGAAGCTGGAGATCAGGGCATCCGTGATGACCTGAACCGTTGGAAATCTTAAGAAATACCAGACCATGAATCCCTGCAGGGAGGCTATCATGATCCATACCACCACATAAATCAGTACGGATCGCCTGTTTCCTGTAATGGGATGGCTCATGCTCAGTGGAAATTCACAATATCCCCGCCGCCGAAAATGCTGGTCCCCGAAATGATCAGTTTGCGGTCCGCATCAGGGACCACCCTCGATTTGATCCGCTTATCGGAGAATCCGCCAAACACCGAGGTAACCTCGAGCTTCACGTCCCATCCTTCAGGAATGATAAGCTTTGTACCCCCGAAGATCAGGATCAGTTCCAGGTAATGCTTACCGGGGGCCAGCTGGGCCCGAGTAAAATCTATCTTGGATCCGCCGAAAATGTGTGTGATCTTCCCTCCCTGGAACTGCTGGGAATTGACTATTTTATCACCACCCCCGAAGACACTTACCTCGTCGAGGACATCATCACCCGATACTTTTTTTTTGTGACCGAAAACCGTTGCACCACTGTGTCTCCGGCTGCTGAATATGATCACCAGTCCCAGGACAATCAGCATGGAAGGCCAGAACAATCCCCGCCAGTAATAGGGGACATTGATGATTCTGGGCAGGAGGAAAAACGAGCCGATGGCGATCAGGATGATCCCGGTTCCCTTGTTTTCTTTGTTGGACAGAAAGATCAGTCCGAGGAAGATCAGCAGTGCCTGCCAGGTAAACAGGAAATCCCTCAGTCTCCACGGAATGATATCCGCCAGATCGGCGATGAGGAACAATCCCAGGAACATCAGCACAATTCCAAGCAGAAGGTGTGCCCTTCCTGATCTTCTAAAAGTATTTGGTTCTCGCTCCATCTCTTGAAATGATTAAATGTTTCTCAAATGTAAAGGGATCAGGCAAAGGATAAAAACACATTTAGGTGAATAGCCTTTTTTTACCGGTAAACACCGCGAAGTTCCGGATTTGAAATCAGGGACAAAGGCGTTAATACCGGTTCAGCCAGCGGAATCGTTTGGTGATATCACCCAGTTTGGCCACAAAAGTAAACTCATGGGTCCCGTAACTGTATTTCATAATGCTGTTCAACCCTATGTCGAATGCATAGCCGAATATAAACCGGTCGACACTGATCCCCGCCATAACAATAACAGATTGTCCCGTCCTGTAGGTGACTCCCGTCCAGAAGGATTGCTGAAAATATGCCTTGGTGCTTAGATCGGCCTGCCACTTCCCGTTCTCAGCAAATTTGATCATGGCAGAGGGTGAGAGGGTGAGATCCCTGCGCACGATGAAATCATACCCGCCCATGAGGTAGTAGTTCCTTTCCATGACCAGCTGATCATATCCTGCATCTCCGAACTTCAATACAGATTCGAACAACTGATCCACCGAGAATCCAACCCATAGTTCCTGGGTGGTGTAGTAAACACCCACATCCGCATCGGGAATCAATACAGATTTATGCGCCCCTGACCAGAAATTATCATCCTCAATCTCAAGCTGTATCTTGTCGTCATCCAGTCTCAGCTGGTAACCCACCATGGATAATCCGAAGGACAATTGAGAATTGGGAAACGGAATATGGTAGGCATAGGTTCCTTTGATTCCGGTTCTTTCCACGGCCCCGTTCCGGTGGTTGAACACATACCCGCCCAGTCCGACATTCCCGCCCCGTGTATTGGGCCGTTTCCTCCTTCTCACCGCAGCGGTCCTGGAGATATGGCTTTTTCTCTGGAGCCGGGTTTGGAAACTCATGGCGTATGTCCCCGGACCATCCTTGAATCCCACCCACTGCTCACGCGCCGTCAGGTTGATGGCCGTATATCCCTCTGAACCGGCCACAGCCGGATTCAGCAGGAATCCGTTCAGCATATACTGGCTGTACAGTGTGGCCTGCTGCCCATGCACATAGGAATGGAAGCCCCCCAGCAGTAAAATGATATAAATGGCCCTTTTCATTTCCTAATGTAATACCGTTACGATGCCCACCAGGGGATCATTGCTCCCGTCATTAAATTCGATAATAAAATGATATGAATCAACCGGCACCAGCCTCCCGTTCATATTCCTTCCATCCCAGGGCTCCGGGTATCCCGGTTCGGACCTCCAGACCAGGGTGCCCCACTGATCGAAAATCTCCATGACCGCCCGGGTGTAGCCGCTCAGCTTCTCAATGTTCCAGACATCGTTCACCCCATCGCCATTGGCAGTAATGGCAGTTGGCATATCCCTGAAATAGAACTCAATATTGCAGGGCCTGATGACCATGGTATCGCTGTTGATGCACCCGAATTCATCTTCAACTTCCACCCATACAGGCTGGTTATTCGCCCTGTAGACTGTGATCTGCTGGGAAATCTCTCCTGTGGACCAGCTGAAGTAGCGACCATCCGTTCCGGCATCGAGCAACAGGCTCTCGTCCCCGCACAGTGCGGTATCATTTCCAAGATCCACTTCAGGCAGATCGTAGATGGAAAGATAAAGGCTGTCACCGCCGGGACATCCGTACACATCGGTCACCTCCACAGCGATCCAACCTGCCTGATCCGTGCTGTATGACGGGCCTGTGCTTCCGTCATGCCACAGGAAGGAGTTGAATTCCCCGACCGGAGTGATCACAAAGGTTTCTCCGAGACACACATAGGTATCTCCGCCCAGATCGATATCCGGGCTGGAAACCAGGACATCCGAAACCACCGGAGGCCCGATACACCCATACTCACTGGTCTCCTGCACTGTGATCCGGTAGACTCCAGGAACGGATGTCCAGTCTACTATGACCGAATCCCCATAATTCCGGGTAATCGTTCCGCCCTCCACGGTCCATTCAAAGGTGGAGTTCTCCCAGCCCTGTACAGAGTAGGCAATACCCGTGTCACCGGCGCATACCACCGACTGGTACTCCTGCGCCCGGGCACCTGCGCTCCAGAGGATGAGCAGCACTATAATTGACCATATGTGCTTTCTAACAAGCATTTACTTCATCGTCAACCAATCAATTCAATCAATTCAATCAATCCAATTCCAATTATTCAATACTCAACCATGCTATGTTAACCAAAAAGTATTCATTCTCCCTGCTAAGCAACAGCCCTTCCGGTTACCTGTAGTCACTCCATACGCCACCCCCATCAGGATTTTTTCCATCCTGTCAGACTTCCCCGGCGGACGCCCCGGCAACTGGTATTTAAATTTCCACCTCAAATCATCTCTGCCTGGTCCTTTTTTTCAAAACTCCTTACACATACCCAATGATCCGGTTGACTTCCAGACATAGAGGTATCACACGCTGGCCCCATGCCAGTAACGATTCCGTCAGCCGGTCCTCTTATCCAATGGATATATGTGCTCATATCATTTCAATAATCCATATTATTCTCATAATCAGCCTCAACGGGCCGACCACTCCTAACGGCGGGTCAGGCTGGAGCTGCTGTTGATCGGACTTGTGATCGGCGTCGGGTGTACGGTAATCACATACTCACTGTCGATCAGGGTTCCATCACCCTGGAAATCATCATGCATGGCTGTCAGCGTGATGGTGAAGGTGCGGTCCGCGGTCTGTGCATTGATCAGTCCGTCCGGAAGGTCAATGGTCACAGTGCTTCCATTGGAAACAGCCGTTGAACCGGTCGCATCCAGCGGATTACCGCCCAGATCGGTCAGATCGGTTGCAACAATATCATAGGTCACCACAAAACCGTCTGCCACCGGATCCGGTGCTCCGGTCAGGTTGATGGTAATTGTTCCCCCGATGGCATCCCCGGAACAGACTTCGATATCGGCATCTGTCAGATCAGCCGTTGCGGGGTTCCACATGGTAATGGGAAGGACCTGGATCTGTCCGTAGCAATCACCGGCATTTCTTTTCTGAACGATGATCTCCCCTATCGCAGAACCGATCGGTGTGGATGCCAGGTCCTGGTTCCAGTCGACGGTGATCGCATCCAGATCTGTTGTCCAGTCGATGATCAGTGAATCTCCCGATGGATTGGCTCCGGCGGTGGTGATGTTCCCACCGCGAACCGCCCAGCGGTACTCCTCCCCAGCAATATGATCCGCACTGAGGTCATAGGTAATGGTATTGCCCGATACAATGCTTCGTACTTCCTCTCCACCCTGGGTATTGGCAACAGTTGGATTTACGAATTGTGCATTCAGCATTGCTGCAAATACGAAAGAGAATACAGCTGCCGCAACAGCTTTCATGAGAATTGAATACTTCCTGGTTTTCATAGCTTTTTTTGAATAAGTGTGGTTAATTGAATAATTGGTTAGTCTCTTGGATTGATTGTTTGTTTTCATGTTATCTTCTTATTAATGAGCTTCCTGAGTTGATATTACCATTTACCGGAACAGCCACTTTGTCAATGCTGATGTTCCGGGTATTTGTACATCCTGAACCTGATGTGATGGTTACTTCAAGTATTCCCTGAGCAGTTCCGATCCAGTCAACCGTGACTGTTGAATTGGTCGATGGGCCTGCGATTGTCCCGTTGGTCACCACCCAGCTGAATGCATGGGTCCCCGGATCGGTCACCACATAAGTCTCCTGACCGGGTGTGCATACTTCAGTCGCACCTGTAATGACCGGCGCAGCAGGTGGATCAACAATGACATCGAATGAACAGATCCCGGTCAATCCTGCTGCATCAGTTGCAGTGTAGGTCACCGTGGTGGTACCGACAGAGAAGAAATCTCCAGGATTGTGGGATGATGTGAGGAGCGCCCCTGAACAGTTATCCGAAACTGTGGGTACCGTCCAGCTCACCTCCGTTCCACAATAACTGGTGTCTGCCACCACATTGATATCCGCCGGGCAACCGGTGATCACCGGGGGCGTGATATCCATCAGTGTGACATCAAAGGTGCACTGTTCGCTGTTGCCTCCTCCGTCAAACGCCGTCAATGTGATGGTCTGTACTGTGCCATGTC
>CAZNSZ010000085.1:0-17866 GCA_964575865.1 uncultured Bacteroides sp. | reverse complement strand
ATTTCTATATCCTTACCAACCTGGATGCGGTCAACTTCAGGCTCATGCGTACCCCTGTGGGAGCAACCACCAGGGAGCACTGGGAGGAGGTGATCGGGCACCGCGGCGACGTCTTCCTGGAGGGGGTGGAGATCTTCAACGAACACCTGGTACTGGAGGAGAGGAGCGAAGGACTCACGCGGCTGCGGGTGATCCGCTGGGAGGATGGCTCCGAGCACTTCGTGGAGATGGGAGAAGAAGTATACACGGCCTATATTTCCACCAATCCAGAATTTGACACCCGCTGGCTGCGCTTTTCCTACAGCTCGCTGACCACTCCCCATTCCACCTTCGACTATGAGATGGAATCCGGGGAAAAAAAACTCATGAAGCGGGACGAAATACCGGGCGGGGAGTTTGATCCTTCCCACTACGAGGCTCACCGCATCTATGCCACTGCCGGTGACGGCAAAAAGATCCCCATGAGCATCGTCTACAGGAAGGGGATCGAACTGAACGGGGCCAACCCGACCCTGCTTTACGGATATGGCTCCTACGGCATTACCAGGGATCCCTCCTTCAGTTCCGCAAGGCTATCCCTGCTGGACAGGGGTTTTATCTACGTGATCGCCCACATCAGGGGGAGCCAGGTATACGGCAGGCCATGGTACGAGGACGGTAAGCTGCTGAATAAAATGAATACGTTCACCGATTTCAACGATTGTGCGGAGTCGCTCATTGAAGCCGGTTACACCGGACCGGATCACCTCTATGCCATGGGAGGCAGTGCGGGGGGACTGCTGATGGGAGCCGTGATCAACATGCAGCCGGAGCTATATAACGGGGTCATTGCCGCCGTTCCGTTTGTGGATGTGGTGACCACCATGCTGGACGAGGACATTCCGCTTACCACCGGTGAATACGACGAATGGGGAAATCCCAATGAGGAGGTCTATTACCGCTATATGCTCAGCTACTCCCCTTACGACCATGTGGAAGCGAAAGCGTATCCCCACCTGCTGGTGACCACCGGCCTGCACGACAGCCAGGTACAGTACTGGGAGCCGGCCAAATGGGTGGCCAAACTGCGTGACATGAAAACCGATGACAACCTGCTGTTGCTCTATTGCAACATGGAGACGGGACACGGTGGGGCCTCCGGGCGCTTCGAACGGTTGAAGGAGACCGCCATGGAATATGCATTCCTGCTTTACCTGGAAGGGATCAGGGAATAACCAACAGGAAATCAGACAGGAACCATGAAACCAATAACCTCAGAAACAACCTACAGGATCCGGTACGCCGATACCGATCAGATGGGGGTCATGTACTACGGTAACTATGCGCGGCTCTATGAAATCGGGCGTTCGGAGATGATCCGTGAAACAGGTTTGGCCTACAGGGAACTGGAGGAGAGCGGGACCGTCATGCCGGTATACAGCGTGCAGGCGAGGTATATCAGCAGCCTCACCTACGATGAACTGGTCACCGTCGAGACCACGGTCCGGGAACTTCCGGCCGCCCGGATGACCTTTCATCACCGCATATTCAACCAGGAGGGAAAGCTGGCCCATGAGGCCACCGTGGTCCTTGTGTTCCTCAATGCAGAAACCAACCGCCCGGTCAGGGCCCCGGGGAGGCTCCTTCACCTGCTGGAACAAGGGTGAGCAGGGTGATCTCCGGCCGGATCCCCACCCTTCCCGGGAATCCGGTATATCCCAGCCCCCTGTTCACATAGAGGTACTGTCCGTTCTCCCTGTACAGACCGGCCCAGTGCCGGTAAGCCCAGCGGGACGGGCTCCAGCGCCAGTTGCCCAGCTCCATGCCGATCTGCATGCCATGTGTATGGCCCGAAAGGGTCAGCAGCACCGGTTTTCTTCCCGTTACCTCCATCTCCCAGTGGGAAGGATCGTGCGACATGAGGATCTTTATCCTGGAAGGATCAGTTCCCCGCATGGCCTGCTCCAGGTCCCCGTGTTGCGGGAAGGGTGGCTTCCCCCAGTTCTCGACACCGATCAGTTCAATGGCCTGCCCATCGATGGAAAGGGTCCTGAAATCGTTGAGCAGCAGGTCGAATCCCGCATTCCGGATCTGATCCTTGACCCGTTCCAGGTTGTTGCTCTCCGCCTCCTCCGATTCCCACTGGAAATAGTGTCCGTAATCGTGGTTTCCGAGAATGGCGAATTTTCCCAGGGGGGCATCCAGCCGCTGGAGCATCCCTACGAACGGATCCATCTCCTCTGAGAAGTTATGGACCATATCACCGGTGAAGAGCAAAAGGTCCGGTTCCATAGAATTGATCCGGTCCACCAATCCCCGGATGTAATCCGTTTGGTGGTAGAATCCCGCCAGGTGGAGATCGGAGAGCTGTATGATCTTCAGTCCATGGAAGGGGCCGGGAAGTCCCGTGACCGCGATTTCCTCCCGGAAGACCTTCACATTGGTCCTCCCCCTCGCCATGCCCAGGGCAAAAGCCAGCATCAGCAGGAGGGCCATGACCAGCCCGGTCCACAGGAACGGGATGCGCAGGGTATGGGAAGAACGGCCGAGCAACGCGGGTGCCAGGGAGGCAATGTCACCCGCCAGCTGCACCACATTGAACAGCAGTTTGGGGACATAGCACATCAGGAAGATCCCCATGACCAGGCTGACCGGGAAGAAGAGGGCCGGATCGCGCATGGTACGGAAACTGCTTCCGGCCCACAGCAAACCGGCGAAAACCAGCAGAGAAACTCCCCAGAACAGGTAGGGCCAGATCCTCTGTCCCCCGCCTCCCGACGGGAAGAGCTGCTGCATTCCCCGGTAGGCGTAAAGGTCCATGGCTACCATGAAAAGGGTGAATGCGGCGATAAGTATCAGGGATCGCATAGGAATTAACCGGTTTTTTTTCCGGGTTGAAGGTAATCATTGTATTTTTAAGCACATGAGACCCATTCGGATTTTACCGCCGGGGATGCTGCTGATCCTCGTTCTCCCGTGGTTCCCCTTTCAGGAGAACCTGGCTCAGGAGGAACGAAGCAGCCGTACCCAAACCTTTGCGCCGCTGCCCTCGCTGATGGGGATGCAGGACCTGTCAGACGGAGAAGCCCTCCGCTTCTGGGAGGACCAAAGGAGAGAAACACTGTTACAACTGTTCAGGGATCATATGTACGGATCCCCGCCGGATGAACAGGTTCGTATCTCCTCCCGCCTCACTTCCGCGAACCGAGCTTCCATGGAGGGAAAAGCGGTCATGAAGCAGGTGGAGATCGTCCTGGAACGCAACGGGAAGCGGGTTCCGCTGAACCTCCTGCTATACCTGCCCGCAGAAAGCCGGGAGCCGGTCCCCGTATTTCTCGGACTGAACTTTTTTGGTAACCAGAGCATCAGCGATGATCCCGGCATCTCGCTGGCAGAGGGCTGGGTCAGGAACAACGAGGAGCACGGGACGCAGGAGAACAGGGTGACCGAGCGTTCCCGGGGGACCGGAAGTTCCCGGTGGCCTGTTGAAATGATCCTTTCGCACGGATACGGGCTGGCCACCCTCTATGCGGGTGATATCGATCCGGATATGGATGACGGATTCGGCAACGGGGTGCATGCCCTCTTTCCGGAATACGAAAAGGAGCGGGGTCCCGGTTCGTGGGGGACCCTGGCAGCGTGGGCATGGGGACTCTCCAGGGTGCTGGATTACCTGGAAACAGACCCGGATGTGGATGCCGGGCGGGTAGCGGTCATGGGGCACTCCCGCATGGGGAAGGCGGCGCTGTGGGCGGGTGCCTCGGATCCCCGTTTCGCAATGGTGGTCTCCAACAATTCGGGATGCGGCGGGGCGGCCCTCTCAAGGAGGGCATTCGGGGAGCGGGTGCACCAGATCAATGAGCGGTTCCCGCACTGGTTCGCAGGCCGGTTCCATACCTATAACCACAGGGAGGAGGCCCTGCCTGTGGACCAGCACATGCTCATGGCATTGGTGGCTCCAAGGCCGCTCTACGTGGCCAGCGCGGAAGAGGACGCCTGGGCCGATCCCTACGGGGAGTACCTCTCACTGTATCATGCCGGTCCGGCCTATGCCCTTTACGGGAATCCGCCGGTAAAACCGGCCCGTTTGCCCGGTGTGGACGAACCCGTGCGGTTCGGATTGCTGGGCTACCACATCCGGGCAGGAGGACATGATGTGACGCGGTTTGACTGGGAGCAGTACCTCGCATTTGCGGACCGCTGGCTGAAGGAACAGGAAGAGGCAGGGATTGAAAACCCGGTAACGGTCTCCTGGATCAGTGAACACCTTGCCAAACCTCCCAGGCTTGTGCTGACCCCCGCACTGGAATCGGAACTCAGGGATCAGCTGCAACAGGGGGATCCCCTGACCACTCAGGGGTATGAACGGTTGCTGGAGCAGGCCCGGTCCATGCTTGAACTGGAGCCGCTCGCCTATGAAAAGCAGGGCCGAAGGCTGCTGGCAGTCTCACGGGAAGCATTGAAGAGGCTCAGCACACTGGCGCTGGCATACAGGCTGGAGCGGGATCCCAGGTACCTGGTAAAGCTGGAGGAGGAGCTTCAAAGCGTTTGCAGGTTCACCGACTGGAATCCCTCCCATTTCCTGGATGTGGCAGAGATGGCCGCCGGGGTGGCACTGGCGCTCGACTGGACCGAAGAGTGGCTTTCAAAGGAAACCTCAGCCATGGCCAGGCAGTCACTGATCAGCAAAGCACTTGAACCGGCGGTGGGTGAACCGGCGAATACCTGGTGGAGCACCACAACCAACAACTGGAACCTGGTCTGTCACGGGGGTACCTCGCTGGCGGCCCTGGCAGTATTCGAAGAGGTGCCCGACCTGGCCGCCCGGGTGCTTCACCAGGCGGTGGACCATCTTCCCCTGGGCCTGGGACCCTATGCCCCATCGGGGGTCTATCCCGAAGGGCCCTCTTACTGGTTCTATGCCACCAACTACCTGACCCTTACCATACAGGCATATGAGACTGCACTGGGGACAAGTTTCGGGTTTCCGGATGCTCCGGGGGTCATGGAGAGCGCGGTTTTCAGCCTGGTCCTTGCAGGGCCTTCGGGGGATTATTACGACTATTTCGACGCCAGCCCGGAGGGATTTGAAAGCCTGGAGCATTTCGGCCTGCTCAGCTGGTTCGCGGCCAGGTCGGGTCCGGGGATCGACATGGAAAAATATACAAGGGTACTGGCGGAAAGTCCGGGTTCCCTGGACAGGGAATTCAGCCCCAGGCTCTATCCTGTCCATTTCCTTTATACGGCAGGCATGTCCCGGAAGGATAGCCCGCCGGTGGAACTGCCTGGTATTTGGACCGGATGGGGAGAGGCCCCCGTGGCGGTCATGCGCGATCCGGAGGGCGGTTCCGATGGTTTCTTTCTGGCAGCCAAGGGGGGAAGGGCGGCGGACAGCCACGGAAACATGGACGGGGGTTCTTTTATCTTTGAGCTGGATGGAGTCCGCTGGTCCGTGGATCCCGGCAACCAGCCCTACCACCCCCTGGAACAGTTGATGGGAAATGAACTGTGGGACGAGGGCCAGGATTCCAGGCGCTGGAGCCTGCTGACCAAAAACAACAGGGGCCACAGTACCCTCACCATCAATGGTGAGCCACATCTTGCAGGGGGAAGGGCCACCCTCCTGGAACTGGAGACACGGCCCCGCCCTCCGCGGATCACATTCGACCTGACCCCCCTATACGGAAATCTTGTGCAGAGGGCGCACAGGAGTTTCCTGAGAACCTCGGACCACTCCCTGGTGGTCAGGGATGAAGTGCAGTTCTCTCCCGAAACCGAAACGCTCACCTGGCAGATGATCACCCGGGCGGAGGTGCTCGTCCGGCAGCAGACCGTTTACATGAGGCAGGATGGGGAGGAGCTGGCCCTGTACATCAACAGGGGGGGGGCGGCAGAGATCCGGGTGGTGGACCTGGATCCGCCGCCACTACCGTATGACAAGCATATCCCGGATCTGAAACGGGTGGAGATTATATGGGAACGCTCCGCTTTCCCCGGAGGAGAAGCTACCCTGGAAGTGGAACTCAACAGCAACGTCCAACAGCGGCGGCAAGCCCGGTGAACCCCATGAACAGAGTGAACACGCACGCGATTTTTCTGGCGCTGATACTGACCCTCATTCCCAGGTGCCTGTTATCCGCCCCGGCACACGTTCCTGTTGAGGATGCACCTGGAAAACCCAACTTCCTGTGGATCGTATCGGAGGACAATTCAACACATTACATGCAGCTGTTCGATCCCAACGGGATCGCCACTCCCGCCATTGAAGGCATGGCAGAAGCCGGAATCCTCTTCACACGGGCCTTCTCCAATGCACCGGTCTGCAGCGTGGCCCGGTCCACTCTGATCTCAGGCTGCTATGCTCCCCGGACGGGGACCCAGTATCACCGGAGATCTGAGCTGGTCCCCATGCCCGAAGGATTGCGAATGTTCCCGGCCTATCTCAGGGAGGCCGGGTATTATACCACCAACAACCACAAGGAGGACTATAATTACGTGAAAAGCGAGGGCACCTGGGATGAATCAAGCCCCGCCGCCCACTGGACGAACCGGTCCCCGGGCCAGCCCTTCTTTCACATGGAATCCCATGCCCAAACCCATGAGAGCTGCCTCCATTTTGGTCCCGGGTTGCCGGACACCTACACGCCGGTCACCGATCCGGCCGCGGTCTTCCTCTTTCCCCAGCACCCCGATACGGAGCTTTTCCGGTTCACAGCAGCCTACTACCGGGACCGGATCCTGGCGGTGGACAGCATCGTGGGATCGGTCCTGCGGCAGCTTGAGGAGAGCGGGGAACTGGAGAACACCTTCGTGTTCTATTTCAGCGATCACGGAGGCGTGCTGCCGGGAAGCAAGGGCTATTTATGGGAGAGCGGACTGCATGTGCCGCTGGTGGTACGGATACCGAAGAATTTCAGCCACCTGGCCGGATCTGTTGCAGGATCCGCATCCGGTCGTTTCGTCAGTTTTGTGGATTTCGGTCCCACCCTTCTCGCACTGGCAGGGATCGACCTTCCTGACGGGATCGACGGGGTTCCTTTCATGAACACCGGGACAGATCCCGGTACCGCCTTCGGGTATGCGGACCGGTTCGACGAGAAATACGACATGGTCAGGACGGTCCGGTTTGGACAGTTCAAATACATGCGCAGCTACCAGCCCTTTAACTTCGACGGGTTGCAGAACAACTACCGGTACAGGTGCCTGGCCTACCGGCAGTGGCGGGACCTGTACCAGGAGGGGAGCCTTGATCCCCTGCAGCGCGCATTTTTTGAACCCAGGGAGCCCGAGGCGCTCTACGACCTGTCCGGGGATCCCTATGAAACCAGGAACCTGGCTGAAGATCCGGCTTACCGCGCAATCCTCCTGGAGATGCGGAAAAGGCTGAACGACTGGGTCAGGGGGATGCCCGACCTTGGTTTTTTCCCGGAACCTTACCTGAGGAGGGAAGCGTTCTCCAATCCGGTCCGGTTCGGCCGGCTCAACCGGGAAAGGATCGGGGAGCTGGCCGCTATCGCTGACCTGGAACTGGCCCCGTTTGACAGGGCCCGGGAGGGGATCGGCCAGGCGCTGAGGTCCGGTGATCCCCTGCAGAGGTACTGGGGATTGCTTGTCTGCAGTACATTCGGGATGGAGGCAGCCCCGTTCTTTCAGGAGGCGAGGCGGCTATGCAGTGATCCCGATCTGCTGGTCCGGGCAAGGGCTGCGGAATTCCTGGGCATCGCGGGCCGGATGGATCCGGTTCCGGTACTGAAAGCGGCGCTTCATGAGACCAGTGATCCGTGGGAGGCGTTGCTGATCCTGAACTCCGCCGTTATGCTGAGGGACGGGTACGGTTATCTTTTCACCGCGGATCCCGCTGAGATGGAGGCCGGGGTGCTTCAGGAGGCTGAGGTACAGCGCCGTCTGGAATACCTCATGGAACACTCCGGCACAATGAAAAAACTGTAACTTTACAGGCTTTGTCCGGAACATATGCTGCAGCGGGTATGATCGCATTCAAGGATTATTTCAAAGAGAACCTGGTGTTGCTCGATGGCGCCATGGGATCTCTGATTTATGAGAAAGGGGTATTCATTGATAAATGCTACGATGAACTGAACCTCTCCCGGCCCGAACTGATCCGGTCGATCCACGAGGAGTACATCCGGGCCGGGGCCAGGGTGATCGAAACCAATACCTACGGAGCCAACCGGTTTAAATTGAGGTCCCACAACCTTCTGGAGCAGCTGGGACAGATCAACACGGAGGGGGTGAGGCTGGCCCGGGAAGCGGCCGGTGAGAGCATTTACGTGGCAGGTTCCATGGGACCTTCCGGGGTGGAGATCGAACCCTGGGGAGAGACCACCCTGGGTGAGGTGTTCGCTGCCTGTGCGGAACAGGCCGCCGTGCTTGAAAAGGAGGGGGTCGACCTCTTTGTTCTGGAGACCTTCCAGGATATCCGGGAAATGGAGCAGGCCATCAGGGCGGTCAGGAGCGTAAGCGGGCTGCCCGTGGTCGCCATGATGACCATAGGGGAGGAGGGAAAGACCCGGTATGGCGTTGATCTGGAGGAGGTGACCCGCCGGCTCTCGGAAAGCGATGCCGATCTGATCGGACTGAACTGTACGGTGGGTCCGAAACCGATGCTCGATTTCGTTGAACGGATGGTGCCCCTTTCCCGTAAACCGGTCTGTATCATGCCCAACGCCGGGCGCCCCCAGTATACCGACGGCCGGATGATCTACATGAGCACTCCTGAATATTTCTCAGTCTACACCCGGCGTTTCATCGACAAAGGGGTCCGCATGCTCGGCGGCTGCTGCGGCACCACTCCCGACCACATCGCAAAAATGGCCAATTCCCTGGCCATGAAGCAGACCCGCATCCAGCATTCCATACATATCGGGATCCGGCCAGTGACCACCGATCCCCTTCCCGAGGCGGTTCCCCGGGAGGAGAAATCCGGACTTTCCGCCAAACTGGTCTCGGGGAGGAAAGTGGTGCTGGTGGAAATGGTCCCTCCCCGCAGCACGGACATTGCCAAACCGCTGGAAGGAGCGCGCATGCTGATGGAAAACCGGGTGGATGCCATCAATATCCCAGATGGACCACGTGCCTCGGCCCGAATGACCGGGCTGGCCCTTGCGGTGCTGCTGCAGAACCAGGTCGGCATTGAAACGGTCCTCCACTACACCTGCAGGGACAGGAACCTGCTGGGAATGCAGTCGGACCTCCTTGGAGCGGCGGCGCTGGGGATCAGGAACATTCTTGCCATCACCGGGGATCCGCCCATGATCGGGGACTACCCCCAGGCCACTGCGGTTTTTGACATCGATGCCATCGGACTGGTGCACCTGATCAATAACCTGAATCACGGGATCGACGTGGGGGAGAAGCGCATCGGGAACCCGACCCCCTTCTTTACCGGTGTGGGTGTTGATCCCAACAGTGTCAACCTGGAGAAGGAACTCCACCGTTTCCGCCAAAAAAGAGAGGCCGGTGCGGAATTTGTGATCACACAACCGGTGTTCGACACCGGATCACTGGAGCAGTTCATGGAAAAAGCAGGGATGGAAGGCTTGTACCTGATGGCCGGGATCTGGCCCCTGGTCAGCCTCCGGAATGCCGAATTCATGAAAAACGAGGTACCGGGGGTCTATGTGCCCGATGAGGTGATCCGGAAAATGGGTCGCTTCAGCTCGAAAGAGGACCAGCTCAAAACGGGGATCGAGATCGCCCGGCAAATGGTGGACAGGGTACTGGGCAGCGTGCAGGGCATCCAGGTAAGTGCGCCGTTCGGAAGGTATGACCTGGCCCTGGAAGTGGCAGGACAGATCCTGAATGGCTGATCAGCATTTCTGCGATTCAGAGCAAAGGGGTGATCTTCGGTACAAAGACCAGCAGGTAGGTGAGCAGGGAGAGCCCTCCTGTGATGGCAACCAGTGCATTGCCCATGGCTTTGATCCTGGATACCTGGAACGGGGAGTACTGCGAACTGCGGTCCACCTGCAGCAGTGCCGCCCGCCTGCATATCCCGGCCAGCAGGAACGCACCTGTCACAACCACCACAAGGATCCACTGAATGGCCGACAACTGCAGTGCAATTCCGCCGGTGACTACCAGCAGGGTCAGGACCAGCTGTACGGTCAGCCCCGGATCGCTATGAAAGATTCTTCTGAGTCCGGATAAAATGGAAGGAGGCGATGCAGATCTGGCCTGAATGGCGATGTCAGGGTGGTAATAATCCATGGCTACGGGCATTAGATTATGACCAAATCTATAAAATCTTCCATGAAATGTTAAAAAATTTACATAAAAGAAATATAATTTAGACAAATTCTAAAAAATTCGCCCCGGTGGTCAAGCAAACCGCCTCGTCGAAGATCTGTTGGATACCTGCGGCTGACAGTGATCCCCCGATCCGGAAAGAATCAGGGCAGCTCCCTGCGTTTCACGTACTTTTCGAGCCACTGGTCCTGTTCCCAGAGCATGTGCAGGACACTCTCCCGGGCCCGGTAACCGTGGCTTTCATTGGGAAGCATGACCAGCCTCGCCACGGCACCCAGCCCCTTGAGCGCATTGAAATAACGTTCGCTCTGCAGGGGGAACGTTCCCGAGTTGTTGTCCGCCGCTCCATGGATCAGCAGCAACGGTGTCTTCATTTTATCGGCGTGCATGAACGGGGACATGTTGTAATACACCTCCGGGGCATCCCAGTAATAGCGCTCCTCGCTCTGGAACCCGAAGGGGGTCAGGGTGCGGTTGTAAGCGCCGCTCCTGGCGATCCCGGCTGCGAACAGGTCCGAGTGGGAGAGCAGGTTGGCCACCATGAATGCCCCGTAGCTGTGACCGCCCACTGCCACCCTGTTCCGGTCGATAAACCCCAGGGAGTCGACCGCATCGATGGCGGCCCTTGCATTGGCCACCAGCTGGCTCCTGAAGGAGTCATTGGGCTCCTGTTCCCCTTCACCCACTATGGGAAAGGAGGCGTCGTCCAGCACCACATACCCCCTGGTCACCCAGAGAATGGCAGAGCCCCATGAGGGATAGGTGAATTCATTGGGATTGGAGGTGTTCTGCCCGGCACTTGTTTTGTCCTTGTATTCCCTGGGATAGGCCCAGAGCAGCATGGGCGCTTTCTCTTTCTGTTCAGGATCGTATCCCACCGGGAGGTAGAGGGTACCCGACAGTTCAAGGCCGTCGTCCCGCCGGTAGCTAATCACCTCCTTATGGACCTCCTGAATGCTCCTGAAGGGATTCTCGAAGGAAGTGAGCCGGGTCAGCCTGTCCCTTTTCAGGTTCCGGAAATAATAATTGGGATAATCGGTGGGGGATTCGATCCGCACCAGCAAACGGTTATTCTCCGCATCATAATCCGTTAACCGCTCGAGCCGGTCGGTATAGGATGAGCGGTAGAGCCGCTCTTTTTCAAGGGTGCCCAGGTCCAACCGGTCCAGAAAAGGAAACTGCCCTTCCTCGCTGTATCCGTCTCCGATCAGGAAGACGGACCGGTCCCTGATGGCCAGAACCGACCTCCCCCACTGGTTCCTGCGGGTGACTGGAGTCCCTGGATCGCTGTATGCGTCCTGGTAGTTCCGCTCCTCGATGATCCGCGGAGCCACAGCAGGATCTGAGGGATTGAAGAGGTATGCCCTGGTATTCCGGTTGTTCCACCAGTAATCATATGCGATGGCGGTCTCTCCGTCTCCCCACCATATCCCGCTGTAGCGGTCCTTCAGCAAAACCAGGAGCTCAGGTTCTCCCCCAAAGGGAGCTTTCAGCTGGTACAGCGCATCCCTGAATTCCACCTCGTTTTCCGGGTCCCCCCGGTCCAGGGCCTCTGCAAAGACCAGGGTGGAAGGCTCATCGTTCCGCCAGGCCAGGTCCCTCCGGCCCTCCCGTTCCGCCATGAATCCCTGGGGCAGCTCTTCAATGAGCGGGACCCTGAGGACAGTCTGTACGGCCTTTCCCTCCCTGTCATAAACGGTGGTCACCTGTGGAAACCGCTGATAGGGAACCAGGTAGGAAAAGGGTTTTTCCATGGTGGTCACCATCACATACTGCCCGTCTGGCGAAAAACTGATCCCGCGGTACATGGCAGTTTCAAGCCAGACCGAGCTGCTCCCGTCCAGCGTGACCCGTTCAATGGATGACAGCGCCAGCTGTTCGAAGTTGTGTTCATCATTTTTGTCTTTCAGCAGGTCCTGGTAGGTCCTGTTCTGTGCCCGGTTCCCTTCTGCCACAGAGATGGTGGGGCCCTCAGGGACCACCTCTCCGACCCCGATGAGTGGTTCCCTCTCCGGCGGTACCACCTTGACCAGCAGTGACTGCCCGTCTGCAAACCAGTTGAGTGCGTCCCCCAGGTTGGCATTCACCCGGGCATCCAGCACCCTTGTTGCCCTGGCGGTGGACAATTCGACCACCCAGGCCTCCACGCCCCTATCGGTGGTGTTGGTGAATGCGATCCGTTCCTGATCAGGGGACCAGGTGAAGCTGGTCAGCTGCGCATCTGCCGGCAATCCTTCTATGCTTGAAGCTCCCTGATGCTCATCGCCTACTTTCTGGATTTTGATCGATTTGTAGTAACTGACCCTGCTCCCGATATTGGTAACCGGATTGATCCTCAGTCCTGCCAGCCGCATTTCGGGCTGTGAAAGCTCCCTGATGGTTTTGAAAGCATCCCGGTAAAGCAGCACCATCCATTCTTTGTCTTCGTCCATCATCACCGCGGGTGCCAGGGGCACATCCACCAGTTCGAGGATCTCCGCCGGAGGGGTCTGATAAGAGAGGCTCTCCTGTCCGGTCAGGAGCAATCCGGAAAGTACCCATAGCAGTAAAATACCTGTAATCCTTTGCATGATATTGGTCGTTTGCAGGGACCCGGTCCCTGTGTCGTATTTACATGGTTACCCAGCTTTGAAGCCCGGAGCTCTCCACTGCCTTATCCACGAATTTCATTCCCCGCACACCATCCTGTATGGTGGGGAAATCCAGGGCCTCTTCCGGTGGTTCGGTTCCTTCCAGCATATGCTGCATGCAGGTGGCAGCGTTCCTGTAGATGTTGGCAAAGGCTTCGATGTACCCCTCTGGATGGCCGGCCGGGACCCGGGTATTGTATCGGGCAATCCCGCTCACAAACCCGGTACCGGTCCGGCGCACTTCCATGGGTTTGTGCTGCCATTTAATGGTCAGGGTGTTGGGTTCCATCTGGTTCCATTCGATCCCCCCCTTTTCACCGTATACCCTGAGCTTGACGGCATTTTCCTCCCCCGCGGAGATCTGGCTGGCGTAAAGTACCCCGCGTGCGCCGTTCTCGAACCGGAGCAGCATGTTGGCATCGTCGTCCAGCACCCTGCCGGGGACCAGGGTGCTCACATCGGACAACAGTTCGCTGACGCGGATACCCGTTACATATTCAGCCAGGTGAAATGCGTGCGTTCCGATATCCCCGACACAATTGGCCTTACCTGACCGGGAGGGATCTCCCCTCCAGGACGCCTGTACGTGATCGGTCTTCTCCAGAAGCTCCGTCAGCCAGCCCTGGGGGTACTCCGAAACCACCTTCCGGATCCTGCCCAGCTCACCACCCTGTACCAGTTTTCTGGCCTCCTTCACCATGGGATAACCGGAATAGGTATGGGTCAGTGCGAAAAGTTTCCCTGTTTTTTCTTTGATCCTTGCCAGCTCTTCTGCCTCTTCAACGCTGAAAGCGAGCGGTTTGTCACACACCACATGGAATCCGTTCTCCATGGCCAGCCTGGCCGGTTCGAAATGAAGGTGGTTGGGTGTGACGATGCATACGAAATCCATGCGCACCCCTTCGGGAAGTTTCGATTCTGCTTGGAACATCTCTCCGTAGGTCGCATAGATTCTTTCCGGCGGCAGGTAGTATTCCGCACCGGTGATCTTCGATTTCTCAGGATCAGAACTGAAAGAACCGCAAACCAGATCGATCTGCCCGTCCAGGATGGCTGCCATGTAATGCACGCGCCCGATGAAGGAACCGGGACCGCCCCCCACCATTCCCATGTTAAGTTTTCTGTGTGCCATTGTGATGTTGTTTTATGGATCTTCTCATAAAACTAAAGGTTTTTTCGTAAATTTTAAGGGAAACCCACAGAAAGACGGAAGGACCCGCACCCAACATTTGACACCATGAAATACAAAGTACACAAGCTGGAGATCCACATGGAGAAGGACCAGGAGAAGCTGGAACATTTCCTTAATAACCTCCGGGGCGAGGTGGTTGCCATTGTTCCCAACAATTCCAGGATGAGCCTGGCCCAGATCTACGGGCTGGTCCGGAAAATCAATTTCCTCTATGTCGTCGAGCGGACACCCCGCTGAATCCTGAAGGGATTCCACCCATCTTTTTATTACTTTTGGTCTGAATCCAACATATACAGCACCATGGATAAATTGAGATGGGGAATCCTCAGCACGGCAAGAATCGGAACGAAACAGGTGATCCCGGCGCTGCAGCGGGGAACGTTGTGTGAAGTGACCGCCATTGCATCCAGGTCAGAAGAGCGGGCCAGGCAGGCAGCCGCTTCGCTGGGGATTGGGAAGGCTTATGGAAGTTACGAAGCCCTGCTGGAGGATCCCGATATCGATGTCATCTACAACCCCCTGCCCAACAACCTGCACCTGGAATGGAGCGTCAAGGCCATGGAGGCCGGGAAACACCTTCTGTGCGAGAAGCCATTGGGACTGACGGTGAAGGAGGTGGAGGAGATGATCAGGGTACGGGACCGCTGCGGGGTGAGCGCAGCGGAGGCATTCATGGTGAAATCGCACCCGCAGTGGCTGGCAGCACGTGACATGGTGAACGGTGGCGAACTGGGCGAACTGAGGCTGATCCAGGGAATGTTCAGTTACCACAATACGGATCCGCAAAACATCAGGAACATTCCTGAACTGGGAGGAGGGGGGATGTGGGACATCGGCTGCTACTGCGTGACCATGTCCCGCTTTGTTTTCGGGGAGGAGCCGCTGCGGGTGGTGGCCCTGATGGAATTTGATCCAGATATGAAGACCGATCGACTCGGTTCCGTGCTGATGGAATTTCCCTCCGGCCAGTCCCAGTTTGCGGTGAGCACCCAGCTGGTGCCGTATCAGCGGATGCACATGTACGGAACCCGCGGGCACCTGGAGGTATTGATCCCCTGGAATGCCCCCAATGACCGTCCCTGCAGGATAATGCTGGATGAAGGGGACAAATTCATGGAGCAGGTGACGGTCCGGGAATTCCCCGTGGCGGACCAGTACACCCTGATGGGTGATGCCTTCTCGAAGGCCGTCACCGGAGGGACGGAAGTCCCGGTACCCCTGGAGGACAGCCTGCGCAATACCAGGGTCTTATCCGCCATATTCGAATCGGCTGAACGTGGTGGATGGGTAACTTTAACGGCTTAATAAACAACTTGTTGATATACCCCGATCAATTTGAATCGAAGGTGGGTTTTGACCGGATCCGGAACCTGGTCAAATCCCACTGCCTGTTCGAACCCGGAAAGGAGGCGATGGACAATGTGGTCTTTATGACCGGCAGGGAGGAGATCGAACAGGAACTGGGGCTGGTGGAGGAGTTCAGGCTGATCATCGAGCGGGAGGATGAGTTCCCGGTCAACCATTTCATCGATAACCGGGAAGCCCTTAAAAAAGCTGCGGTGGAGAATGCCTACCTGACCGAAGAGGAGGTTTTCAGCCTCTCCAGAACCCTCGATAACATCCGTGCGATCCTCCATTTCTTCAGTTCCGATGAGCAGGGCTTGTATCCCCGCCTCCGGGAGCTGTGTAAACCGGTGAAGGTTTTTCCCTTTGTGCAGGACCGGATCCAGAAGCTCCTCAACAGGCATGGAAAGGTCCGGGACAATGCATCGCCACAGCTGGCACAGATCAGGGCATCCCTCCACGAAAAACAGGGTGCCGTCACCAAAAAGGTGAACCAGGTGCTGAACAGGGCCCGCAGGGAGGGGTGGATTGAAGAGGATGCGGGGCCCACTTACAGGAACGGAAGACCGGTCATTCCGGTCATGGCCGGGAACAAGCGGAAACTGGGAGGGCTGATCCATGATGAGTCCGCAACGGGACGGACGGTTTTCATTGAGCCGGCCGAGGTGGTGGAGCTTTCCAACGAGATACGCGAACTGGAACATGCGGAGCGGAGGGAGATTATCCAGATCCTGATCCAGTTCACCCGGGACATCCGGCCCTATATCCCTGAGCTGACCGGCGCTCATGCCTTCCTGTCGACCATTGATTTTATCCGGGCCAGGGCTCTCTTTGCCCGCAGGATCGGTGCAGTCAGGCCGCAGATCGTGGAGGAGCAGCTGTTCGACTGGAAGGAGGCGAAGCACCCGCTGCTGTATCTCGCCCACCAGGCGGAAGGCCGGGAGGTGGTCCCCCTGACCTTCCGGCTTTCGGACAAGGAACGGATACTGGTCATTTCAGGACCCAATGCCGGCGGTAAATCGGTCTGCCTGCAGACCATCGGACTGCTCCAGTACATGCTGCAGTGCGGATTGCTGGTGCCGTGCCAGGAGACCTCCAGGTTCGGGATCTTCCGGGGGATCTTCATCGATATCGGGGACGAGCAATCCATTGAGAATGACCTGAGCACCTACAGCTCGCACCTCATGAACATGAAACATTTCCTGAAGCATGCGGCATCGGATACCCTGATCCTGATCGATGAGTTCGGGACGGGTACCGAACCGATGCTCGGCGGTGCCATTGCAGAGGCGATCCTGGAAGAGCTGAATGGTTCCGGGACCAGCGGGATCATCACCACCCACTATACCAACCTGAAGCATGTGGCCACTTCGCACGAGGGCCTGGTCAACGGGGCCATGCTGTTCGACAACCACCGGATGCAGCCCCTCTATCAGCTGCAGGTGGGGAAACCGGGCAGTTCCTTCGCCTTTGAGATCGCCCGCAAAATAGGTCTTCCGGAGAATGTGCTGCAACAGGCCTCCGAAAAGGTGGGCCAGGACCACATCGATTTCGACAGGCACCTGCGGGAAATTCTCCGGGATAAGAAGTACTGGGAAGAGAAGCGGAAACGGATCAGGCGCTCCGAGAAAACCCTGGAAGAACTCATGGAGCGGTACGAGAAGGAGCTGGAGGAGAGCGAAAAACAGCGCAAATCCATCGTGAGGGAAGCCCGGGAGAAAGCAGAGGAGATGCTCTCCGGTGCGAACCGCCGGATCGAACAGACCATCAGGGAGATCAAGGAGGCGGAGGCGGAGCGCGAACGTACCCGGGAGGTGAGAAAGGAGCTGGAACAGTTCAGGGAGCAGATGGAGGTGAAAGAGGGGAAGGAAGAGAGGAAGGTGAAGGAGACCCTGAAGGAGATCCGCTCCCGTGGAAAGGAGCTGGAAGCCAGGAGGCCCGACCTGAAGATGCGGGTCCGGAAAACCACTTCACGGAAAGCGGAACCGGAAGACCCGACCATCCGGGTGGGTGACCTGGTGCGGATCAGGGACCAGCAGACCCCGGGTGAAGTTCTGGAGATCAGGGGAAAACAATGTGTGGTGGCTTTCGGGATGCTCAAAACCAGGACAAAGCTGGATCAGCTGGAAAAGATACCTGCAGGAGAGTCTTTGAAACTCAGGTCCAGGGAAGGGTCCCGGGTAGATCTGGGCAACTGGGACGTGGGGACGCGAAGGCTGAATTTCAGGCCCGACATCGACCTGAGGGGAAAGCGTGCGGACGAGGCCATGGAGCTGGTGGTGGACTTCCTGGATGAAGCCATCATGGTCGGGGCCCAGGAACTGCGGATCCTGCACGGCAAAGGCAACGGGATCCTCCGGCAGCTGATCAGGGAATACCTCCATACGGTGGACCTTGTGGAATGGTACGGGGATGAGCATGTGGACCGGGGAGGAGCGGGGATCACGGTTGT
>CAZNSZ010000084.1:0-17930 GCA_964575865.1 uncultured Bacteroides sp. | reverse complement strand
TGACCGTTTACGGTAGTGGTTCCGGCGATGTCAGACAATTTCAATGTTCTCCTGCTCGGTGATCTTTTCGCAGTAGTGGCATTTCAGCCTTACCTCTGATTTGGAGACTACTTCAAACCGGGTGGTCACCTTTTCATTGTTGGTGATGCATTTGGGATTGACGCATTTGGCGATACCCACAATTTCGTCGGGGATCTCAACGATCTTCTTCTCCACCACTTCATAATCCCTGATGATATTGAGTTTGGCGCAGGGGGCCACCAGGGCGATCTTGTTGATATCCTTGTCTTCAAAGAAAACGTTGGACAGTTTGATGATCCCTTTCTTCCCCAGCTTCTGGCTTCCCAGGCTGTTCCCGATGGTGATCATGGTGTCCAGGCGGGCCAGGTTGAGAATGGAAACCACCTTGAACAATACGGAGGCAGGCACATGATCGATCACTGTGCCATCCTTTATTGCGCTGACTGATAATTGCTTGTCTTTCATTTCAGGATGCTTTGAACTTTTGACTTTCGACTTTCGACTTTCGACTTACCTGGCTCCCAGGATGGAGGAGAGGATGGCCATTCTGACGAAGACACCATTCCTGGCCTGCTGGAAATAATATGCGTGGGGACTGGCGTCCACGCTGGTATGGATCTCATTGACCCTTGGCAGGGGATGGAGTACCTTCATATTCTCCTTGCATCCTTCCAGCATGTCCCTGTGCAGGATATAGGCGTTCTTGACCCGCTCGTACTCGATGGGATCGGTGAACCGTTCCTGCTGGACCCTGGTCATATATACGATATCGGCTTCTTTAAGGTGTTTGGTCAGGTCGTTCCCCTCGTAGTACTCGAGCCCTTTCTTGTCCAGGTACATTTTATACGCCGCGGGCATTTTCAATTCGTCAGGGGATATGAAATAGAAGGTGGTATTGAATTCTGACATGGCCTGGAGCAGGGAATGCACCGTTCGTCCGTATTTGAGATCCCCCACCATGAAAAGCTTCAGGTGCTCAAGGGTCTGCTGGGTTTTAATGATCGAATACATGTCAAGCAGCGTCTGGGACGGGTGCTGATTGGCACCGTCCCCGGCATTGACGATGGGCACGGAGGATACTTCGCTGGCCAGCCTTGCGCTGCCCTCCAGGGGATGCCGCATGACGATGAGGTCTGCGTAATTGCTCACCATTTTGATGGTATCGTGCAGGGTTTCCCCTTTGGAGGCACTGGTGGCCCCTGAGTCACTGAATCCGATGACCCTTCCGCCGAGGCCGTTTATGGCCGTTTCAAAACTCAGCCTGGTCCTGGTGGAGGGTTCAAAAAACAGGGTTGCAATCACGTATCCTTTGAGGATATCCTGCCTGGGTTTTTTCTCAAATTCGGCGGCAAGTTCCAGGATACGCAGATACTCCTGCCTGGAAAAATCGGTGATTGAAACGAGGTTTTTGTTTTTCATTTGAAATGGGGTTTGTTACAAATATAATACTGTGTCCTGTGGACATTTCCGGTTGTTCAAAACATCTCATAACTTCGCTCATTCCAGCTGTGTGAACCTGCAGTTTTCAAAAAGTGACACCCGCTGCCAGACCCTCCCTTCGTCCCTTTTCCATACCGAAAGGACCATGCTGCACTCCAGATCATATTGCTGGTCCTCTATGACCAGATCCAGCTCCTTCACCAGCTTCATCACCGGGTTCATCTGGTCATAGCCGAACCGCAGCTCCCAGCGGCTGTATACCTTCTTGCTGATGCG
The DNA here is from genome assembly GCA_964575865.1 of uncultured Bacteroides sp. Classification (GTDB taxonomy): domain Bacteria; phylum Bacteroidota; class Bacteroidia; order Bacteroidales. The sequence goes on along the minus strand of CAZNSZ010000084.1, from coordinate 16,193 downwards.
CCCGGCCTTTTGCAGGGCATCGGCTGCTGCGGCGCGGTAGGCCTGGATCAGCCCGCCCACTCCAAGCAGGGTGCCCCCGAAATACCTGACCACCACCACCAGCACGTCGGTAAGCTGATGCGACCGGATCTGTCCGAGGATCGGATTTCCGGCACTCCCTGCCGGTTCTCCGTCATCGTTGCTGCGGTAATGCTTCATATCCGCCCCCAGCCTCCAGGCGTAACAGTGGTGACGGGCATCGTGGTATTTCTTTTTTAAATCAGACAGCCGTTCCCTGATTGCTTCTTCCGAATCCACCTCCCACGCAAATGCAATGAATTTACTTCCTTTTTCCCTGTACAATCCTTCGGCGGTTACCCGGATGGTGTGGTAGGTATCTTTCATTATCCAGCCATTTTGATCATCCAACCATGAATAGGGTGAGTGCCAGTGCCGAGATGGCGATGCCGATCCAGTTCACTGCTTTCAGCTGTTCACGGAATACCAGCCACCCTGCAAGCACGCTCAGGGTGACCACTCCGATGTTGTTGATCCCGAAGATGACCGAACTGTCGGTTCCCCCGTCCAGCGGATCCACAAAATTCAGTGCCCTGACCAGGAAGAAAATGGAACCGAAATTGACAGCCCCCAGAAGGATGCCGAATCCCCAGATGACCCTCCTGGTGAAATTCTTGAGCTGCACGGGCCTGAAGAGGACCACCAGGAGGCCGCTGATGAATGCATTAAGGAACAGGACCGAGCTGAACGGCGCCACCTCTGCATCCACCACATACCGGTCCTGGGCAAACTTGACAAGTGAGTCCACAAGTCCCATGCCCGTGAAAAGCAGCAGCGGTATGGTAATGGCAGTCCAGTCCGGTTTTCCGTTCTGGGGCTTATAGACCGTCAGTCCCACCCCGATAAGGGCCAGAAGGATGGCTGCGGATTTGAAGGCGGTGAGTCGGTCGGAAGGATCGATCGCCATGGAAAAAAGGATGGGAAAGATCACAGACATCTTGCTGGCCACCGTGGTGATGGATATTCCGGCCTTCCTGGAGGAAAAGGCCACCAGGAAGAACATCAGGATGAACAGGACCCCTATCAGGAGACTCAGCGGGAACCAGTCCCGCTGGACCATCGATCCCAGCCGGAAGGGTTGGGAAGTGATCAGCATCCCCATGAGGGTCGCAGTTGCGTAATTGATCACGATCACGGGAAGGGGAGGGAGACCGGTGCGGTCAATGGATTTGAAAACGATGAAGATTCCTGTCGAAGAGAGTATACAGAGGATCAGGAAGTGCATTCCAACCTACGGGTTAAAAAAAACAGGTCCCGCGGGACCTGTTTCAATGTGGCTACATTTTTAGTTTCTTTTCTATCTCATCGACCTGGATCCTGAACCGTTTATCCGTTTCAATCAGGTTATTGACTGTTTTGCACGCGTGCAGGACTGTGGCGTGGTCCTTTCCCCCGATTTGTGAACCGATGGTGGCCAGCGAAGACTTGGTGAGGGTTTTGGAAAAGAACATGGCCACCTGCCGGGCCTGTACGATCTCCCTTTTCCTGGTCTTCGACTGCAACTGATCAATGCCGATGTTATAATAATTGCATACGACTTTTTGAATGTAATCGATGGAGATCTCCCGCTTGGTGCTTTTGATCAGCTTGTCGATCATCTCCTTGGTCAGATCGAGGGTGATCTCCTTTTTATTGAGGGTGGACTGGGCCAGAAGGGATATCAGTGCGCCTTCCAGTTCCCGTATGTTATCCGAAATGTGGGTGGCGATGTATTCGAGAACTTCTTCGGGCAATTCAATGCCGTCGTTATAGGTCTTCTTTTTCAGGATGGCCATCCTGGTTTCGAAATCCGGTGTCTGCAGATCGGCCGACAAGCCCCACTTGAAACGGCTCAGCAGCCTCGACTCCATTCCCTGTAGCTCCACGGGGGGCTTATCCGAGGTGAGAATGAGCTGTTTTCCGCTCTGGTGCAGGTGATTGAATATGTGAAAGAAGGTATCCTGTGTCTTCTCTTTGCCGGCAAACTCATGCACATCGTCGATGATCAGCACATCGATCATCTGGTAAAAATGGAGAAAGTCGTTCTTGTTGTTGTTCCTGATGGCATCCACGAACTGTGTCTGAAACTTGTTGGCATTGACATACAACACCGTTTTATCGGGATAATGCTCTTTCACTTCAATTCCGATGGCCTGTGCCAGGTGGGTTTTGCCGAGACCGCTGTCTCCGTAAATCAGCAGCGGATTGAAGGCGGTTCCTCCGGGATTATTTGCCACTGCATAACCGGCCGACCTGGCCAGCCTGTTGCATTCACCTTCAATAAAGTTATCGAACGAATTCTCCGGATTCAGGCGGGGATCGATATCCAGTTTTTTCAGACCTGGAATCACGAAGGGATTCTTGATGGTGTTTTCGGAATTGTCCAGCGGAACCGCTACCGGTGTGTTCCTGATCTCCCGGTTGTTCTTGGCAGGGAATTTGACAGTGTATGGTTTGCTGTTGCTGTAGGAGTTGTTCTGCATGACCACATTGTACTCGAGCTTGGCATCCGGTCCCAGTTCTTTCTTGATGACTTTCCTCAGTATGTCTATGTATTGCTCTTCGAGGTACTCGTAAAAGAAAGGACTGGGAACCTGAATGGTCAGGATGTCATTCTCCAGCTTCAATGGAACAATCGGCTCGAACCAGGTACGGAAACTGATAGAAGGGACGTTGTCTTTGATCACGTTCAGACAATTGTTCCAGACACGTTCATGCATTGTAAACGTCGATTTTGGGTTAGGGTAAAGAGTTTACAGCTATCAGGATTCCCAGAGCAAAGATTGTGAAAAAATGAGTAAAAAAAAAATGCGCCCGGACTTGAATAATTCAGATCTGCTATATTGTTTTTAATCTCAATTGCTTATAAACTAAAAAAAAATGAAAAAATGTTAATAAACTGATACAGAGAGATATACGGACATTTAGTGAAGTTAAATCTTAATAAATTGTTAACTAAACCATTAGCCCCACCAATTCAATATTTGGTTTAACGGGGCCAAAAAACACTCCGGATTTTTGTCAACGAAAAATGACCGATTGTCAAATCACCATCCGGGCCGTGTTCCCGGATTCACTCCGCCTTCTTTTGTGATTTTCCGAAGAGTGAGAAATGCACATAATCCTGCGGATTTTCATTGAGGTCCCTGACCAGAAGGTCAAGGTCCGTGATCAGCTGCTGAAGTCCCATATGCAGGCTGTCAGCGTAGATCAGCCTGCCTGCGGTTCCCTCCCCGCTGTTGATCTGTCTGAGCAGTATTTCAAACTGCCCGGTGACCTCCGTCAGGTTCTCCGCAAGCCGGTCGATCTGTGCATTGTTCAGCGATTCGCTGAATGAGCGGAAGTTGACCGTAATCTCAGCCAGTTCTTCTTCCTGTTCGGCCAGCATTTCTGTAAATGAGGCCAGGTTTCCGAAGCTTCTGCCGAGCGATCCGCCGGGCTGCAGTGACCGGTTCACCGAGGCAGTGACCGCACTCAGGTTGTCCAGCGAGGCCTTTAACTCATCCGAGCCGGCGATCCTGTCCAGCTTCCTGGCCAGGGAGTCGATGGATACGGCGAGGGATCCCACCTGATCAAGGATGGGGGTCATCCTGGACTGAAGTGAGGAGAGCATATCAGGTTCCGATGCGATGGCGATGGTGTCCCCCGACCGAAGAAAGCTGTTCCCGGTGCCGGGTTCGATACGGATGGCCTTTGTCCCCAGCAGGTCTGCGCTTTGAATGACCGCCATGGCATTTTTCCGGATTGGATAGGCTTTCTCAAGGGAGAGGTCGCAGCGGATGGCCGGCTTCCGGTCCGTTCGAAGGATGATCTCCCTGACGTACCCAATTTTTACCCCGTTCAGAAGGACCGGGGTCGAATTTTCAAGTCCGGAAGCATTCTCCAGGTACGCCTCCACCGTGTAGCTGCTTGCAAGTATGTTCCTGCCTTTCAGGTAATTGATCCCCCAGATCAGGACAGCCAGGGTAGCCAGTCCGATCACTCCTATTTTTGCCTCAATGCTGATTCTCATGCTATTTGTTTATTTCCACCAGCGCATCGCCCAGGGGTAGCAGCGTGCTGTTTCTGGATGCGACCACAAAGGCATCGGGAAAATCCCGTTTAACCCTTTCGCATAACTCAAGGGCACGATGGTAGTCAGGCTCTGCACCGACCAGGTATTTGAACCACCTGCCGTCCTCCAGGACCAGGATCCCCTCATAGCCTTTAAAAGATGACGGATCCGGGTCTATTTTGTTCTTGGAGGAGGCCACCTGAATGCTGAACACGATCTGGTCCTCAGGGATCACTGCTTCGGTTGGAATTGCCGTCTGATCTCCGGTCACAGCTTCCTCCCGCGAGGGTTCGGGATCCTCCCTTACCGCCGTTGAAAAGCTGCTTCTCCGCTCGATCACCTCCTTATAGTCCCTGAACCCCCTGTAGATGGCCGAAGCAATGATATCCTGTCCATATTCCGTCATCAGGTATTTTTCCTCTTCCGGATTGGATATGAACCCGATTTCCACCAGCACACCGGGCATTGCAGTCTGTGCCAGTACCAGCAACCCCTGTTCCCTGACCCCGAGGTCATGCCTCCTGGCACGCTCCCGGAACTGATCCTGGATAAAATCCCCCAGTTCAATGCTCTGCCGGAAATAGGTCTTTTGCATCAGCGAGAACATGATATACGATTCGGTGGATTTGGGATCGAATCCCTCATAGGTGGTTTCATAGTCCTCTTCAAGAAGGATCACCGAGTTTTCCCTGATGGCCACATCAAAATTCTCCTCTGCCCTGTGTTGCCCCAGTACCAGGGTCATTGTACCGCGTATGGAACTCTTGGTCGAAGCGTTCACGTGGATCGATAAGAACAGGTCAGCCTCGGCCTTGTTGGCAATCTCCGCACGTTTCCAGAGCTCGGGAAAGACATCCTCTGTCCTTGTATAGACCACTTTGACTTCAGGCATGTTCTCCTCGATGTAGCGGCCCACTTTCAAAGCAACTGCAAGGGCAATATCCTTTTCCATGGCCTTTGATCCCACAGCCCCTGAATCCTTACCGCCGTGCCCCGCATCGATCACCACCGTGCGTATCCCCTCGCTCACCTCCCTGATGTCGTCCGCACCCAGGGGGAGAAGCTGCACAACACCCAAAAATGTTGATACAAGAATCACCCGAATTGCCCGTTGTATATGAATAGGCATTACTTTTATATTTTACACAAAAATATAAGTTTAATCAGTTTGCACTGCCACAGGCTTAAGATACTTTTCCTCATAATACTAACTCTGTGCCCCCAGGTGATATTGCATGGTCAACAGCCTGATTCCATTGTGGGTACAGATACAGTCACACCGTCGGGAACTCCCGCTGAAATGTCTCAGGACAGCCTGGCGGCGGAAGATCCTTCATACGGGCAACCAGGTATTTTCACCGACAGCCTGGGGCTGGATACCCTGGGAATGAGTGCCCTGCCCGGCGACTCACTCGCCATCGATTCCCTGGCAGCCGTCCCGGGGGCAGGGAGCGGGGTCGAGGCCGAGGTGAAATACACTGCCGGGGATTCCCTGGTCTTTTCACTTGACGGCAGGACAGTAGAGCTTTACAAAGCAGCACGCATCACCTATGAGGATATTGAGCTGGAGGCCGATTATATCCGGTACGAAATGGACAACAACATGGTGATCGCCCACGGCATGCCTGATTCAACAGGCATCATGGCAGGCAATCCCATTTTCAAGGACGCCAATAACTCATTCGAATCCAAGTTATTGAGATACAATTTCAAGACCCAGAAAGGATACATCGAGGAGGTGATCACGGAGCAGGAAGGGGGATACCTGCATGCCAATCAGACCAAAAAACAGACCAGCGGACACATCCACCTGAAGGACGGTAAGTATACCACCTGCGACGCCGAACACCCCCATTTCTACATTGCCATCACCAAGGGAATCAGCATGCCGGGCGACAAGATCGTGACCGGTCCGGCCTACATTGTGCTGGCGGATGTGCCGCTTCCCCTGGGCCTGCCTTTCGGCTTCTTTCCCAATTCGAAAACGAAGACCAGCGGGATCATTATCCCCAAATACGGGGAGGAGGACAGGAGGGGATTCTACCTGAGGGAAGGGGGGTATTATTTCGCCATGAACGATTACATGGACCTGAAGGTCACCGGGGACATCTATACCAACGGGACGTGGGGACTGCGGGTAGGGAGCAATTACAGGGTGAATTACCGCTTCAACGGGAACCTGAGCGTGAAGTATTTCAAGAACATTTCCGGTTACCAGGATATTGAGGGGCTCTACAGCGTGAGCAGGGACTACGCCATCGGATGGAGCCACTCCCAGGACTCCAGGGCCAATCCCACCAGTTCCTTCCGGGCAAGTGTGAACCTCTCCAGCTCCAGTTACGACCGGAACCACACCCGGAACATCAATAATGTGATGACCAACACCAAGCAGTCCAGTATTTCCTTCACCAAGTCCTGGCCCAACAGCCCGTTCAACCTGAGCGCATCCCTGAACCACTCCCAGAACAGCAATACAAAGGCGGTCAACATGACCCTGCCCAAGGTATCGTTCAACATGAACAGGATCAATCCTTTCAAGCGCAGATCAGGTACGGGGCCGAAGAGGTGGTACGAGGACATCCAGCTCAGTTATACCTCCATACTTGAAAACCGCATCACCACGGCCGATTCATTGCTCTTTACCAGCGAGGTATGGAACGACATGAAGAACGGCTACAGGCATACCATTCCACTGAGCCTGAGCATCAGGCCTTTTAGGAAAACGCCTGCCCTACAGAGTTTTGCCATCACCCCCTCGCTGAACTACAACGGGATGATCTATACCAGGCAGACCGCCAAATTCATATCCCGGTACGATGAAATTGATAAGGACGGGCAGATCATCTATGACCCGGTGGTCACCGATACCCTCATCAACAAGCTTTCCTATGCCCATTCGCTATACCCGAGCATCGGTTCGGGGATTGCGCCCAAGATTTACGGGATGTACCAGTTTACGGGGAGGGGCAGGCTGGAAGCGATCCGGCACGTGATGACCCCTTCGGCCAACCTCTCTTTCGTCCCGGACCTCTCTGCCATCCAGGCGGACTATTACCGGGCCGTTTACGACGAGATCAACATGGACACCCTGGAAGTCTATTCCATCTATGAGGACCAGATCTACGGCACTCCCACCACCCGGGGCGCATCCGGTTCCCTGAGCCTTTCGCTGAGGAACAACATCGAAGCAAAAATGCGCTCAAAGAACGATACAGTGGACGAACTGGAAAAGGTGAAGATCCTGGATAACCTCAGTCTCAGCACAAGCCTGAACCTGTTTCATGAGGATACCCTCACACCGGCATGGCGCCCGGTGAGCTTTAACGGGAGCACCCGCATTTTCAACAACAAGCTCAACCTTTCGTTCCGGGGGGTTCTTGATCCATTCGGTTACGACGAATCCAGATCCAGGACCAGGGAGACTTACTGGTCGCAGACCGGGAAACCGGTCCGACTGACCAATGCCAGTATTTCGGCGGGTTTCACCTTTAAATCAAAACAGAACAGGGGAGGGAGCGACGAGCAGGATCCTGCCCAGCAGGAATCGCAGCTGAACAGGCCCGATATGGCCACCGAAGATCCCATGGCCACCTACGATCCCAATATGGAAGAGTATTATGGGGATTATGTGGATTTCGATATTCCGTGGTCCCTGCGAATCGACTACAACTTTAGTTACAACAAGCCCAGGGACCAGGCCAGCGTGGTGCAGACCGTCCGGGCCTCCGGCGATTTCAGCCTCTCCCCCAAATGGAAAATCGGTTTCAATACCGGGTATGACCTGGACCGGAAGCAGTTCACCACCACCAACCTGAGCATCTATCGGGACCTTCACTGCTGGGAAATGCGGATCTCGGTGGTTCCTTTCGGGGCTTTCAAATCCTACAATTTCCAGATCAACGCAAAATCATCCATTCTCACCGACCTGAAATACAACAAGCGCAGGTCGTGGCAGGATAACTTCTAAAGGGGACCCGTCAACGGCAGCCTTCTCCAGGGAAAATCTTCCTCCGGAATCATTTTGTTTAATGTTTATTAACAAATCTTTTACAAAAATCATCGAACAAGTCAGTAAATACGTTGTTTGAACCATCAGGGAAACCCAATAAACGATTTTTGAATTATTCGTTTCCAGGATGGAACAACAGCAGCAGACACGAGATTTTTTCCGGCAGGTCTTCGAACTGTATGGCACATTCGGCATCCGGAGCATGACGATGGACGACATCGCCAGGCAACTGGGGATGTCCAAGAAAACCATTTATCAGTTCGTGAGGGATAAGGCTGATCTGATCCACCGGGTGATCGACCTGGATATGGAGGCCAGCAGGAATTTTATGGAAGGACTGGAAACCGCCGGCGAAAATGCCATTGAGGACCTGGTCACCATCAATGAACAGATGCACAGGCAGCGCCGGCATCTCAGCCCTACCTTTTATTATGACCTCAGAAAATACTACCCCGGGCTCTACCGTCGATGGATGTCCGATAAGAGGGACCATCTCTACCGGCTGATTGTGGCCAACATCCGCAAGGGAAAAACCCAGGGACTATACCGCAGTGAGCTGATCGGGGAGGTCATAGCCACACTGTATGTCTCCCGGATGGAGCGACTTGAAAGAGAGGACACCCTGGAGGAGCCGGATGTGGTTTCCGATGCGTTCATCCGGGAAGTGTTCATCTACCATCTCCATGGGATCTGTAACCGGAAGGGACTTGAATACCTGGAACAAAAAAAATCTTTCAATCATGATCATCAGACCCAGACCAACATTTAGGAGCAACATTTTATCCGTGCTGGCCATTGCTTTGGTGCCGCTGTTTGCCCCCTTACATGCGCAGGAGCAGGATACCGCCTTTTTTTCGCTGGCATCGGCCCTTGAGTACGCCATGGAGAACAACCTCAATGCCGAGAATGCCAGGATCGATGTGGCCATTGCGGAAGAGCGAGTGTGGGAAGCCACCGCCACGGGGCTTCCCCAGGTCAATGCAGCCGTTAACTACAACTATAACATCAACCTGGCAACGACCCTGATCCCGGACTTTCTCGGGGATCCGGCTGACAAGATCGAGGTGCAGTTCGGGACCAAGCACTTCGCGACCGCCGGACTGGTGGGCAATCAGTTGATATTCAGCGGAGAATTCATTATCGGACTTCAGGCGGCGAAGATTTTCAGGGAGTTTACCAGGCGAAACCGGGAACGGACCGAACAGGAGGTCAGGCAGGCGGTCATGCAGAATTACTACCTGGTCCTGCTGGGCGAAAATACCCTGGAAGCGCTCCAGGGCAACCTCCTGAATGTGCGTTCCACTTATGAGGAGACCAGGGAGCTCCTGAAGGCGGGATTCGTGGAGGAGATCGATGCGGACCAGCTGGAGGTCACCGTCACGGCCCTCGAGAACAGCGTGCTCTCCATGGAGCGGCAGGTGGTGGCCACCAGGAACCTGTTGAAATACCAGATGGGGCTTGACAGGGAAACCAGTATCGTACTCACTGACAGCCTGGAAGAACTGATTCGCCAAATCGATTTCGATGCCTCGCTCAATGCCGCGCTCAAGCTGGAGGAGAACCTCAATTACCAGATCCTTGAAGAACAGGAACGACTGGCATACATGGACCTGAAGCTCAAGAAAACAGAGTACCTGCCGACCCTTTCGGCATTTTATTCCCTGGATTATACGGCACAGCGGGACGAATTCAATTTTCTGGACAGGAATGAGAACTGGTTCGAGGCATCTGCTGTGGGACTGTCACTCAGTGTTCCCATCTTCAGCAGCGGACTCAGGCGGGCAGGAGTGAACCAGAAGCAGCTGGCCTATGAACAGGCGCAGAACAGCAGGGAATTTGCAGCAGAAGGATTGCAGGTGGAGTTCCTGCAGGCCAAATATGATTTTTCCAATGCACTCGAGAAATACAGGGCGGAAAGGAGGAGCCTGGAACTGTCTGATAAAGTGGTTTCGGTGACCAGACAAAAATATGAGGAAGGCTTGGCCACAAGCCTGGAACTTACACAGGTCAATGATCAGTATATCAATAGATTAAGTGACTACACCTCCGCCATGGTCGAGGTCCTCAACGCCAAAATCAGGATCGACCTGCTGATGAATAACATTTAATATGAAAACCATGAACCAATTGAAAACAATCACTTTGCTTATGCCGGTCCTCTTTATGACGGCCTGCGGACCCAGGGATCCCGGGAAGGAGATAGCGGACTACCGGAAGAAGATCATCAAATATGAGCAGCGGATCACCGAGATCGAGCGGGAAATGGAAAAGAGCACCCGTCCTGTCTCCCCCCAGCAGGAACTCCCTGTGGCATTCATCACGCTGGAACCGGAAACGCTTACACGCAGTTTTGAGGTTACCGGTCTGATGGAGTCTGTCCTGGATGCGGACATCAGCCCCGAAATCAGCGGGCAGATCGAAGAGATCTATGTGCAGCGCGGTGAAAGGGTTCCGGCCGGGAAGTTGCTCCTGAGACTCAATACGGAACTGACGGAGAAGAACATCGCCGAGGTGAAAACCAGCCTTGAGCTGGCGACCCGGGTTTATGAAAAGCAGGAGGAACTCTGGGAGAAACAGATCGGCAGTGAACTTCAATACCTGGAGGCAAAGAATTCAAAGGAGGTGCTGGAAGCTAGGCTGGCCACCCTGGAGAAGCAGCTGGCGATGGCCAGGATCACCGCACCTTTCCCGGGCATTGTTGAAAGCATTGATGTGAAAGCAGGTGAGCTTGCCTCACCCGGTTTGCCCCTGCTGCGGCTGGTCAACCTGGATAAAATGCGGGTCACCTCCCGTATCTCGGAATCCTACCTGAACAAGGTTGAGGAGGGGGATGAGGTAGTGTTGCGTTTCGCCGCCTTCCCGGACCTGGTGCTCCGGGAAAGGATCAGCCGGCTTGGACAGGTCATCGACCCCCAGACCAGGACCCTCACCCTCGAGGTGGAACTGGATAACCAGGAGGGAAGGCTCAAACCCAACATGCTGACTTCCATCCGTATTGAGGATTTCAGGAAGGAAAATGCAATGGTGGTCCCCTCCATTATCCTCAGGAACGACTTCAATGGCACTTTCCTTTTCCGGGCGGTCTCATCCGGGGAACATACGGTGGCAGAAAAAGTATATGTGGAACCAGGGATCACGGTCCAGGACCGGACCGAGATCACGGACGGGGTCTCCCCGGGAGACAATGTCATTGTAAAGGGGTACCACCTGGTGGGGGACGGGACCCCCGTACGATCAAACGCTGATGGGGGGGACGGATATGGCGGATAAGAACTACAGGGAGTTCAGGCTGACGACACTGGCACTCCGCAACCGGAATACCATATTCCTGATCACCGGTGTGATCATCCTGTTCGGGATCATCTCCTACAGGAGCCTTCCCAAGGAGCTGTTCCCGGAGATCGTGCTTCCCACGGTGCTGGTTCAGACCGTGTATCCGGGAAATCCACCCCTGGATATCGAAAACCTGATCACCCGGCCCATCGAGAAGGAGGTGGAAAACGTGAAAGGGGTCAGGGAGATCACCTCGACTTCCTCCCAGGATGCCTCCCTGATTTTCGTGGAGTTCAATACGGAGGTGGATATCAAGACGGCGCTTCAGGATGTGAAGGATGCAGTGGACAAGGCGAAAAGCGAACTTCCCAATGACCTGCTGCAGGATCCGGTGGTCGAAGACATCGATTTTTCAGAGTTCCCCATCATCAACATCAACCTGTCCGGGGACTACAGCATCGAGGAGTTGAAAGATTACGCAGAATTCCTGGAGGAGAAGGTGGAATCGGTCCGGGAGATATCCAGGGTGGAGATCCGGGGCGTCGATGACCGGGAAATCAAAATCAATGTGGACCTGCCCAAGCTGGAAGCCTATGAGCTCTCGTTTGATGACATCGAATTCGCGGTGAGCCAGGAAAACGTATCCATCTCAGGCGGTGAGATCAGACTCGGGGATACCCGCCGGTCCATCCGGACCGTGGGCGAGTTTGAATCGGTGGAGGAGCTGAGGGACATCATCGTAAAGCGGGACGGACAATTTGTGGTCTACCTGCGCGATGTTGCCGAGGTGGTGGACGGTTACGAGGAATCCAAGACCTTCACCCGGCTGGACAATCAGCCCGTTGTCAGCGTCCAGGTCATTAAAAAGAGCGGGGCCAACCTGCTTGCGGCAACCGATCAGATCTTTGCAATCCTGGACGAGGCACGGTCACAGGGTTCCCTGCCTGAGGAGCTGACCCTGACCCTGACCAACGACCAGTCCGAAATGATCAGGATGCAGCTCAGTAACCTGGAAAACAGCATGATCATGGGGGTGATTTTCGTGATCCTGGTGCTCTTTTATTTCCTGGGCACCCGCAACGCGCTTTTCGTCGGTCTGGCCATACCCATGTCCATGTTTCTCTCTTTTGTGGTGCTCAATGCCCTGGGAATCACCATCAACCTGATCGTTTTATTCTCCCTGATCCTCGCCCTGGGGCTGCTGGTGGATAATGCCATCGTGGTGGTGGAGAACATCTACCGTTTCGTGGACAGGGGTTTCGCTCCTTTTCGTGCAGCCAGACTGGCGGTGGGCGAGATTGCCTTTCCGATAATCTCTTCAACCTCCACCACCCTGGCTGCATTCCTCCCGCTAGCTTTCTGGGGAGGGGTGACCGGGGAGTTCATGAAGAACCTGCCCATCACGCTGATCATAGTACTCACCTCATCCCTGTTTGTGGCACTGGTGATCGTTCCGGTCTTTTCGGCGACCTTCATCCGCATCGGACCGGACCGGAAAGACAACATGCCGAATGTGCGGCGGGGTCTTCTCATTGCCGGCAGTTTACTGTTGCTTGGAGCACTCTTTTACCTGGCTGGTTGGAACATCCCCGGTTCCCTTGCCATGATCTTCGGGATCATCGGCATGCTGAATGCCCTCTTTTTCAGGAAAGCCGAAGAGTGGTTCCAGGAAGTGTTCCTGGTGTGGCTGGAAGGCATTTATCTGAAGGTCCTCAGATTTGCCCTGCGCAGGTGGAATCCCGTACTCTTTTTTGCGGGCACCTTCATGCTGCTCTTTTTTGCCATCTGGTTCTTCAGGGTGCGGGATGTGAACGTGGTGTTTTTCCCCGATAATGAACCTGCCTACATCAACATCGTTACGGAAATGCCCATCGGGACCGATGTGACTGCGACCAACGCGTTCGTTACCCGGCTGGAGAATGACCTGGAGGAAGTCATTGCCCCCTACCGGCCGATCATCAAATCCGTTCTGACTACAGTGGGGGTGGGGAACGACCAGTTCGAGTCCGGGAATGTCGCTTATAAGGCCCTGACCACCATAACTTTTGTCGAATATGAATTCCGGGGCGGGATCCGTACATCGGATATCATGCGCGAACTCAGTCAGCAGATGCTCGGCCGTTACCCGGGAGTCAAGCTGGCCATTGAAAAGGACCAGGTGGGCCCGCCAGCAGGTGATCCCATCAGTCTTGAGGTCACGGGGGATGACTTTGAGGAACTGCTGTCACTGGCAGACTCGCTGGTGCACCTGATCGAGGAGTCGGGTATTCAGGGGATCGAAGGGCTCAGCCTTGACCTGGAGGTAGGGAAGCCCGAGATGCTGATCCGGCTGGACCGGGACAAGGTTCGCCGGTACGGACTTTCGACCCTGCAGGTGGCCAACACCCTGCGCACGGCCCTTTTCGGCAGGGAGGTCTCTGATTTCAAGGTAGGAGAGGAGGAGTACCCCATCAACATGCGCCTGAAGGAGGAGTACCGTTACAATTCTACATCGCTGCTCAACCTGGCCATCCCTTATGTGGAGAACGGGCAGACCATCCAGGTCCCGTTGTCGGCGCTTGCCGATGTGGAGTACCGCAGCACTTACGGCTCTGTGAACCGGAAGGACCTGAAGCGGGTGGTGGGAATTTCGTCCAATGTCATTGAAGGGTATAATGCCACCCGGATCAATGCCCAGCTGGGAGAGCTGCTGCAGGGAACAGAATTTCCTGAAGGATACGCATTCAATTTTGCAGGTGAACAGCAGGAGCAGATGGAATCCATGCAGTTCCTTTCGCGGGCCCTGCTGATTGCAGTGATGCTGATCCTGGTGATCCTGGTGACCCAGTTCAACTCGCTGGTCAAACCCCTGATCATCATGGCCAGTGTGCTTTTCAGTACCATCGGGGTATTCGGAGGGATCGCCACCTTCCGGATGGATTTCGTGGTCGTGATGACCGGTATCGGGATCGTATCCCTTGCAGGGATCGTCGTCAACAATGCCATCGTGCTCATCGATTACATCGAGCTGCTGAAGAGGCGGAAGCGGAAGGAACTGGGGCTAAGAGAAGGGGAATTCCTGCCCGTATATGCTGCGGCCGAAAGCATCATCGAAGGGGGGCGTACCCGTCTCAGGCCGGTGCTGCTGACCGCCATCACAACGGTGCTGGGACTGATCCCCCTGGCCATCGGGCTGAACATCGACTTCGTCGGATTGCTGGGTGAGTTCCGGCCCAACCTCTATTTTGGCGGGGATACGGTGATTTTCTGGGGGCCCATTTCCTGGACGGTGATCTTCGGACTGACGTTTGCCACCTTTCTGACGCTGGTGATCGTGCCTGTGATGTACAAGATCACGGTCAACATCAGCAAAATGATCAATACCCGGCTGATCAGGCTCAGGAAGCAGGACGATTCCAACGGCCGCTGAACACGGACAGGCAGGCGAATGATATAGATCGATAACACAACAGGCCGTCTCAGTTTTCATCCTGAGACGGCCTGTTGAATAAATTGATCGCCTGTCCCTATTCGGATACGATCTCGAAAGGAATGTCCACGTGCACTTCCTTGTGCAGCTTGACGGTTGCTGAATAGCTTCCGATCTCTTTGATCAGGTCGTTCTTGATAGAGATGTCCTTGCGGTCCAGTTCAAATCCCTTTTCCTGAAGCGCCTCGGCGATCTGGATGGTATTGACCGAACCGAAGATCTTGCCTTTCGTGCTGGTCTTCGCTCCGATGGTCAGGGAAACTACCTTCAGTTTTTCTGCCATTTCCAGGGCGGTCTGCTTCAGCTGCTCTTCCTTGTGTGCCCTTTGCCGCAGTATCTCCTCGTGCACTTTCCTGGCCTCAGGGGTGGCATTGATGGCATATCCTTTGGGAATCAAATAGTTTCTGGCGTACCCGTCCTTCACAGTGACGATGTCGTCCCTGTGTCCCAGGTTGGGCAAATCCTGTTTTAATATTACGTTCATTTCCGGTTCCTCCTGATTATTTTAACATGTCGGTCACATAGGGCAGCAGCGCGAGGTGCCTGGCACGTTTCACGGCGACCGCCACTTTTCTCTGGTATTTGAGGGAGGTCCCGGTCAGGCGCCTGGGAAGGATCTTCCCCTGTTCGTTCAGAAACTTCTTCAGGAACTCGGGATCTTTGTAGTCAATGTATTTGATGCGGTTTTTCCTGAACCGGCAATACTTCTTTTTCTTGATTTCAACCGTTGGCGGGGTTAAATATCTGATTTCTGTATTATCCTGTGCCATTATTCTTCCTCCTGTTTGATTTCAGATGCTTTTTTTGCTCTTTTCTTCTCGCTGTAGGCCACCGCATATTTTTCCATTTTCATGGTAAGAAAGCGGAGGATGCGCTCATCCCTGCGGTACTCGGTTTCAAGCCCCGAGATCACCTGGGGATCGGCCCTGAACTCGATCAGGTAGTAGAATCCTGTGGATTTTTTCTGGATCGGGTAGGCCAGCTTCTTAAGGCCCCAATCCTCTTCGTGAACGATCTCACCGTTGTTGTCGGTGATATACTTCTTGAATTTGCCGACCGCTTCCTTCATCTGGCTTTCAGACAAAACGGGAGTAGCAATGAAAACGGTCTCATACTGATTCAACATGTATTTTATAATTTAAGGTTAAAAAAAAATCGACTGCAAAAGTATAAAGTTTTTGATAAACAGCAAAGTTATACCGGGTTATTTCTCTCCGTATCCCAAAATTTTCTGCTCCCCTCCACCTCCCTTCTGGCCACAACCCATTCACCACTGTCCTCTATCGACTGTCGACTTATGACTGTCGACTCATGACTGTCAACTTATGACTGTCGACTCATGACTGTCGACT
>CAZNSZ010000083.1:0-18008 GCA_964575865.1 uncultured Bacteroides sp. | reverse complement strand
GGATCGGGCGGATCGGATGAGGGGATCAGCGGGGCGGTGGGAAAGATCGTTCCCGTTCCGCGGCTGGGGATCCCTACGGTGTACCTTTCCGACGGACCTGCCGGCCTGAGGATCAATCCCACCCGGAAAAACGACGATAACACTTACTACTGTACCGCATTCCCCATCGGGACCATGATGGCCTCCACCTGGAACACGGAACTGGTGCATTCGGTCGGTGAAGCCATGGGCAATGAGGTGCTGGAATACGGGATCGATGTGATCCTGGGGCCAGGGGCCAACATCCACCGCCATCCGCTCTGCGGCCGCAATTTCGAGTATTATTCCGAGGATCCCGTCCTGACCGGGGAAATCGGGGCCGCCATGGTGAACGGGATCGAATCCAACGGCGTGGGGACCTCCGTGAAGCATTTCGTGGCCAACAACCAGGAGACCAGCCGGAACGTGAACGACGTGATCGTTTCTGAAAGGGCCCTCCGGGAGATCTACCTGAAAGGATTTGAGATCATTGTGAAAAAATCCCAGCCCTGGACCATCATGTCCTCCTACAACAGGGTGAACGGCACCTATGCCTCGGAGAGCCGCTACCTTCTTACGGATATTATGCGGGATGAATGGGGATTCGAGGGGATCGTCATGACCGACTGGTTCGGAGGAAAAAACCCCCCGGCCCAGATCCGCGCCGGGAACGACCTGCTGGAGCCGGGAACCAGGAAACAGTATAAATCTCTCAAAAAGGCTGCTGTAGATGGGGAACTCTCACAGGAAGACATCGATACCTCGGTGAAACGCATCCTTCGCCTGATACTGAATTCCAGAAAAATGGAACCCTATGCCTTCAGCAGCAAGCCGGACCTGGAGGCCCATGCCGTCCTGACCCGGCAGTCGGCTGCAGAAGGAATGGTCCTGCTGAAAAACGAAGGGGCGCTTCCCTTTGGATCCGTCAACAACATCGCCCTGTTCGGGGTTACCTCCTATGATTTTATTGCCGGGGGGACCGGGTCGGGGGATGTGAACGAAGCCTACACCGTATCGCTGGAGGAGGGGCTGACCAACGCCGGCTATGAGATCAATGCCATCGCAAGGGAGGCCTTTGAGGAGCATAAGGCGGCGCATCCTGAAGCATTTGAAAAACCCGAAGGAACTGTGGCGGCCATGATGACCAGATATGCCCCTCCGGAAATGATCCCTTCGGATGAGCAGCTGGGCCAGATCACAGGGAGCGCAGACATGGCCATCATCACCATCGGCCGGAACAGCGGGGAAGGATTCGACAGGGTGGTGGAGGACGACTTCCTGCTTTCAGCATTAGAAAAGGAGATGATCGGGAAAGTCACCCGGGCTTTCCATGGGGCCGGAAAACAGGTGGTGGTCGTTCTCAACATCGGGGGCGTGGTGGAGACCGCTTCCTGGAAAGAACTTCCCGACGCCATCCTGCTGGCCTGGCAGGGGGGCCAGGAAGGGGGGAATTCGGTGGCCGATATCCTGAGCGGGAAGGTGAATCCCAGCGGCAGGCTTCCCATGACCTTTCCCGTAGCCCTTGAGGACCACGCATCCAGCGCCAATTTCCCGACTGAAGGGGTCCCCATGAAGCTGACCTCCATGATCGCGGGGGGAAAGGAAAAGCCGGAAGAGGAAAAAGTGCGGAACATGGACTATACCCTTTATGAAGAGGGCATTTACGTGGGATACCGCCATTTCGACAAAGCGAACCTGGAGGTGTCCTATCCGTTCGGCTACGGCTTGTCCTACACCGGATTCGAATTTGAGGATATGGCCGTGGATCTCCAGGATGGAAGCCTCGAAGTGCTGGTGGTTGTGACCAACACTGGTGAACTGCCCGGGAAAGAGGTGGTGCAGCTCTATGTATCCAAACCCGGGTCCGGTATTGACCGGCCGGCGCAGGAACTGAAGGCGTTTGGAAAGACCCCGCTGGTGCAGCCTGGTGAGACCGTGGAACTGGTTATGACTGTTCCGGTTGCAGAGCTCTCATACTGGGACGAGGCAACCGGAGACTGGAAATTGGAAGAGGGGACCTACGTGTTGCACGCCTCGGCCTCCTCCAGGGATCCCAGGCTCAGCGAGCAGATCGACCTTTAAAGTGCAGGGGGCCGGGGGATCATCCAGATCTGTCTGGTGAATACATTGCACGATCTGGCCGGTGAATAACCGGAGGTGCGGGAACAAAAACCACTCCATGTGGTTATATGGGTGACCTTACGGCACCATCTGACCATTTACCGAATATGAAACTGAAGAACCTGGCCATTCTCCTGTCGGCCATTGCAACAACCGCCTGTGGTCCCACACAGCGGATCACCAACTCATGGATCAGCCCTGAAGCCGGAACAAAGGGCCCTTATCAGTCTATTTTTGTGATGGTCCTCGCCCCCGGTACTGCCACCAGCTTTTCTGTGGAAGACCGTCTGGCCGGGATCATTGCATCCCGGGGACAGAAGGTGGTGGTGAGCAGTTCTGTGTTTCCTCCCAACCTCTCCATTTCTGAAGACTTTACACGGGAGGACATGGCTGCCGCCATCGGACGCACAGGGTGTGACGCGGTCTTCGTGGTGGCGCTGCTGGATGTGAAAACCGTTGAAACCTATAATCCCGGCACAGCATATTATCCCATGAATTATGGCATGTATGGAAGCTATTACGGATACTATACCTATTACCAACCGCAGATTTACCGTCCGGGGTACTACTCCACCGACCGGACCTACTATATCGAAAGCAATTTTTACGATCTCGCAGAGGACAGGCTTCTGTGGTCCATCCAGTCAGAGGCCTATAATCCCTCTGACCTGGACAGCTGGTTCGACCGGTACTCCAGTGACCTCCTGCAGGAGCTGGAAAACGAAGGGCTGATCAGGAAATAAGTAACCAGCAAAGACTGGTACCCGGGAATATGGAATCCATAGGGCTATTTCCGCCTGAAGGAATTGACAACCGAGGTTGATCCGTCCGGGGAGGTCCTTTTCAGGTGGATGAGGTCGTCTTTGTATTCGAAATCCCAGACAATATCGGCCATGTTTTCACCCATTTTTAAGGTAAAGGTTAACTGGTCGGCTTCCAGTTTCCAGGTTCCCTCCATCAACTCCATCCTGCCCGATCCGGTCATGTTGCTGGCCAGCTTGACCGTTCCATCCGGTAAAAAATTATATTCAGAGGACATTCCTTCCGCCTTCAGTTGATCCTCTGTGGTTTTGTTCTCTTCCTGTCCGGTGGTCCAGATCATTTCAATCATGGTCCATTCCCCGGTAATGTCCATGACCTGCGCCTGTATTGCTGTTCCGGCCAACAGGCAAAGCAATATGAATACATTGATTTTCATGATGATGGGTTTTATTATACCCAAGTTACACCGAAACGGCATCAATGTCAATCCAATGGATATATTCCTTAACCGGATCCACACGCGCTAATCAGCCCGAAGATGAGTAAGTGGGAAAAGTCCGGACCCCATTGAATGGGCATCGATCCTGAAAATCTTATTAAATTAGCGGCCAGCCTCCGGTGAGGCGGAGAATTCCTGGTGAACACGCTTCTACAAACCTGCCGTATGAATTTAAAACATGCCTTCTCACTGATGACCGCCATGCTCCTGCTAGCAGCTGTGCTGCGGGGTCAGGGTGGCACCTCTGTCACGGAATCCGATTATCAGAAAGCCGCCGGTATGCTTGGCGGAAATGTCAGCCGGCTCATCGACAACGACATCAGTCCCCGGTGGACCGCTGATGGTAAGATCTGGTACAGGGCACTGACAGGGGATAAGGCCGTCTATAAGCTAATCGATCCAGCCGGCGGGAAAGCCATTACCGCAGATTCCAGGCAGGAACTTCCGGTTGAAGGATCCGGTGGACAGGGAGCAATGTGGAGGTATGGACGGGAAATCCCCTCACCGGACGGGAAATATGTGGCCTTTATCAGGGACTGGAATCTGTGGCTCAGGGAGAAGGAAACAGACAATGAGTTCCCGCTGACCACCGACGGATCGGAGAACTTCGGCTATGCCACCGACAATGCAGGATGGAAGCGCAGCGACAGGCCCGTTCTGAGCTGGTCGCCCGACTCCAGAAAGATCGCCACCTTCCGGCAGGACCAGCGGCATGTCAGCGACATGTACCTGGTCCGCACAAAGGTGGGTGCTCCGGAGCTGGTGGAATGGAAATACCCCCTGCCGGAAGATGAGGATATCATCCGCATACACCGGGTAATTATCCACATCGGCGAAGAACCGCGGGTGGTCCCCCTGAAGATGGCCCCGGATGCCAGAAGGGGGACCCTCTGTGACGACATCTCCTGCGAGGGTGGATTCGATGATGTGGCATGGAGCGATGACAGCCGGCAGCTTGTATTCGTCTCCACCAGCAGGGACCACAAAGAGGCACATGTGCGGATCGCCGATTGCGGGACCGGTGAGGTCAGGGATATTTTCGAGGAGATCGTGGAGACGCAGTACGAATCGGGGCAGGGCTCCGTCAACTGGAAATACCTCTCCCCGACCAATGAGATCATATGGTATTCGGAACGGAGTGACTGGGGTCACCTCTACCTCTACGATGCGGTGTCCGGCCTGATGAAAAACCAGGTCACCTCGGGTGACTATGTGGTGCTGGAGGTGCTTCGCGTGGACCAGGAAAACAGGGTGATCTATTTTTCCGGCAGCGGAAGAGAACCCGGGAATCCTTACTACAGATACCTGTACCGCGTCGATTTCAGCGGACGGAACCTGACACTGCTAACCCCGGACCAGGGGAATCACCATGTCAGTTTTTCGCCTGATGGACGGTATTTCATCGACTCCTGGTCCCAGCCAGATGTCCCCCCGGTCCACCAGGTACGGGACAGTGAAGGGAACATGGTCACCCTCCTGGAGAAGACGGATATTTCAAGGCTGGAAGCCTCGGGATGGAAAGCTCCCGTCCCCTTCACCGTCAGGTCCGCCAACGACCGGTGGGACCTGTACGGACTCATGCATACGCCCGGTCACATGGAACCGGGGGTCAAATACCCGGTCATCCTCTACATCTATCCCGGGCCCCAGGGCGGAAGCATCCGCTCTTGGAGCTTCATGGCTGCACGCGGGGACAACCAGGCCCTTGCCGAACTGGGCTTCGTGGTGGTGGCGCTGGAGGGAAGCTGCAATCCCGGCAGAAGCAAATCGTTCCACGACGCCTGTTACGGCAATATGGGAGAGAACACCCTGCCGGACCAGGTGGCGGGACTGAACCAGCTTGCGGAGGAGTACGGTTTCCTGGACCTTGACCGGGTGGGGATCTGGGGCCACTCCGGGGGTGGATTTGCCACGGCGGCGGCCATGTTCAGGTACCCCGACTTTTTCAAGGTGGGGATCGCCGAGTCGGGGAACCACGACAACAGGAATTATGAAGATGACTGGGGTGAACGCTATATCGGCCTGGAGGTGTTCGACGAACAGGGTGTCAGCAATTACGAACACCAGGCCAACCAGAACCATGCGTCCAATCTGAAGGGAAAACTGCTGCTCATACATGGCGGGATGGACGACAACGTGCCCCCCTATAACACCTACCTGGTGGTGGATTCCCTGATCAAGGCAAACAAGGATTTCGATCTGATCATCCTGCCCGATGCCCGCCACGGTTATGGCCGCGACAGCCACTACATCATGCGCAGGCGCTGGGACTATTTTGTCCGGCACCTCATGCAGGCAGAACCCCCGTCAGAATTCAGGATTGAAATTGAACCCGATCCGAGAATCAACTGAGCAGCGGGACCCGGATGAATACCCTCTTCCCCGGGAAGAGAATGGTGCACCGGCTCACGGGATCGCAGTTCAGAAATGCGCTGCGGGCTTCTTCGGAAAAAGCACAGAAAAGAGGATGCTCAGTCCCAGTACGACCGAAATGACGATCAGGGAATAGGCGGGCTTGTATCCCCAGTGCTCCAGCCAGTGGTGGGCGATCAGCTTCAGGCCCACAAACGCCAGCAGGATGGAGATCCCCACCTTCAGCAGATGGAACCGCTCCACGACCTTTACCAGCAGGAAAAACAGGGACCTCAGGCCGATGATGGCGAAGATGTTGGAGAAGAAAACGATGTACGGGTCCCTGGTGATCCCGAAGACTGCAGGGACAGAGTCCAGTGCGAAAATCAGGTCCGTGAATTCGATCATCATCAGGACAATGAACAGGGGGGTGACATAAAAGACGCCCTTCTGCCGGATAAAAAACTTCCCGTCCACAAAACCGGGATACACATTGAACCACCTGGAGAGCAGCTTCACAAACCGGTGGTCCTGGGGCTGTATCCGGATATTTTTATTCCTCTCAAGGTACATTTTCACCCCCATGTAGAGCAGGTAGGCTCCGAACAGATAGAGCAGCCAGTCGAAGCGGTAGATCAGGGCGGCACCGGCGAAAATGAATATGAAACGCATCACGATGGCCCCCAGGATCCCCCAGAAAAGGACCCGCTTGTAATCCTCCTTCCTGACGGAGAAGGCCCCCAGGATGGTCATGATCACGAAGAGGTTGTCGATGGAGAGGGATTCTTCGATCAGGTACCCGGAGACAAAGTTGATGGCCATGTTCTTCCTCAAAATCTCAAGACCTGTTTCCAGGTCCCCCGGTTCTGAAGGGAGGTAGGGATAATATTTTCGCAGCAGTTCACTGAGTCCCTCCAGCGAATCGATCCCGTATACCATGTCCCCATGGAACCTCAACAGGAGCGCAAAAAGCATGGCCAGGGTAACCCACACCCCGGTCCAGGAGGCAGCTTCCCGGAGCGACACCTCATGGCTTTTCCGGCCCACCACCAGCAGGTCGAACATCAGGATCCCGATGATGATGACCAGGAAAACGGCGAAAAAAAGGATATTGCCCTGCATGCGCTCAAATTCTTCGCAAAGCTATGCATTCGTCAGGGATTTTTTCTCACCTGATGCCCTATTTTGCGGTTCTGGTTAACCTGTTGATATTATGATCCTTGTATGCAGGATCCGGCATTCTTGCCGATTTTTTATAGTTTTGATACCAGTCAAATACTCCCGTGATGAAAAACCTGCTCCTGTGTTCCTTCATTCTTTTCATTTTGTCCCCGCTGCCCGGACAATCCGGAAGCCCGGATGGTGATGTGGTACTCACCTCCAAAAAATCCGGAACCCGGGTTCAAACCGGAGAGGACGGGGTACTCTACGTGAATGTATCTCCGCGGGATGCCCGGAAGCTGAAAGCCGCCGGGTCAGTCCGGTACAGTGACTTCGGAGCCCGTGGTGACGGACATACCGATGACATGGATGCCATCGCTGCATCCCATGCATTCGCCAACCTCCACAGCCTTCCGGTGAAAGCAGACGAAGGGGCCACCTATTACATCGGGGGGAAGGACCGCACCGCTGTGGTACGAACCGATACCGATTTCGGATCGGCGGCTTTTATCATTGACGATACCAATGTTCAGAACCGCCGTTCTGATGTATTCCTGGTGAATTCGAGCCTGCAACCGGGCACTCCCGGCGGGATCTCCAGCCTGAACCGAAACCAGGAGAATATCGGCCTTTCGCTGCCCGGAACCTGCCTGGTCTCTGTCACCAACTCCAACGTAAGGCACTACATCCGTTTCGGACCCAACCAGGATGACGGATCCCCCCAGACGGAGCTTATGATCGTGGACCGGGAAGGCAATGTGGATCCGCAGACTCCGGTCATCTGGGATTTCGACCGGATCACCGAACTCACCGCCCTGCCCCTCGACACCCAGGTACTCACCCTCACGGGCGGAAGGTTCACCACCATCGCCAACGGGGAGGAATCGAAATACAACTACTACAGGCGCGGCATCGCCATCAGGCGCTCCAACGTAGTGGTTGACGGGCTGGAGCACCGGGTCACCGGCGAAGGAGAGCAGGGTGCACCCTACGGGGGATTTATCTCCATCAGCAACTGTGCTCATGTGACGGTCCGGAACGCCCTGCTGACCGGGCACAAGACCTACCGCACCATCGGTTCGGCGGGTGTCCCGGTCTCCATGGGCAGCTACGACATCTCGGTCAACCGCGCCCTCCATGTCTCCTTTGTGAACTGCAGCCAGACCAACGATATCGATGACCGGACATACTGGGGGATCATGGGGTCCAATTATTGCAAGAACCTGCTCCTTGACGGGTGTACCTTCTCCCGGTTCGATGCCCACAAGGGGGTGGCCAATGCCACCATCCGGAACTCGACCCTGGGCCACATGGGAATCAACGCCATCGGCAGCGGCACCTTCCTGGTGGAGAACAGCACCATCCGGGGCAGGAGCCTGATCAACCTGCGGGACGATTATGGCAGCACCTGGCAGGGGGAATTCATTATCCGCAACTGCACGTTCGTGCCTTCCGGGGGAAGGGCTGTCACGTCCTCCCTGATCGGGGGATTCAATTCGGGGCAGCATGATTTCGGTTACACCTGCCATATGCCGGAGCGGATCACCATCGAAAACCTGCTCATTGACGATTCCGCCCATCCGGATGAGTACCGGGGTCCGGCCATCTTCGCGGATTTCAATCCGGAAATGACCGACGGATCTTACCGGGAGGAGTTTCCTTATATCCTCACCAGGGAAGTCCTCCTCAGGAATGTGACCACCGCCAGCGGAAAGGAGCTGAGGATCAGCGACAATCCCTTTATGTTCAGGGAGGTGAAGGTGAAATCCGAATAACCGGGCAGCTCTTTTTATTCTGTCCCTTTGAAATCAAAACGTACCTTGGTCTGCAGTTCACTGATCTCTGTCAGGATGGTTTTCAGGATGGTAATATCCAGCTGCGAGAGCTGATTCAGATCGATCGTGTTGCCGGGGGGATCATTTTGCAGAATGCTGTCGACCTGTGACCGGATCCTCAGCCGGGTCATGAAACGGTAAGCCTGCTGCACCTCTTCGAATATACCGGAGCTGATTATGTTCCGCTCTGCCAGACGTTCCGCCCTGGAGAAGCTGTTCGTCTCGGCGATCTGGGCCCTGATGGCATAGAGCCGGATAAAGGCGATGACCGGAAACAGGCTTTTTTTCAGATCCAGGTGAATGGTATCTCCCCCTGAATCATTGCCCGTTATTTTACCGAATATGTTCAGGGGGGACCTGAATTTCGTGACTGCCTGTGCCAGATGATAGAAAAAAACGGGTTGATGGCCGGACTCCCTGAACACGTGGTCCCTCAATTCACCAACCAGCGATTCCTCACCATAAACAATCCTGAAATCAAAGAAAATACTGGCTTCAAGAATGTCATGGGGGTTCCCTGCATGGATCCACTCCGTAAAGTACTTTTTCCAGGTGTGCAGGGATTGGGTCCACCGGGGATTCATGGCCATCACCTCCCCCTGGCAATAGTTGTACCCGATGGTATGCAGCGCATGGTTGATCCTTTCACCCAGGTTCAGAAAGTATGGCCTGACCCCCTGCTCTTTCTCTTCAGGGAGATCCTCCAGCACCAGGGCGTTGTCCTGGTCTGTGGCCAGCGTCTGCTCCTGGCGGCCTTCGCTTCCCATGACCATGAATGCGAACCGGCAGGGTGTTGGTCCCGATTCTTCAACCGCAAGGGTGATGACCCTGTGGTGGATGGCATCATTGACCGAACTGATGATCCTGGTCACTTGACCGATGTTGCTTCCGCTGTCCAGGAGCATTTTTACAAGCACCGGCAGACGGCCGTAGAGCCCTTTCAGTGCCTCGGTATGTTCTGCACTGGAGATTTCACGGATCAGAAAACCAGGGATATTCTGCCGCAGCTCCACGAAATCCTCCCGGGCGATCACTCCTGTGATCCGCTCCGTCCCGTCCCTGACCGCCAGGTGGGAAATGCCTTTCTCCTTCATGACCAGCAGGGCCTCGAACAGCAACGCGTCGCGGCTGATCGCCACCACCGGGGAGGTCATCACCTCGATCACAGGCCGGCTGAGGTCAAGGGATTCTGCCAGGGCCCTTCTCCTCAAGTCCCCGTCACTGACCACACCGATGATCCTTTCCTCCTGGGTAATGAATAATATCTTTCTTTGCTTCCTTGTCATCAGCCTGGAAGCTTCGCCGATGCTTTCTGAACCGTTGCACCGGACGATCTCATGAACAAGGGAACTGACCGGCTGGTGCATGAAAGCGAGGGAGGACTGGAGTTCGGAAGAAAGCTCCTCGATGTTCTTTCCCATCTTTTGCCTGGTACCCGTCTCCTTCACAAGTACGATGAATCCGTTCTGTTTCTCGTAGGATACCATCGATACAGCGATCACCACTTCCTTGCGGTTTCCGTCCTTGCAGTGCAGCAGGGTTTCATATGTGACAGACTTGTTCGGATCCGCAATGCCTCCGGTCACTTCCTCCCACCGCAAATCAAACAGACGCCCGATATGGGTGCTTCTCAGCTCTCCGGGATCGTATCCGCTCAAATCACCGAATTTGACATTGGCGTATATGATTTCCTCATTGACGATCATCATGGTGCCTTCCGTGGAGGCATCCACCAGGGCCTTGTACTTCAGCCTGCTGAGTCGCAGCTTCTCCTCGGCCATCTTTCGCCGGGTTTCGATGCGGAGGCTCTGGCGGATGATAAATCCGAGTATCACACTGATAACCAGTGTGATGATCAGGGCTATCCGTAAAAGTCTGTTTTTTAATTGTTTGATTTCCTGGTGAACATCCTCAAGGTAGATCCCCGTACCGATGATCCAGCCCCAGGGCCTGAATTCCAGGACATAGGAGAGCTTCGGGACGATCCGGGCGGAATCATCTTTCCACTGCCACATGTAATCAATGAATCCACTACCCTCTTTGTTGACCTGCCTGACCGCTTCCACAAAAAGCCTTTTGCCGGTGGGATCCTGATAGTCATGCAGCGGTAACCCGATCAGATCGGGACGGTAGGGATGCATGATCATGACGGGTGTTTCATCAATGATCCAGAAATAATCCTTGTACTCGTCCCCGTAGCGGATTTTTTCGATCCTCCCGGCTGCCAGGTTTCTGGCCGAGTCTTCCGGCAGATGGTTGCCCTGCACCTCCTGCTCATATTCATCCAGAAGGCTCCGGACCGTACTGGTCAGTTCCGAGAGCATCTCTTTCTTCATATCCATGATATTGGATTCGAATGAGGGGAGGATCACCGCAAAAATGGAAACGACATAAAGGGCAATTGCCAGGATGGAGGGCAATACGATGGAAATGAAGAACCTGTTGAGGTGACTGCCCGGCATACCCTTGAATTTTAACGGTATTTGACAGCGGTCAATACAGACCTTTCTGTATCAAAAATACAAAATCCACTGCGTCTTTTATGCCTCGACACGGGCATTATCCCGACACAAACGGGAAATTCTCCAATCTTGAGGGACCTGTATCCAAAGTGCCTGAAGCGCCGCATTGTGGCCGTATAGAATCCCCTCACATGGGTATGCCCGGTAAAACTGATATCGCAAGCCTTCTCCTTCATGAACCGGAAATGGGAATGAAAATCGCTTTCCCGGAAATAAAACCCCTTTTTGAAACCGGATAAATTGGGGTACACGTAATGGCTCAGCAGAATGGGGCGGGATCCGGTCTCCAGGACCCGGTATTCGGGGAGAGCCCTCAGGAATTCGACATCACTCCGCAGGTAGAGGGGATCCAGGTCATCCATTTCATGGATCCAGAGCGCTCCGCCGGTCATCTCCTGTTTGTCCTTCACATCCAGTTCGTACCAGTCATCCGGGAAATCAAACACATCCGATTCGGCGGGGATCCTTTTTGACGCGTGAAAATCGTGGTTCCCCGGCAGGATAATCGCCTGCCTCTCCCTCAACAGCGAAAGGCACTCATGGGCATTTCTCGCAGCATGGTACCTGTAATAGGGAGTACTGAACCCGGAAACATCGCCCAGGCAGACCAGGTGATCAATCCCCTGTCTCCCTATCCTGTCCAGGATCCTCCTCAGGCTGTTGACGTCCTCGTGAATGTCTGAAATGATCGCAAGGCGCATAGGTCAAGATCCAACAAAACGGTATCAGAAGAAATAATAGGCCGCCACCAGGAACCTGTAATTCGCCACCAGCTCCAGGTCGCTCACCCTGGCGAATTCATCCACCGTATCCCCATAGAAAGCTCCGGTATATTCCAGCTCGAACGCAAAACTGACTTTCCCGCTGGTGACCATGACCCGCGGGGAGATCCGGTATATACTGGCAATGTTGCATCCCCTGGAATAGGTGGGGAGGGTTCTCACATCATCCAGCGCTTCCTTCGATCCAAGGTTTTTCGAATAGCCTGCGAAGAGCCCCAGCTGGACAAAATCTCCGTTGGTATGGAGCTCTGTCCAGAAGTTAAGCGCATCCAGGGTGGTGTACGCCCTGTAATCCCTTTCAGGATCCGTGATGGAACTGACCGCAAAACCCCCGATGGAGATCCCGTCGTACCCGTTCTCCAGGTAGGTCGCCTGCACTTTGAAGGTCATCTTTTCCGAATTCGCCTTTAAAAACAGGTTCCCGGACATCCCGCCGATGCCGGTGGATGTTTTGTAGAGGCTGTCGGTCTGAATCCGGGGAACGATCCTTTTGTACCCGACGGTAGCCCCCACCATCAGGTTTTTTGTTTGATAGACGATCTGTCCGTTCAGATCCGGCAGCAGGGCATTCCTGAGTCCCTCGGTGCCTCCCGGGCTGGAAAAGTCCCGTTCCGTGGCAGCCATCCCGGCGATGCTGAAATTCCCGAACCGCTGGGTGATCCTGATCTGCGGATTTCTTGAGAAGTACTGGAAAGGAGCCCCCGTATTGAATGAGATGGTACCTGGAAAACAGGCAGTGATGAACTTCATGTGCCAGTACTGGCCCAGCAGCAGCTCCGTGTTGGTCCAGTTGAGCCTTACAAAGGCGTGCCTGAGCCTGAATCCGTTGATGTCCGAGTTCGTTGCCCCGAAAAAAGCCCCTTCGATGATGCCGGAGGTTTTGGCCCCGAACGCATCCGGCCCGGTAATGGTCCCTGTGAGCCTGGTCTGTATGGACAGGTAGTTAAAGTTCGCCCGGGCATTGATATCCTTACCGTCCTTATCCAGCAATACATCCTCCGGATAAAGTAAAAAATGTCCCTCCCTCACCGAAACGGTCTGCCGGGTGTCGAGGATGAAATCATTTTTCACAAATCCGGTAAAGCTGATTCCGAATGCCGGCTTACTCTCCTGGGCGAGGGCCGATGCATGGATCATAAGGCTGACTGAAGCGAATAAAATGACGAATTTTCTCATGAAGTCCGTTTACTTTAAATGGTTGGGATTGCTATTTCTCCGGCGGGAACAGTTTCTGGATCAGGTTCCGCTTTTTCAATGGCCGGTTCAAAAGAATATTTAAATTGTTTTCAGCCGTGAGGTTCTGGTCCCAGAGTTCAAGGGCTCTTGTATAAAAGATGGCGGCAGAATCGTAATTCAGCTGGTGTCTTTTGATGGTTCCCAGGTTGGTGTAGCTCACCGAAAGCCTTCTGGGAGTTTCCTTCAGGGCTTCCATGATCTCCCTGACCCTCCGGTCCAGGAAGGCCTCCTGCTCCTCAGCTCCATATGCTTCCAGTCCATCTTTGAAATCTTCGCCGGCGATCCTGAGAATTTCAGCTTCCTCCCTGCCTTCATAGATGTGAAGCCAACTGTCGTACAGGGCGATGCTGTACCGTGCCATCGACTCCGCCTTTTTCAAAAGGGAGGCAGTATCCTGAACCACCATTTCCATTTCCGGATGCAGGTAGATGGACAGGAAGGCAGCTGCGCGGTTGTTGTAGAGCACCCCTGTCTCATAGCTCTCCCTGTAATGCGGCACGGAGGCATAAATCCACTCGATGGTATCCATCAACCAGAATACTGAATCGTATTGCTCCGACTGGGCATAGCCGTTGTACTTCTCATACAGCAACCGGGCCTCTCTGATCCTGGGATCCACCCACCGGTTGATCCCGCGGTAATACACCCATGCGATCGCCAGGCTGATCAATACCAGGGCAACCATCGCGCGGATGAGTGCCCGTGGTGTTTTATTTCCCCCGTGAACCATTAAGAATGCACATTTTCGATCAGGAATTTCCTGATCTCAACGGGCGTTTCTTTGGTCATCCGGGCCACCACAATATGCACAAGGATGGACAGGGGAGCTCCGAAAATGGCGAAATACCAGGCCTCCAGCCAATAACTGACAAAATCGTGGAAAGGAAGCTGAATCCCCTCTCTTCCTGCAATGAAGTAGGTAATGGCTACCAGCGAGACAAGTCCCCCGGCAATTAAGCCCGCAACGGCCCCCTGCCTGTTGGATCCGCTCCACCATATCCCCAGCAGGAACAGCGGAAAAATGGTGCACCCGGCCAGTGAGAAGGCAACCGCCACCAGCTGTCCGATCAGCGCCCAGTTCTGCAGTGCCAGGAAGGTGACGATGATGGCCATCAGGATGGTTCCCAGCCTGGCTGCCAGCAACTGGTTCTTGGGCCTGGCCGCGGGATTGATCACCTTCACATAGAGGTCATGGGCGAAGGCGGAGGATCCGGCCACCAGCAGCCCCGACACCGTGGAAAACGCTGCGGACACCCCCCCTGCCGCCAGCAGCCCGACGATCAGGGGATGCACGTTCCCCAGCTGGGCGGTATAGACCACGATGGCATCTTTGGCGAGCTTCCCTACCTCCGGGTTGGCCGAAAGGATTTTACCGAAAGCGGAATATGCGGGAGCGCTCCAGTAGAGGATGCAGATGAAAAACAGCCCCCAGACCACCGACCAGCGGGCATCACTGGCCTTGGGGACCACGTAGAAGCGCTGGATCACGTGGGGCAGTCCCGCCGTCCCAATCATCAGCGAGAAGGCAATGGCAATCCACTGGAAGAAGGTCTGCCCCGTGGCCGGATCCCATGGCATGGAGTACTCGGGGGAGGGGATGATGGCAAACTCATGACCCAGCGAGTTGACCAGCTGGTTGCTGGTGGCCAGTGAGATCCCGGTGTTCACATCCGACACGACAGATCCGTACCCGATCTGCGGCAGCAGCCAGAAGTAGTCGAACTTTGCCGTCAGGATGAACAACGGGATCAGGAAGGAGACGATGATGATCACGTACTGGACCTGCATGTTCTTGGTAACCCCCAGCATACCGGAGATCAGCGTATAGGTCAGCACGACCGCTCCGCCGATGATGACGGAAAGGCCGTAGTTCAACCCGAGGATCCATTTGAACATCAGACCGATCCCTCCGAACTGACCCACACAGTAGGCAATGGAGATGAGGATGGCGATGACGGCCCCGACGGCCCTCAGGGACTGGGAATAATAGCGGTCCCCGATAAAATCGGCAGCGGTATACTTCCCATATTTCCGGATCTGCCCGGCCATCAGGATCAGCAGGAGCACATAGCCCCCCGTCCACCCCACCACATAGGCAAGTCCGTGGTAGCCGGATCCGTACATGAGTGCTGCCATTCCCAGGAAGGAGGCGGCACTCATCCAGTTGGAGGCAATGGCCATTCCGGAGCCCACCTTGGAGATGCTCCGGCCCGCCGCATAGAAATCATTGGTATCCTTCGCCCGGAAGAAAATACCGACCAGGACGAACAGAATGAGGATGGTGATCAGGATGATCGCAGGTCCCACTTTGAAACTTCCCTCAAGCTGCGTGGAGGCCGTAGCCGCTTGCAACAGTGAAGGGAGCAGTAAGAGCAACAGGGGTATGGTTATCTTTTTCATGGTTTTCCTTTTACATGGGTTATTCAGAAATTTCCAGTCTTCTGTTCATGGCATCGGTCCTGATGCAATAGATCAGGCACAGCCCGACAAACAGAATCAGGAGAAATACCGCGGTGTAGAAGTAATGAAAAGGAAAACCAAGGATCCTGCTGTCGGTCAGTACCGACCTGTTATGGATCAGGTATTTGTTCATCACAGAGGGAAGCATCTCTTTCGATTCCGGCTGGAGCGTTGTTACTCCGTCCGATGAAAGTGCAAAGGGGATGATGGTGTTACGGACATCCCGGTCGTTCAGGCCAAGCATGGGGCCCAGCCTGCCGGACAGATCCTTTTTGGCAGCAATATAATCCTGGTCACCGATGGTCTCGATGGTGGCCCTCAGGTTTTCAAAATTCTGTATATCCCGGATCAGCTGTTCCCGGTCAGCCGGCTCTGTGAGCTGAACCACGCTCCAGCTGATCACATGATCGATGGTGGCCTCCTCGGCAGGGGCCAGGTCCGGCTTTCCGGCCACATAGAGGCATGATCCGGCCAGTTCCTGCAGATCCTGCCGGGACGGCTGCCCGGCTTCGAGATTGGCCCACGCACTTTCAAATGCGGTCAGAGCGGGTTCGGGAACAGGTTTTTCAATGATTTTCAATACAATATGAAAACCGAAGATGGCGATGAACCAGACCGATACCAGCCAGAGTACCATGTTCCTGTTGGCCCTGGCCCGCTCGGTGGTTGGTTTAAAAAAGCTAATGTGATAGCTTTCAGAAGAATTTTCCATAAATGAAGAAGTAGTTTAGCAGGGTGTTGTTTAGCGGATACAATATAGTGTTAAATAAATAACAATCAAAGGTGGTATCCGCACACAATTTGCACAGGTGTTTTAAACTGATTAAAACACCGGGTGCCTGCCACTGGCTGCTACTTCTGCATGATTGGGAAGGGCTAACGAAACCTGCCGGGATAATGTGCTTTCTGCTGAGAGCGGTTCCGGGCAGCAAAGAATTCCTGCTTCCGCCGCTGTTTCTCCTTTTCGGCCTCCTTTTTCTCGGCTGTGCTCATGGGCCTGTCGGTCTGGGGAAACGGATTGTTCTCAACCACGTTGATCCGCATCCTGATCAGTTTCTCAATATCCCTGATATAGAGGTTTTCTTCCGGCTCACATAAGGAGATCGCGGTTCCTTCCTCCCCTGCCCTTCCCGATCTTCCGATGCGGTGGACGTAGGTTTCCGACTCATTGGGGATGTCATAGTTGATCACATACTTCAGGTTGTCAATATCGATGCCCCGGGCCGCAATGTCGGTGGCCACCAGCACCCTGACATCACCCTCCTTGAACTTTGTCAGTGCTTTCTGGCGCTGGTTCTGGGCCTTGTCCCCGTGAATGGCAACGGCCCTGACCTTGCTCTTCACCAGGTTTCTGGCTATTTTGTCTGCTCCATGTTTGGTTCTTGAGAACAGCAGCACCTGGTCCAGGTCACGGTCTTTCAGGATATGTATGAGCAGGTCCTTTTTACTCGATTTATTGGTGTAATAAAGGTATTGCCGGATGGTTTCGGCTGTTGAGGATTCCGGATCCACGGAAATCTTCACCGGTTCCTGAAGGATGGTCTGTGAGAGCTGAACGATGTTCTTCGGCAATGTAGCAGAGAAGAACAGTGATTGCCGTTCCGCCGGAAGCCTTGAAATGATCTTCCGTATGTCATGAATGAAGCCCATGTCGAGCATGCGGTCGGCCTCATCAAGCACAAAGTATTGAATATCCCTGAGGGTAATGAATCCCTGGTCCATCAGGTCCAGCAGCCGCCCCGGGGTGGCCACCAGCACATCCACCCCCCTCCGGAGGGCAGATACCTGTGATCCCTGCCCCACACCACCGAAAACAACCGTATTCCTGATATCGGTGTGCCGTCCGTAGGTGGTGAAGCTTTCACCGATCTGTATGGCCAGTTCGCGGGTGGGAGTAATGATCAACGCCCTGACTTTCCGGTGATGGGTATTCCTTCTCCGGTCATGGTAGAGATGCTGAAGGATGGGAAGGGCGAAGGCAGCAGTCTTGCCGGTGCCGGTCTGAGCGCTTCCCAGCACGTCATTTCTGTTCAGTATAACGGGGATGGCCTTCACCTGGATGGGTGTGGGCACAATATATTCTTCTTCACGCAGCGCCTTCAGCAGCGGTGCGGCAAGATTCAGATCTTCAAAATTCATTTAATGATTAATTTATCCTGTACTTAACGGTGAGAGAAATCCAGGGAGGTGAATAACAGGGCGCAAAGGTAATCAAAAGTCAATACAAAGCTGCACCCCGGAAACTTATTGTTCCATTCCC
>CAZNSZ010000082.1:11239-18519 GCA_964575865.1 uncultured Bacteroides sp. | reverse complement strand
TTTTTAATAGTTACAAAGGAAAAAAATAAAAAATCAGAATATTTTCATGGATTGATTTCCAGGCAGCCGGGCGGAGGCGATTCTGCATGAATATTGCGCTGAGGAGCCGGTGCAGGAACCTGCGGCAGAAATCCTGTTCCTTCCGGTAAAAAAGGACAAACTATCGGATTCATTTTATAAAATAGAGGCCCGGGAATATGGAAAGAATGAGTTTTCTTGCACCGGGATGCACTCCTTTTCAGACGACCACGGCAAATATGATCCATAGCGGCATGAGAATCCTTGCTATCTGCTTCACTGCACTGATCCTGGGGCAGGCCCTTTCATGCGTAAGTGAGCGGGGGCATACCCCCCCCAACGTCATCTATATCTGCATGGAGGATATGATGCCCAGTTTCGGGTGTTACGGCGATACCCTGGCGGTTACGCCCTCCATTGATGACTTCGCCAGGCAGTCGGTGCTGTTCGGGGATGTGCATTGCCAGGTTGCCCTCTGCACACCCTCCAGGACAAGCATCCTCACCGGAATCAGGCCCTCCACCAGCCGGATCGTGACCATCGATGATGACTGGCAGAAGATGCTTCCGGGGGCAACCTCCCTTCCCAGGCATTTCCGGAACAACGGGTATTACACCTCCCTGGCCGGGAAGGTCCACGATTACCGGTGCGGGGGGATGGATTCTGCCTATGTCAAAACTTTCGATATCCATGGCCTCAGCGACAACGGCCTTGCACTGGCAGCGCTGAAGGATGCTGCATCACAGGAGTTGCCTTTTTTCCTGGCCATCGGGTACAGCCAGGCACATGATCCATGGACCCCCGGAGCACCGGCCAGTTTGAAACATGACCCGGATGACTTTTCACCCCTGGGCCGCAGTTCTACCTACAAGAACCGGCAGTACGATGAGGACGGGATCCGGCGGCTGGTCCGGGACTATTATGGAGAGGTCACCGAGGCGGACAGCCTGGTCGGGGATCTGCTTCGGGAAATCAGGAACCTGGGGCTGTTTGATCGCTCGGTCATCCTGGTGGGCTGCATGGACCACGGATACAATTTCGGATACCGGGGGCGCTGGGGCAAAGGAAACTGCTACGACAATGAAACCAGGGTGCCGCTGCTGGTGAGGGTTCCCGGTAACAAAAACAACGGAAGCAGCTCCCCGGGACTGGTGGAGCTGGTGGATATCTACCCCACCCTGGTGGAATTGTGCGGGTTGCCGGATCCGCCGCAGCTCCTGGAGGGGACCAGTTTCCGCCCCCTGCTCGAGGATCCCGGAAGGGAATGGAAGCGGGCCGTATTCACCCACCGTGCGTACGGGGTGGAGATCGTGGGGATCAAAACAAAAGAATACACCCTCATCGATTTTGCAGGCGACAGCATCCTTCTGTTCGACAGGATCAGGGATCCCCTGAACCTGGTGGATATTGCCGGTGAGAATCCGGCCATCGTCCGGGAAATGATGGCCATCCGCGACGAAGGATGGCGTGGTGCTATCGGGGATAATTTAAAAACCAGACCGCAATGAAGTCACTATTCAGGCTGCTCTCAGCCACACTCGCATTGTTCCTCTCCTGTAACCCGGGGGACCGGATACCGGAAGCCGGTGATCCCGTCAAACAGAATACCCTGCAGTTGCTCGACGGATGGAACACATGGAACAACCCCAGCGTGCTCTCCCATGTGAAGATGCCGGAGGGTTTGAATATCCAGCTCCTCCTGCGCAAACGCCAGGGCGGCCCTTACTGGCTGTGGGACAGCTATATCGCCAGCCCGAAGGTGAACTTTCCGGAGAAGATTTATCCCGGAAGGCACGCCTATGACGGGAGTTATACGGAGCTGGAGGTTCACTGGGAAGGTCAGAAAGCGAAGGTGAGAACAGCCACCAGCGGAGCGGATTTCTACATGCTTTACACCCCCCTCGAATCCCCTGAGAATCCCCATATTCTGGCATTTAAAACCGGAATGCTGTGGAACAAACCGGGCGTTCTCCAAAAGAACGGGCCAGCGATCACCGCCCAGTTTGAATCGGGATCCGTGACGGTTGTTGCCACTTCAGAGGACAGGAACATCGCCCTTCCGCTGAATACGCCCTACCTGTCGTTCTATTCGGATGAGCAAGTGGCGGTGTATACAGGTGAAGAGAAAACCATGGAGGAGATCGAAGCGCTGATCGAGGAAAAGGGAAAGTCCTACGACAGGTCCGCCGAAAAGTATGGGGGGTTGTCCGGTGCCTACGAGGCCATGCAGACGGTGATGGCATGGAACCTCTTTTACGATGCGGAGAATGACCGGGGCATTGCTTCCGTGAGCCGGATCTGGAACGAAGCATGGAGCGGCTACATCATCTTCGACTGGGACACCTATTTCGCTGCTCTGATGGCCGCTGTTGATTTCAGGGAGCTGGCCTTTTCCAATGCCATTGCCATTACCAGTGCCATCACCGAGCGGGGATTCATCCCGAATGTGGAGGCGTCCAACGGCCTGAAGTCATTTGACCGCTCACAGCCGCCGGTGGGTAGCATGGTCTGCAAGCTGATCCATGACAGATACCCCGAAAAATGGTTCCTTGAGGCGGTGTACGACAACCTGCTGACATGGAACCGCTGGTGGGACCGGGAACGCAACAACCAGGGGTACCTCTCCTGGGGATCGGACAGGCACCCCCGGGGAATGAACGGCCACACCCTGCAGGCAGCCAAATGGGAATCGGGACTGGACAACTCGCCCCTGTTCGACGGGGCCGTCTTTAATGAAGAAAAGGAAATGCTCGATCTCGCATCGGTGGGACTCATGTCCCTCTATGTGGCCGACTGCAATTACCTGGCAGAAATAGCAGCGATATTGGGGAAAAGCGAGGATGTAAAAGAGCTGAAGCAACGATCGGAAACCTACTCGGTGAAATTGCAGGAGCTTTGGGACGAGCAGTCGGGGATCTTCCGGGACAGGGACCTGGTGACCGGAGCCTTCACACCGCACCTGGCCCCCACCCATTTCTACCCGCTGCTGGCCAAGGCAGCCACCCAGGAGCAGGCTGAGCGGATGATCAGTGAACACTTCTTAAACCCGGAGGAGTTCTACGGGGAGTGGATGATGCCTTCCATCGCGAGGAACAACCCCGCCTATCCCGACAACACCTACTGGCGGGGCAGGATCTGGCCACCCATGAATTTCCTGGTATATATGGGGCTGAGGAATTACCAGTTTCCGGAGGCCCGCCGCATCCTGTCGGAGAAATCACTGAACCTGATCCTGGGGGAATGGAACGGGAAACGCCGCGTTCACGAGAACTACAACGCGGAGACCGGTGTGGGTGACGATGTGCGGAACAGTGACAGTTTCTATTCCTGGGGGGGCCTCCTGGCCCTGATCCCGCTGATGGAGGAGGGGTACTTTCCCGTTGAACCCTGAGCTGGCCGCGGGATCACACCAGAACAAAAAGAAAGAGGAAGATCAGGGCGGCCAGCAGGAGGATCAGGAGCAGTTCCTTTCCCTGCTGATTGGCTATTTTTTTGAATGGTGTCACGCCGGTGTTCAGGAGTTATGCTAAAAGTAGAGAGAAACCATCCACTCCTGGTATGCTGCATTAATGAAAAGGTCCACTAAATTGAATCCCATTTATTTTATCTGGTATGATGAAGGTTTCTCCCCCGGGTTGACAATAGCAGAACATTCTTACAATCCGTCAGACTGCCGGGGTGGACAATTTGCTAATTTTGGGGCAGGATGCCCGAATTCTGCGTGCAACGGATCATGTTGGGGTGCTTCCTGTCGGGGGCGCTGTCCTGGAGTGCGGGACAGAACCGGACAGACTCAGGAGACCCGGTAGCGCTGTTGAGAATGGTGGTCGAACAGGCCACCGGTTCAGATCGCCTTTTCATCAATGGAACACTTTACCAGGATGCCTATCCAAGAACCGACGGACATCCGTTCCTTGGAGACGGGCTGTGGACGGAGGGTTCGGTGCGGTCCGGGGGCGACACCTACCGGGGGCTGCTGCTCAGGTATGATATGTACAGGGATCTGCTCATCTATCACCTGATCCGGGAAGAAGGGACCTACGGGGTGATCCTGAACGGGGAAACCATTGACTGGTTCTCTATGTCTGGACGCCGGTTCATTCATATCCGGGAACCTGCAACAGCCGTGGAGGGAAAGCGCACATCCCTGGCTGAACCAGGATTTTATGAAGAGATCTGCACAGGGAATGCCTCCCTGTACGTGAAACGGATCAAACAGTATGACCCACCCTCCACGGCCAGCGGAAGATTCACTGCAGTGGACCATGTCTACATCCTGAAGGGGGGGGTGCTGCAGAGGATCAACGGGAGGAGGGGATTGCTCCGGGTCCTGAATGATCATGAAAAACCGGTGAAGCAGTTCATCCGGGACCACCAGGTGATCCTTCGGGGCGGCCGGGTTGAAGGATACCGGCAGGTGGTCGACCATTACAATTCCCTTCAACCATGAAAAGGCTGGCCCTCCTTCTCCTGCTGGCGGCAATCTCTTTCTTGGGATTTCCACAGGAAAAATGGGTAGTCCGGGGGATGCACCACGGTGAACCATTTCCAGCATTTGTCAAAAGGATTGAATCGTCACTCCCGGTCCGGTTTTATTACATGGACCAATGGATCGATTCGGTGTGCGTGGTGCAGCTGGAGGAAGATGAAGATCTGCTTCCGCTGCTTGACCGGACACTCTCCCCGCACGGGATCGGTTACCGTGTGATGGACCGGCAGATTGTGCTGTTCCCTTCCGGATCGGTGGATCCTGAACGGCTGATCAGTTTCTCAACGGCTGATTCATCCCGCTCTGCAGGGGCCATCATCACCTATGAGGAATCCACATCCCCCGGGGAGGAGAATGGGCCGCTTGCTCACGGGGAGAACCAGCTGATCGTGATCGGCCGGTCCGGGGAGCCAGGCGGTGGTGAGGCCATTCTGAGCGGCTATGTGAGGGAAGCGGTAAGCGGGGAACCGGTGATCGGGGCCGTGGTGTACAGCGAGGATCAGCAGCGGGGTGTGACCACGGATGCCAACGGGTACTATGTGATCGCTCTCCGGAAGGGACGGCACCTGGTCTCCTACCGGAGCATCGGAAAGGAACTGGAAGAGCGCATGATCCAGCTTTCGGGAGAAGGGGCCCTGAACATTGAAATGGAGGAGAAGATCACCCAGCTCAAAGGGGTAGTCATCACGGCTGACAAATACCAGAACGTATCCGGGATGCAGGTGGGGATGAATAAGATCGATGTGGGGACCATCCGGCAGATGCCGGCATCCATGGGCGAGGCGGATGTACTGAAGGCGGCGCTCCTGCTGCCGGGGGTTCAGTCTGTGGGAGAGGGAGCCTCGGGATTCAATGTGCGCGGGGGAAGCACCGACCAGAACCTGGTGCTGATCAATGGGGCACCGGTGTTCAACACTTCCCACCTGTTCGGTTTTTTCTCGGCATTCAATCCCGATGTCATCAGGGAGTTCAAGCTGTTCAAAAGCGGGATCCCCGCCGAATACGGAGGGAGGATCTCCTCGGTCTTTGACATCACCACCAGGAACGGAAACCGTAAATCTTTCTCGGGACAGGGCGGAATCAGCCCCATCACAGGCCGGCTGGTGCTGGAAGGGCCCATTGTAAGGGACAAAGCCTCTTTTATTGCCGGGGGAAGGAGCACCTATTCCGACTGGATACTGAAACGGATCAACGATCCCTCCATCCAGAACAGCGATGCCTCCTTCTATGACCTGAACGGCAAAATCAGCTGGGACCTGAACGAGAACAACCAGGTGGAGCTGAGCGCGTACTACAGCAACGACTACTTCCGGCTCAACTCGGACACCTCCTACCACTATGCCAACGCCAGTGTGGTGGCGGGCTGGAAGCACATTTTCACCAGCAAACTCATCGGAAAATTCACCGGACTGTTCTCCTCCTATGACTACCGGATCTC
Organism: uncultured Bacteroides sp.; assembly: GCA_964575865.1. Classification (GTDB taxonomy): domain Bacteria; phylum Bacteroidota; class Bacteroidia; order Bacteroidales. The sequence goes on along the minus strand of CAZNSZ010000082.1, from coordinate 12,574 downwards.
CAGCGAGGGGAAGGAAGACCAGGCGTTTTCCATGGAATACCGGGTGGCGCAGGCGGAGGGAAAGGCAGGATTCAGCTATTTCCCTTCACCGGATCACCGCATGCAGTTCGGGATCGATCTGATCCACTACCGGATGCACCCGGGCTCCTACCAACCCATCGGTGAAAATTCCCTGGTGGCACCGTTGGAGCTTGAGAGGGAACAGGCACTTGAAACAGCGCTCTACTTCAGCGATGAGATCCGCATCACACCGGAGCTTTCGCTGGTTGCGGGAATCCGCTATTCCATTTACAACTACCTGGGACCAAAAACCGTCCACCGCTACTATCCGGATGTTCCCCTCGATCCGGTCCACCTGAAGGATACGGTCCGGTACGGTCCGGGGGCATTTGTCCAGACATACACGGGGCCGGAGTGGCGCCTGAACCTCCGGTACACGGTAACCCCGAACAGCTCGGTCAAACTCAGCTATAACCGTTTAAGGCAGTATCTGAGCATGCTGTCCAATACCTCCTCCATTTCGCCCACAGATACCTGGAAGCTGAGCGATCCGAATATCCAGCCGCAGACGGGGGACCAGGTGGCCTTCGGATTTTACCAGGATTTCCGGAGCCAGCGCATCGAAACTTCCCTGGAGCTCTATTACAAACACATCAGGAACATGATCGAATACAAGGGAGGGGCGCAGCTTCTGCTCAATGATTTCCTGGAGCAGGACCTGATCAATGCCACCGGCAGGGGGTATGGGGTGGAGCTGATGGTGAAGCGTTCCACAGGCAAACTGAACGGCTGGATCAGCTATGCCTATTCACGGATCCTGGTGCGTGCCGACAGTGAATTTCCGGCGGACAGGATCAACGGCGGCGAATGGTTCCCGGCCAACCATGACAAACCCCATGATTTTGCCATGGTCCTGAACCACAGGTTTTCCCGGAGGTTCAGCATCTCCTCCAACCTCATCTACAGCACCGGGCGGCCGATCACCTATCCCACTGCCAGGTATACCGTGCGGAACATGACCCTGATCCATTACACCTACCGGAATGAATACCGGATCCCCGATTACTTCAGGTGGGATCTCGCTGTAAACCTGGAGGGGAACCTGCGCTCCGAAAAACTGGCCCACAGCTCCTGGTCCTTATCGGTGTACAACGTGACCGGAAGGGACAACGTCTATTCCATCTATTTCATCAGCGAGGAAAAAAATGTACAGGGCTACCGGCTCTCGGTCTTCACAAGGCCTGTCATCACCCTCACTTATAACTTTAAATTCTAGGTCCATGAGGCATGTGGTTCAGACCATACTGACCGGAATCCTGCTCCCGATGTTCCTGA
>CAZNSZ010000082.1:0-11139 GCA_964575865.1 uncultured Bacteroides sp. | reverse complement strand
CAACCGCGGATGGCGAAGCGTACGAATCGGACTGGGTGGTGCTCAAACCGGCTCCGGAGATCGACAGCCTCTCCCGTTCACTGAAGGTCCTTCCTGGCGAACAGGAAGAGGGCGAAACGACCGGGGTGGAGATCAGTGTCAATACCCATGATCCCGCAGGTGCCACCCGCTACTACCGGTATGAGTGGCTGGAAACCTGGGAATTCCTCACCCCCATCACCTCATCGTTCTATCCCGGGGAGCACCGGTGCTGGAGGTCCAGCCTGTCGAGCCAGATCACCATCGCCACCACCGATCACCTCACGGCCGATGTCCTTGATAACCAGCCGCTTTTCACCATCAGAACAACCGATAACAGGCTGGCCATCCGTTACAGCGTACTGGTCAGACAGTTTGCCCTTGATCCCGAAGCATACCATTACTGGAAGGAGCTGCAGGATGTGAGCCGGAACACAGGGACCCTGTTCGATCCCATCCCGCAGCAGGTGGAGGGCAACATGACCCACCTTCCGGGGGGTGAAATCCCTGTGCTGGGGCTTTTCCAGGCATGCGGCGTCTCCACCAGCCGGTTGTTCATCGGCCGGGAAGAGCTCCCGGAGGGCCTCTACATACCGGGCGGATTTGAAAGCTGCAGGTTCTATGAGACCTCCAACCCGGCTGAAATGGCCTATTTTATCGAGAATGGTTTTGAATTCGTGGACGAGTATGTGGATGGCAATACCCTGTTCAAGATTTACACCGAGTCCCCTGCCTGTTTCAGGTGCACCTTTTCAGGCAGCAACCAGCGACCCGAATACTGGCCGGATGAACCGTAAAAAAAGGCAGGAAATGAACATCAAACAAACAACGGTCCTGTTCCTCCTGATGAGTTCCTGGTGCGCCGGATTCAGCCAGCCGGTCGCCGGCCAGTGGATCGCTTTCCAGGAAAAAATCTTCGTCCACCCGGACAGGAATTTATACCTCTCCGGTGAACAGATCTGGTTCACTGTTTACTGCACGGAAACCATCACCGGATCCCCTTCCAGGCTCAGCCAGCTGGCCACCCTCGAACTGTTTGATCCCGATGGCCGTGCAATGGCCAGACAGAAGGTGCGGCTGGTGAACGGTGTGGGTGCGGGTGTCCTCCGGATCCCTGCGGAGTGCGCCAGCGGGCCTTACCTGATGCGCACCTGCACCAGCTGGCAGCGGAACGACGGACCGTGGGCCTATTGTTACACCCCCCTGGTGATCATCGATCCCGCCATGCCGCTGAAGCAGAAGGGGAATTCCGGACAGGTTGTTCCGGAGCAGACCTTCTCCCCACCGTTCAGGGACCCTTCTGATTCCCCTGACCGCGGCTACCATGTGCGGTTCTATCCGGAAGGCGGGACCCTTGTGGCAGGGGTGGAGAACCACGTGGTGTTTACCGTGACCGATGGAAAAGGCAAACCGGTGGGCTTCCAAGGGGTGCTATCGGGTTCCGGCAGGGGCATCACCGGGGATGCCCCTGATTCCAGGGAAGTACGGACACTGCATCCCGGCATCGGCAGTTTTCGCCTGAATCCGCGGGCGGGCATCCGTTACCGGGTAACTCCTCTGGCAGTGGACCAGACAGGCGGGGATGCCCTTCCGGAGACCGGAACAGGAACCCGGGAGATCCTTCTTCCGGAGTCCCTGGAGTCCGGATGTGCCCTGGAGGTGGTTCAGGATGGGAACGGGGCAGTACGGGTGATCCTCCGGTTCGGTCAAAACAGGGAGGAGAAGGTGCCGGAAGTTGCGGTACTCCTGCGAAACAGGCGCGGCGAGCTGATCAGGAAACAGTTCCCGGCATCGGGTGTGAAGGTACTGGAGTTTACCGGCTCAGAAACGGCCGAGGGTCCGAACCAGGTCGTTGTATACGAATCCCGGGGAACCCTGCTGGCCGTGAGAAACTTCCGGGTGGGATCACCCGGCGCTGTGGCGGTTTCAATGGCAAACCTCCGGGACCGGTATGCGCCCCGCGACACCGTTTCGGTTGACCTGCAGCTCTCCCTTGCGGAGGGTGAACCTGACCGGGCAATCATGTCGGTCTCGGTCGCCAGGGCGGGAACCGGTCTTGCCGGGAACCTCGCCGGATCCCCGGTCTGGAACCTGGAGCCTGGAGCAATCGTCCCGGAACTTGCGGGAATGGAACTTCCGCCGGGGATCCCGGAGGTGACCGATCTGCTCAGGATCGCCGGTTCAGGTCAGCAGGGAATCTTTCCTTCACGGGAGCTGCGGGTTATCAGGCACCTTCCCGAAACGGAGGGGCAGGTGGTTGCCGGAACTGTGACGCACCGGTCAACGGGGGTGCCATTGCCGGGGCGCAGGCTGTTGATCGCTTTCCCGGAATCGGCCCCCAGCCTCTATGCTGCCGTGACCGATTCACTGGGCAGGTACTTCATCGCCGCTGGATTCCGTCAGAACGGAACCGAGGGTATGGTCCGGCTCATGGAACCGGACCAGGAGGCCATGATCCTGCCGGAAGATGAATTTCCCGATGATGCACTGCCCGAACTGGACCTGATTCCCCCCATGGAAGGGATGGAGGCTCTGTTCCGGGAACTTCTGGTGGTTCAGCAGGTCAACAGTACCTATGGCATTTCGCACGATACGGCATGGAAAAATGAAGACCGTCCCCCTGCCCTTTTCGGCTCCTATGACCAGGTGATCGTCATGGAGGACTATATCAGCCTGCCCGTGATGGAGGAGGTGTTCCGGGAACTGGGAAAAAGTGTGCTGCTGATCAGGAACGGCGACGGATACCATGTCCGGCTTGTGGACCGGCAAACCAACCGGGTCATTGGCGACTCCCCCCTCTACCTGCTTGATGGAGTGCCGTTCACGGATCCTGGGATCCTGCTGCAGCTCGATCCTTCGCAGCTGAAGGAAATCCGGTTCAAATGCAGCCGGTATTTTCTGCAGGACCTGGTCATGGACGGGATCATCGATATCCGCTCCCTCAGCGGAGATTACCTGCCGCCGGAACTGTCCGGGTCCCTGGTCCGGTTTCCCTGCCGGGGGCTTCCGGCGGAAAAGCATGCCTTCCGGCCCGATAAGCGGGCGATGGAGGAGGACCACATCCCGCTGGTCATGAACACCCTGTATGTGAATCCGCACTACACCTACCGGGGAGGAGAAACAAATGCACTGCAGTGGATCGCCCCGGACAGCAAGGGCCGGTACGACATTGTGGTCAGGGTGGTGGATGCGGATGGACATGCAGGGGAAGCGATCCGCAGTTTCCGTGTGGAATAAACATCAGGACCGGCCCGTATCCTGTCCTGATTTCATGTACTCTTTCGGGCTCATATGGAACAATTCGCTGAAGCAGGTGGAAAAGTACTTCGGGTTGTTGAATCCCACCGCATAGGCGATCTCCGAAATGTTGTAGTTTCCCTGCTTCAGTAACCGGGCAGCGACCTTGAGGCGGATGTTCCTGACGAAGATATTGACGGTCATTCCGGTGAGGGACTTCAGCTTTTTATACAGGTTCCCTTTGCTCATCCCCATTTCGGAAGCGATCGAATCGCCTGAAAGCTCGCTGTCGTCGATGTTGTCCTCCACCAGCTTGATCAGCTTCTCCAGGAAACCCTGATCGATCTGGCTGATGTGGATGTTTTCCGGAATGTAACTGGCTGCATCCTCAAATTTCCTGGCCAGCAGCCGCCTGTTCTCAAGAATGTTCCTGATCTTCAGCTGCAGCACTTCCGGATGGAAGGGTTTGGTGATATAATCGTCAGCCCCCTCTCCCAGCCCGATGACCTGGTTTTCCGTTCCCGACCTGGCCGTCAGGAGGATGATGGGAATGTGGCTGGTCAGTACATTTTCCTTCACCTTCCTGCAAAACTCCAGTCCATCCATTTCAGGCATCATGATATCGCTCAGGATCATGTCCGGAAGTGTTTCCAAGCAAAGCTGGAGCCCCTCCATCCCGTCCTTTGCCAGGGTCACATGGTATTGCTCGCTCAGCTGGTCATAGAGGAATTTCTGCATATCCAGGTTGTCCTCCACCACCAGGATGCGGAACATCACATCACCCACAAGGGGCTTATCCGGCTGAACGCCCCCTGTATACTCATAGGTCTCCAGCATTGAACTGATGTACTCCATGGTCGGGTCGGTATCCGGTTCCGCCAGCATCTCATCCGTGGAATATGCTTCCCGGTCAAGGGGCAGGTAGACCGTGAAACAGGTGCCATCTGTGCCGCTCATGGCTTCAATCCGCCCGTGGTGAATCTCCGCCAGGTCCCTGGAAAGGGACAGGCCGATCCCGGAACTGAACCTGCCCGAATGGTGCTTCTTGGTGATCTGGTAAAACCGCTCGAAAATGTGCGGCAGGTGCTCCGGGTCGATCCCGGGGCCCGAGTCCTTCACACATGCCCGCAGCCACTCCTTTCCATCCTGGTCCACCGTATCCACCTCGAACAGGATGTTTCCCCGGACGGGGGTATACTTGAAGGCATTGGAAAGCAGGTTGTAAAAGATTTTCTCGATCTTGTCGGCATCGAACAGCATCCGGATGGAATCCGGATCGGAAGCAAACCGGAAGCCGATCTCCTTTTTCTCCGCATAGGGCATGAACAGCCGGTGAATGGTACCCAGATACAGGGCGATATCGTCCTCGGCCACTGTGAGCTTCAGGTTTCCTGCTTCCACCCTTCGGACTTCCAGGAGTTGGTTGATCAGTCTGTACAGGCGGCGCTGGTTCCGGTGCATCAGCTCCAGTTCCTGTTTCACGGCAGGAACATCGTCGTACCGGTCTCTGTTCAGCAGTTTTTCGGTGGGTCCCATGATCAGGGTCAGCGGGGTCCGGAACTCGTGAGAGATGTTGGTAAAAAATTTCAGCTTCAGCTGGTCCGATTCATGAAGCTTCTGGGCCATCACCTGGATCTCGTCCTTCTGGCTTTCCAGCAGCCGGTTCGCCTCCTTCAGGTCTTTGGTCCTTGCCTCCACTTCCTGCACCAGTACCCTTTTCTGGTTCTTCAGGATCTGGGTCCGGACCTGCAGGATCAGCAGGAAGGTCATCAGGATCACCATGGCCCCCAGCAGCCTGAACCAGCCGGTCTCCCAGAACGGGGGAAGCATGTTGATGGTCAGGGCAGTCACATCGGAAAGATTCCCGTCGCTGTTGGTCCCTGCAAGCTGCAGCTGGTAACTGCCGCTGGGCAGGTTGGTGTAACTGATGTAGCGCTGGCTGGCATCCACCTCGTTCCATTGTTCTTCGAATCCGTCCAGTTTGTACCGGTACTTCACCTTGTTGGGCGCGGAAAAATCAAGCTTGGCGAAACTGAAGGAGAGAAAGCGGTCCCGGTGGGTCAGATTGATCTCACGGGTAAACAATATGGAACGCTCCAGTACCACCCGGCCGTTGATGGTATCATTGGGCAATACCGGTGTACCGGCAAGGGAGAATCCGGTAATGACCACCGGGGCGGAATAGGTGGATTTCTGTTTGATCTCCTCCGGATTGAAGTAATTCAGTCCGTTGGTGCCCCCGAAATACATGATCCCGTCACTGTTCTTGAAAAATGCTCCCTCGTTAAACTCATTTCCCACCAGCCCGTCTTCCTGTGTGAACACATTGCTGACCTTTTCCAGAACGGGATCAAACTGAACAAGTCCCCTGTTGGTGCTGAGCCAGAGGTTGCCCACCTTGTCCTCCAGGATACCGTGGACGGTATTGCTTGGCATTCCGTCCTTGATGGCAAAGGACCGGAAGCTACCTGTTGACTTGTCAAACCTGTTCAATCCCCCGTTATTGGTCCCTATCCAGAGGATCTCCTCACCGTGTATTTCTGGCTCAAGGATGCACTTGACCCGGTTGTTGGAGAGGGAAGCGGGATTGCCGGGATCATTGACAAAATGCGTGAACCTGCCCGATGCCGGATCGAACCTGTTAAGCCCCCCGTTGAGGGTTCCCAGCCAGAGGATCCCTGTCCGGTCCTCAAATATATACTGAATCAGCTCATCATTTGTCCCTGCCGGATTGCCGGTCTCCACCACCGGAAAATATTCGAAGGAGAGTCCGTCCGGTCCGAGCCGGCAGAAGGCATGCCCCATGGAGGCGAAGTACACCTGCTGGTCGCGGGTCACACAGATGGAACGGAGCGACCAGGGCAGGAAGGAGGTGGAATCGTCCGGATGATAATGAAAGTTGAGGAATTGTTCTTTATCAGGATCATACAGGCTGATTTTGTAGTCAAACGAGCCCATCCAGATCCTTCCGTCCGTATGCTGCTTGATCACTCCGATCAGCTGGGCGGGCAGCTCTGTGCTGTATTCATAGGCAAGGTTCCTTTTCAGGTTATACCGGTTGTCGAATCCGTACCATTCCCCTGTTCTGAGGTTGATCCGGTTCAGCTCCCGCTTGGTCCCCACATAGAGGTTCTGCCGGTCATCCTCAAATATGGAATAGACTTCATTGTCCGAAATATAGTACCCCCTTTCCGGATAATCGTCCATGGTCTTAAACTCCCTCGCATTGAGGTCCACCCAGTACAACCCGTCCTTTTCGGTGCCGATCCAAACCAGCCCGGTCCTGCTCTCATGCAGGAACTGGACCTTTCCTCCCATGAAGACATAGGGATCCCATTCCTGATAGGCGAAGGCCTCCACCTGCTGGAGGTCCGGGGAGAGCAGGAAAAGGTTGTTTTCTGTGAGGTGTCCTGAGCCAAACCAGATGGTTCCCCTGGAGTCCTCCAGCAGCTCGGTAACCCGGATCCCCCGGCTCTCCGGGATCAGGCGTTCCCGGTACCCGTTCTCCTGCCGTTCCACCTCATAGAGCCCGTTTTCCGTTCCTACAAGCATCTTTCCCCTGGATGTCAGCAGGATCCTGTAAACCGACGGTTCCATATGGGGATTCAGGGGAGTGGTGATGAGGTGGTCCACCCTGAGGCTTTCGGCGTAGGGATCTTCAATGATGTTGAGTCCCCCGCGGGAGGTTCCCACCCAGAGCGATCCGTCGGGATGTGAAAACAACTGGCTGACGAGGTGGCTGTTGAGATGACTGCTGCTTCCGGGTTGCTCCATATAGCGGACAACCTCGCCGGTATGGCGATCCAGCCGGTTCAGCCCTTCGGGAGTGCCGATCCAGAGGGATCCCATGGCATCTTCTGAAATCGCATTGACCTGCCAGTGGCTGAGGCTCCCCTCATCGCCCGGATCGTGAAGAAACGCTTCAAAGGTGTCGGCCTCCCTGATGTACCGGTTCAGTCCGTTTTCGGTGCCGATCCAAAGCGTGCCGTCCGAGTCCTCAAAAAAATCCTCATAATTCAGGGAGGCTCCCGTGGTGTTGGTGGTGCTGGAGATGGAACCGGGCCTTTCCGGATCGGCTTCGTACCGCCTGAAGGTCTCACTGACTGGATCATACCGCTCGAGTCCCGATCCGTTGTACCAGATCCACAGCTGGTTGTGGCTATCCATGTAGAGTCCGCGGATCCAGCTGTCGGAGGGCATCCTTCCGGTGGTTCCCTTGTAATAGGTCCGGAATTCATAGCCGTCAAACCGGTTCAGTCCGTCCTGTGTACCGAACCACAGAAATCCGAGGCTGTCCTCGGCCATGGCCAGAACCAGGCTGTGGCTCAGCCCCTCATCCACTCCGAGGTGGTGAAAACGGATCTCCGACCGCTGCCCCGACAGTGTGCCGAAACCACACAGAAAAAGGAAAAGCGGCCCCAGCAGGCTTTTTTTCTTCAATGCTCCCATGCATCCCCTGTACAGGGAATAAAAATAGGAAATTTTGGACGATTGCCCTACCCGGAAACGGGGACATTCCAGTCACCGGGACCAAATCTCACTGCCCGATCACTTTCAGCAACACATCACGGGTCGAAGTGGCATCCTGGATGCGCCACCTGCAGAGATAGATACCTGCAGGAACCCGGCTTCCGTCCGGGAGGTTCCCGTCCCACTCCACCGTGGTTTGACCGGAGCGAAAATTCCAGGGCGGGGAGGAATAGACCAACGATCCGGTCAGGTCATGGATCGCCAGGCTTAAGGTGGCGGGTTCTCCTAGGAAGATACTGAAAATAAGATTTTCCGTAAAGGGATTGGGGATGGCTCTGATCTCTGCGGGCATGTCCGGCAGGCGAAACAAGCCGGTACCCGGCGAGTCAACCACGATGGATAACAATCCGGAACGGCCCTTCTGTCCGTGCCTGTCTTCCGCCTCCAGCATCAATTGGTGGGATCCTTCGGGAAGTGGATCCAGCAGAAAGGAAGGAACCCCGGCCGGCAGTGTCAGAAATGGTTCCCCGTTCAGGAACAGCGTCAGCCCGGCGATCCCTCCGATGGTGTCTTCGGCCACAAAGCCCACCGGGATACGGGCGGTATCGGCCACATGAACTCCCTGGGCCGGATAGGTCCAGTAAATGGACGGGGTGTCGTTGAAGACCGAGATCAGGGCTGAATCGCGGAAGGATCCTTCGCGGGAGACCGCGGTGAGCCGGGCGGTTCCCCCGCTCACTCCCCGGATGTAACCAAAACTGTTGGGTACAGCGATTTCAGGCGCATCGGAATAGAACTCCACCTTTCCGTCGGAAGCATCATCCGGCAGGCGGGTAAGGGGGATCAGCAGGGAAGTTCCCAGGGGGACATGCAGGGTATCGGGCAGCATGATCCCCTGCAGGGGAACCAGTTCAGCTCCGATCACCCTTCGGCCCAGGATGCTGTCCGGAATGGCTCCCCTGGGGATGCCGGGCCCCTCGTAGGAGACCTCCAGGACAGCCCCGCCGGCAATCTCGAAGTAGACCACCTCCAGCTGGTGCCAGCCCGTGTCCAGTTCGATTTCGCCGCCCTGTTCGATGGTGGCATGGGCCCCGTCATTGTCCACCACCCGCAGACCATCGATGAACAGCAGGCTGCCATCGTCAGAGGCAGTGTAGAACCGGTAGGTCCCTGCCTCGGATATGCGAATCTCCCCATAGAAACGGAAGCCGAAATAGTCGTCCGAAATGGCCGGGGAGAGGTCCACATTGGGTACCGTTCCCGAGAGTACCGGGTCCATCTGCTCGAAAGGAGGGACCTTCTCCCAGGTTCCCTCAAAATACTCATAGGCCAGTCCGGGGCTGTTGGTGCGCTCCTCCAGCACCCTGACGTAGCAGGTGTCGGTCAGTGACCGGGCGTCACTGATGGCCACCACCCGGGTCTCCCCGGTTTGAAGCGCAACGAGGCTGCCCGAGGGATCCACAAATGCGATGCTGTCGTGTTGCACTTCCCAGAATACCAGCTGATTGGTGGCGTCGGAGGGGAACACCTCCGCCCGGAGTTCCACCCTCCCTCCCACTGCGATATCCAGGTTGTGGACATTGAGGCGAAGGTCCCGCGGCAGGACATGGGTACAGGATTCGCAGAAGAACTCCAGGTGGTTGAGGGTAAGGGCCCCGTTGTCGAAAAGGAGGGACACCACCTGTTCTCCCTCCTCCAGGGATATCCCCTCCTCCAGATGGTCCCTGAATGGGTACCACCCCACCTCCGGTAGTGCGAAGGTGCGGAGGCTGGTTCCGTTGGACCGGAGTGTAACCACCGGATCTCCCGAACCGGCAGTATACCGGAGGTTCAGGTCATACAGGTTTGACTCCGGCACATAGACGGTATAGTTCAGCCATTCTCCCGGCTGAACGGATGTGACGTGGTAGGCGGGGCCTCCGTCATAGGAAGTGCCCACATCCACATCCTCCAGCCTGTAGACCGCTTCACTGTTCCCCGGAGAAAGGTCATGGTAGGCCCTGCCCTCTCCCCCGAAATCGAAATCCTCGGCTTCGATGATCCCGGGAAGGATGGCCGCCGAGCCATGAAAGGGCCCTTCCCTCCTCGCCGGAAGAACGGTTACCTCTGCTGTATCGGTATAACCTCCTTCCAGGGTGGATACGACCACCTGTGCCGCTCCCTCTGCCACGGCCCTGATCCTCCCCTCTTCATTCACTGTGGCAATGGGTTCGTTCAGGGAACGGAACTCCACCTGCCGGTTTGCCGCCTCCGGTGGAAAGAGCTCATATTCGAGGAAGGCGTATTCCCCGGCATGGATCTCAATCTCTTTTTTTTTAAAGGAAATCCCTGCAACTCCTGGCCTTGCATACAGCTCAAGTGTGGCGGCAGACTGGAATCCGTCCATGTAGGTCACCACCGCTTTCAGCTGGTTGAACAGGGGATGAAGGCTGTCGATCCGGAATTCGAAGGGGGTTGTCCCCTCTCCCTCCACCCGCATTCCGTTCAGGTAAAGTTCCACCAGGGAGGCGCCTGTTTCGGCGATCCCGGGAATCTCCACCCGGACATCAAGAGGTTGGCCCTGCAAAAGGGTGTCCCCCGGCTGATCGGGGATTAGCATGGGGGCATAGGGATGCGCCACGGTCAGCAATGGGCCGCCCGCAAGAGTTTCGCTCCCGTCCGTATCCACAGCCCTGGCACTGAGCCGGAAGGCACCTCCGGGCAGGTCCTTCCCGGGGAGCTGCAATCCGAACGGGGGGACGGACGCCCGGGCCAGCAGGTGGTGGTCCAGGTAGTATTCTACCCGGTCGATCCCCCTGTCGTCGGTCACTGTTACCGCCAGGTTCAGGGTGTCCCTCTCATCAATGGTGATGTCTGAAAGGGGCGTTGCAAAGAGGAGCTGCGGTTCCTGGTTGGGAACAAATGGCAGGGCGGCATCCCCTGCCAGGAAGCCGTAGCCGGCAGCAGCCGGGGCTATGGTCTGGTGAACGGTGAATTCGCCGTCCAGGACCGAATAGGGATTGTCGAACCATAGTTCCGAAACGGGCCATTCATACCGGTCCGGGTAGGAGCGGATCTTGGCGAAATCGGCATCCCAGGGGCCCTGTGCGTCCTCTCCCAGGAAATGATCCCCGTGCCGGGTGGGGCCATAGGGAACCAGCCCGGGCACGTACGGATCGATGCCATCCCTGTCGTAACGGGAATCGAGGTGCAGCAACCTCCGGGGGGAGCGCTCCCCTGTTCCGGTGATCCAGCAGGTATTGAGGGGATTGTTCCCCAGGAAGTAATCGGCGGTGGCCTGCATGTATGCCATCAGTTCCTGCTTCTCCTCCCCGTCAGCCACATGGTGCGCAAACATGGGGGCCAGGGTGACGGGCGTGGTGGTGGATCCCACCACGGCCGGCATGTTAAAGGGGTAGCCCACCCGTGCACTCC
>CAZNSZ010000081.1:9264-18799 GCA_964575865.1 uncultured Bacteroides sp. | reverse complement strand
GCCTGCAACAGCGCCTCCTCCAATGCCTTTGACGAGGTGAAGCAACACGTGGGGGAGAAGGCGCTCGTGCTGAACGTGATCGATCCGGTGGTGAACCATGTCTGTTCGGCCAGGAGCACCATCCGCTCCGTGGGGATCATCGGGACCAAGGCCACCATCGCCTCGGGGGCCTACGAAAAGGGGATCGCCGCATCCCATTACGCCCCCAAGCCGCAGGTCAACTCCCTGGCCACCCCCCTGCTGGTGCCCATGATCGAGGAGGGATTCGTATTCGACGACATCTCCAACGCGATCATCCGGAGCTACCTTTCAAGGAAGGAACTGGACGGCATCGACTCGCTGATCCTGGGATGCACCCATTATCCGATCATCCGCAACCAGATCAGCCGGTTCTACAATTTCGATGTGAATGTGCTCGACACGGCCCGGATCGTGGCCCAGGCGGTAAAGGATGCGCTGGTCTCAAACGATCTTCTGAGCCCTTCCCCTGCAGGAGAGAACCAGTTCTATGTCTCGGATCACACCTCCTATTTCGAGGCGATCGCCAACATTTTCTTCAACGAGAAGATCAGCCTGGAGAAGAGGAATATCTGGAAGTAGGATCAGTTCAGAGCTGAACGCCTCAATGGCGCATCTGAGCTGGAAACTGGCATGCGTTTAGGTTCGGTCTGAATATCCATTTCAATTTCAAGCCTCCTGGTCATTGACACAGTGACCACCCCCGCATCCGCAGGTGATCCCTTTGTCCTCCAGTGCTTTCGAACCTGACTGACAGCTGCCTCCGGAAAACTCGGCTTTCCGGTCCAGCAACAGCCGGATCCCCATACCCGCAATCGCGATCCCGACTAATATGATGGTGATGAGCAGTATCTTGATCATATGATTTACCTTTTCGTTCCCGTTAAATATCGCCTCTTCTATTGTAGGGATAACAGTTCTGGCACCGGAGTTGTTGCAGCGCCTAGACCACATTTCCGGTTTTTTAACACTCCCTTTTCCGGTATCCCGGTGATTTCCCAGAAACCTGGCGCTATAGGCCGTATTTGAATTTTTCTTCTGGATCATGTAACTTGTTGATCAGTTGCATCATCCATTTTGCTGAAATGTGACCTTGTTTATAGAGAATACTGAACCCAAACAGCGATCTCCATGAAAAGAACCTGGCTTGTTTTTATCCTTCCGCTGGTTTTCATCGCCTGCCCTAAAGAAGAAATCGATCCCCCGGATCAAATGGAGATTCAGGTGGAGAAGCAGATTGGACCTGGGGGCGGGATCATCGAGAACGGAACCCTGTTTATGAATATCCCCCCGGGCACCTTTGATGAAAACTATACGGTAAAGGTGTCAGAGGAGGCCGTTTATAACGGGGATTTCGGTGAGAACATGATCACACCGGCCTTCAGGATTTCAGGATTCCCATCCCGCACATCCGGGCCCATCCATGTTCGCATCAAATATGATACCCCTCCCGGTGGTGAAAACTATCTGGCTTTCGGATCAGTGGATAATATTGCTGAGAATGAAGAAGAGTCGGTAACCTATTCCCTTATTGAAGCTGTTGATTCTGCCGGTTACCTTGTTGCGCACATCCCGCCGATCAAGGAAGAGGAGATCGCGGATGGAGCGCGCAAATCAACCCTGTTCTATCCCGGTCTTATCATGGTTGTTTACGGCGTCGGATACATGGCAACCTATAAAGATGTCCATTTCAACTATACCTATCATTCCAGCCTGGATCCGCAGGAGATCTATCGCCTTGCACAGCAGATGGAGGAGGCTATGGACCACTATTTTGCATTGGGCCTGGTGGACAAGCCCGCTTTTGACGCGGCAGCCAGCTTATTCGGCAGACCAACTTTTGTGATCACCGGGAAGAAAAAGCAGGATGCCAATCCTACCGGGGTATCACTGCCAGCCCTGGCCAGTCTCGAAGGGGGCGTAGATGAATCGGATGCCCTGGCGCGCTATCATAACTTTCTGGATATTTCGATCAATATGTCGGGAGAGATGCTAGTGAATGCATCTGCTCAGGAGCTCAGTGCATGGGCCCATATCTGGGCGTACCGGTTGCTCTATTACCTGTATCGCGGGGACCGGCTCGACTGGTATGGATTTGCATCAACCTATTATATGCAGGAGAAATTCTCAGGGATGACTGCCTATAAAGAGTCTCTGTTTCCAACGATCGGAATGTCTCCCTTTACCGGAATGCGGGCAGGTATTGATCTTTACGGGGGAAGTGATATCCTGGAATCGGGCCTGGGCGGCAGAATTTCAATCAAGGAGACCTATCATGCCAATGGGATGGTCCCCTTTATTAAACATATTGATCAAAGGTACCCCGGCGATCCGGGCATCTGGAAGCGGATTATTCTGGAGACCCTGAACAGTGAGTCACGCACACCGATGGAAGGCATCATCAATGCCCTGCCGGACCCTGAATACGTCTGGTGGCCTGGATTTTTCAAAAACTACCTCACCCGGCAGCTGGTGGATGTGCCCGCCGAAGAGTTCCTGAAGACCCTGAAGAACATGGATCAGATCGACTTTTTCCATGAAAAGGACACGGTGAGATTCAATGACTTTGACTATGAGGATCTTTCGGCCAAGCTTTACCAGGTGAATTTTCTCTTCCCGGCGTTCGAGAAAGAGGCGAAACTGAACCTGAAACTTGGCCCGGCCAGCCTGAATATGGATTATGTGACCGCCATGGCATTCGGAATACGGAACGGCAACTTTGAATATTTCGACCAGGCTCCGAACCTGACCATCCCGGAGTTGAAGACGCTTCAGGAAGCCGGATACTCCTCCATCGCCGTATTGGTGGTCAACAGCGCCAGCGAGCCCGCCAGGAGCGAACCCATGAACATATGGCTGGAGACCAGTCTGAAGACAGCGCCGCAGGATTTCAATTATGTGCTGGTGGAGGTGATGCAGGC
The DNA here is from genome assembly GCA_964575865.1 of uncultured Bacteroides sp. Lineage (GTDB taxonomy): Bacteria > Bacteroidota > Bacteroidia > Bacteroidales. The sequence goes on along the minus strand of CAZNSZ010000081.1, from coordinate 15,860 downwards.
CAGGTCACAATACACCGACAACTACGGGGATTCCAGTGAGGGGACCGTCCTGATGCTGGACGGAACGCCAAGGAAAGGGAGCATGAGCGGGAACACCTTCACAGCCACCTGGTCAGAACCGCAGGGTACCGGAACCTCCTCCGGCACCATCATCATCGAATTCGATCCGGAGAATTTCCCTTACAGGGTCGTGGGCTACAGCATCACAGAGACCATTACCTTCTCCGATACAAGAAAATTCACCTTCCTTGGGGAGGACATCGATTTCTGGGGATCCAGGGCATCCGGAACCATCCCTGCCTACTGGTTCTGGGCCTCCGGCACCGAGGTATGCAATTACCTCACGTTCGCCAATGAGGAGTATGCCAGTTATGACGGCACCTACAGCTACTCCACCGACGGGTCCGTCACCTGTGATGACAAAAGCGATATCAACATCAAGCTGTATTATCTGGAGGAATAGGGCGCAGGAGGCTCATGGATGAGCTCCCTCATTCGCGGCATGCCAGCACTGGCCTTCCCTCCTGTGATTTCCGGCCCGTCACCGGGCCATTTTTGACAAAATCGTGCATTTCCCCTATGAATTGCATCCTGTGACCGGATGAATGACCGTCCGGTCGTTTCTTTTGGGAATTTCTGATAATCATGCGTTTAACCCGGTAAAGAAGCAGCAAGTCCAACCAGCGAACCGGTCAATCAAAGAGGGGTAACCAGATGGGCTCATTGCGGGTAGAAACCCATAAATTGAACCTGAAATTCGAGCAATTTCAATTGTGTTTGAATGAGCCATGCAGATGAATCAACCCGATTCCATAGAATTTTTGCGTACGAAGGCAAAGGCCGTCTTCAATAAGCACTCCCTTCCGAGGTGGATGGTATTCCTGATCGATACCTTCTCCGTGGCGGTCACCTTTCTGATCGCCTATTACCTGCGGTTTAACTTCGAGAGCGCAGCGATCGATTTTCCGCTGGCATTCCGGCAGCTCGGACTGGTCGTCGCGGTGTACTGCGGATTCGAACTGTTGTACCGGTCCTTTACGGGACTGATCCGCCACACCACCATCCGGGATATCTTCAATGTGATCATCACTACCTCGTCGGCCCTGTCGGTCCTGGTGATCCTCACTATCACGGGAAGAATGCTCGGGTGGTCCGATACCTTTACCATTCCCGTCTCCATCCTGCTGATCCACTTCATTACCATCAACGGGTTCCTGTATATTATGAGGATCCTGATCAAGATGGTGTATGAACTGGTCTCTTTCAGGCCCGGTCCCCAGAAGAACGTGGTGATCTTCGGGGCAGGTTCCATGGGGGTGCTGATGAAGGGGGTCATTGAAAGTGACCGGACCAACGAGTTCAATATTGTGGCTTTCCTGGATAACAACAAGAGGCTGCAGGGAAAAAACCTGAACGGCATCCCGGTGTTCGCGCCGGAGCGCCTGAAGACGAATTTCATCGAGCGCCACAACGTGGAGATCATGATCTTTGCCATCAGGGATATTGCAGTCACAGAAAAAACCGAGATTTTCAAATTCGCGGTGGACCAGGGGCTGGAGGTGATGGAGGTCCCCCCAGTGAACACCTGGCTGAATGGAAGGCTGGAACTGAAGCAGCTGCAAAAGATCCGTGTGGAGGACCTTCTGAGGCGGGAACCCATCGAAATGAACATGAAGATCCTTGAACGGGGGCTTCATGACAAGATCATCCTGGTTACGGGTGCTGCAGGGTCCATTGGTTCGGAGATTGTCCGGCAGCTGACCCGCTTCAGGATCCAGAAGCTGATCCTGGTGGACAATGCGGAAACCTCCATGTTCCACCTGGAAAACGAGCTGCGCAACAGCTTCAGGCATGCCCCGGTGAAAACGATCCTGGCGGATGTGACGGACCAGATGCGCATGGACAAGATCTTTCAGGAGCACCGCCCGGAGATCATATTCCACGCCGCCGCCTACAAGCATGTCCCCCTGATGGAGGAAAATCCGTACGAAGCGGTTCGGGTCAATGTGGGGAGCACGGCCCTGTTGACCAAACTGGCGAAGAGTTACGGTGTAAAGAAATTTGTCATGGTCTCCACGGACAAGGCGGTGAATCCCACCAATGTCATGGGGGCCTCCAAGCGGATCTGCGAGATGATCCTGCGGGCCAGGTCACTCACCCAGGGAAACAAGACCCAGTTTGTGATCACCCGGTTCGGCAATGTCCTGGGATCCAACGGTTCGGTCATTCCCATCTTCCGCAAGCAGATTGAGGAAGGTGGACCGGTCACTGTGACCCATCCCGAGATCACCCGTTATTTCATGACCATTCCGGAGGCGTGCCAGCTGGTGCTGGAGGCTGGTTTCATGGGCCTGGGAGGAGAAGTCTTCGTGTTCGATATGGGCAAACCGGTGAAGATCATACAGCTGGCCAAACAGATGATCACCCTGGCAGGGTACGAGCCTGACAAGGATATCAAAATCGAATTTACCGGACTGCGGCCGGGCGAGAAGCTTTACGAAGAGCTGCTCTGCGAAACGGAAAAACTGCAGCCCACATACAATCCCAAGGTGATGGTGGCACAGGTTCCCGATGTGGATCATGAAGTGGTGCTCGACAGGATCCATAACCTCCTGTATTCGTATTTGCTTTATTCTGAGGAAGAACTGATCCAAAAAATCATGGAACTGGTTCCCGAATATGTCTCTTCCAATGAGCGGTTTGCCAAAGCACCCCTCATTAACGGGGGCAACCCTGACAATATGATGCGTTCAGATCCTGACCAGAATACCCCTTCCTGATCAGCAGGTTAACTCTTCCGTCTGTCGCTTTGTACCTGAAAAGCTGCAGGGCGGCCGGGTGAACTATCCGTTTGACTTGTAATCCCATTGTCCCTAACTTGCATATGCACAATCCACGCATATGCCCGGTAAACTCTCCAGATTCTGGCAGGAGCTGAAGCGACGGAAGGTCCTCAAGGTCATTGCCATGTACGCCGGGGGGGCATATGTACTCATAGAGCTTGCGGGCAATGTTTCTGAACCCCTGCATTTGCCGGAATGGATCCCCCGTGTCCTCATCATTCTTTCACTCGCCGGATTTCCGCTGATTGCCATCTTATCCTGGGTCTTCGATATCACTCCGGAAGGGATCAAGAAAACCGGGCCGGAACCCGAGGGTCGGGAAGACGATGGCCCTTCCACCCGTGCCAGAAGGTCTATCAAACTGAGCGACATAGTTATTCTGGTATTGGCCATAGCGGTTTGCATCCTGTTGTATCCCAGGATATTCAGACATGATAAGTTTACGGACATCCGGGATGGTGACAGCAGGATATCGGTGGTGGTCATGCCATTCCAGAACATCACCTCGGATACCACTTTCAATCTCTGGCAACAGGGACTTCAGAATTTATTGATCACCTCCCTGTCAAACTCGGAGGGCCTTTCCGTCCGCCAGGAACAAATCATCAACAGTGCCATAGGGAGCGATAATCTGATGTCCTATGCTTCGATTGAGCCCTCCTTCATAAGGGATGTAGCTGTCAGGCTCAACGCAAACACCGTGATCACAGGAAATATTTTCAGGGTGGGGACCAGTTTCAGGATCACAGCCAATCTGATGAATGCGAAAACCGAAGAAATGTATCGGTCTTTTGAGGTAAACGGCAGTGAGGAGGGTGACTTTTTTGCCGTTGTTGATTCGCTCGCGGGTCAGATCAAGGATTTCCTGGAAATAAAATCATTGGAGAAAAGTGTTCCTGTTGAGTTGAAGGAGGCCTGTACCACTTCAGCGGAAGCCTATAAACGATATCTCATGGGCAGGAATTTCCATGGAAGGCTGGACTATGCAGCCGCCATTGAATTCTATACCGGAGCCCTTGAAATAGACACCAACTTTGTGTTGCCCATGCTCTATCTCACCTACATCATGGGAGATCTTGGCCACACGGAACAAAGCAAAGTGTGGGCCAATAAGGCGTGTGAACGCATCGACAGAGTTCCCGTTGAGATCCGGTTGCATGTGAAACAGATCAAGGCGATGGTAGATAAGAAACCATTCGAGCAGATCGAATACATTTCTCAATACCTGGATTTGTTTCCCTATTCAATGCAACAGTATTACACCCTGGGATGGATATGCTACAATACGGAACAGTGGCAAAGGGCCATTGATGCCCTCGAGAAGGGATTTGAATTGAGAGAACAGATTGGAGAGAACTATACCTTGTGGGTATATCACTATACACTGCTGGGAGGTGCATACATCAGGATCGGAGAATATGAGAATGCCATGCAGGTTCTCGATGACGGGCTGGATGTCTATCCGGATGATCCCCTGATCATTTTCTGGAAATCGATATGTGCCGTTACCTTCAATGACTCAGCAATGACTGAGGAGTGCATCGGTGAGCTGGAACAAGCAGCATTTTCCAAAGGTTGGGCGGAATCTGAATTATTGTCATGGATCGCTTCCTGTTATGATCAGGGGGGCGACCTCACAAAGGCCGGGGAGTTATACGCAGAGGCATATCAGTTATATCCTGATGATACAGAACTCCGTGCCAGCTATGCCAAATTTCTTATTTCGCATGAGATCGATGTTGATCGTGGCATAGAACTCCTCCGGCCACTGCTCACAGCAAATGGAGATTCCTTTGAATACCAGTATATCTTCGGACTGGCACTGTATAAGAAGAAGGCTTATGATCATGCCTTCGAGGTATTGAATGAAGCCTGGGATACAAGGCTTTACTACGACCATGAACACTATTCCCTGCTGAAGGAGCTTGAGAAAGTGCAGCAGGGCTGAGTCGGGTCCCTGCTGCGTTCAGGAGCGAAACAAGATGCATTCAGCCGGGAGCGGGACTGCGGTCAGGCGGGATCCTCACCGGTATACCATCCCGCATACATCAGATAATCCCTGGCGATTCTCTTGTTCATGGTCTCCAGGCGCTTTGGATCAATGTCCTTAACCTTTCGTGCAGGGGTGCCGGCATAGAGGCTGTTGGGTTCAAGGACGGACCGTTCCAGCACCACCGATCCGGCGGCAACGATGGTATGGGCCCCAATGACGGCATGGTCCAGCAGAACGGACCCGATCCCGATCAGGGCGCCCGTTTCGATCTTAGCGCCGTGAATGACCACATTGTGCCCCACGGTCACATCGTCCCCGATCTCCACCACGGAGTCGTTATAGGTGGTATGCAGGGTGCAGTTGTCCTGGATGTTCACGCGGTGCCCCAGCCGGATGGGATTCACATCCCCGCGCAAAACCGCGTTGAACCATATGGAGCAGCCTTCCCCCATTTCCACATCCCCGATGACTGTGGCATTGTCAGCCAGGTAGCAGTTTTTTCCGATGCGGGGCGTGAATCCCCTGACAGATTTGATCAGCGCCATGGTGTCGCGGATTATTAATTCCAGGTGCTAAGATAGAATATTTACTTACGTAGAGGTGGTTTATTGTGATCTGGTTCACAACCAAACAGATATGTTAAAAAAAATTTAAAGAATATGCACTCCCGGGAAGGGGCAGGGAACAAAATAGCTAACTTTGAAACGTGGGATTTTGTATATCATTTAAACCTCAGAATTGATGGCTAAGAATCACAGGGTTATCGAACTGGATGAAGTGGTGGTGAAGTTTGCGGGGGATTCCGGTGACGGAATGCAGTTAACAGGTACCCAATTTTCTGATACTTCGGCATTTATCGGGAACGATCTCTCCACTTTTCCCGATTATCCGTCGGAGATCAGGGCGCCTCAGGGGACCGTGGCCGGGGTGTCAGGCTTTCAGGTCCATATCGGGCACAAGGAGATCACCACCCCGGGGGACCAGGCGGATGTGCTGGTGGCCATGAACCCGGCGGCCCTCAAGGCCAATATGAAGTGGGTGAAGGACGGAGCCACCATCATCATCGACATCGACAATTTTGACAACAAACATTATAAGAAGGCGGGGTACGAGGAGGATCCGCTGCACGACAATTCCCTGGACGGCTACAATGTGGTGAAAGCCCCCATTTCCATGCTTTCCAAGGATGTGGCCGTGGCCAACGGGCTCGATCCCAAAACTGCCGACAAGACCAAGAACCAGTTCGTGGCCGGGCTGCTTTACTGGCTTTTCAACCGGGACATCAAGATCGGGGAGGATTTCCTGAAGGCCAAGTTTAAAAAGAACCCGGACCTGGTGAAGGCCAACATAGCGGTCCTTCGCGAGGGGTACAACTATGCGGAGACCATCGAGGCGCTTTCCACCACCTTCCATGTGGACCCGGTCAAGGGGAAGAAAGGGTTGTTCCGTAACATCACCGGGAACCAGGCGACGGCCTGGGGGTTGCTTGCCGCCGCAGAAAAGTCAGGGCTGGAGCTTTTCCTGGGTTCCTATCCCATCACTCCGGCAACAGAGATCCTCCAGGAACTGGCGCGCTACAAGAACCTGGGGGCGGTGACCTTCCAGGCGGAGGACGAGATCGCAGGGATCAGTTCGGCCATCGGGGCCTCCTTTGCCGGAAGGCTGGCGTGTACCTCCACCTCCGGTCCCGGGCTGGCACTGAAAGGGGAGGCCATCGGACTGGCAGTGATCACCGAACTTCCGATAGTCATCGTGGATGT
>CAZNSZ010000081.1:0-9164 GCA_964575865.1 uncultured Bacteroides sp. | reverse complement strand
ATACCGAAGATGACAGATATGCCGGAGATCAAGCCCCCGAAGGTGGCGGACGATACCCCGGATTATTTCCCATACAGGAGGGATCCGGAGAAACTGAACCGTTTCTGGGCCATTCCGGGTCAGAAAGGGTTGCGCCACCGGGTCGGCGGACTGGAGAAGGCGGATGTGACCGGCGAGGTGTCGCACGATCCGCTGAACCACCAGGTCATGGTGGAACTGCGACAAAAAAAGGTGGATAAGGTGGTGGATTATATTCCCAAACAGGAGGTGATGGGCGCTGGGGATGCGGATCTGCTGGTGGTTGGTTGGGGCGGCACTTACGGTGCCCTGGTGAGCGCGGTTTCGGACCTGCAGCAGGAAGGGAAAAGCATTGCCCTGGCCCACTTCAACTACCTTAATCCGCTGCCCGGCAACACAGCCGAGGTCTTAAAGAACCACAAGAAGATCCTGGTATGTGAGCTGAACATGGGGCAGTTTGCCAGTTACCTGCGCTCCAAACATCCCCAGTTCGATTATATGCAATTCAACAAGGTACAGGGGCTTCCGCTCTTTATTTCCGAGCTGAAGCAAAAGTTTTACGAGATCTTGAATTCAATTGACTAGCCATGATAGATAATTTCGAACCGGTACAGGTAGCGACCAAGGAAGATTTCAAACTGGGGGGACCGGTGAAATGGTGCGCCGGATGCGGGGGACACGCCGTGCTCTCCACCGTCATGAACGTCTTACCTGAAACGGGGGTGCCAAAGGAGAATGTGGTATTTGTTTCGGGGATCGGATGTTCCTCCAGGTTCCCCTATTACATCAACACCTACGGGTTCCACAGCATGCACGGCCGGGCCAATGCCATTGCCTCCGGGATCAAGGCGGCCAACCCGGACCTGAGCGTCTGGATCGTCACCGGCGACGGGGACTCCATGGCCATCGGGGGGAACCATTTCATCCACATCATCCGGAGGAACATCGATGTGAATATCCTGTTGTTCAACAACAAGATCTACGGGCTGACCAAGGGCCAGTATTCTCCCACCACACCCAAGGGCAGTGTGACCAAGACTTCGCCTGAGGGGACCATTGAAAACGATTTCAAACCGGGGGAACTGACCATGGGGGCCCAGGGCACCTTCTTTGCCCGCACGGTGGACAGCGATCCCAAGATGATGCGCGAGGTGTTCAAAGCCGCCTCGGAGCACAAGGGGACCAGCGTGGTGGAGATCCTGCTGAACTGTGTGATTTTTGCCAACCAGGTCCACAAGGACATCACCGGGAAAGATGTCCGTGACGACCACCAGATCTACCTGGAGCACGGGAAGCCGATGATCTTCGGCAAAGAGCGGAACAAGGGCCTCCGGATGAACTGCAACCGGATGGAGGTGGTCACCATCGGGGAGGACGGGATCACCGAGGATGACCTGATCCTGCACAATGCCCACGATCCGGACGATGTGAACCACTACCGGCTGGCCCGCATGGAACTGCCCGAATTCCCGGTGGCCATGGGAGTGATCCGGGCCGTGGAGGAATCCACCTACGAAAGGGACCTCTATGCCCAGGTGGCCCACGCCAAAAAGACCTCCAAAATTAAGAACGTGGATGACCTGTTGAAGAGCGGGAATGTGTTTGAAAGCAAGTAAGGCCCAGTGGATCACAGGAAGATCTGGAATCCGGCTTTGACACCCGAATTGTTGTAAAAGGATCTTGAGTTTTCTGACTTTCTGATACTGAACCTATTGGTCAGGGAGAGTTCCAATGCGACATTAGGCCCCAGGAAGATAGCATACCCGACCTCCGGAGTGATCTGGATGTTATGTGTGGTGTTGTCATAATCATAGTTTGCGAAGAAAGTGCGTGACAGTGAATAACCGGTGGAGCCCTTAATAAATATTCCACTGCCGAAATATTTCGCTACAAAGATGTCCGTTCCAATACCAAGAATGGCATACCTGTCATCCGAAAATATACCGCTGATTTGAAATGAGGGTCCGATACCCAGCGCCAGGCCATCTGAAAGGAACCACCCAATGGATGGACTCAGCGTAAAATAAAATGTCCCGGTAGAGGATTCATCAATTTCAGTGAAATAAGAGATGTTTCCACTACCTCCAACCATAAGGTTGCCTTTCTGGGTGGGATTTACGTCCTGGGCGGTAAGATTCAAGGTAGAGACAACAAAAATGAGCACAAGCAGATTTTTCATGGCTTTCGGGTTTTAGGATGAATCATTACTACAATTTAGCGATAAATCTCATAGACAATCGCTTGCAGGTATCAATCTTTATCAACTCTGTAAATCGCCCCGGAGGAACCTTTCAGGTGACAGGTGCGGGTCATAAAGATTACCCTTCTGCTAAAGAACCCGGGAGGAGGGTTGCGTGTCTGCCAACTATCCATTAACTTTTACCGGTTTTTCCAGGCCTCCGTATGCTGGCAGAATTTTTTTACCTAACCTCTAACCTCTATCTACTAACGCGAACGCAGTGAGCAATACCCAAATCCCACGGTCCGAAGAGGATATCCAGCGGCTGATCGCCGAAAGGAAGGAGCGGCTGAAGGAGCTGACGTGCATCAACGAGACCACGCAGATCATCAAGGAGAACCGCACGGTGGAGGAGACGCTCACCCAGATCGCCGGCATTCTTCCCCGCGCCTGGCAGTATCCGGAAATGACCGTGGCCCGGATCCGGTTCGAGGGAGAAGCCTATACCAGCAAGGGGTTCAGGGAAGGCAAGTGGAAACAGTCCCAGAAGTTCGAGACCATCGATAACCGCAGGGGGGAGATCGAGGTATTCTACCTGAAGGAATTCCCCACCCTGGACGAAGGGCCCTTCCTGAAGGAGGAGCGGCAGCTGATCGACAACCTGGCCAGCATCGTGGCCAATTACCTGAACAGCCAGGAGGCCCGGAAGATCCTCCACAAGACCATGGAGGAGGACACCATCCGGGAGGAGCTCAGCCGCTTCCAGCATCCCCGGGAGGTGAATTCCAGGATGCTGCTGCAGAAGTTCCTCAGCAAGCAGAACGCCAACCGGGACATCTTCCATGACCTGATGCCCTACAAGGTGAAGGAGATCCTGCTGGTGGCCACCCTCTATGATGCCTTCAGCATCGAGAAGGAGGGGCGCTTTTCCGAGCACATCCTGGGGGAGTACGCCCAGCTGAACCTTACCTCCATGCCGCGGGTGACCGGGGTGTCCAATTACGACGAGGCGATCGAGCAGCTCAATTCCCGCCATTTCGACCTGGTGATCCTGATGATCGGGGTGGACAAGGTGACCCCCATGCAGGTCTCGCACCGGGTGAAGCGGGACTTCCCTTACATCCCCATCTATGTGCTGCTGAACAACGACCAGGAGGTCTCCGCCTTCAAGAAGACCAATCCCACCCTGAGCAACATCGACCGGCTTTTCGTTTGGAACGGCGATTCCAGCATCTTTTTCGCCATGGTGAAGCACCAGGAGGACAAGGTGAATGCGGAGAACGACACCCAGCTGGGGCTGGTGAAGGTGATCCTGCTGGTGGAGGATTCGGAGATGTACTATTCCCGGTACCTGCCGCTGCTGTACAGTACGGTGCTGGAGCAGACCAAGCGGATCATCGACGATGTGAGCACCGACGACCTGTTCAAGGTGCTGAGGCTGCGTGCACGGCCCAAGATCCTGCTGGCCACCACCTACGAGGAAGCCATCAACACGGTGAAGAAATACCAGGATTCCCTGCTCTGCCTGATCACCGATGTGAAGTACAGCAGGGAGGGGGAGATGGACGACAACGCTGGATTCAGCCTGGTGGTGCACGCCCGGGAGACGGTCAAGGGGCTGCCCACGGTGATCCAGTCCTCAGACATCAAAAACTCCCGGCGCGCCTTCGAGCTGAAATCCACCTTCATCAACAAGAACAGCGAGACCCTGCTGCAGGATATCCGGAATTTTATCATGCACCACCTGGGATTCGGGAATTTTGTCTACCGCGATTCGGGGGGAAGGAAGATCGGGGAGGCCAAGTCGCTGCGGGAGTTCGAAAAGCAGATCAACACCATCCCGGCCGAGTCGCTGGTCTACCACGGCAGGCGCAACCATTTCTCCCTCTGGCTGATGGCCCGCGGTGAGATCAAGATCGCCAAGATGATCCACCCGGTGAAGGTGACCGACTTCAAGACGCCCCAGGAATTCAGGAGCTACCTGCAGTACGTGATCAAGAAGTACCGGAACGAATCCAATACCGGGAAGATCGTCAACTTCGAGGAGAGCGCCATCCTGGATGAATCAAACATCGTCAGCCTGGGCAGCGGCGCCCTGGGAGGAAAGGGGAGGGGATGCGCCTTTATCAACACCCTGATCTACAACCTCAATTTTACAGAGATCATTCCGGAAATGAACATCCGGACCCCGCGGACCGCCATTATCGGGACCGACGAGTTCGATATTTTCATGGAGCGGAACAACCTGCGGGAAGCGGTGCTGCTGGAGGAGGATTACGAGAAGATCCGCAGGCTTTTCCTGGAGGGGGACCTCTCCTACAACCTGGACAAGCGGCTCAGGGAACTGCTCAAGCTGGTGAACCGGCCGCTGGCGGTGCGCTCCTCCAGCCTGCTGGAAGATTCCACCATGCAGCCCTTCTCCGGGATCTTCGAAACCTACCTGATCCCCAACAACCACCCCGATTTCAATGTGCGGTTCCGGCAGCTGAAGGATGTGGTCAGGCTGGTCTACTCCTCCATCTACTCCCCCCAGTCCCGGCGCTATTTCGAGGCGATCAATTTCAAGCTCGAAGATGAGAAAATGGCCGTGGTGATCCAGGATGTGGTGGGCACCTACCACCAGGACCATTTCTATCCCCACATCAGCGGGACCGGCCAGTCCCACAACTACTACCCGGTGGCCCATATGGAACCGGAGGACGGTTTTGCCATTGCGGCGCTGGGACTGGGGCATTATGTGGTGAACGGGGAGCGGGCCTACCGGTTTTCCCCCAAATATCCCAGCCTGGAAATGAGCTCCCTGCAGAGCCAGGTACGCGATTCCCAGGTGGAGTTCCTGGCCCTGGACATGATCCGCTCGGATGTGGATTTCTGCAACGAGGGATCGGAGGCCAACCTTCACCGGTTGTCGATCACCGAGGCGGAACAGCATGGCGTATTGAAACACCTGGCCTCGGTCTATGATGTGGAGAACGAACGGATCGAGCCGGGACTGGCCACACCCGGCCCCCGGATCCTCAATTTCGCCAATGTCCTGAAATACGAATATGTTCCCATGGCCAAGGCGCTCAACCTGATCATGGATGTGGGCAAGGAAGCACTGGGTTCCCCGGTGGAGCTGGAGTATGCGGTGGACCTGGACAGGGCGGACAACGGCAAGCCTTCCTTCTTCATCCTTCAGATCAAACCGATGATGGGCACCGGGGGCGAGTATACCTTTGACACGGATCAGATCGACCGGAAGGAGATGATCATCTATGCGGAGCGCAGCATGGGGAACGGAAAGGTGGACAATGTGGCGGATGCCGTGTATGTCAATCCCGAGGCCTTTGACAAGATGAAGACCAGGGAGATGGCCAGGGAGATCGAGGCGATCAACAAGAAGATGGCGGGGGAGGGAAGGCGGTACATCCTCATCGGGCCGGGACGCTGGGGCACCCGGGATCCCTTTATCGGCATTCCGGTGAACTGGTCCCAGATCTCCAATGCGAGGGTGATCGTGGAGACCAGCCTGGAAGATTTCCCGCTGGATGCTTCCCTGGGATCCCATTTCTTCCACAACGTGACCTCCATGAATGTGGGCTATTTCAGCATCCAGCACGACAGCCGCACCTCTTTCATCCGCTGGGAGGTCCTGAAGGAACAGGAGCTGGTGGAAGAGACCGCCTTCGTCCGGCATGTCCGGTTCGCGGAGCCTGTTTGTATCATGATGGACGGGAAGAAAAGAATTTCTATTATCTTGAAGCATGCCTGCTACCCCCCAGACGGGACCGCACCATCCCACGATTGATTTCAGCCATACGGCTTTCAACCTGCTGATGCAGAGAAGGATCCGGACTGTCCTGATCATCAGCAGCAACTACGATTTCTTTATGCTGGAGGAGGACGGGCGGATCGATGAGCAGATCTTCAACGAATATGTCTCCCTGAACCTGCGCTATCCGCCGTTTTTCGTCAAGGCCAACAGCACCCGGGAGGCGTTCCGTATCCTGGAAGAGGAGGACATCGACCTGGTGATCGAGATGCTCAACCTGGCCGAGGACGATGCCTTCACCCTGGCCAAACGGATCCGCATGAAGTATGCCGATGTGCCCATCGTGGTGCTCACCCATTTCAACCGGGAAGTGAGCATGCGGCTGCACCACGAGGACATGACGGCCATCGACCATGTCTTCTGCTGGCTGGGCAATGCCAACCTGCTGCTGGCGATCATCAAGCTGATCGAGGACAGCATGAACGCCCCCCACGATATCGAGCAGATCGGGGTGCAGTGCATCATCCTGGTGGAGGATTCGGTCCGGTACACCTCCACCTACCTGCCGGAGCTCTACCGGATCGTGATGCAGCAGACCCGCAATTTTGTGAAGGAGGCGCTGAACGAACACCAGAAGATGCTCCGCATGCGGGGCCGTCCCAAGATCCTGCTGGCCCGCACCTACGACGAGGCCATCGCGCTGTACGACCGGTACAAGGAGAACCTGCTGGGGATCATCTCGGATGTGAGTTTCAAGAAGGGGGACACCCGGGACAAAGAACAGAAGCTGGGTCTGAAGCTGGTGAAGCAGCTGCGGGAGGACGATCCCCACCTGCCCGCCCTGCTGCAATCCTCCGACCTCTCCAATGCGGCGCTGGCTGCGGAACTGGGGGCCGGATTCCTGCACAAATATTCCAAATCGCTCACCCACGAGCTGAGGAACTTCATCATCCAGAATTTCGGTTTCGGGGAGTTTATCTTCAGGGATCCCAACACCCTGGAGGAGGTGGCCCGGGCGGCGGACCTGCAGTCCCTCCAGCAGCGGATCCTGGAGGTGCCCGACGAGGTGCTCTCCTTCCATGCCAGCCGCAACCACTTCTCCAAGTGGCTCAATGCCAGGGCGATATTTCCGGTGGCGCAGCTGTTCAAGTACCTGCGGATGGAGGATTTCAAGTCCCTGGACGAAAGCCGAAACTACCTTTACGAGGCGATCTCCAGTTACCGCATCAGCAAGGGGAGGGGCATCATCGCCAAGTTTGACAAGAACAACTACGACACCTACAAGACCTTTTCCAGGATCGGGGACGAATCCATCGGGGGGAAGGCGAGGGGTCTTGCCTTCATCAACTCGGTGATCGAGAAGCACAGCCTGTTCAACAAATACCCGGGGGTGGTGATCCGGGTTCCGCGGACCGTGGTGCTGAGTACGGATGTGTTCGATGAATTCATGGAACTGAACGACCTCTACCGGGTGGGTTTGTCGGACCTGCCGGACGAGGAGATCCTGGACCAGTTCGTGGCCGGAAGGCTGCCGGGATGGCTGCACCAGGACCTCTACGCCATGATCTCGGTGAGCGACCTGCCCATGGCGGTCCGTTCCTCCAGTAAACTGGAGGATTCACACTATCAGCCTTTTGCGGGGATCTATTCCACCTACATGATCCCGGTGATCACCTCCGACCCCGCACAGACCATGCTGATCCTCACCAGCGCCATCAAATCGGTCTATGCCTCGGTCTATTTCAGGGAGAGCAAGGCCTATATCGAAGCCACCTCCAATGTGATCGACGAGGAGAAGATGGGGATCGTGATCCAGGAGGTGTGCGGGACGCAGCGGGGGGATCTCTACTATCCCACCTTCTCGGGGGTGGCCCGCTCCATCAATTTCTATCCCATCGCGCCCGAAAAGCCGGGTGACGGGATCGCCAAGGTGGCCTACGGACTGGGAAAATACATCATGGACGGCGGGGTGAGCCTCCGGTTTTCCCCGGCCTATCCCAAGAAGATCCTGCAGCTCTCCTCCAGCAAAATGATGCTCCGGGACACCCAGAAAGAGTTCTACGCGCTCAACCTGAAGGAGACCAGCTACAGGGTCTCCACCGACGATTCGGTCAACCTGGAACGCATGAAGGTCGCCGATGCGGAAAAGGATCCGGGATTCCGGCACGTGGCCTCGGTGTACGATTACCAGTCCGATGTGGTCCGCGACGGGATCAACTACGAGGGCAAAAAGATCATCACCTTTGCCGGGGTGCTCCAGCACGACTCTTTTCCGCTGGCCTCCATCCTGAAGGACCTGCTGGAGATCGGCCAGCACGAAATGAACCTGCCCATCGAGATCGAGTTCGCCGTGAACCTGGATGTGCCCAACGGATCACCGGCCATCTTTAATTTCCTTCAGATCAGGCCCATCGTGGACACCGACCAGGGATACACCATCGACATGGACCAGGTGGACCCGAAGGAGACCATCCTCTACTCGTTATCGGCATTGGGGAATGGGGAGTTTTCCGGGATCCGGGACCTGGTCTATGTGAAGCCCCAGACCTTCAGCGCCGCCCGCAGCAAGGAGATCGCCGCCAGCGTGGAGAAGGTGAACGACCGTTTCAGGAAGCGGCGGCAGGAGCTGCAGGCCGGAAGGGGATCAGATCCCACCAGTGAATTCATGGCTTTCGGCGGGAAGTCCGGGTCAGACCGGTCTTCGGGTGCAGATCCTGCTGCCGGTTCGGATCAGCCTTCCGGATCAGGTCAGCCTTCCGATGCTGTACCGGCTTCTGATCCGGAGATCCCGGGCAGATCCGAATATTGCAGGGGGTATGTGCTGGTGGGTCCCGGCCGGTGGGGCTCCACCGATGCCTGGCTGGGGATCCCCGTGAAATGGTCCCAGATCTCCGAGGCCAGGATCATCGTGGAGTCCGGCCTGGAGAACTTCCGGATCGATCCCAGCCAGGGTACCCATTTCTTCCAGAACCTCACCTCGTTCCGGGTGGGATACATGACCATCAATCCGTTCATCCAGGACGGGCACTACGATACTGAATTCCTCGACCGGCTCCCGGCCGTTTACGAGGACGAGCTGATCCGCCACGTACACTTCGGGGAGGAACTGGAGATCCGGATAGACGGCCGCACCAACCGGGGAGCCGTGCTGAAGCCGGAGACAAATTCAGAAGATCAAGGGTCATAAGAGACGGGATGATCATTGGAACCAGC
>CAZNSZ010000080.1:0-19536 GCA_964575865.1 uncultured Bacteroides sp. | reverse complement strand
GTTTCAAAGAGCGGAGCGAAGTTAATGCTTTTCACCATAATTGCCAAGAAGGCGCATGGCACATGTTGTTTAATATCTGTGATTAATCAGGGTCATTGTTAATTTTGTTTGATAAACCTCCAAAGAAAACTTTGAATCATGGAAAAGGGAACTCAGGACAAGGTATCAGGGGTATTGAAAAACCTCGGCATCAATAAAATCAACCCGGGTGGCACCACCGGGGTCACCTGGCTCGAGACCACGGGTGAACTGACCAGTTCGGTCTCTCCCATCGACGGAGAGGTGATCGCACAGGTGACCAATGCCACATCGGGCGATTACGAACATGTGATCCGGACCGCACAGGAGGCATTTGCCAGATGGAAACTGATCCCTGCCCCGAAAAGGGGGGAGGTGGTGCGCCAGATCGGCATGGCCCTGCGGCAGCACAAGGAGGACCTGGGATTCCTGGTCAGCCTGGAGATGGGAAAGATCTACCAGGAGGGGCTGGGAGAGGTGCAGGAAATGATCGATATCTGTGATTTTGCCGTGGGGCAGTCCAGGCAGCTTTACGGATTTACCATGCAGTCGGAAAGGCCAGGGCACCGGATGTATGACCAGTACCATCCCCTGGGGATCGTCGGGCTGGTGACCGCCTTCAATTTCCCTGTGGCCGTCTGGGCCTGGAATGCCATGATCGCGGCCGTAGCAGGGGATGTGGTGGTCTGGAAGCCCAGTTCGAAAACCCCGCTGACAGCCATTGCTGTCCAGAGGATCATCAGTGATGTACTGATGCGGAATGATGTCCCGGAAGGGGTATTCAACCTGCTGATCACCAGGTCCTCGGTCATGGGGGACAACTTCGCGGGCGACAGGAGGATCCCGCTTTTCTCTGTGACCGGGTCCACCCAGGTGGGGAAAAGGATCTCCGGGATCGTGGGGAGCAGGCTGGGACGAAGCATCATGGAGCTGGGAGGCAACAATGCGGTGATCGTTTCGGAGCATGCCGATCTGGACCTGGCTGTCCCGGCCATCGTATTCGGAGCGGTGGGGACCGCGGGCCAGCGGTGTACTTCCACCAGGAGGGTGATCATCCACGAGAAGGTGTATGAGGAGGTGAAGGCCCGTCTTGTCAGGGCATACCAGCAGGTGGCGAACCGGATCGGAAATCCGCTGGATACCAGAACCCTCGTGGGCCCGCTGGTGGATCAGCTGGCGGTCAGTTTATTCTCGGACGCCCTTAAAAAGGTGATCGAGGAAGGGGGGAATATCCTTTATGGCGGAACCGTGCTGGAAGGGCCGGGGTACGAAGCAGGCACCTATGTGGTCCCGGCGCTGGCGGAGGTGGAGAACCACTATGACATCGTGCAGGAAGAGACCTTTGCCCCCCTGCTCTATCTGATCAGGTACCGCACCATCGAGGAGGCCATCCACCTGAACAACAATGTGCCTCAGGGACTCTCCTCTGCCATTTTCACCCTCGACCTGAGGGAGGCGGAACAGTTTCTTTCCGGTACCGGTTCCGACTGCGGGATTGCCAACGTCAACATCGGGACCTCCGGGGCGGAGATCGGAGGTGCTTTCGGCGGGGAGAAGGATACCGGGGGAGGAAGGGAGTCAGGATCGGATGCCTGGAAGGCCTATATGCGCAGGCAGACCAACACCATCAATTACAGCAGGGAACTTCCCCTTGCACAGGGCATTAAATTCGATCTCTGATCTTTATTCGGACCTGATCTCTTCTCTGATCTGGCCTGGTCTCTGAATTGGTTTCGGGGGGCTATGCCCTACATGGCCCTGGTCAGGATCTTGGAGCCCACCAGGTTCCTTGCTGCCAGGGCGATCCCCTGTGCATCGTAGCCGCATTCCCGGTACAGCTCTTCCTGGGTGCCGTGGTCCACGAACCGGTCGGGGATCCCCAGCCGGATCACTTTGGCGCGGTAACTGTTGTCGTTCATGTACTCGATCACCGCGCTTCCCAGCCCTCCCACCACGGAGGCATCCTCCAGGGTGATGATCTTGTCGAACCTTGAGAACACCGATTTCAGCAGGATGTTATCCAGCGGTTTCAGGAACCGCATATCGTAGTGGGCCACACTGATGTGATCCTTCTCCAGCATGCGGATCGCTTTGGAGGCTTCCTGCCCGATGGGGCCTATGGAGAGGATGGCCATATCGCTGCCATCCTTCAGCTGCTGCCCTTTCCCCAGCGGGATCTCCCTGAAGGGCTGTTTCCAGTCCACCGTCACACCCCTTCCCCTGGGGTAACGGATCACAAAAGGACCGGCGGGGTTCAGCTGTGCGGTATACATCATGTTGCGCATCTCGATCTCGTTCAGGGGAGAGGCGATGGTCATGCCCGGGATGCAACGGAAGAATGCCAGGTCGTAGGCACCATGGTGCGTAGCCCCGTCGCTTCCCACCAGACCGGCCCGGTCGAGGAAGAAAACCACGGGAAGGTTCTGGATGGCCACATCGTGGATGACCTGGTCGTAGGCCCGCTGTATGAAGCTGGAGTAGATGTTGCAGAAGGGGATCATCCCGGAGGCCGCCAGTCCGGCCGAGAATGTGACCGCATGCTGCTCGGCGATACCCACATCGTACGTGCGGTCCGGCATCTCGTCCATCATGGTCTTCAGGGACGAGCCGGTGGGCATGGCGGGGGTGATCCCGATGATCTTTTTGTTTGCCCTGGCCAGTTCGAGGATCGTGTCACCGAACACGTCCTGGTAAAGGGGGGGCTGCGGGGAGTCGGGATTCTTGATCAGGAACTCTCCCGTGTGCATGTTGAATTTTCCCGGGGAGTGGAAAGCGGTCTGGTTTTGTTCCGCTTTGGCAAATCCTTTGCCTTTCTGTGTGATCACATGCAGCAGCTTCGGGCCGGGAATCTCCTTCATATCCCTGAGCACCTCGGCCAGGTGGATGACATCGTGCCCGTCTACCGGACCGAAATACCTGAAATTCAGCGACTCGAACAGGTTGCTCTGCTTCAGGACGATGGATTTGATGGCATTCTCGATCTTCTGGGCATAGCTCCGGGCATTGGGGGCGATCTTACTCAGGAATCCCAGCAGGTTCCAGACATCATTCTTCACCTGGTTGTAAGCCCTGGAGGTGGTGATGTCCAGCAGGTACTCCTTCATGGCCCCCACGCTGGGATCGATGGAGATGTTGTTGTCATTCAGGATGACCAGCAGGTCCTTCTTTGCGTGACCCGCATTGTTGAGCGCCTCGTAGGCCATGCCCCCCGACAGCGATCCGTCCCCGATGACGGCCACCACCTTCCGGCTGGTCTCGTCGTTATACGCATTACCGGCGGCCATGCCCAGGGCGGCGGAGATACTGGTGGAAGAGTGTCCCACCCCGAAGGCATCGTACGGGCTTTCCGAAGGTTTGGGAAAACCGCTGATCCCGCCGTATTTGCGGTTGGTATGAAAGACATCCCTTCTTCCGGTCAGGATCTTGTGGCCGTATGCCTGGTGACCCACATCCCAGATGATCTGGTCATGGGGGGCATTGAAAACGTGGTGAAGTGCAACGGTCAGTTCAACGACCCCCAGGCTGGCCCCGAAATGCCCCGGATTGGATGAGACGATCTCAATGATGTACTGGCGCAGTTCTGCACTCAATTGCCTCAGTTGTTCCGGTGTCAGCGACTTCATGTCGTCCGGACTATCTATGGTCCTGAGCAGGTTATAGTCTCCCATCGGAATCAGGGTCACGCCATTTTCTCGTGCAAAGTTACAAATAAATCTCTTTGTTAATATTTTAAAGAGGGGTGGTGAAAATTTGAATGCGGTTGCCCTCCAATTTTATGTAATTTTCTACGATTGAACCGTTATGTAAATATGATGAGGAAAACCATTTATATCCTTTTCGCGGCCCTTCTTCTGGGATCCTGCGTTCCCGCCAAAGAGTATTCCAGGCTCACCAACAAGGGCATGACCCTGCAGAGGGAACGGGATGACGTGATGGCGGAGAATGAGCGGCTGACCGTGGAGAACAGGGAGATGAAGGCGCGGATAGGTCAGGTGGAGGCACAGCAGGAGCAGCTGGTGGAAGACAGCATACGCATTTATAATGAGCTTTCCGAGATGGAGAAGGAGATGGCCCAGCTGGAGCGGAAGTATACCGACCTGGAAGCCACCCATGAGGCGCTTCTGCGGGGGAATGCCCGGGAAACCCGCAGGTTGCTGAACGAGTTGCAGTCGACCCAGGAGGACCTGGCCCTGAAACAGCAGCTGCTTCAGGAGGCCGATGCCAGCCTGGCCGACCAGCGCCAGGACCTGAACCGGTTGCAGGCTGAACTGGAAGCCCGTAATGCCAGGCTGATGGAGATGGAGGAGATGCTCTACGAGAAGGACAGGGTGATGTCCGAGTTGCGCGATAAAGTGGCCGATGCCCTGCTGGGATTTGAAGGACAGGGCCTCACCATCACCAGGCGGGACGGCAATGTATACGTCTCCCTGGAGGAGCAGTTGTTGTTCAGAACGGGAAGTACCGTGGTGGACCCCAATGGTGTCAGGGCACTGCAGCAGCTCGCCCGCGTGCTGGCCAACAATCCCGATATCAATATCATGATCGAGGGCCATACCGACAACGTTCCATTCCGGAAGGGCTCCTCCATCAAGGACAACTGGGACCTCAGTGTCATGCGTGCCACATCCATTGTCCGGATCCTGATGGATGCGGCCGACATCGATCCCACCCGGATCACCGCGGCAGGGAGGGGCGAGTTCCTTCCGGTGGATCCGGCCGATACCCCGGAAGCACGCAGGAAGAACCGCCGCACGGAGATCATCCTTTCACCGGATCTCTCGGAACTCTACCAGATCTTAGACCTGTAGCTTTTGTCCCCGGGACCGTGACAGGAGCATCAGCCATCCGCTGACAGCGGCTCCCGTCACCAGGATCTCAACGGGCAGATAAAAACGGGATGCACCCAGGGGGCCGGTGACCAGGGCCAGGTATCCCACCAGAACCGCCAGGAATATCCGGAAAGGAAGCGCGCTGCGCTCCCGGAACAGATAGATCAGGAAGCCGGTCACCTTGAAGATTTTAAACAGGGTGATCACCCCCAGCATTAAAACCCATCCCAGGCCCTGTGCCTTCAGGAACCTGAGCACCCCGCTCACCCCCTCTTCGGTCATGCTGTTCAGGATCCCGGGGGAGTCGGCGCTGCTCATCTGAAAGAAGGTGGCCAGGTCGAAACGGCCCGGATCGAAAAAGTAACGCATACTCCCCTTCAGGTGGTGCACGCCGTATGCAAAGGGCTCCTGCATAAGGATCTTCCGGACCCCTGTGGTCAGGCACCGGTTCCTCTCTCCATAATCCTCCTCCGTCCCGCATTGCAGGTAAAGGTCATCCACGATCCTGGCTGCCTCCTCATTCCCCCTGGTGGCAGCCAGGTAATAACGGAGGTTGTAATTGACCAGGTTGGCTGTTTGAATGCTGGCGTACTGGGCTGATCCGGTGCGGTTCAGGTTGTAGAGGCTGTACCCGGTGATCCAGAGAACGGGTATGAAAAGCGCTGCGATCCAAACCCGGTGCCGGGTACGGAAAAAAAGGAAAAGCGAAAGGAGGGCGACGGGAAGGATGAATGGGAAAAGCACCGGTTTGGTGGCCATCGCCATGGTGAGCAGCAGGAAAAACGACCAGACGTAGCGGTTCCCGGAACGGGGATTGTCTTTCTGGATGCCGGGCGCGAAATACCGGTACACACAACAGGCCATCAATACCAGGATCAGCTGGAAGGGGATGTCGGCCATGATGCGGCTGGAATAGATGAACTGGGCCGGAGTGGCCATCAGGAACAGGAACAGCAGCAGGTAAAAAAAACCTGGCCGGGCCCCTCTCGTGTGTGTTCCCTTCACCGGGTTTCCAGGGGTGCCGGGAGATCCTGAGTGGGGACTGGAGGGATCAGGAGGGGGGATGGAGGGGCCGGAAGTCTTCCTGGAATGGTTGAAGAGGGGGCTGTACGGGCCAAAGATGTTGGTTACAACGATGATGGAAAAGATTGAAAAAAGGATCTGCATGAGCAGGGATGGCCAGCGGGCACCTGTGGCCGCCGTTATTCCCAGAAGGAGCGGGTAAAGGGGCGGGCGGCGGGTGAACAACTCTTCACGGATGGGTTCGGAGAGCTCCCCGCAGTAGAGAATGCCCTGCTGGTATACATTCTCTGCGGCAAGCAGGTACTCCCGGGAATCGGAAAGGGGTGCGGGGGGGCGCAGCTGGCTGCTGGCGAAAAACAGGAGGTGTACCAGCGAGACCGCTGCAAGGAGGAGAAAAAAATGGTGCCTGGAATTCATCGACCTAAATGGTCATGATGTCCTCTTCTTTGGATTCCACGATGTGGTCGATCTTCTCGGCGAACTCATCGGTCAGTTTCTGGATCAGTTCCTCTGCCTTCTTGGCCTCATCCTCCGACAGACCGTCCTTCTGCATCTGCTTGTACTCATCGTTGGCATCGCGGCGGCTGTTCCGGATACTCACCCTGGCATTCTCTCCTTCGTTTTTCACCTGTTTGACCAGGGTCTTGCGCCTTTCCTCGGTGAGCTGGGGGATGATCAGCCGGATCACCTCCCCGTTGTTTACAGGGGTGATGCCCACATTGGAATTCATGATCGCTTTTTCGATGGGATCGATCATGGACTTTTCCCAGGGCTGGATCATGATCGTCTTGGCGTCCGGTGTGCTGATGTTGGAGACCTGGTTCAGGGGGGTGGGGGTACCGTAATATTCCACCACAATGCCATCCAGGATATGGACATTGGCTTTGCCTGCCCTGATCCTCAGCAATTCATTGTCGAGGTGCTCGATGGCTTTCTCCATGCGCTCTTTGGCCATCTCATAGACCAGTTCCACTTCTTCATTCATGATCGTATAGGTTCCGTTCAGCTGGCCTAATTTATCTAAATTTTGATTAAAGTTCCAATTTTTTCCCCCGAAATCACCTTCCTGAGATTCCCTTTCTCGTTCATATTGAATACGATAATGGGAAGTTCATTCTCTTTGCACATGGTAAAGGCAGTGAGGTCCAGAATCCGCAACTCCTTCTTCAATGCCTCGCTGAAGGTGAGCTCCTCAAATCTCTCAGCCTCAGGATCTTTCTCCGGATCGCTGGAGTAGACCCCGTCGACCCTGGTTCCCTTCAGCATCACATCGGCCTCCATCTCCACCGCCCGGAGGGTGGCCGCCGTATCGGTGGTGAAATATGGATTTCCCGTTCCCCCGGCAAAAATCACAATCTCGTTGTTTTCCAGGGCCTCGATCACCCGCGGCTTATAGTAATACTCTGCCACCGGTTCCATCCGGATGGCAGAGAAGAGCCTCGCTTTCTCCCCCTTCGATTCAAAGGCGGACTGGAGCGCGAGGCCGTTGATCACGGTGGCCAGCATCCCCATGTAATCACCTTTAACCCTGTCGAAACCCTCTTCCACGCCGGCCATGCCGCGAAAGATATTCCCGCCTCCGATCACGATCCCCACCTGGGTTCCCATACGGGATACTTCAATGATCTCGCTGATATAGTTTTCCAGCCTTCTGGGATCGATACCGTGCGAGCGCCCGGCCATCAGCGCCTCTCCGCTCAGCTTCAGCAATACGCGTTTATATGCCGCCATGGGATGGGTTTTATTTTTAAAAATAGCAATAAATCCCCATGAGTGATAACGGGCTCTGAAATTCTTCGCATGGCGAAGAATTATAGGAGCCCTGCTTATCGCTCATGGGGGCAAAAAACAAAAAAAAACTACCCCACCATATGGCGGGGTAGTTCTTACAAGTATCAAATCAATCTGGTTATTTCACCGAAAACCTTTTGAATCCGGTCACCTTCAGATCCTTGTCCGCTTCCTTGATGTACTGTCCCACGGTCTTTTTGGAATCTTTGGTGAATTCCTGGTTCATCAGGGTATTTTCTTTCAGGAACTTGCTGACCATCCCTTCCGCTATGCGGTCGACGATGCTCTCCGGCTTTCCTTCTTCCAGCGCTTTTTCGCGGCCGATCTTGCGTTCCTGCTCGATCACCGCGGCGGGCACATCCTCCTTATCCACTGCCACCGGGGCCATGGCTGCGATCTGCATGGCCACATCCTTGGCCACCTGTTCGTTCACATCGGCTTTACTGAACCCGACCAGTGTGGCCAGGTTGTTTCCGAAGTGGTTGTATGCCTGAACTTTTTCGGCCTGTATAAAATCGAAATAGGACAGTTCCAGTTTTTCACCGATGGTCCCGGACTGCTCGACAACCGCCTCTTCCACGCTCTTTCCTCCCAGCTGAAGTCCCTTCAGGGCATCAAGATCGGCAGGTTTCTCTGCAAGCGCCAGGTCAAGGATGGTCGAAGCGAATTTCACGAAATCCTCATTCTTGGCTACAAAATCGGTTTCACAGTTGAGGGAGATCATGGCTCCGTAATTGCCGGCCACTTTGGCCACCACATTTCCTTCACCTGCTTCACGGTCAGCACGCTTACTGGCAATGGCCTGCCCTTTTTTGCGGATAATCTCGATCGCTTTCTCAAAGTCGCCACCTGCTTCGGTAAGCGCCTTCTTACAATCCATCATTCCTGCGCCGGTGGCTTTTCTGAGTTTCTGTACATCTGCTGCTTTGATATCAGCCATGGTATTTAATTCTTTTATGGGTTATTTCTCGGCCTTTACCTCTTCACTTTTCTCTTCCGTCCCTGATTCTTTGGACTCTCCGGCCTCGGCGGCTGCTGCCTTCGGTTCCTCCTTCTCGGCGGCTGCTGCCTTCGGTTCTTCTTTCTCGGTGGCCTCTGCTTTGGAGGCCTCAGCTTTCACCTCTTCTGATTTGCTTTCTTCGGCTTTGGGAGCTTCAGGTTTGGGGGCGTCGGCTTTTTTGGCTTCCGCTTTGGGCTGCTCTACGGCGGGTTCGCTTGCGGCCACTTTTTCGGCCCTTTTCCGGGTCCTGGTCTTGGGGGCTGCGCCTTCCTTCTCCTCTTCGTCCTTGCCTTCCGGTTTGGCCTTCTTGGCTTTGGTCTCCGCGGCTTCCTTCTCCTTCTCCATCCTTCTTTCATTCAGGCCCTCTGCAATGGCATCGGCCACATAATTGATGATCAGGGAGATGGATTTGGATGCGTCGTCATTGGCAGGAATGGGAAAGTCGATGTTCCGGGGATCCGAATTGGTATCCACCATGGCGAACACCGGGATGTTGAGCCTGTTGGCTTCGCGAACAGCAATGTATTCCTTGTGCACGTCCACAATGAACATGGCTGCGGGGAGCCGGGTCAGATCGGCAATACTTCCAAGGTTCTTTTCAAGCTTGGCGCGCTGCCTGGTGATCTGGAGCCGCTCGCGCTTGGAAAGTGTATCGAAGGTTCCGTCAGTGGCCATCTTATCAATGGCGGACATCTTCTTAACGGCCTTCCGGATGGTGGGGAAGTTGGTGAGCATCCCGCCCGGCCAGCGTTCCGTCACAAACGGCATGTTGATGCCTTTTACTTTTTCGGCGACGATCTCCTTGGCCTGTTTCTTCGTGGCTACAAAAAGGATCTTCCGGCCGCTTTTTGCGATCTGCTTCAGTGCGGAAGCCGCTTCATTCAGCTTGGTTTCCGTTTTGTGAAGGTCGATGATATGAATCCCGTTCTTCTCCATAAATATATAAGGAGCCATCGCAGGATTCCATTTTCTTTTCAGATGCCCGAAATGAACTCCGGCATCGAGTAACTCTTTAAAACTTGTCTGTGGCATTTTTCTTTTTTTTGCTGGTCAACCCACAGGTAGCCCCATCCGGGAGTCCTGCAGGTTTCGCAAGTGTGATGAATAAAATGAGAATTAACGCTTGCTGAACTGGAACCGTTTCCTGGCTTTCGGCTGTCCCGGCTTCTTCCTTTCCACCACGCGGGGATCACGGGTCATGAAACCTTCGGCCCTGAGGGCGGATTTGTACTCGGGATTCACCTGAACCAGGGCCCTGGAGATCGCCAGCCGCAGTGCTTCTGCCTGCCCGGCCATTCCGCCTCCGCTCAGATTCACTTTGATGTCATAGTTACCCCGTACCTCGAGCAGGTTCAGGGGCTGCTCCACCACGTAGTGAAGCTGATCATCAGGGAAATATTCTTTGAAATCTCTGTCATTCACGATAATCTGGCCTTTGCCTTCGTTCAGGTAGATCCTGGCAATGGCCGCTTTCCTTCTTCCTATCGCATTGATTGTTTCCATGTACCTTATTTAATTTTTTCCAGTTCCAGTTTCTTGGGCTGCTGTGCATCATGGGGGTGTGCATCACCTGCATAGACATGAAGGTTGTTAAAGAGCACACTTCCGAGCCTGTTTTTGGGAAGCATTCCCCTGACCGCTTTTTCAACAACAGCTTCCGGTTTGCGGGCCATCAGCGATTCCGGAGTATCGGTACGCTGTCCGCCCGGATAACCCGAGTGGCGCACATATTGCCTGTCTGTCATTTTATTGCCGGTCAGTTTCACCTTTTCGGCATTGATCACGATCACATGATCACCGCCATCCACGTGCGGAGTAAAACTGGGCTTGTTCTTTCCCCTGAGGATCACGGCCACCTTGGAAGCAAGGCGCCCAAGTACCTCACCGGTAGCATCCACCACGTACCAATCCTTCTGTACTGTCCCTTTGTTTGCCGATGCTGTCTTGTAACTTAATGTATTCACTGGTCTGCTGTTTAGTGCCTGATTTTGTGGTTCGCAAAAATACAATTAATTTCTTTAAAACAAGAAGATATCAACAATAAATTTGTTGAAAACTTAAGCGTCAGTGATTCAATAAGATATGTCTTATCCGGCCGGTTATAATTCAGTGACCGGATGCTGTGCCCGGAGGCGGGTTGAGGGGACCCAGCCGGACCGAAACTATTTCATCAGGGGTACACAATAGAATAAGGCCCGATCAGTTATTTATTCATAGAACTGCTGTTCATTCATGCAACTAACCCGAAAACAGATCCATGAACAGGTATATTTCTATTGCCTGGTTTTCATCGGGATCAGTTTACCCATTTCTGTTTTCACCACCTCGCTTTTTCAGATCCTGCTGTTATTGAACTGGCTGGCAGAACTCAATTTCCGGGAGAAATGGGAACGTTTCCGGACCAACAGGGCCCTGTGGGTGCTGCTGGCGTTTTACCTGGTCCATGCGGTCGGATTGCTCTGGTCACAGGATGTGGCATACAGCCTGAAGGACATGCGGGTGAAGCTGCCCCTGTTCGTACTGCCGCTCATCATTGCCACCTCTGCACCCCTTGATGCCCGGCAGACCAGCCGGATCCTCTTCTTTTTCACCGTGGCTGTGTTTGCCGGATCGATGGCATCGGTGATGAAGCTCCTCGGCTGGCTGCCCGGCGAGGTTCAGGGATACCGCGATCTGTCGGTCTTTATCAGCCACATCCGGTTTTCTCTGATGATCGTACTGGCGCTGCTTGTGATTATCGATGCCTTATTTATAAGGAGTAACGGAAAGACTCCTTTTGAAAGGCTCTTTTACCTGGCCTGCCTGATCTGGTTCCCCATTTTTCTGGTCCTGCTGAAATCGCTTTCAGGGATCGTGATCGGGGGGGTGCTGGCCATCTTTATCCTGGGAAGGGCGGTCCTGGAGATCCGCGATCCGGTCATCCGGTTCATGGCGTTTGTTCCGGTGGTCATGATCCCGCTTTTCTCATTCATCTACCTGGGGCATGCGATCAATAAGTTCTACACCAGGGAACCGGTGGAAGCCGGTGACCTGGATGCCTTCACCGTGGAGGGAAATCCCTACCTGAACAAACCGGACCAGGAGGAGACGGAGAACGGGAACTACATCTGGATCCATGTGTGTGAGGAGGAACTGGAGCGGGAATGGAACCGGGTCAGCGAGGTGGATTACCACGGCCGGACCACCAACGGGAACCAGATCAGGATGACCCTGATCCGGTTCCTTACCTCCAAAGGATTGAGAAAGGATGCTGCCGGTGTGAAGCAGCTGACCCGGGAGGAGATCAGCGCGGTGGAACATGGCATGGCCAATTACCTTTACATGAAAAGGTTCAGGCTCTATCCGAGGATCTACGAGGTGATCTGGGAAATCGACCGCTACCGCATGGGATACGATCCCAACGACAAATCGATCGTTCAGAGGTACCTCTACCTGGATGCCGGATGGAAGATCGCCCGCCAGAACCTGTGGTTCGGGGTGGGGAACGGGGATGTGGACAGGGCCTTCAAGCAGTATTACGAGACCACCGATTCCCCGCTGAAAGAAAAACGCCGGAGAAGGGCGCATAACCAGTACCTGACCTTCATGATCTCATTCGGGATCCCCGGGATGATCCTCTGCCTGGCAGCGCTGGTGGCACCGCTCTTTCTGGCCCGGAGGGAACGCTCCTTCCTGGCTACGGGCTTTATGATCCTGCTGCTGATCTCCATGCTGAACGAGGATACCCTGGAGACCTCCACCGGGGCGGTATTCACAGCTTTCTTTCTCTCCATATTTATTTTCGGACCTGATTTCCCCTGGCTCCGGAGGAAACTGTTTTCCAAAAATGGCTGAAAGGCTGGGAAGGGATTTCTTTCTCCGTGATGTGCTGGAGGTGGCTCCCGCACTGCTGGGCCAGTACCTTGTAAGGCGTTACACGGACGGTACCATGGGGAGATTTCTGATCACCGAGACCGAGGCCTACCGGGGAAAGGAGGACAGGGCATGCCATGCTGCCAGGGGGCGCACCCGGAGGACCGAGGTGATGTTCGGTGAAGGGGGACACATCTATATGTATTTCATATACGGCATGTACTGGATGCTGAACATGGTGACCGGACCGGAGCATGTCCCCCAGGCGGTCCTTATCAGGGGGGTCAGGGAAGCCAGCGGTCCTGGCCGCCTCACAAGGATGCTCGGCCTGGACAGGTCTTTTTACGGGGAGGACCTGGTCACCTCGGAGCGGTTATGGGTGGAGCGGGGTGAAGGGGCCTTCGAATACCTGACAACACCGAGGATCGGGATCGGTTACGCGGGCGATCCGTGGAAGGATCTGCCCTGGAGGTTCCTCTTAAAGTCATAATTGTTATATATTTGCTTACTTTTTGAACCACAGAGAACGCTCAAATGGAAAAATACCGTCTGTATAACCTCGTCCTGGGATGGGGGGTTTTTCTGGTTTCGCTGGTCGTCTACCTGATGACCATGGAACCGACCGCCAGTTTCTGGGATTGCGGAGAATTCATAGCCACAGCTTACAAAATGGAAGTGGGGCACCCTCCGGGGGCACCTTTCTTCATGGTACTTGGGAGGTTTTTCACCCTGTTTGCAGGGGGCGACGTGACCAGAATAGCGGTGACCATGAACGTGCTTTCGGCCACGGCCAGTGCGTTCACCATCCTCTTCCTTTTCTGGACCCTGACCCACCTGGTGAAGAAATTCTTCGATCCGGAAGAGGTTAACAAGCCGGTGAACATGCTGACCGTATTCGGTTCCGCACTGGTGGGCTCGCTGGCCTATACCTTCAGCGATTCCTTCTGGTTTTCTGCAGTGGAGGCCGAGGTGTATTCCACCTCCTCGCTTTTCACCGCGGTTGTTTTCTGGGCCATCCTGAAGTGGGAGAACATCGCCGACGAGCCGGGCGCCAACCGGTGGATCATCCTGATCGCCTACCTGATGGGCCTCTCCATAGGGGTCCACCTGCTGAACCTGCTCACCATACCCGCCATCATTTTCGTCTACTATTTCCGCAAATACAAACCCACGGTCAGGGGGGTCCTGGCCTCACTGGGGGTGGCGGTGGCCATCCTGGGGCTTGTCATGTATGTGCTGATCCCCGGGCTGACCGCGGTGGCCACCCGTTTCGAACTGCTGTTTGTCAACGGAATGGGATTGCCCTTCAACTCGGGGGTGGTGGTCTATGCCGTGTTGCTCATCGGGGCCATGGTGTTCGGGATCTATTACACCCACAATAAGGGAAAGGTCATCTGGAACACCATTATCCTGGGACTTTTCGTGGTGGTGATCGGGTACTCCTCCTACGCCATCATCGTGATCCGGTCCGCTGCCAACACCCCGCTGGATGAAAGCAATCCGGACACGGTATTTTCGCTGCTGAGTTACCTGAACCGGGAACAATACGGCGACAATCCGCTGGTATACGGTGCCTTTTTCAATTCCCGGCCCACTGGAGTGGAGCAGGGGAAGCCCAGCTACTATAAGGGAGAGGATGAATACTACCAGGTGGACAAGAACCGAGAGTATATCTATGACAGCGATATGAAGGGCGTCTTCCCGCGGATGTGGAGCACCCAGGCCAGGCATGCCAACGAATACATCTACTGGGCCCGGATGAACGAATCGGATCTTTACGATGTGCGGCGTGACGAACAGGGCAATCCGGCCATGAACCAGTTTGGCGAATACAGCTACGACCGGAACAAACCCATTGCCGTCCCCTCCTTCACCGAAAACCTGAGGTTCTTTTTCCGTTACCAGATCGGGTACATGTACCTGAGGTATTTCATGTGGAATTTCGCCGGAAGGCAGAACGATATCCAGGGGCATGGAGAACTGACCAAGGGCAACTGGATCAGCGGGATCAAATTCATCGACCAGGCCAGGCTCGGACCGCAATCGAGCCAGCCGGATGTGGTGGTGGACAACAAGGGGAGGAACAAATACTACATGCTGCCCCTGTTGCTGGGGCTTATCGGGGCGTGGTACAACTACAAAAAGCACAACCACTACTTCTGGGTAGTCGCCCTGCTGTTCGTCCTCACGGGACTGGCCATCGTGGTCTACCTGAACCAGTATCCCATACAGCCAAGGGAGAGGGATTATGCCTATGCAGGATCGTTCTATGCCTTCGCCATCTGGATCGGTATCGGCGTGGCGGCCCTTATTGACCTGATATCCCGCCAGAAACGGTCCCTGGTCACCGCGGGAGTGGTGGTGGCGGCCTCCCTGTTCCTCGTTCCGGGGATCATGGCCAAAGAGAACTGGGACGACCATGACCGTTCCCACCGCTACACCGCTCCGGCCTTTGCCCGCAACTTCCTGAACTCCTGTTTGCCCAATGCCATCATGTTCACCAACGGGGACAATGATACCTTCCCCCTCTGGTACCTGCAGGAGGTGGAAGGGGTCCGGACCGATGTGCGGATCGTGAACCTGAGCTACCTGACGGCCGACTGGTACATCGAGCAGATGAAACAGACCTTTTACGACTCCTACTCCCTTCCCATCAGCATGACCAAGGAGCAGTTTATCCAGGGGACCCGGGATTACGCCTACCTGGTGGACAATGCCGGGGTGCTGATCAAAGAGAAATACAGGATCAACCGGGAAAAATACGAGGACGAAGTCACCGAGGTCTACCAGGACCTGTTGCAGATCCTGGAGTCCTCCCTGCTGCCCCAGAACCATGCCAAGGATTACAATGCCATCAGGGCGCTGGAGAGCGACATGGATCCGCTGCGGCTGTACGGATACATGCGGACTTTCAATTCGGAGGAGATCGCCACCCGGATCAACCTGGACCTGCAGGAGATCCGGAGGGTGACCGCCGATATGGAACAACTGATCACTGCCATCGATGCGGATTTTGCCCCGCTGAAAGACGCCATGGCCTTCCTGCTCTCGGAAGATCCCCGTTTCAGGCAGGGGCAGTATTTCATTCCCGCCAACAAGTTTGTCATTCCCGCAGAGGAATCTGTTCTGGCCGACTGGGTCGTGCCGGAAGAGTTCGAAGGGAACCGGGTGGACGAGGTGCGGTTCACCCTCTCGGAGAATGTGCTGTATAAAAACCTGCTGACGGTGATGGACCTCCTGGGGACCAACAACTGGGAGCGGCCCATCTATTACTCCACCACCGTGGGATCCGAGAATTACCTCAACCTGGAGGATTACATGCTGCGTGAGGGGCTCGCCCTCCGTGTGGCACCGGTGAGGTTCCTCAATTCCAACTATATGGGCAAGGTGAAGACCGACGACATGTACCGGAAGCTGATGGAGGAATTTGACTGGGGCGGAATCGATACCCCCGGGATCTACATGGACGAAAACAACCTGCGGATGACCATCCACTACCGGTACGCTTTTTCGGTCCTGGCCGGGGCCCTGGTCGACGAAGGGAAACTGGACAGTGCGAAAATGGTGCTGGACGAGTGCATGGCACACATGCCCGAGGAGACCATTCCGTACAATCCCGGCATTACCCCGATCATCCAGGGCTATTTCAGCGTGGGGGATACGGCCACGGCCATCGCCATGGTGGAGAAGTACGAGCAGAAACTGGAGTCTGAACTGGATTACTACAAGCTGTTGTCGCGGGGGAACAAGTTCAGGTTCGCCAAGACCGGTCCCGATTTCCTGGCTGCTGTCCGGGACATCAACGCCCTGAGAAGCATCTGCCTGGGGTACGGGGAGACCGAGGCAGCGCGCCGTCTGGAGGAAAAACTCTCCATGTACGGCCAGGATTATGAGATGATCTTCCGTTGAAAGGCGGGAAACCTTTGAGGCGCAGGCAAGAAATGAACCGTTTTATCGTTTATTGATAAATATGCAGTCCTTTATTGCATGCTGATCGTCAGGCCGCCATCACTGCTCACCCGTGCCTTCCACCGGATGACATGGGACCTGAAAGGGGAACACCGGGAGGTGTACCTCACCTTCGATGACGGGCCCACCCCGGTGGTCACTCCGTGGGTCCTCAACCAGCTGGCCAATGCCGGTGCCAGAGCCACCTTTTTTTGCCTTGGAAGGAACGTGGACAAATACCCGGAACTCTACCGCCAGATCCTGGAGGAGGGCCACTCCGTGGGGAACCACAGCTACAGCCACCTGAAGGGATTCCGTTCCAGCATCAGGAGGTACATGGACGATATCCGCCTGGCCGGCGGCCTGATCGACTCCAAACTTTTCAGGCCACCCTACGGAAGGATTTTCCCCGGCCAGGTGAAGGCGGTGCTGCAGGAGTACGACATCATCATGTGGGACGTGCTGAGCATCGATTACAATACGGGACTGACCGGGGAACGGGTCTACCAGAATGTGGCGAAGAATGTGAAGGAAGGATCCATCATCGTCTTCCACGACTCCGACAAGGCTTCCGGTAACCTTTATTACGCCCTGCCCCGCACCCTGGATTTCCTCAGGGAAGAGGGGTACGCCATGCGGGCCCTTCCCAGTTCGGGCCTGCATCAGGCCGACTCTTAGCGGGCCATGACCTGCGCATAGACCAGCAGGCCGATGCATATCCAGAGGGCCAGTTCGTGGGACCAGTGGTTTTTTCTTCGGTGGAAATAATTGGAGAGAATGAAGGAAACGGGGAACCCGATATAGACGAGGCTGGTGGGTTCGTAGCGGGCGATGAAGATAAAGAAGAGGATGCCCGCTATGAACATGTAGAACATGGTCTGGTAGATGAGCTGGGCGGCGGTTTTTCTTACCTGGAACCGGTTCACCATATACACACTGGCCAGGACCACCAGCAGGACCAGGTAGCCCATGTAGAGAAAGGTACTGAAATGATGCGGGTGCCAGGCGGTCCTGAATGCCAGGTTCTCCCGCATCAGCACAGCGAACTCCCCGGCATCGTTGCGCACCACCCAGTACCAGGTAAAAACGAAGAGGAACATCAGTGCAAGTGCCACCACCGGATAGAGGAGCTCCCTCAGGGTGACGCTCCTGAGGGTTCCCAGGCTGATCCAGATCAGGGGCAGGAACCAGATCAGCTTCAGGTAAAACATGCACCCCAGTGCCAGCAACAGTCCCCCGTTAAACGCTTTCAACGTGTCGGGTGGTTTGTCATGCACATCGAAGAAGATATTGAAGGCCAGCAGGTAGAAAATGGCGCCCAGCATGGCAGGGCTCACCTGCTGTGACGGCGGAAGTGAGGCTGAAAACAGGATCACGAACAATGCCGGCATGATGGAGCGCTGCTCCAGCAGCGCATATCCCGCACCGGTCCTGACCAGCAGGAATCCCATCAGCCAGACCAGCAGCAGCGCCACGATGCGATCCAGCAGGGGGACGGTGTGGATGGCCCCGAAGATCATGGTATAGAACGGCATTCCCGTAATCCCTTCCAGGGGCCCCGGATGCAGGAAGGACCTGAGAAACACTGCCACGGAGAGAACGAAGATCCCAAGGATCCCCACCATGCGGCTGTCCTTAAAAATGCGTAGCAGGATCATAGGTCAAATCCGATATCCCGGCGGTAGTACTTGCCGTCAAACTCAATTTGACCGGCCATCTCATAACATTTGCCAAGCGCTTCCTGCATACTGGTCCCATAGGCACTCACCGCCAGCACCCTGCCCCCGCTGGTCACCACGTGATCCCCCCGGGTTTTGGTCCCGGCATGAAACACCACGGTTTCCTTCCGGGCCGGTACTCCTGGCGCCTGGCTGCGGCCTGTCTCCGTAACTTCCAATCCGGAGATCACCTTTCCTTTTTCATAACTCCCGGGATATCCTCCGGAAACAAGCATGACTGTGGTGACGGTATCCGGTTCAACTTCGAGATTCACTTCGGAGAGCCTTCCTTCAGCGGTGGCCTGCAGCAGATCCACCAGGTCGGTTTTGATCCGGGGAAGCACCACCTCCGCCTCGGGATCGCCCATGCGCACGTTGTATTCGATCACATAGGGATCCCCGTCCCTGTTCATCAAACCAAGGAAAATAAATCCACTGTACCTGATCCCCCGGTCCCTCAATCCGTTGATGGTCGGTTTCACGATCCGCTCCTCCACCTTCTGAATGAAAGCTTTGTCTGCAAAGGGAACCGGCGATACCGCTCCCATTCCGCCCGTATTCAGCCCGGTGTCTCCCTCCCCGATCCGCTTGTAGTCCTTGGCTTCCGGCAGGATCACATACCCTGTTCCGTCGGTCAGTACGAAGACCGAAAGTTCGATGCCTTTCAGGAACTCTTCGACCACCACCTTGCTGGAGGCTTTTCCGAACTTCCCCTGCAGCATCCGGGCCAGCTCCTCCTTTGCCTCCTGCAGATCCTCAATGATCAGCACCCCCTTCCCTGCAGCCAGTCCGTCGGCCTTCAGCACGTAGGGGGGCTCCAGGGTCTCCAGGAATTCCTGCCCCTCCGCCAGGGTGTAATCGGTAAACGTCTGAAAGCGCCCTGTGGGAATATCCTGATCGGCCATGAACATCTTGGCAAAATCCTTGCTGCCTTCCAGTTCGGCTCCCCGTTTCGAGGGACCGATCACAGGAATGTGCTTGATCTCGGGCTCCTCCCTGAAGAAATCTTCAATCCCGGCCACCAGCGGCGCTTCCGGTCCCACCACCACCAACTCGATCCCCTTTTCAAGGACCAGTTTTTTGATCCCCTCAAAATCCTCCACATCAATGGGCACATTGGTCCCCAGTTGGGCGGTACCCGCATTTCCCGGGGCGATGAATAAGTGTGTCAGTTTGGGGCTCTGGGCGATCTTCCAGGCGAGGGCATGTTCGCGGCCGCCGGAGCCGATGATTAAGATATTCATAACGATAAGTCTGTAAAGTCCTTAAAGTCCATAAAGTCTATAAAGTTGCAGTTCTGAAGGACTGCGGAGGGGAATAAAGGTAATGGATATGGGTGAAATGAAAAAGCCCTGCG
>CAZNSZ010000079.1:17992-19965 GCA_964575865.1 uncultured Bacteroides sp. | reverse complement strand
TATATCTGGATGGCGCTGGGATTCTGTCTGGCCATGTTGCTTGTTGCCTACTTTGTTCCGTTGTTCAGCGAAACACTCTCATTTGTTTCGCTCCCGCCACGGGCCTGGGGCGTGATCCTGCTTACCAGCCTGCTGCCCCTCGTCTCGATTCAGATGCTCAAAGGCTGGATGAAATAGGGAATCGCGGGGATCAGGAAGCGATGGCCCCGCTGTAGTTTTCCATCAACCGCAGGTATTTTTTCAGATCATGGATCCTTGACTGATCCGCCCCATCAGCGATCCCGATGGCGGCTATTTTGGCGAGCACATTGGCGCGGTAGCTTTTATAGTACAGAAACAGCCTCCTGACAAATGCGGTTTCTTTCTCTTCCCATTCCCGCAGGTACGCGTGGTAGAAGTATTCGCTCAGCCCGGGATCACCGTAAAAGTCAAGGTCCACACAGAGAAAGGCGATTTCATTCAGCACATCGATCTGCCTGAGGGACCGGTTGAACGCGATACAGTCCAGCACCACGGGCTGCTGGTAAAGAAATATATTGGTGGCATTGAAATCACCGTGGCCATCCCTTCTTTTATTGGTGATGATTCGCTGATTCATCAGGTTCCGGTTGGCGTTCAGGAACACATTGGAGCGCTGGGAACACTCCCTGATCCGTATTTCCCATTCCGGACCGAGATGCTTCACCACCGTGCCCATGTGATTGATCAGGTCGTCGAAGGCATCCTGAAAACCGGTGGTGTCGAATGCATTTTTAATGATCCGGGCCTGCCGGTGAAATGCCGCCATTTGTATGGCCAGGCGATCCAGGTCCGTGGAAGTCACTTTTTTGCGGGCAAGCAAACGGTGCATCTCTTTTCGCCGGTCAAGTTTCTTCATCTGAACAGCATAATCCACAACCTTGTCGCTCCCCTCTCCCGGGGGATCCCCGATCATGGATCGGGTAATGGGAACAACCTTCAGGTAGACCTCGGGTGCCAGGCGGCGGTTCAGCTCCAGCTCCTCCTGGCAGAAGTGTTTTCTTTTACTCAGTGTGGAAAAATCAACGAAGGTGAATTTGACAGGCTTATTCACCTTGAAAGCAAAACGGTCGGTCAGGATGACCCAGGATATATGGGTTTCTATCACTTCTGCCCGATCGGACCGGCCGGGCAATGCACCTGTCTCAGTGAGTTGAACGATATCTTTATGTCGCATGGATGGTTGTTAATGAGTTACGGTAGTTGTTACTTTCCAAAGGCGTGCCATTCTCCCATTTTTCAATGGTTTATTCAGCATGCAGGGATCCTTCAGGTTGTTTAAAATCCTTGTTACCTTTGCTCGGGATAAGAAAAAAAAGGAGCGGATGAAAGCACTTATTCTGATCGACATTCAAAACGATTTTCTTCCGGGAGGATCTCTGGAGGTGAAGAACGGGGACGAGATCATCCCCGTGGTGAACCGGCTGCAAGAGCATTTCGATATGGTGGTGGCCACACAGGACTGGCATCCCAGGAACCATGCAAGTTTTGCCACGAACCATCCGGGGAAGGAGCCGGGGGACCATGTGGACCTGGAAGGGATTGATCAGGTTCTGTGGCCGGATCATTGTGTGCAGGGATCTTCCGGGGCGGAGTGGCCCCGGGAACTGCGAACCGATAAAATCGTGAAAGTGATCCGCAAAGGGACCGACCCTATGGTCGACAGTTACAGTGGTTTCTTCGATAACCAGCACCGGAGGGCCACCGGCCTGCACGATTTGCTGCGCAAGCATGGAATCAGTTTTCTTGCCCTGACAGGGCTTGCTGCAGACGTGTGTGTGAAATTTACAGCCCTCGATGCGCTGATGCTCGGTTACGAGGTGTTTCTGATCAGCGATGCCACCAGGGCCGTGGAAGGTGACAGGGTCCTTCGCAAGGTGCTGAAGGAGCTGGAAGGGAAAGGGGCAAGGGTGGTCACCTCTGAAGAGGCCATCCGCCTTCTGGCCTGACCATGC
>CAZNSZ010000079.1:8681-17892 GCA_964575865.1 uncultured Bacteroides sp. | reverse complement strand
GGCATGTCGCTGATGGTTTTAAGGGTCAGTTCTACGGTTGTTCCCGGAGCAACGGTGATTTCCTCAATGGAGTATCGCATCCTGTCGTATCCCTCGATCTCGACCGGTTTGGTCTGACCGCAAACGCTCTGTACTGACCAGAGCAATGCAATGAGAATGGAAATTCGTTTCATGATCTTTGAATTTTAATGTGCCTCTGATTCTGCCCACTCTCTGGCTTTACTGATGGCAATGGCGATGGCCCTGCCTTCGTCCATGTTCTCCTTTTCGAGAAGGGCATTCCCTATTTCAATCGCTTTACTGCGTGTTTTTTCATTCAGATTTTTGAATGAATCCGGATAGTCGTTTTTATTCCAGGGCATGTTGTTTTGTTTAATGGTTTAACATATGGGTGATGATCAGCTCTCCCCCGTGGGGGCAGATTCATTTCGATGGGTTAACTTTAGCGTGAGGACCTTCATTGCATTCAGCAACAGGATCCAGATCAGTGCGTATCCCCAGACAATTCCGGCCTTTCCCCAGCCGATGGGGTGAACCAGGATGCCATATACGGCGAAGAGTGTACCGATGACCTGTGTGGACTCCACAGCCAGCAGGAAGATCCAGTGAGGGGTTGGTTTTTGCCAGAACCAGCCCTGGTTTCTCGTCAGGTAAATGGTCATGTGCCCCGCCACCAGCAATTTGAGGAAAAACATGGTCTGTACGATCCCGCGGTCCCACCCCAGCTTGTGATCAACGAACCAGAAAAGCAGGAAAGAGGAGATGACCCCTCCGATACCCAGCACCGAGGAGATGATCAGGACCCTTTTCATCTGCCACCGGACCGGGTGCCTTGCCCGGGGGACACGGTCAAAGGCGATGGTCATGATGGGGATGTCGTTGAGAATGGCCAGCAGGACCACCATGATGGGAGTCACGGGATAAAACCTGAAGACCAGAATGGAGAGGGTCATAAAAAGCAGTACCCTCATGGTTTCGGTAATCCTGAAGGTGGCATACCCGGTCATCCGTTCAAAGATCTTGCGGGCTTCCTCGATGGCATGGATGATCACCCCCAGTCCGGGCCTGGTCAGCACAAGGGCTGCCGCAGAGCGGGCTGCATCGGTGGCCTCGGAAACGGCGATTCCCACATCGGCCTGCTTCAGCGCAGGGGCATCATTCACCCCGTCTCCGGTCATCCCCACGATCCGGCCCTGACGCTGGAACTTTTTGATGATCCTGAATTTATGCTCCGGAGTCACCTCGGCATAACCATCCGCCTCGCCAATATTGTTGAGGGTGGTCCCATCCGGTCCATCAAACAACTCTTTTGCACTTCGGATATGGTCCCCCAGCGAAAGCTGCCTGCAAACCTGCCTGGCGATGGCTGAATGGTCACCCGTGATCATTTTGAGTTCGATGCCCTCATCGCGGGCCTCCCGGATCACCTTCCGTGAATCTTCACGGGGAGGGTCCAGCATGGGAAGCAATCCCAGGAAGTCCCAGTTCCCGTTGGTTTTCCGGGCCACGCCCAGTGTTCGAAATCCCTTGTCTGCCAGGTCATTGACATGGTCATTGATGCGTTTTTTCTGCGGGCCGGAGGGCTGGCACATTTCCATGATCACCTGCGGGGCTCCTTTGGCGACGCTGAACCGGTGACCGTTATGCGTAACCGTGGCTTCTGCCCGCTTACGGGAGGGATCAAACGGCCTGGTCGAAACTACCCGGTACCCCTTCAACAGCTCCCGGTCCCCCAGCGCCTCCCGGACCGCCTTGTCGATAGGATCTTCATCATCCTCCTGCAGTGTCAGACCTGCGGCTCTCAGTATTTCTTCCGCGTTTTCGGCACTGATGAGAACGGGATCCCGGATGGTGAGCCTGTTCATGGTGAGGGTCCCGGTTTTATCGGCACACAGCACTTCCAGTCCGGCCATTTCTTCCATGGCTGACAACCTGGCAACAATGGCTTTTTTCCTGGCCAGCCGCCTGGCTCCGATGGTCATGGTTACCGACATTACGGCGGGAAGGGCCTGGGGGATGCCTGCTATGGTGATCACCATGGCGAACAACAGGACATCAAGGAGCGCTTCTTTCCGGATGATTCCCGCCACGATCATGGAAGCCACCAGCACACCGGTGATTCCGATCAGAAAATATCCGATGCGCATCACTGCTTTCTGGAAATGGGATTTCTCCTCGGCAGCTTCTACAAGCTCCACGGTTTTTGCAAACCTGGTCCGGTTCCCGGTGGCGATCACCACCGCCCGGGCTTCTCCCCGTTTCACGGTGGTGCCGGAGAACACTGCATCATTCCCCTCCTTGTTCACCGGGAATGATTCTCCCGTCAGGGATGATTCATCCACCGTGATGCTCTCCTCTTGGAGCAATTTCACATCAGCCGGCACGATCTTCCCCATCTTCAGGATGACCAGGTCACCGGGGACCAGTTCCCTGGCCCCTATCTTTTTCCGGTTGCCGTTCCGCAGGGCAACCGTATCGGGAGCCAGTTTCTCCTTGAGGGCTTCGATGGCATTGCTTGCTTTGCTTTCCTGCCAGTAGCCCACTCCTCCGTTGATCAGTAACATGACCAGGATGACTGCGAAATCTTCCCATCTTCCGGCCACGGCACTGAGGATCACGGCCACTTCAATCATCCAGGGAATGGGGCCCCAGAAATGAGAAAGCAGCAGCATCAACGTGCTTCTCTCCTTCGACGTTATTTCATTGGGGCCGAATTGTTCTTTGCGTGCGGAAGCCTCGTTGCTGCTCAGTCCCTCATCCGGATCGGTCTCCAGTCGCGACAGCACCTCACTTGTGCTTGCATCTCTCAGTTTTTCCGTGGGCGCGGTGATGGTCATGAGGAAATTGTCTTTTAGCCTGTTCCGGTTTTATCTATTCGATGGTCACATCATCCACCACATCGGTGACACCGGATGTATAGGTGGCCAGGGTATGGGCTTCCATTTTTGCTAAGTAACTGGGAGCTTTGCCCCGCAGGCGCACCGAGCCATTCCTGACCTCCACAGCAATGCGGTCCTCATCGACCAGGTAATTTCTCCTGAAGGCCCTGCGGACCTCACCGGCAATTTTTTCATCCTTGATCTGCCGCGGGGGTTTCACCTTCATTTTATCTTTCACCTCCATGACCCCGGCAGTGGCGTTTGCCAGATTCAGGATCACATGTTTTTCCCAGAACGACTGTGCTGTGCCGCTCAGGGTCACCACATTGCGATCACATTCCACCCGGATATCACCTCCCTGGACCTCGTTGCTCCAACCGATCAGCTTTTCCAGATGCGATACGATTTCACTGTCCCCCGGCTGTGACACGGTGGGGGGGAACTTGATGTCCAGATGGTTCATGACCTTGCGGATCCCTTTCACCCGGTAAGCGTCCCGTTCAGCCGCCATTTTTGCGGTGAAGTTCTGGACGGTACCCCATAGTGAGGCAGTACCATCCTCGACGGTCACTTTGATGTTATCGGCGTTGACGCTGTCATCCCAGGTCAGGTGATCGATGATCATTTTCTTCTGAAGTGCTGTTGTTTCTGGGTTCATGGGTTTGGATGTTGTAACAATTCGTTTGGTTTTTTCCTGTTGCGGTTAACTTTTCGCGATTTCCGTTC
Organism: uncultured Bacteroides sp.; assembly: GCA_964575865.1. Taxonomy (GTDB): domain Bacteria; phylum Bacteroidota; class Bacteroidia; order Bacteroidales. The sequence goes on along the minus strand of CAZNSZ010000079.1, from coordinate 14,287 downwards.
CAAACATTCTGCCCTTCGCCCCGTGCCGCATGCTGGAGAGGGTGTCAGCGCCGCAATGATGGCCCATGCGGAGGATCGGGGACAGGTTTGCCATGGCATAAAACAACCATCACGGAGCCTTGCTGTTGTTGCATTCTTTCACAGGGACCGGGCGATCATTCCACACTTTTCACACCCGGCTCCTGCGGATCGGGTAACTTCTGTCTCCGTACGTCCCGTGCTCAGGGCAGGGCAGGCGTGTGCGCGGGGGGGGGAATGGCAATTCACGGGAGCAACCATGGCAAATCATGGTTTGATTGTTGCCCTGCACTAGAAAAACAAACAACACATCATGTATACACTACTTTTCATACTGCTGGCGGCAATGGCCGCAACCGCTGTTTTCAGGGGGGTCAGCAAGAGGCGTCCCCTCGTATTGTACCTGGGTATCGGCATAGGGATCGCCACCCTCTTTCTCTCCTGGTTCCTGAACTTCTGGACCGAGAAACTCTGGTTTGATCAACTGGGATACAATGACCGGTTCTGGACCGTCTGGGTCTCAAGGATCGGACTGTTCATTGTACCTTTTGCCGCCGGGGGGCTGGTAGTTTATCTCCTGACTTTCAGCAGGGAGAAAAATTCCATTCCGGTCCGGCTGGTCGCATCGGTTGCAGGAGCGCTGGGAAGCGGATTGTGGTGGTCGGCCCGCTGGGAATTATTTCTGAAATTCACCAACCGCATGGAGGCCGGAGTGCTTGATCCGGTCCTGGACCGGGACGTTGGTTTTTATCTTTTCACCTACCCCTTTCTGAACGCGCTTTACGTTAACCTTCTGATACTTTCCCTGCTTTCCCTGGGGGTCGCCTTCATCAACGGCCGGGTCACATTATCCCGGGGAGCCGGAGTTGAAGGGATCAACCGTGAGCGACTGCCCCTTGGTATTTATCTGAACCTGGGCATACTCCTGATCGTTCTGGGTTTCGGGAGATTCATTGCCAGGTACGGGATCCTGTTCTCTGAATACGGATTCGTTTCGGGAGCAGGATGGACCGACGTGCATGTGCGGCTGCCCATGTTGATGGTCACAGCGCTCTTCACCTTCCTCACCGGGATCGGTCTGCTCCTGTCTGTGATCAGGCCCGGAGTAAAAAAATTATGGAGGGCCTCCACCAGGGGATCCGAACTCAGGTATCTCTATACCGTATCCGGACTTGTGATGGCCACCTGGGCGGTCCTGCTCTGGGTGGTCCCCGCACTCTTTCAATGGCTTAAGGTTGAGCCAAACGAGATCACAGTGGAGAGGCCCTATCTGGAACATAACATCCGCTTTACAAGGGCGGGGTTTGACCTGGAAAAGGTGGAAAAGAAAGAATTCGAGGCCTCGGGAGTACTGGACCGGCAGGTCCTAGGCGAGAATCCACTGCTGCTTTCCAACATCAGGCTGTGGGATTACCGGGCACTTGATGCCGTGTTCAAGCAGTTTCAGGAGATCAGGCTCTACTACGAGTTTCACGATGTGGACATTGACCGGTACACACTGGGAGACCAGTACCGGCAGGTCATGGTCTCGGCCAGGGAGATGCAGCCGGATAACCTTCCTTCCGGAAGCCAGACCTTTGTCAACCGCCATTTCAAATATACCCACGGATATGGATCGGTCCTGAACCTTGTGAATGAATTCACCGGCGACGGCCTCCCCGATCTGATCATCAAAGATATCCCGCCCTCCAGCCGGGAACCGTCCCTTGAGGTAGACCGGCCGGAGATTTATTACGGAGAGATCACCAGTCACTTCGTGGTGGCGAATTCCAGTGAGAAAGAGTTCGATTACCCCAGCGGGGAGGAGAATATGTATGCCCATTATGAAGGAACGGGGGGAGTGGAGATCTCGAACCTGTGGAGGAAGTTCCTCTTCGGATACCGGTACGGTGGCACCCGGTTCCTGCTTTCGGGCTATTCCACAGATCAAAGCCGGATTATGCTGCACAGAAATATCAACGACCGGATCCGTACCCTCGCTCCGTTTCTGCAATATGATCACGATCCCTATGTGGTCATTTCCGGGGGGAAGTTGTACTGGATCATCGATGCATACACCACATCCGGGCATTATCCCTACAGCGAGTCCTTCACCACGTTTGAAGGAGCTATGGGGGCCGAAATGGTCACTGAAGGCTGGCTTCACGGCAAGAATTATATCAGAAATTCGGTCAAGGTGGTGGTGGATGCCTACAGCGGATCCACTGATTTTTACATTTTTGATGAGAGCGATCCCCTGATACAGGTCTATCAACGGATTTTCCCGGGACTGTTCAAGCCGGGTGAACAGATGCCGGCACCGCTCAGGTCCCACATTCGCTATCCGGCTGATATGCTTCTGCTGCAGGGTCTCGTCTACGCCAAGTACCACATGACCGATCCCACTGTCTTTTATAACCAGGAGGATCTCTGGGTCAGGGCCACGGAGAAATATTACGGCAGTGTGCAGCCGGTGGAACCCTACTACATCATGTGGGAACCACCCGCTTCTGATGAAATGGAATTTGTGCTGATGCTTCCTTTCACCCCGAAAGACAAGCAGGTGATGATCGGATGGATAGCCGGTATGTGTGACGGGGAGAATTATGGAAGGTTGCTGGCTTATCAGTTCCCCAAAGAGAAACGGATCCTGGGGACCCAGCAGGTAGAGACAAAGATCGACCAGGATTCCTACCTGTCCGGGCAGCTTACTCTTTGGGACCAGCGCGGATCCAACGTGATCCGCGGGAATGTGCTTGCCATTCCGGTCGGGACCACTATGCTCTATGTGGAACCGATCTATCTTCAGTCGGAAACGTCGGCCTACCCGGAACTGAGGCTGGTGGCAGTCATGCACGACGATCACCTCAGCTATGCTGAAACCTTTGAGGAGGCCATCAGCAAACTTGTAAGCGGGGCAGAGGGCGAACGGCAGGCCGCAGGACCGGTAGCTGATGGGGAATCCGATGTTCAGGCCCTGGTAAACCGCGCCAGTGATGCGTTTGACCGTTATCTGGAGTCCATGCAGCAAAAAGAGTTCGAAGAGGTCGGGCAGTCACTGGAGGAGCTTGAAGCCACGCTGGAACAACTGATCAGGCTGTATGATGAAAACTGAGCTGGGAATATTGCTGCACGTGGTGATCGCATCGGTGCTCTCAGGGCTCATCGGGATCGAGCGGGAATGGGAAGAGAAGCCCGCGGGTATTCGGACGCATATGCTGGTGGGTGGCTCGGTGGCCCTGCTGGTGGCCCTTGGACAGACCATTGTGGAACATTTTTACGATTCCGGCCTGTCCCAGTTCATCAATACCGATCCCACCCGGGTGATCCAGGCCATCATTGTGGGCATCAGCTTCATTGGAGCGGGACTGGTGCTGCAGATTGAGAAAGATCAGAAGATTAAATTCCTGACCACCTCCGCCACCATCCTATTCTCCAGCGGGATCGGGATCTCCGTTGCTCTCCGCCAGTATTACCTGGCCGTTGGTGTGACACTCTTTATCCTGTTCATCAATTATCTGCTGGGTAAACTCACCAGTACCATTAAAAAGGATGACAGAAAGGACGGCAAAGGATAATGCGGACCGGGAGGACAGGTCCGTCCAGTCACTTCAGCTTGCGCCTGAGAAGCTGGGCGTTGACGGCGACGATCACGGTGCTGATGCTCATCAGTAAAGCACCCATGGCAGGATTAATCAGGATCCCCGCTGAGTACATCACTCCCGCGGCCAGCGGGATGGCCACCACATTGTAGCCTGATGCCCAGACAAAGTTCTGGATCATTTTACGGTGTGTTTCCTTTCCAAAGAGAATCAGTGACGCAATATCCTTCGGATTGCTGTTGACCAGGATGATATCGGCGGTGCCGGCGGCCACATCGGTTCCTGATCCGACGGCTATCCCCACGTCTGCAGCGGCCAGGGCGGGGGCATCATTGATCCCGTCGCCGGTCATGGCCACATATTCGCCCGACTGCTGAAATTCCTCCACTTTTCTGAGCTTCCCGTCGGGAAGGAGCCCGGCGAAGTAGCCATCCAGCTGAAGCTCTTCACTCACGCTTCCGGCAACCTCCTCGTTATCTCCTGTCATCATGTAGAGTTTGATGCCGTTCTTTTTGAGTGTGCGCACGGCATCACGGGATTCTGCCCTGATTTCGTCGGCCATGGCAATGAATCCCAGAGGCCGGTTGCCGTCCAGGACAAATACGACAGTTTCCTGTTTGTTTTCAAATGCCTGCCCCGGGATCTCTATCCCCTTCTCCTCCAGGTAACCGGGTCCAACCACCCGGACCGTTTGCTGATCCACCTCCGCTTCGATCCCCTTGCCGGTGATGGCATGGAAGTTTTTTGCTTCCGGCAACCGGATCCCTTCCTTTTCGACTTTTGCCATGATCCCCGCAGCCAGGGGATGCTCCGATTGGGATTCCAGTGCTCCGGCCAGTTTCAGGATCTCTTTTTCGGAATACTCCTCTGCCAGGGAACCGGTGCGGGTGACTCCGAAGTTTCCCTTTGTCAGTGTCCCGGTCTTATCCAGGGCCAGGAGGGTTATTTTCCTGGCGTTTTCAAAGGCGGTCCGGTTCCTGATCAGCAGTCCCTTCCGGGCGGAGACCGAGGTGGAGATGGCCACCACCAGTGGTACCGCCAGCCCCAGTGCATGGGGACAGGTGATCACCATCACGCTGGCCATCCGTTCAAGTGCAAAAACAAAGGGTTGCCCGAGCAACAACCAGGTAATCAGGGTCCCGGAACCTATGGTCAGGGCTGTCAGGGTCAGCCAGAAGGCGATCCTGTCGGCCAGATGCTGGGTTTTCGATTTTTTCTCCTGGGCGTCCCGGACCATACGGATGACTTTACTCAGATAGGCGTTTTCTCCTGTCTGGCCCACGTCGACCTTCAGGGTGCTGTTTCCGTTGATGGTTCCTCCGATGACCTTTTCCCCCGCGGATCTGCTGACTGGTTTCGACTCACCGGTGACCATCGATTCATCGATATGGCTCTCTCCTTCAGCGATTGTGCCGTCCGCGGGGATTTTCTCCCCCGGTTTCACAAGTACCCGGTCTCCCTGCTGAAGTTCACTGACTTTCACGTCCCGGGTCGCTCCATCACTGATCAGGTGAGCCTCCGACGGCATCAGTTCCATCAGCTTCCTGAGTGATCCTGACGCGCCGGCTACCGCTTTCATCTCGATCCAGTGTCCCAGCAACATGATGTCGATCAGGGTGGCCAGCTCCCAGAAGAATTTTTTTCCTTCCACTCCGAAAGTGGTGGCAGTGCTGTATCCAAAGGCGACGGTGATGGCCACTGCGATCAGCGTCATCATTCCCGGCCGGCGGTCTTTGAGCTCATCAATGAGCCCACTCAGGAAGGGCCAGCCGCCATAAAAGTAAACGGTGCCCGAAATGGCAAAAAGAAGGTAATCCGCAAATCCGAAGGTCAGGCGGTATCCCAGCAGGTCCTGTATCATGGGCGACAGCAGCAGGACCGGCACGGTCAGGACCGCAGAGATCCAGAACCTTTTCCGGAAATCTTTGATCATCTTCCCGTGATGTGCGCTATGGTCATGGGAACCGTGCTCCCGGTGTTCACGGGAACCGTGCCCCTCATGGTTCT
>CAZNSZ010000079.1:6300-8581 GCA_964575865.1 uncultured Bacteroides sp. | reverse complement strand
GTGCTGATGTGATCCGTCCTCCCGGTGTTCATGGGAACCATGCCCGGCGTGTTGTTCTTCCATATCCATGCGGTGTTTGTCAGATGGCGTCGATTTTGGCGGCCATGATAAAATCGTTCTCCGAAAGCCCCATGATGCTGTGGGTTCCCAGTTCAACCTCCACACTGCCATAGTGGATGCAGAGATCGGGATGGTGGTCCTCCTGTTCCGCAAGAAGTGCCACTTCCTGGGCGAAAGCCATTCCCCGCTTGAAATTTTCAAATGGAAACTGTTTCCGGATCTTCCGGTTATCGATCACATCCCACTGGGTATTCAGCCGGTCAAGGTACCTTGAGATTACCGGTTCCACCAGGGGTGGGGTTCCTTCCCTCACGGGGCTGCAGTGCATTTCTTTCAATTCTTGCATATCGGTTGTTTTTGGTTTGAATAATTACAGTAAGGCCACCGGATGGTTTATCCTGGTCATGAGCCGTTTAAGTCTTTTTTTCGAAAACCTGGATCCAGCCCTTCCCTTCAGCAGGGTTCTCTCTACCATTAACAAATCGGAGCCATTAAGTTTCATGTAATGCACAAGCTTTTCCATGGGATCCCCGTAGTCAAGCACGGTGGTATCCAGTTTCATGGGCGGATCCAGGAATGTATTGGCGGTTTTTTTCCAGGCTGCACCTTCCAGGTCTTCCTGGAGGTGTCCGGTGGATCCTGCAAGGGTAAAGGCATGGATGTTGGAATGAAAGGGAACCAGCCAGCGGATCATGCTGTTGAGACCCTGGTAATCGGTTTGTTTAAAGTCGGTCATCAGCATCGTGTTTTTAGGCTCTGAGAAGGGGTATTCCGGGGGCACGAACAACACCGGTAATTCCACCGGTTCTGTGATCTCCAGTAATTCATCCAGGTTCTCCACCATGGAGCCTTCAGGTTCACTGGTGGCAAGAAGGATCGAATCCGGGCTGGCCCCTGCCAATTTCCTGATCAGCGAACCGGGACTTCCTTCACTGATCTTTAATTCGATTTTCAGCGGATAGTTCAGCCGGGAACCTTCACCACTGACAAGTTTCTGCAATGCCATCTGGGCTTTGTATTTTTCCCTTTGAATGATGTTGTCGTGGGAGAGCATTTCTCCGGGAGAGATATGCTGCGAATTGGCATAGGGACTGGAGGTTGCCTGTTCTGCCCGTGGATCCACGGTATGAACGATTTCAACTTCCGTACCCGTATGCTTTCCGAACCGCAGGCCGTACGGGATGATGCTTTCTCTGTTTCCTTGTATGTCGCTGAGAATGATTGTTTTCATATGGTGGTGTATTTATTTCAACATGGCAAATGGATCTTCCAGTGCCCTGCAGATCCAGGAGAGGAATCTTGCTCCTTCTGCACCATCAATCACCCGGTGATCATAGGAGAGAGACAGGGGCATGATGAGTCGTTTCCTCAGCTCCTCTTCCACATATACAGGTTGAAAGCTGCTCCGGGATATCCCCAGGATGGCCACCTGCGGCGGATATATGATGGGTGTAAAGGTGGTTCCCCCGATGCCGCCAAGATTGGACAGGGTAAAGGTCCCTCCCTGTAATTCGCCGGGACTTATTTTCTTATTGCGCGCTTTTTCAGCAGTTTCTGTAAGTTCCAGGGAGAGTTCGGCCAGTGACTTTCGGTTCACATCCCGGATCACGGGAACGATCAGGCCCCGGTCTGTATCCACGGCTACCCCGATATGGATCTCATGCTTGCGGATCAGCTCCTGCGATCCGGCATCCAGGGTGGCATTGAACCGGGGAAACCGTTGCAATGCATAGGCAGTGAACTTCAACAGCAGGGCTGTTATGGTAAGGTTCCCACCCGTTTTTGATACGGCCGGCTTCTCCTGTTGCCGGAACCGTTCCAGGGCGGTGATATCTGCCTGATCGGACTGGGTTACATGCGGGATCTGCCGCCAGGAGTCCTGCATCCGTTCAGCAGTGATTTTCCTTATCCTGGACAGTTTTTCCCTGGATTCCGGCCGGGAGCTGTCTGAATCTTCTTTATCCGCCTTCTCCTCTTCACGGTCTCTCTCCTGCTCATGGTCCTTTTCCTCTTTGAGCTTACCTATCTTCGATTGCAGGTCATTTTTGGTGATCCTGCCCTGAGGTCCCGATCCTCTGATTCCTTTCAGATCGATCCCCTCCTCCCTGGCCATTTTCCTGACCAGGGGGGTGGCAGCAATTTTCTCACCGGATTCCCGGGACGGTTGAGTCACCTCCTTGTCCTCCTCATCGGGCTCTTCCTCATCGGGCTCTTCCTCATC
>CAZNSZ010000079.1:0-6200 GCA_964575865.1 uncultured Bacteroides sp. | reverse complement strand
TCCTCATCGGGCTCTTCCTCATCGGGCTCTTCCTCATCCGATTCTTGCTCATCGGACGCTTCCTCAGCGGACGCTTTCTCCTCTGGCTCTTCCTCATCGGACGCTTCCTCATCGGGCTCTTCCTCATCCGGTTCTTCCTCAGCGGACGCTTCCTCACCTGGCTCTTCCTCAGCGGACGCTTTCTCCTCTGGCTCTTCCTTTGAGGACTCCTCCTCTTCCTCATTGACAGAGAGGACTACAATGACCTGGGAGACTTTGACCTCATCTCCCTCTTCCACTTTGATCTCCTCCACCGTTCCTGCATGGGTCGAGGGAATATCCGTGGTGGCTTTATCGGTTTCCACCTCTACCAGCGGCTGATCAACGGATACCTGGTCCCCTTTTGAAACCAGTACGGCCGCGATCAGGCCCGATTCGACATTCTCTGCAATCTCCGGTATTTTTATTTCGATCCTTTTCATATGGTTATTGGTGTTTAGTGACAGGTGAACGACCCGGCCTCTTTTTCCCTGATTCCAAGATCTTTCCTTGCTTTTTTCAATTCGGACTGATCGATCTTGCCCGCTTCTCTTAGCCTGACCAGTGCAGCCCAGGCAATATGCCCGGCGCTCACCTCAAAGTGCTGCCTGAGGTGGGCCCGGTCCTCACTCAGGCCGAATCCGTCGGTTCCCAGGGCCGCGAATGGTCCCGGGAACCAGTCGGACACGGAGAGTGGCAATGCCCTTACGTAATCGCTGGCTGCAATAAAAATCCCCTCTTTCCTGCCGAAGCAGGCCTCGATGTGGCTCTTTTTCTGTTTCTCCTGATTGAACCGGTTGTTCCGCTCCACTGCAATGGCGTCGTCATAGAGCTGTTTGTAGCTCGTCACACTCCAGACATCTGCACGGATATTGAATTTCTTTTTCAGCAATTCGGCCGCTCCCTTCACCTCATTTAATATGGTCCCGCTTCCCAGCAGGTGCAGATGGTGCTTGTTGTTCCGTCCTGACGTGAGCCGGTACATTCCCTTCAGGATGTCCGATCTGATCCCTTTTCTTCGGGGCATGGGGGGCATGGGGTATTTTTCGTTCATCATGGTGATGTAATAGATCTCGTCCTTGCCCTCCAGATACATGCGCCGGATCCCCTCCTGTACCACAACCGCCATCTCGTAGGCATAGGCGGGATCGTAGGCCCGCATGCAGGGGACCGGCAAAGCCAGCAGATGGCTGTTTCCGTCCTGGTGCTGAAGGCCTTCTCCGGCCAGGGTGGTCCGTCCCGCAGTACCGCCCAGCATGAACCCCCTGGCCCTTGCATCAGCGGCCGCCCAGATCAGGTCACCGATCCGTTGAAATCCGAACATGGAGTAGAATGTGAATATGGGGATGGAGTGGATTCCCAGGGATGCATGGGAGGTTCCCGCTGCAATGAACGAGGACATACACCCCGCTTCTGAGATCCCCTCCTCCAGGATGGCACCTTCTTTTTCCTCCTTGTAGTATAGAAGGCTTTCACGGTCCACCGGTTCATACAATTGTCCCCTGGTGGCATATATCCCCGATTGTTTGAACAGTGCCTCCATTCCGAATGTGCGTGATTCATCGGGAACGATGGGAACCACTTTGTCGCCTATATTCTTGTCTTTGAGCAGCTTGGAGATCATCCTGACCGCTGCCATGGTGGTGGCCACCCCGCGCTTCCCCGATCCTTCCAGGAATTCGTCGAACAACTGTTCCTCCGGCATTTCGAACGGAGGATTCTCCCGGTTTCTCGATGGAAGGAAACCACCCAGTTTTTCGCGTCTCTCCATAAGGTACTTGATCTCTTCGCTCTCCCTCTCCGGCCGGTAAAAGGGTGCCTCCGATATTTTATCCTCCGAAACGGGCACATCAAACCGGAGGCGGAACTGTTTCAGCTCCTCTTCATTGAGTTTCTTCTGCTGGTGGGTGATGTTTCTCCCTTCGCCGGCCTCACCCAGTCCGTACCCCTTGATGGTCTGTGCGAGGATCACCGTGGGAGCGCCCTTTTGGCGCACGGCAGAAAGGTAGGCATTGTATACCTTGACCGGATCGTGCCCGCCCCTGCGGAGGTTGACGATTTCCTCGTCGCTCATCTCCTCCACCAGCGAGAGGATCTCTTCATATTTACCAAAGAAGTCTTTCCGTATGTATGCTCCGTTCGATGCAGAGTACTTCTGCCTCTGTCCATCCACCAGTTCCCCCAGGCGTTTTTTCAGCAGGCCCGTGTTGTCTTTTTCCAGCAGCGGATCCCAGTTCCCTCCCCAGAGTACTTTGATCACATGCCATCCTGCCCCCCGGTAGGCCCGGGCCAGCTCACTGACCACCGATCCGTTGCCCCTGACCGGGCCATCCAGCCTCTGCAGGTTGCAATTGATCACAAAAATCAGGTTGTCCAGCTGCTCCCTCGATGCCAGGGTGAGGGCGCCCATCGATTCCGGTTCATCCATCTCTCCGTCTCCGAGAAATGCCCATACCTTCTGGTCATTGGGATCCATCCTGCCCCGGTTGATCAGGTATTTCAGGTAACGCGCCTGGTATATGGCCATGATGGGAGCCAGTCCCATGGAGACTGTGGGAAATTGCCAGTACTCCTCCATGAGCCTCGGATGGGGATAGGAGGAGAGGCCTCCCCCCGGAGCCATTTCACGCCTGAAATTATTGAGCTGCTGGTCATCCAGCCTGCCCTCCAGATAGGACCGGGCGTATATGCCCGGGGAGGCGTGTCCCTGGAAATAGACCAGGTCGGCCAGGTTTCCCTGTCCGCTCCCCCTGAAGAAATGGTTGAATCCCACCTCAAGCAGGGTGGCGGCTGAGGCATAGGTGGAAATGTGTCCGCCGATTCCTTCCTTACGTCTGTTGGCCTGCACTACCATGGCCATGGCATTCCAGCGTACCAGGCTCTTGATCCGCCGCTCCAGCTCCCTGTCCCCGGGATATTCTTCCTCATCCGAGGCGGGAATGGTGTTCAGGTAGGGTTCGTTCCGGAGGGAATCCGGTTCGATCCCCTCCCTTCGCAACTGCTGTATCTGTAATTCAAGGATCTCCCGTGCCCTGCCGGTCCCTTCATGTTTCAGGATATGTTCGAACGATTCGATCCACTCCCTGTTCTCCAATTCCCTCAATCGCGCTGTATTTTCCTTTTTCATTGTGCTGGTTTTATTTCTTCTGGCTCTCTTTCAGCTCCTTTTTCTGCACCCTTTCCTGTTTGCGCATCATCGCCTTGTGTTCCCGGTTCCCCCTGGAACCCTTCAGCCTCTTTTCGAGCCGTTTCAAGGCGTCTGTACGGCCATAGATGATGAGGGTGTCGCCATCCTGTATGGTGGTCTCTCCTGCGGGGGTCCCGTAAAAGGAGCCGTCTTTCCGCGATACGGCCAGTACATTGAGTCCTTCTTCCCGCAGCTGTGTGTTGCGGAGTTTTTTTTTGCACAGCCAGTGAGCGGATTCGATGCCGATCTCCGCGATCCTGTAATCTCCTGAAAGCTGCAGCAGGCTTGCGTAATCCTTCACATCCAGGCCACCGTAACGCTTCAGCAGCCGTTCAATCACTCTTGAAAGCTGCCGGTCCACCCACTGGCTGTTAGCCAGGTACCAGAGGATGCTGACCCCTGCAAGAAGGATGACGATCTTGATCCAGGCATCCACCCGGTCACCGATCCCTGAAAATCCGATGATCAGGGAAGCGACGCCGGTCACGATGCCTGCATTCCCCAGGATCATCAACAGCAACAGGATTCTCCGGCGGACAGGATGATTGACCACCTTTTCCGATTCGGTGGTGGTGAATCCTACTCCGGTAAAGGCACTGCGGGCCTGGAATTTCGAGGATTCCCTCGATAAGCCCGTATGGGTGAGCGCAATGGAAGCCACCCTCGTAATGAGGATGGAAAACACCAGGATCAATATGACGGTAATAATTCCGGCCATGGAATGCCATCTTTTTTACTGCCGGACCGGCTGAAGGATCCTCACCGCTTCCGGACCATGGATCTGGTAGGCAAATGATTCCGTAAAGAACAGCTTGACCTTTTTGGTGTCATGCCCTTCAAATCCGAGCGAAATGTCCTGCCCCAGGTGCAGCTCGAAGTCCCCCCCTCTTTCGCTGACCAGGAAGATGTCCTTGTTGTGGTGGTGGATGATGAGGTTGCCTCCGGTCACCCCTTTCAGCAGCCGGGGCAGGGGATAGGCTACCGAATCGGCCACCAGTTCGGCCCAGACACTGTCAGGGAGCACCAGGGTATATGGCCCCTCCACGCCATTGATCTGCAGGCTGTTCACCTGTTCAGCAAGGGTGCCAAGGAACGCTCCTGTGGACACCCTGACCTTCACAGGCTTGGAATCAGCAGCATTGATCAGTCCGGTGGCGATGTTGTTGTCAAATCCGTAGTAAAGGGCCTCATCTTCGAACGAGGCGATCTGCCTGGCCGCTTTCTCCAGGGAGGAGAGGTTGATATCTTCTGCGTTCCTGCTGGCGTTGTCCAGTTCCCACAGATCGAGGGTAAAAGGTTTACGGACCTCGATGACCGGAATGACCTCCCGGATACCGAAGTTGATGCCCTCCTTCGATTGGTTGGAGGGGATCATGAGCCGGCCGGTGGAGATGGCTCCAAGTCCGATGCCCCGCGGGCCGTTCACATCGGCGATCTTGCGTCCGGTGAGGAACTCCTGGATGATGCGTTCCGATTGCAGTTCTATTTCTTCCCATGCTTTTGCAGTGATGGGAGCCAGGCTTTTTTTCAGGATGTTCATGGTTTCTGTTTTTTTTTGCTGGTGGATTACTGGTTGTCAATGTTGGTGATCTCTGCCTTGGTGAAAAGATAGGTCCCGAGGTGTTTGTCCCATCCTCCCATATTTCTCCTGAGCCACTCCAGCGCCATGCAGGCATGTTCGATCTCCTCATCCCTGTTATGGGACAGGATCTTTTTGAGCTGTGCATTGGAGCAGTTCTGCAGGCGCTGGTGGTACCAGTCAATGGCCTCGATCTCCTCTTTGAGGGAGTGGAGTGCCCTGGCGATGTCCCTGGTTGTGGTCGAAAGTTCTTCCGGCGGTTCGTGATAGTTGTTCATGAAATGCGTATTTAGGTTTCCGTATGGGGATGGGAATATCATGCCATTCTGGATGGTTGCCGGAATCAGGTTGGATCACAGGTCAATAGGGGCATTCTGAGTGTTCGGGATGGTGGCCGGACGGAGGGCTCCTGTAGAATTAGTTCCCATTTGAGGCGGGCATTCCACAACCCGCACCCTGATTATTTGTTATCTTTAACATGATGAAGCGCATCCTGATCATTGATGACGATACCTACATTTGCAAGCTGCTGGACAGGTACCTCAGCAAAAACGGGTATGAAACGGAGACCGCACTGACCGCGGCTTCTGCAGCAGCCAGGCTGAAAGAGTCGGATTTTGATCTTGTGCTCAGTGACTACCGGCTGCCAGACAAGGACGGGTTCTTTATACTGAACCGTGTGAAGATCAAAAACCCTTCCACTCCGGTGATCATTATGACCGCCTATGAGGAAATGGGCACCGCCATCAGGCTGATCAAATCCGGGGCTTATGATTATATCACCAAGCCGCTCATACCGGAGGAGGTGCTCGGATTGCTGAAGGAGGCGATGACCGAGGAGGTGGTCAAGGAGGAGTCAGTTTCCTTCCAGCAGGATTTTATCCCCGGAAAAAGCAAGAAATTCCTGCATATCCTGGAGCACATACGCATTGTGTCGCCGGTTAACATGACTGTGATCATTCAGGGGGAGACCGGATCGGGTAAGGAACACCTGGCGCGTGCCATCCATTTCAACAGCAACAGAAACAAAGGGCCTTTTGTGGCGGTTGACTGCGGGGCGCTTCCAAAGGGAGTGGTGAACAGTGAGTTGTTCGGCCACATCAAGGGATCCTTCACGGGTGCCACTTTCGATAAGAAGGGCCTGTTCGAACAGGCCAGCGGAGGCACCCTGTTTCTGGATGAGATCAGCAACCTGGATGCTGAAAACCAGATGAAGCTTTTGCGCGTTTTGCAGGAGAAGACGGTGACACGGATCGGCGATACCCGCACCATCAAAGTGGATGTACGTTTGATTGTGGCCTCCAATGAGGACCTGCTCCTGGAAATGCAAAAAAACCACATCAGGGAGGATCTGTACCACCGGCTCAATGAATTCAAGATTGTGGTGCCCCCCCTCAGGGAGCGGGAGGAGGATGT
>CAZNSZ010000078.1:1704-20125 GCA_964575865.1 uncultured Bacteroides sp. | reverse complement strand
GGGACCTATGTGAAAAGCCCTGCCGGGGCAGGCATGCCCGATCCTTCCGTGGACCTGGTGAAAGTGGCGCAGAGTGTGGGCACCCCGGGCAAGCACAACTGCGGGGTATGCCATTTCAACGGTGGGGGCGGACCAGGTGTCAAGCACGGGGACCTTGATGCGAGCCTGGAACGACCCTCCCCGCTCCTGGATGTACACATGGGGGGGCTGGGCCTGACCTGTTCCGATTGCCATGCCGGCGAAAACCACCAGATCCTTGGTGCGAGCCACGGATCCATCGCCTCCGGCAGCAACCACATCGGCTGTACGGGTTGCCATGACGATAAGCCCCATGCGCGGAAATTGATCAATAACCATGTGGCATCGGTGGCCTGCGAGACCTGCCACATACCCGCCGTGGCAAGGGAACAGCCCACCAAGGTCTGGTGGGACTGGTCCACTGCAGGACAGGACAAAACCCTCCCGCCCGATCAGTACGGGATGCCTGTGTACGATAAAAAGAAAGGGGATTTCATCTGGCAGAAAAACCTGGTGCCTGAATACCGCTGGCACAACGGGCAGGCAGAGTATTACAGTTTCGGAGAGGTCATCGATCCTGAGGCCACGGTGGAACTGAACCGGCTCACTGCCGGCATGGAGGACGAAACAGCCAGAATCTTTCCCTTTAAGGTGATGCGCAGCAAACAGATCTACGACACCCGGAACAACATCCTCATTGTTCCCCACCTGTATGGCGAGGAGGGGTACTGGACCAGGTTTGACTGGAACCGGGCAGCAGAGCTGGGCATGGCGGCTGCCGGACTGGAGTATTCCGGGGAGTATGGTTTCATCGAAACAGAGATGTACTGGCCGCTGGCCCATATGGTGGCTCCGGCAAAAGAATCCCTCCGGTGCAACGATTGCCACACGCGCAAGGAAACCAGGCGCCTCGACTGGGAGGCGCTGGGGTATTCCGGTGATCCCATGAGTGCAGGCGGAAGGTTCAGCAAATGATCCTTCGCGAAGCCGCTGGCCGGACATGCGGTTTTCTGATCACAGGCATTACTCAAACCTGTCCGGATTTGCCTATATTTGGCGATGGCATTGCATGACCATAAAAACCGACCGATATGAAAAAATCATTTCCCCTTCTGACGGTGCTACTCATCTGCACCCCTCTCCTGCTTTCCGCCCAGAAAAAAAACCTCTTCAACGGAAAGGACCTGACCGGCTGGACCATATACGGTACGGAGAAATGGTATGTGGAGGACGGACTGCTGGTGTGTGAGAGCGGACCCGATGAGGAATACGGGTATCTGGGGACCGTTGAGAAGTACAAAGATTTTGAGCTGACCGTGGAGTTCAAACAGGGCGCCGACGGCAACTCCGGGGTCTTTTTCCGGTCCTCCATCGAAGGTACGCGGATCACAGGATGGCAGGCCGAAGTGGCCCCTCCCGGGCACAACACCGGCGGGATCTATGAATCCTACGGCAGGGGATGGCTGATCCAGCCGGAACCCGAAAAGGATCAGTACCTGAAATTCGGGGATTGGAATACCATGAAGATCAGGGTAGAGGGAGACAGGGTGGAGACCTGGCTCAACGGACATTCCATGATCACCCTGAAAGATGAAAAAATCGGGCAGGCCGAGGGGATCATCGCCCTCCAGATCCATTCAGGGGGAGGGATCAAGGTATACTGGAGAAACATCGGGATCCGGGAGCTTTAGAACGATCTGCCCTGCTGCGCAAGATCTCCCGGACAATCACAATACTTCAATATCCAACCTCATTTTCGGGTGACCCGCACCGCCACATCGGGGCGCGATTCGGGCATTTCCGGCACCTTCAGGATCAGCAGACCATCCCTGCAGCGCTCCCGGGTGACACTGACGGGATCGCCGGTCCACGGATCCATCCATTCGACCCTGTAGGTCAGATCCGAAAGCCCTGAAATCGTGAAAACAGATCCGCTGATGTCATCCGATACGAAGGTCCGTCCCCATCCGAAAGCATCTTCCCCGGTCCCCATCACGAAAAGGTCCGATCCTTCTGCAACGGCCTTCATAGGGGCATAGGGTTGGTTGGCGAAGTCGATCTCCCGGACAAACCCGGCCAGGACAGCCAGCTGGTCCCAGTCCTCCCCGGTCAGTACCGGGTAATCCCACCAGACCGGGGTGGCGGCCAGCCCGTTGGTGAGGGCCGCCCAGATCTGGTTGTGGTAGGACTCGTGGTACCTGGGATCGCGGGGGGAATAGTAGGCCAGTCCGGCCCCGGCTTCCCCGAAGATGGCCGGTTTCTCGAAGGCATCCCAGAACCGCCGGCTGGCCCAGGCATAGTTGTACATGGCACTTCGCATGGAATCCTGCGGATACTGCAACGGCCAGCCCTGGGCGGGATAGATATGGATGTTGGGGATATCGATCAGTTCATGGAGTTCCTCCCGGTATTCCCCGTATCCCCCGCTGAAGGAGGCAGTCATGGGATGGCGGTAGGGATCGTTCTCCCGGAACCAGGACTGGCATTTCTCCACCCATTCGTAGCACTCCCGGTGCCGTCCGTGGGCCCAGCCGTCCGTACCGTTCATTTCGTTGATCAGCTCCCAGATCCCCATGCTCCGGCTGTGGGCGAAGCGTGCGACCAGGTAGCGGTACTTCTTTTTCTGGTACTCCCAGACCAGGGAATCGCTGTACACATCGTCCACATGAACCAGCTGGCTGTAAGGATTCTGTCGCCACTGGGCCGCCCAGACCGTCTCGGAAAAGAGGTCATGGGGCCAGATGGCGTACATCAGCTGGATCTCCCGTTCCTCCAGGATCGAAAGCAAGGAATCGATCCTCCCCACCTTCAGCTGGTTGTACCTGCCCAGCTCCTCTTCGATCAACCCGGTGCCGTTCACAAATCCCCCGTAAGTGATGTCCCAGATGGCAAACAGGTTGGCCCCGTGTTCCGCATAGGTATCGAACCGCTCCATGGTATTCCGCCAGGGGGAATAGACACCCACACCGTAAAAGGTGGTCCCGTCGTCGTGGGCGAAGTAACGGGGATTGACCACCGACGGCCTGATCCACCCGTGATGACCGGACTCCACAGCTCCAAAAGTGGCCATGTCCGAGCGGCCGCTGGCCCCGGCGTCGTTCACATACAGCCTGTAGGAATAGGTCCCTGTCTCATCCGGGGAGAACCGCAGCTTCCACTGGTCCGCTCCCAGGTGGTCATCGTAAAACCCGTTGATGCGGATCTCCCTGCCCGAAGGAGCGGTGAACAGGGCATATACATCAATGTCCTCAGGATCATAGGGGTTTTCGATCTCCACACGCTCCAGATCGTACCACACCTCGAACTTCTCGTACCGGCCCACCTGTCCTGCATTGGTACCGGTGATCCGGATCCCCGGGGACACTCCCTGTGTGAGCGTCTCCCCGGGGACTTCGGAAGTCCCGGAGAAATCCTGTCCCCGGGCCGGGGCTTGTGTGATACAGGCGGTGATCAGCAGGATGGTGAAAAGGGTCCATTTTGTGTTCATATCGCAAAGGATTTACCTGATTCTCCTTCAATTGCCGGTGTGATCAGGGAAGGTCAGCAAGATATCAATAATAGGATCTTGTCACCCCCTCAATGCTGCTGTTTCAACTCATTCTAAATTGAATACGCGAATTAAACCATCGGGGTCAGGGTCACTCCAATTCTACAAATACACGACCGATGATCAGAACCACACCCCCCCGGAGGAGGTTTGCCATCACCATCAGGGCCGCCATTTTACTCTCCGCCATCGCTTCATCACCCCTCATTTCCGGCCAGGAAGCAATAACCATCAAAAGACTCACCGCACCTGTTGATTTCGACGGGCGGCCCGTTGAGGCAGCCTGGCAGTCCCTGGACAATTTTGAACTGACCATGCACCGGCCCAATTACATGGCCGCACCCTCCGAAAGAAGCGATATCCGCATCGGCTACGATGACGAGTACCTGTGGATAGGGGCCAGCCTCTATATGCGGGACGCATCAGAAATATACGCGGTCACCAAGAAAAGGGATGAGATGCTGTTCGATTATGATGCCTTTGGCATCCTGCTTGACAGTTACAACGACAACGAGACCGGGCTTGCGTTCTATACCACCCCCACCGGGCTCCGGACCGATTATGCCATCTCCAACGATGCCTCAGGCGGGGGAGGGCCGGGGGGACCGGGAGGAATGAATGACAGCTGGAACACCTTCTGGGATGTGGAGACCACCAGGGACGGAAACGGATGGTACGTGGAAATGAGGATCCCCTTCTCCAGCCTGAAATTCAAACCCGAGGGGGATGTAGTCACCATGGGGATGATCCTGGTCAGGAACATCAGTGCCAACGTGGAAACCGATACCTATCCGCCCATCGATCCCAGGTACGGATTCATGGCCACCAACAAACCCTCCCAGGCACAGAAGATCCGCATCGAGGGAGCCCGTCCGACCAGGCCGGTCTATATCGCTCCCTATGCGCTGGCCGGTTTTTCAAGGGACTACGCGATCAATGACGAGGGAACGGACTATGTGAAGGATGATAAGCCTGAATTCAACGCGGGGCTGGATGTGAAATACAACATCAACAGCAACCTGACCCTGGACCTCACCGCCAATACCGATTTCGCCCAGGTGGAGGCCGATGACCAGCAGGTGAACCTGACCCGCTATTCCCTCTTCTTTCCTGAAAAAAGAAAATTCTTCCAGGAGCGTGCCAGCCTGTTCGACTTCAGTCTGGGAGGATTCAATGACAACCTGTTCTACAGCCGCAGGATCGGGATCTACCAGGGGAATCCGGTCAGGATCTACGGAGGTGCAAGAATCACGGGGAAGCTGGGGAACTGGGATATGGGATTTCTGGATATGCAGACCGCCGCCTTCGGGGAACAGCCCGGGGAGAACTTCGGGGTCCTGAGGATGCGCCGGCAGGTGATCAATCCCAACAGCTATGTGGGAGGGATCTTCACCTCACGGGTGGGCATGACCGGGGAACAGAACTATGCCTACGGGGTCGACGGCATCTTCCGGTTGTTCGGTGACGATTACCTGAATGTCAAGTGGTCGCAGACATACGACACAGAGAACGGGAACCGGTTGAACTCCCTCTCCCCCGCCTTTATCCTCATCGACTGGGAACGGCGGTCCGAGGAGGGATTTGCCTACCAGCTCAACTACACCTATGCCGGTGAGGAGTTTAATCCCGGGATCGGATTTATCAGGCGAAGGGGAATTCAGGGTGTGAACGGACAATTGCTGTATGGCTGGATCCCCGGCGAACAGAGCAGGCTCTTCAACTATAATGTGAACGTGAGGGGGGAGTATTACCAGCGGCTGGAAGACGGTCAGATGGAATCGATGTCCATCGGTCCGGAGGTGGAAGTGAATACCAAAAGCGGCATTCATTTTGAAGCCGGTGTGGAGCTGCAGAAGGAGGGCGTACTGTTTGATTTTCCGCTGTCCGACAGTGTCATTATCTATGCAGGGGACTATTCCTTCGTCACATCGGACATCCGGTTCGGGACCTCCGAGGCGAAGATGATCTCCGTGAGGGGGGATGTCAATGCAGGCCAGTTCTACGACGGGACCCGGATCGGATTCGCAGCAGAGCCCAATTTCAACCTTTCAGCAAGTCTCAATCTCTCCGCCAATTACGAATTCAATGCCATCCGTTTCCCGGAAAGGGAATCCAACAATTCCCTGAACATCCATGCGGTGGGCTTCAAGGCGCTCTATATGTTCAGCACGAAGCTTTCCGCTTCCCTGTTTGTGCAATACGTCAATACGGAGGATGACTTCATCGCCAATTTCCGTTTGCGCTACAATCCCAGGGAAGGGAATGATTTCTACGTGGTGTTCAACGATTACAGGGGACTGCTGAGGGATGGTTCGGAACCACCGTTGCCCAGGTACTACAACGAAACCATCATGGTCAAGTATGTGCACACCTTCATCCTCTGACCACTACCGGTAATCCCCGCCGGTTTGCCGCACAACAAATCAGGCTTTTGCTTGTTTTGGATAATACCGGGTATAGGACCACCTTCTCATGGCGCGGATCAAGGAAACGATGCCGATCAAAATTGCCGTTCTGCTCTTCGCAGGCGTACTGATCATTGGATTCAGCGGCTACCTTTCCTACCGGAGCATCTCCTCGGTGGTCACCCTGATCTACAGCCAGAACAAACCCGACGACGGGCTCGCCACCATAAGGGACATCACCACCACCATCGACCGGGCGGAGAACAATGTAAGGCTCTACGGGCTGACCCGGGAGGAGTCCTACCTGTGGAAATACCGCGGACTGCTTACAGGGATCGATTCGGTGATCGATCAGCTTTACAGCCAGTATCCCGAGGATGACTGGTTCACACGGAAGATAGACACCATCGATGCCCTCATCGATGTGAAGATCGATGTCTGGAGGGAAATGATCGCCATCTGGCAGTTCGACACCACAAGGCACGCCATGTCCACCCTTGCCGAACGCTTCCAGCAGGCTGAAGAACCGGTGCCGGCTCCGGATACGGTGGCCAGGGAGGGCTTCTTCAAGCGGATTTTTGGACGGCGGCAGGAACCAATTGTGGAACCTCCACCCGGAGACGACAGGGAAGAAATCCTGGAATTGCTGGGTGAGATCGAAAGGATCGAACAGGAGACGGGACTGAGGCTCCAGGCCAAGGAGACAGAGCTGACCCGGTCCAGCAATTCCCTCAATGTGGCATTCCTCTCGCTGATGGCCCAGCTGGAAACCTATGAAAGGGAAATGGACCTGGCCCGCTACCACAAAGCAGAGGAACTTTCCAGAAAAACCTACACGGTCCTGGGGATCTTCTCCCTGTCGGCCACCCTCCTCTCCATTCTTGTACTGTTCCTGGTGATCAAATACACCCGGACCAACCGCGCGTACAATGAAGCGCTGATCCGGTCAAGACAGGAGACGGAAGAACTGGCCAGGGCCAAGGAACTTTTCCTGGCCAATGTGAGCCACGAGATCCGGACCCCCCTGAACGCCATTTCCGGATTCATCAAGCAGCTCCTCGGGATGCCCCTGGAGAAAGAGGTGAAAGATAAGATCGATATCGTCGATACAGCCAGCGACCAGCTGATACGCCTGACCAATGACACCCTCGATTTCTCCAAGCTCCAGGCCGGTATGCTGACCCTGAACAATGTACATTTCGATCCCGGGACCGAGGTAGAGGAGGTCTGCGCATTGTTTGCCGAGGCAGCCCGAAAGAACAGCAATGTGCTTTCCTTCAATGTGGTCAACCGACAGAATACCGCCCTGTTCGGTGATCCGCAGCGGTTCCGGCAGATCCTCCATAACCTCCTGAGCAATGCCCTGAAGTTCACGGAAAACGGCAAGGTGACGGTTTTGACAGAGGTAACCGGCACAGGAGAAGGTATGGCCGATCTGGAACTGGTGGTCAGTGACACGGGACCTGGTATCGCGGAAAAGAACCTGGAGAAGATATTTAAGGATTTCACACAGGAAGATGCGGACACCTCGGTAAAATACGGGGGAACCGGACTCGGACTCTCCATCGTTAAAAAGCTGGTGGAATTGTTTGACGGGACCATCGGGGTGGAGAGCGCCAAAGGGATCGGGACGGCCATTACCTGCAGGATGACTTTCAGGCAGGGTGAGCGGGAGAAGATCCGGCAGGCGGGCCCCGAAATGAATGTTCCCTCCCTGCCAGGTGGACTGAAGTTCCTGGTGGCCGATGACGAGGAATACAACTGCAAACTGATCGCAGCCATCCTGGAGAAGCACGGCGCCACATTCGACCTGGCCATGAACGGCACGGATGCCCTGCAGCTGCTGACCGACCGCAGTTACGATGTGGTGCTGATGGATCTGAGAATGCCGGGGACCGACGGGGCGAACGCAACCAGAACCATCAGGGAGACCCTGAACCTGTCCAAGGGACAATTACCGGTGATCGGGATCACCGCTGACCTGGCCATCCGTGTGGATCCGGAAAGCAGGGAACTGTTCAACCGGTTCCTGGTCAAACCCTTTACCGAACCACAGCTGCTCCATATACTGGCCGAAGTGCTGGGACTGGAACAGGCCGGTCCGGCAGAGGAGCACGTTGATGAACGGTCGCGGGAACCCGCCCCGTATCAGGAAGGGGACCTCACCGGGCTGATGCGGATGTCCGGGGAGGATATGGGATTTGTGGAGGAGATGATCGGTCAGTTCGAGAAATCCACCGGGGACGGACTGGCCGAAATGCGATCCGCCATCGGGGACGGCAGGTTCGGATCGGTGAGGGAACTGGCCCACAAGCTGGCATCACCCGCCAGGCACCTGGGCCTGACCGGCCTCCTTGAACTGCTGAAGGAGATCGAAAGAAAGGCTCCCAGGGGAAACAGGATCCTCCTGAACGAACTGGTCCGGAAAGCCGGTGAACATGCCACCCGGGCCAGCCGGCACCTGCAGCAACAACTCAAACAGATGCAATCTTAAGATATCCATCCCATGAACGAAAGCCCTTTCCTGATTTTTGTGGTCGAAGACAATGAATGGTACAACCGCCTGCTGGTGCACAACCTCTCCCTGAATCCCGACTTCCAGGTGGTCAGTTTTCACAACGGGAAAGATTGCCTGGACAACCTGTCCAGGAAACCGGATGTGGTCACACTCGATTACCGCCTGCCGGATATGAGCGGCATCGAGGTCCTCAGGGCGATCAGGAAAGAGGATCCGGACATCCAGGTGATCCTTATCTCCGAACAGGCCGACATCAACGTGGTGGTGGACCTGCTCAAAGAGGGAGCCTACGACTACATCGTGAAGACCAATGACATCAGGGAGCGGCTGCTGAACACGGTCCAGAATATCCGCAGCAACATCGGGCTGAAAAAGGAGATCACCGCCCTGAAAAAAGAGGTGCAGAAAAAATACAGTTTCAGCAGCCTGGTGCTGGGGGAGAGCGATGCCATTAAAAAGGTCCAGGACCTGGTCTCCCGGGCACTGACCACCAACATCACGGTCTCCCTGTACGGCGAGACCGGTACGGGCAAAGAATTGGTAGCCAAAGCGATCCACTACAACTCCTCCAGAAGGTCCGGTCCTTTCGTGGCCATCAACGTCACTGCCATTCCCTCCGAGCTGGTGGAAAGCGAACTGTTCGGTCATGAGAAAGGTGCCTTTACGGGTGCAAGCTACCAGCGCAAGGGAAGGTTTGAGGAAGCCACCAACGGCACCCTGTTCCTGGATGAAATCGGGGAGATGGACCTGGCCTTCCAGGCCAAACTGCTCAGGGCGCTGCAGGAGAAGGAAATCACCAGGGTGGGAAGCAACAAGACCATCTCCATCAACTGCCGGATCATCGTGGCCACCAACAGGAACCTGGCCCAGGCGGTCAGGGAAGGCCGTTTCCGCCAGGACCTCTATTACCGGTTGCTGGGCCTCCAGATCGAGCTGCCGCCGCTGAGGGAACGGGGAAACGACGTGCTGATCCTGTCCGCCCATTTCGCCAGGGTTTTCAGCAGCGAAAACAACCTTCCCCTGAAAAAACTGTCCCCCGGGGCCATGAAGAAACTCCGTCAATATCCTTTCCCGGGCAACATCCGTGAACTGAAATCGGTGGTGGAGCTTGCCGTGACCCTGAGCCAGGGGGAGCAGATCGAAGCGGACGACATCGTCTTCGGCAAGGAGGAGGTGGTCGACCTCTCCACGCTGGGTGAGATGACACTCCGGGAATATGAACGCCAGATCGTTTTCTCCTATCTGGATAAATACAACCATGATGTGAAACTGGTATCCCAGAAACTGGATATGGGCCCTGCCACCATTTACCGGATGCTCAGGGAGCAAAAAGAGGCCGGCCCTTCATCAAATTGATACCCTCCTCTCATTTTGAGAGTGTCCTGTCATCTCCCGCTGTAGCTTATATCTCTGGTATTCAATAGATTTCACAATTCTCCTTTCCATGGCATGTGGTTTGGCATAAGGTGACCAGAACCATCAATTGTAACATTAAAGCATAAACACAATGAAAAATGAAATCAACAAGAGCCAGGGAAACGGAAACAACAGAACCGCATTATGGAGCGTATCGGTCATCGCCGTTGTCCTGCTGGCAGTCTCCGCAGTGGTCTTTATTACCAGGGAGAATAAAATCAAGGAACAGCATGCAGAGGCGCAGCTGGTCAATGAGAACCTCAGCGACATCATCGCCCACCGCGATTCGGTCATCAATGACCTGGTCGAGACCTTCAACGAGATCGAAAAAGATATGAACATTGTCCGCGAGAAGGAGAACCTGCTGGCCCTTTCCGCCGATGATCCCGAATTCACCAGCGATGTGAGGGAACGCATCCTGAGCGAGATCCGCCAGATGAACTCCCTGCTGGAGGAGAACCGGGCCAAAGTGAATGAACTGAACCGCCGCCTGAAGGCTTCCGGGGTGGAAATCTCGGCACTGAAGGACAAAATGGCCTCACTGGAGACTTCCATCGCCCAGCGCGACAGCAGCATCCAGGTATTGAAAATGGAACTGATGGACCGTGATTTTCAGCTTGCCGAGCTGAACAGTGTGGTCGACAGCCTGGATACCGAGATGTATGCACTGGAAGAGACCCTTCAGGAGCGGGATTCGGTGATCTACTTCCAGGAATCGGAACTGGATAAAGCCTTCCTGGCTGCCGGAAACCTCAAAGAGTTGAAGGAAATGGGGATCGTCACCAAAGAAGGTGGATTCCTCGGACTGGGCAAAAACAAAGTGATCCCGGCCGATATCGCCGACAGCTATTTCAACCAGATCAGCATAGCCGGAACCGAAAAGATTGCCGTCAATGCTAAAAAAGCGGAACTCATTTCAGATCATCCGGCAGATTCATACGAACTGGTGAGCAACGACAGTATCGTCGAATACATCCAGATCACCCAGCCTGAGAAATTCTGGAAGAAGACCAGGTATGCAGTAGTAGAAACAAGATAGGTTATCCACAGTCAGTACAATGAAAAGGAGGGTGTCTCAAAAGGGCACCCTCTCTTTATTGCTATCAGGATTACAATTGGCTTCGCCGAGCTCGTAAACTCAGTTCGTAACGTGCTTATTTACTGCGTAAAAAATGCCAGGTTACTTCATTTGTAATCCTGATAAATAGTGAAATGTCGCTTTTGAGACAGCCTCTTTTTTTTGTTTCAGCTGTCATAAAAAGCAGTAATTTTGAGCGAACCAGTCACCAATGATACGTAAAAAACTGAGTTTCCGGCAGCGCCTTTTCCTGAACTTCTCTCTCATCTTTGCGGTATTCACAGTCCTTGTACTGGTTTTTCAGTTTGAAAGGGAACGGAATTTCCGACGGACCAGTTTTGAAGCCACTCTGGACAACATGACGGAGCTCACCCACCGGTTCATTCTCCACAACAAACTTGCAGGGACAGGTGATTTTCAGATCATCGACTCCCTGGTGACCATCCTTCCCGGTACGGAGATCAGGATCACGGTGATCGGGAAGGAAGGATCGGTACTGTACGACAGCGAGGTGAGCGATATTTCCGTCATGGAGAACCACCTGGACAGGCCGGAGGTACAGGCTGCCCTGCATGGAACGTTCGGATCCAACATCCGGACTTCAGAAACAACCGGCCAGAGCTACTACTACTACGCCAGGGCCTATCCCGGATATGTGATTCGGACGGCGGCTGTATACAACGTACAGGTCAGGGAGAACCTTCATGTGGAGCGGTTGTTCATCCTCTATCTGGTCCTGTTGTTCATCATTGTATCCCTCGTCCTCATGGTGCTGACCCGGAGGATCTCACAGACCATCACCAAGCTCAAAGATTTCTCCATAAGGCTTCGCAGCGGAAAGGAGCCGGAAGAGGAGCTGGAATTCCCTGCAGACGAACTGGGTGTGATCAGCAGTCAGATCGCCTCCATCTACAGCGAACTTAACCAGGCCCGGAATGCGCTGACCTCGGAAAAAGAAAAGCTGTTTAACCACCTGAATGCCCTCAACGAAGGAATCGCCTTTTTCACACCGGGCAAGGAACCGATCCTTACCAACCAGCAATTCATTCAACACCTCAACCTGATCTCCCAGGGTTCTCCCGTCTCTCCGGAGAAGATCTTCGGGATCAGGGAGCTGGAACCCGTGGTGCGGTTTATCGATCATCAACTGGAACCCGGAAAGCAGATCCCTGCAGACCAGGTTCCCCAGCAGGAGATGGTGCTGCAGATGAATTCCCGGTATTTCAGCGTGAAATGCATGTTTTTTGCCGACTTGAGCTTTGAAATCGTCATCAGCGACATTACCAGACTGGAAAAGCGAAGGCTCATTAAGCAACAGATGACCTCCAACATCGCACACGAACTGAAAACCCCGGTCACCTCCGTGCTGGGGTACCTGGAAACCCTGAAGCAAAGCGGAGTGCCCGAAGAGACCCGGAAAAGGTTCATTAAACGCGCCTATGCGCAGGCAGAGCGGCTCTCAGATCTGATCGGGGATATTTCCAGCCTGAACAGGATCGAGGAGGCAGGGGAGCACTATGAATTCGAGCAGCTGAAAATCCGCAAAATTGTAGATGAAGTCCACCAGCACCTTCAGCTAAAACTGCAGGAAAGGCATATCACCGTTCACATCAACCTGCCCAGGAAAATGGTGATCAAGGGCAATGCATCCCTGCTCTACTCTGTCTTTTACAACCTGTTTGAAAATGCCATCAAGTACGGGGGGGAACATTTCGGGATCTTCCTGTCCAGCTACCTGGAGGACAAAAAATATTACTACTTCTCATTTGCCAACAGCGGGAATCCGGTGCATGAGGAGCACATGACCCGCATCTTCGAGCGCTTCTACCGCATCGATGACGGACGATCAAGGGATACCGGAGGGACCGGGCTCGGGCTCGCCATCGTCAAGAATGCCATCGAACTGCATCACGGGAAGATCAGTGCCCGGACCTACAAGGACGGAAAAGGGATCGAATTTCTGTTCTCCCTGAGGAAATGAAAACAACCTGATCCCATGCATGCCGTCAAGCGATCCATGAGACCGGCTATGGAGAGGAACGTTTTCTCCGGGCCTTAAGCATATGAAAGATCAGCAGATAGAGGGTCAGGGGCAGAATGGTCTGCAACATGATCAGGGCCAGAAATCCACTTCCATAAATAAACAATACCGTAAACAGCAGAAAAGCGGTATCCGCAATCAGCATGATTGTGAGCGCCTTCAGGCGGACTTCCCCGAGCCATGCCGCCTCCTCCCTGTCCCTGGAGAATGCCATCATGAACAGGCCCGTGAGCAACAACAGAAAGATGGCTTCATCGGCAAAATTGGTTTTAAAGACAGTAAAAAACCTGGTCTCCATATAGGAAGATACAATGGCCAGCACGGGAAGCTCAAACCGGAGGTCAATCGCCAGGTAAAGCACACCCAGAATCAACCCTGCGGTTGCCAGCATGAGACCGGGGATCCTGTAACGGTGACTGAATAACATGGTATCCTGTATTAATCAGATGGTGAATGATCCTGTTTCCGGGCATGGTCCTTTGCCTGATGACCCCACCGGAGAAATCTGGTAAGCAACCCGAATCGCTGTTTCTCTGCCTGCGGCATATGCTCCCACAGCTGGTTGGCTACAGGTTCCCATTGCAGTGCACCGGTCCAGGTTTTACTGGCCAGTTCCTCTCCTGATTCGGGATGTGCCAGATGGGTAGAACGGACGCTACTGTCCCTGGTGAGCTGCTCGATGGCATCGGGAACGTCAATCAGCGGGCAAGACCTCAGGTAGTTGCCTGAGAAGGGCTTACTGCTCCTGAAACGCTTGAAGAAACCGGATCTCAGTGCTTCTTCCAGGGGTACGTCATTCAGGTTCACATCCGAATAGTGGCAGAATGCGCAGGGTTCCAGATCTCCATTGGCATTGATGTGCGCATAGTCTGTCCCGGCTGCCACACAACCGACTGAATTGTGACCGCTGTTGGCAAAGTCGATGATCAGAAACCCGTGCCTCTCCCTGTAGTCCCGGATCTTCTCCATGACATATGCCCTCTGTTCTGCACTGCAGCAAAGGCTCAGGTCCGCCCCCTTTCCAATGGGCATATAGTTGAACAGCCATCCGATCCATGCCCCTTTTTCCCGCATAAAATCAAGAAAGCGGTCACTGGCAATGGTCCGGTAATTCCCGGCGTGGTAACAGGCCGAAAAACCAAAACCGATCTGATGCCTTTTCAGGATGTCCATGGCCCTGATCACCTGATCATATACCCCGTCACCCCGTCTCATATCGGTATCCTCCCGAAATCCCTCGATACTGATAAAGGCATTCAGATTACCCAGCTGTGCCATTTCTGCGGCAAAAGCATCATCAATGAGGGTGCCATTGGTGAACATCCCGAAGGAAATCCGATGGTGTTTCTTCACAAGTTGCAGCAGGTCCTTCCTGCGCATCATGGGTTCGCCTCCTGAAAAAATGAACTGGCTGATACCCAATCTTCCTGCGTCCGAAAGAATCTCATCCATTTTCTCATAGGACAGATGGATGTTTTTCTCATAATCATTTGCCCAGCATCCTTTACAGCTCAGGTTGCATGCTGTGGTCGGATCCATGAGCAACAGGCGGGGTACAGCGCTTTTTGTCTTCCAGTTCATGTACAACTTCCTGAAAACCTGACCATAGCCATCAATGGTCAGAAAATCGAGGAGGTTCTTCACCTCGAAAAAACGGTAGCACTTGTATACAAAATTTTTGTGATGAGGAAACCGTGGCACTTTTATCTTCTCCTCACCGATCTGGAGATAACGCATAGCAATGATGGAATAATCCGGAATGGAAGGTTCCTTACAGGATCACCGGGGGAGCCTTCACCGGGAGCAGGAAACGACCAGCAGAGCGGTCCGCTCGCACCCGGGGATCAGTTTTCAGCGCTGAAATAAACAGGGTACCTGGCTATGGAGTTATCGTCGAATGTGAATTCGATCCCTACCAGCCCGAACCTGTGGTTGGCCCAGTACCTGATCTGCTTGACCCCGTATTTATTCAGGTTCTCCCTTACCTCGATCACTTTGATCAGAAAGAAGCCATACAAATAATCGTCGTCCACCGACCGGCTGACCACAGTGCGAACACCACCGTCAGCGGTCTTGTATTCGTCTCCCGGCTCTGCATCATATTCCACAATGATCCCTTCAGCAAGGCCTGTCACCGCAGCAATTCCCTTCTCGGTTGCTTTAAATTTCAGGTCCGTAATGGTCACTGTATTGCCTTCCACCTCTGCTCCCTGAAAATTGGATACAATGTTCTTTATGTTGCTGTTGGTAACCTGGGCCGATCCCCTGATGGTGGAAATCCCATCCCTCAGTGCAACAACCTCTCCATTAATGGAGCTCACTCCCGCTATTTCAGCAACCGTGGAACTGACGGTCACCCCCACTTCACCGAGGGCTGACTGGTCCCCTTTCAATTTATCGTAATACTCTTTTTCACAGGAAATCAAAAACAACGGAACAAAGAAGGCTGCAAACAAAATCTGAGTTTTCATGGTGTTTTAAATTGTAAGTGTTAAATGAACGATGGTCAGGTCCCGGCGTAAATCGCCGAATGGCTTTAAAAGTATGATTTTTTTCAAATTGATTTCCGGGCAGGAAATGGCTATGCAACATATATGCCGCCTCATCTGTACCCTCCGACTGCATAGTGGTTCAGCGCCGGAGCAGGATCTTTGAATATTCCCTGCCCAGCTTATCGTCGTAGTATTCGTAAGAACGTTGTGCCCAGTCAAGGGCCGCTCCATATTCCCCCATCACTTCGCTGGCCACCGCCATATTCAGGCATGCCCTGCCTGCGGTTTTCCGTTTCGGATGATCGGTCAGCTCCAGCCATATCCCGGCTGCCCCTTCCCAGTTGGCCACCTCGGACCGGCGGTAACCGGCCCTGAAATGGTGTTTGGCCGATCCGCCGGTACGCTGGTACAGCTGGCGCCTGACCCTGTAATGCCCTGGCAGGTAGCGCTCCATGTAGGCCCTGCCGGCCATATAGGCGGCTTCCGGGAGGGCAGTGGGGGGCAGGATTCCCCCGCGGGTATCGAAGTCCATGTAGCTGTCATGGCGGTACTGATCGATGATCCTGTGATTCACCGGATCGTACATCCTCCAGGTGGAGGTGACGTTCACCTTCACCTGCCCGGGAAGCTCCGGGCTCGGGGCTCCGGTGGTAATCAGGGAAGCGACCTGGTTCCTTGCCGTGGAGACCAGCAGGTCACTGTTGGAGTCGAAGGTCTCCAGGACCAGCAGGGCATCGGCACCTTCCCGTTCACAGATCTCCTCCACCATTTCCCAATCCAGCATTTCAGGCAATTCCCGGGTTCCAGTGCCCGGCATCCTGAGTTGGACCGGTATAACCAGTTCAGTGTCTGGAAGTCCGGTCACCGCATCGTACACTCCCCTGACGCATTCATCGGAAGCAAGGCGGTCCGAGCCGGCCACCTCCCCTGTCAGGATCGCCTCTGCCGTCTGATCCCCCCTGAACTCTTCTCCCGGAAGAGAGCGGTTCAGAATGGCGATGGAACGTACCTCTTCAGGAAGGGTTGCCTCGGGAGGCAACGGGTAATTGAGACTCACATAGGCATATTTGCTGCACCCTGCGGCCAGCATGGCCAGCACAGACAGGGCGGTCAGGGCGGTCAGGCTGAATCGTGTCATATCCGCGGCTTTTCCCATTTGAACGGGGAAAGTCAGCCATATGTTTCAGAAAATCACTGCCTCCTGGTATTGACTCGGGATTTAAATTCCGTTGTTTCAGACGGTCATGGTTTCATGGCACGCCTGACCAGGTCCCTGTAGTCGTTGGCATAGGAGTAATCGCTGGGCATCATCTGGGTGTAAGCCATGATGGCCATCTCCTCCTCCGGATAGAGCGTGAAACTGGTGGATGCCGCCCCGCTCCATCCATAGGCCCCGGTCTCCGCATCAAAGAAACCTCCGAGGCCATACCCTCCTCTTTCTCCGTAAACGACTCCTTCCGGCAGCTGATTGGACATGATCAGCTGAACGGTCGATTCCTGAAGGACCCTGTTCCCGTCAAGGATCCCACCGTTGAGTAACATGCGGCAGAAACGCTCGTAATCCCCCATGGTGGAGACCAGGCCGCCCCCTCCTGAAAAATGGACAGCCGGGGATTTGAACAGGTCGTTGAAATCCGCGCCCATCATACCCGCCAGGGGTATCAGGTTTCCTTCCCGGTCTCGGCCATAGAGCACCGACAGCCGGTCATGCTTGTTCTCCGGGACATAAAATCCCGTATCGTCCATCCCCAGCGGCCCAAAGATCTTTTCCTGCATGTACCTGTCCAGGGGCATCCCCGAGAGCACCTCGGTCAGGTAACCGGCCACGTCGATGGAGAGCCCGTATTCCCAACGGGTTCCCGGCTGGTATTTCAGCGGGATCGTGGAGAGCAGTTTCATTTTTTCCTCCAGCGGGGCATCCCACATGGACACCCCGGTCGCACCGTACAGGGAATCCACATAGGATCCCGGTTCCCACCCGTAAGTGAATCCGGCCGTATGGGTCAGCAGGTGACGGATGGTAATGGGTTCCGCCTGCGGCTGCAGGCTGAAGCCCCCTTCTTCCGGTGTGTATACCATGGTCTTGGCAAAAAAGGGGATGTGGTGATAGAGCGGATCGTCGAGGGAAAATTTCCCTTCATCGAAAAGGGTCATCAGGGCCACCGCGGTGACCGGTTTGGACATGGAAAAGATCCTGTAAATGGTGCCCGGATCAATGGGTACTTCATTCTCCATGTCCGCATAACCGAAAAACCTTTCCTGAACCACCTTGCCGTGGCTGAGGACCTCCACCGCTATGCCTGCAAATTTCCCCTGGTCCACATAGCCTGCCATTCTGGATGCAGCTGACTCCAGGGAATCCGGGTAAAAGAGTTCCGCTCCGGGCGAATCCTTCCTTGTGGCCTGGTTGCAGGAATTGAGGGCCAGCAGCAGTACACCGGCGAAGGTAAAAAGAAGTGTACGGTTCATGTGATCTTATTTGATGGGTGTGTGGAAAAACTGAAAAGCGGAAAGATAACCCGGATAAGGACAACTTGCAAAAAAAAAATCCCAAGTTAAATTGATCATGCTGTTGCGGCCTCCTTCCAGCTCCGCGGCAACAGGCTGCCGCTGGTGAGGGTCTCCAGCAACTGGTTCATGAACCTGGCAGCGGGCGCCCCGTCAACGATATCATGATCGAATGAACCGGTCAGGCACAGGATTTCCCTCTCCTCCAACCGGTCCCCCTGTGTCCTGGTCCTTTTCTCGATACCGCCTACCGTCAACAGTACCGTGGCACTTCCGTGGGGAATGAACCACACCGGCTCCCTGGTGAACATCCCCACGGCCGTTACCGCCACCTTGCCGTAACGCATGGCCATCTTCAGGTTTGTCTCTGCCAGTCTGATCGCCGCCCGGAGAAGGAA
>CAZNSZ010000078.1:0-1604 GCA_964575865.1 uncultured Bacteroides sp. | reverse complement strand
TGCCCTGATTGCTTGTTGGCCAGCCAGTCCTCGAAGGTCAGTTCCGGCCTCCCTAGAAGGTCAAGCTGCTCTTCCGGTATCACAGGCTCCTCCACCTTCTGGAAGTAGGAGAAAAGTGCGGCCACCTCCTTCAACACAGGTTTGCCCGTCAGAATTCCGATCAACCTCAGCATGAAGATCGGGGTGACCGAGACCTTCTTTATTTCCGGGTGGAGCCTCCCGACATACCGTTCAAGCAGGTCCTTCATCAGGTGCCTTTCGGGCCCGTACACATAGTAGGTCCGGTTCCAGGTATCCCGGTCCCCGAATGCCCTGGCCACCATCCTGCCAAAATCGTCCGCGGCCACAAAGTGATAGGGATGGGGCTGTTCCCCCGGAATCATCGCTTTTCCGTTCCTGACCATCAATCCCAGGGATTCATAGAACCAGGTGGGCCGGAATATCAGGTAAGGGATCCCGCTACCCATCAGCAGCTGTTCGGCCCGGAATTTCTTATCAGTGGGTTCGAACCACCTGTTCTCCTCCCTGCAGGTGGCCCCGGAGACCATGCTGATCAGCCGGATCCCTTTCTTCAGGGCCATTGCGGTGATCACCTCCGCAGCCTTCAGTTCGTCGGTCCCCGAAATTGAGATATGGATGGCATCACACCCTTCCACGGCATTTTCCAGGTCAGCGGGATTGAACAGATCCCCGTTGACGATCTCGTACTCATTCTCGAACATGCCGGGTTGTACACTCCTCGAGAAAAGGCGCAGGGCGAATCCGGCCCTGTCCAGTTGCCGGATCACCGGCCCGGCCAGCAGACCGCTGGCTCCAATGACTAAAGTTTTCATCATGCAAAATTCAATTGGGTTACCCTGCAAAAATACGGGAGGGGGATGGCAGCATTGTTTGACAAAAGTCAAAAAAATCACAGGTTCTTCCTGATGCGGCTCAGGGTGGCGATATCGATCCCCAGGTAGGAGGCCACGTGCTTCAGCGCCACCTTCTGCAAAATATCATTGTGCTTCTCACAGAAAAGCTGGTACCGTTCTGAAGCGGAGAGGGTCTGCAACTGGATCGCCCGGTTCATCAGGTCATTGTACTTCATCTCGTCCACATCCCTGGCGATCTGCTGCCACCGCGGGACTGCCCTGTACAGTTCCTTCATGTGCCGGTAAGTGACCACCAGCAGTTCCGAATCCTCCATGGTGACGATGTACTCACCGGAAGGGACCTGGTTGTTGAAACTTTCCATGGAGATCACCACGGTACCCGGCTTGAAAAAATGGGTGGTGATATCGTTGGCCTGGTCGTCGTAAAAATAGGATCTCAGCAATCCCGATTTCAGGAATCCGATCCGGTCGGCGATCTTTCCTTTCTCCGCGAAGAGGGATTTTGCCGGAATCCTTTCCGGCCGGAACCTCTTCATGGTCTCCTCCAGGTCGGTTTCGGAGAAGTGGTAGATGTCCACAAGGCTGCGGGTAAACTCCATATTTGCATGCAGTGTGCTCCCCTAATGTACCACTTACCGTTGAAATTTGCCATTTATCCTTACATTTAGTCAAAGAACCACAGCCATGAAAAAAACATACGCCATCACCAACCTGGTGGTCATCGCGGCG
>CAZNSZ010000077.1:19038-20134 GCA_964575865.1 uncultured Bacteroides sp. | reverse complement strand
TGTTCGAAATGGAGGACCAGAGAAACTGGTCCGACGCCTCCCTGAAAATCTACACTCCGCCCCTGTCTGTTCCTTTCCCGGCTCAGATCGCTGAAGGAGAGGAAGTCGTTCATGCTGTCCGGTTATCCATCCGGTCCGGGGAAGTCATCCGGTCGGGAGAAGCGATCCGGCGGGGGATCAGGCAGCATAGGATCAGGTTGACATCCCGGGGAGGAAAAGGGGTGAGACTTCCGGCCATTGGTGTGGGCTCCGCTCAGTTTTCCGGGCCGCTGACCATACAGGAGGCCGGCCCCATTGGATCTGTGGGCTTTCAGCATCTGCGGACGGACCTTTTCCTCTACAAAAATGAGTGGAAAAAGGAGTGGGATAAACTCATCAGGGAACAGATCCAGCTTCGACTTCCGCTGGAACTGGCCCTTCACTTCGGCAGGGAGGAGAGGCAGGAATGGGCCACCTTTCTGAACACATATAACCGCCAGCCGCTCCCACTTTCCAGGCTTCTGATCTATGACCGGTCCGGAATGACTGGAGCGGACCTTGCCAGCCGGCTCTCCTCCCGCATCAGGAAAACCATGCACGGAGTTCCCCTGGGGGGTGGAACCGACGCCTATTTTGCAGAGCTGAACCGCCATCCGCCCCTTCCGGGTATTCTTGACTTTGTCACCTTTACCATCTGCCCCCAGGTACACGGTTTCGATAACCTGACCCTGGTGGAGAACCTTCCCGTTCAGGGAACCCTTGTACGGCAGGCGAAAGAAATGCTGGGCCTCCCCGTTGCGGTCACTTTCGTAGCCTTGAGACAAAGGTTCAATGTGGTGGCAACCGATGATACCGGAGACCGGGCCCCGGAAAGGGATCAGAGACAGCACACCCTTTTCGCTGCAGGGTGGACCCTGGGAAGCATCCGTGCTCTTTCAGAAGCCGGTGCCGAATCGGTCACCTTTTTTGAAACTGCCGGTCCGGGCGGGATCATCAGGCGCGGGGGGCAGGCTGCTGAACACTCCCCGCTTTTTCACCTTTTCAGGGAGATCCTTTCGGGCAGGGAGGACCGGGTCCTGCCTGTGGAACCGGATGCTTCCGACAGGGTGAGCCCCTT
>CAZNSZ010000077.1:7265-18938 GCA_964575865.1 uncultured Bacteroides sp. | reverse complement strand
CCAGTCGCTCAGTGCCTTGATCAGGCTGTCGGTAATGTTCTTTCCCCCGGTGTATTTCCTGACATCTTCCACGATTTCGTCAGGGATAATGGCAGTTACTTTCATGGCAATAGGTTTTTTTTATTCCACGGATACGACCATGGTATACGAAAAAACCATCCGATGGGTTTCGCCTCCGGGCCCTGTGATAGAAGAGCGGCCTATCCGTAGAGCGGGCCATAGCTGGCACAGGCCCGGTAGTCCGATCCCTCGGGATCCATTCCGAAAGCACCCCAGGCACTGGGCCGGAAGATCTGCTGGTCCGGGACGTTGTGCATGTTGACCGGAATGCGCAGCATGGAGGCCAGGGTGATCAGTCCTGCACCGATATGCCCGTAGGAGAACGCCCCATGGTTGGCTCCCCAACCTGCCATGACCGAATAGACATCCCTGAATGCTCCCTGCCCGGTCAGCCTGGGCACAAACCAGGTGGTGGGCCAGGTGGGATTGGTACGCTCGGTGAGGGTCAGGTGAACTTCCCGCGGAAGATCGATGGTATGTCCCTCGGCGATCTGAAGGACCGGTCCCAGTCCGCTGACCATGTTGATCCTGCTCAGGGTGATGGGCATCCCTCCCCGGGTATCAAAGGTGGAGGAGAATCCCCCTCCCCGGAAATATTCGGTGACGGCTGCCCCCCAGGTGGTGGCCTCCAGGCAGCGCTTCACCTCCTCCTCGGTAATCTCGTACCACGGCTTCATGGCCGGCTGGTCCCCGATGGATTGCTGCCCCGTACCGTCCAGGGCCGACGGACCGGAATTGATCAGGTGGATGAATCCGTTTTCGGCATCCCCGGAGAGTTCATGACCGGTCACCCGCCTGACTGCTTCCGGGCTCCAGTAGGTCCTCACGTCGCTGAATACCTGCGCGGCTCCTGTCAGCAAATGGCCCATCAGCATGGAAACCCCGTTGAGGCTGTCATTCTCGGTGGCCAGCATGTAGGGCTGCCGGATGCCGTTCCAGTCAAATGAGGAGGAAAGGATTGCCTCCATAAAATCCCCGTTGGGAAAATGGTCGGTCCACTGCCGCTGTCCCTGGAAACCGCCGGCAATGGCATGGTGACCAAGGGCCTCCTCTCCGAACCCGAGTTCTTTGAGGGCGGGATTCCCCACCATCAGGTCCCTGGCGATCAGTGCCATCTTGGCCACAAATTCCCACTCCTTCTCTTTCTCCCCGGCTGACTTCTGCTGTGCAGGAGGATTGTAATCCTTTCCTTCCCTGCAGTGGGCACCGATCCAGCGCATGGCTTTGGTCAATTCCTCGGGATCATAGATCCCCCTTTCGATCCGCCGGACGAATTCCGACATGTCCACATACTCGCAGCGCATCCCCAGGTATTTTTCGAAAAACCCCGCATCGACGATTGATCCGGCGATCCCCATGGATACGGAGCCCATGGAGAGGTAGGATTTCCCTCGCATGGTGGCCACCGCCAGGCCTGCGCGCACGAATGAAAGGATTTTCTCCTCCACATCGGCCGGGACCGACTGCTCACCGGCATCCTGCACATCCCTTCCGTAGATCCCGAATGCGGGAAGGCCCTTCTGGTTGTGTCCTGCCAGGGCCGCTGCCAGGTAAACGGCACCCGGTCGTTCGGTGCCGTTGAACCCCCATATGGCCTTGGGAATCAGAGGGTCCATGTCAATGGTCTCGCTTCCGTAGCACCAGCAAGGGGTGACCGTAAGGCTGACCCCCACCCCTTCCCGCACAAATTTCGCGGCAGCTGCCGCCGCTTCAGCCACCCCTCCGATGGTGGTATCGGCAATTACACATTCCACCGGCGAGCCATCGGGATGCTTCAGCTTCGATTCGATGAGCGCTGCTGCCATCCTGGCCATCTGCATGGTTTGCTCCTCAAGGGATTCCCTGATCCCCTCCTGCCTGCCATCAATGGTCGGCCTGATGCCCACTTTCGGGGCCGGTTCCTGAAAACGATTCATTTGCATGGATTCTGATTATTTGATCATGGTTAAGTATCTGTCATAGAGCCGGTTCGATTCATCCGCTCCGGGACCCGGTACATAATGTTTCTGCATGTAAGAGGTGCCGACGATCTTCCTCCCTGTTTCCATATCTTCCACAATCCCCATGGAAACGGCCTGGTTCAGGATATTCCCGGTAACGGCAGCCTCCACCGGGCCGGCCATCACAGGGCGGTTGGTGACATCGGCGATCAGCTGGTTGAGGAAGTCGGACTGGCTCCCTCCCCCCACCATGTGAATTGTCCGGAAAGACCTTCCGGTAAGCCTCTCCAGCAGTTCGATGTGTTGCCTGATGGAGCAGCCCAGGCTCTGATAGGCACAACGGAAATAGGCACCGGGACCGGTTGCCGGTCCCTGACCGGTCCGCTGAAAAAAGGCATCGAATGCATCCCTCATCCTTCCGGGATGATAAAAGAGCGGATCCTCAGGATTGATCAGCAGTCCCGGCTCCACCCCGAGGGCCAGCTGCTCCACCACTTCATACCCGGCCTCCTCCTTCAGCTCTTTTTTCAAACCCTGCACCAGCCATAATCCCACGATATTTTTCAACAGGCGGTAGGTGTTCCCCGCTCCCCTTTCATTGGTAAATCCGGTGCGGAACGCCTCTTCGGTAAGGAGCGCCGATGCGGATTCAATCCCGACGATGCACCAGGTTCCCGCGGATATATACACATGGTCAGTGCCTTCTGAAGGCACAGCTGCCACCACGCAGGCCGTATCATGCCCGCTTACCGCCACCAGTTCCATGCCCGTATCCGGGAGTTCAGGATGGGTGATCTCCCCGAGACGGTACCCTGGCGGGATCACCTGTCCGGCCAGCTCCTCTCCGACTCCCAGTCTTTCAAGGATCACTGGATCCCACTGGTTCCCCTCCACCTGCAGCATCTGGGAAGTGGAGGCAATGGTCAGTTCGTTGGCTGCGTGCCCTGTGAGCACAAAGTTCACATAGGAGGGCAGGAACAGAAGCCGGCCAGCCCTTTCCAGCTCGGGGGATCCCCTCATGGAAAGCAACTGGAACAGCGTATTGAACGGATAGAAATTGATCCCGGTCCGCCGGAAGGTATCAAATGCTGACATCTCTTTCTCCCACAATTCCTGCATTCCCGCAGTCCTTCCATCCCGGTAGGACACCGGATCCGATAACAGTCCGCCCTCCCGGTCGACCAGGGCAAAATCGACCCCCCATCCGTCGATTCCCACGCTGGCGGCCCGGCGGTCCGACAGCTCCCATGCCTTCCTGATCCCGGACAGGATCTCACGCAGGATCACTCCCATCTCCCACCGGTCATGCCCCGAATAAAACCTGGGACCATTGGCGATCCTGTGGACCTCCCGGTGTGAGAACAGGCCCGATTCAAAGGTGCCAAGCATGATGCGCACACTGGAAGCGCCCATGTCCACTGCGATGCAATGCCATTGGTCCGGTGATTTTCCCACTGCTGCTGACTGGTGGTTTAAGCTGCAATATAACCATGATTCCCCTTGTTTGAAACTAAATGATCAGGGGATTGGTATATTTGTTGTGGCAGGTCAGAATGCACTGTGTTCATCGGGAAAAAACACTCCTGCAGGTCAATGATCAAGAGATACACCACAGGTAGAATGAAGCACCCGGGAAATCAACCGCAGGTGCGGGCATGTTTCACCCTGAGCTTTCTTCTGGCAGCCGGCCTGCATCTCTTTTCCCAGGGGTTTACGTTGGAAGGAAGAGTCACTGATAAAGAAACCGGGGCACCGGTCCCTTTTGTAACGGTGTACATCAACGGCACCACCCTGGGCACCATCACCGGACCAGGCGGTGAATTCAGGATCGAACGGGTGATTCTGCCTGCGGAACTAATCATTTCCCATGTGGCCTATCAGCTGGATAACATCCCCCTGAATGATCCAGTCACCCTGACGGGTTTGACGCTCCGGATCCAAAGAAAGATCGTTGAACTGGAGGAGGCCACCGTTGTCCATGCCAACCTCCGTGAGGAATACCTGCATCGGTTTAAGAACTGGTTCCTCGGCGCCGGACATGAGGCTTCGGGTGCAGAGATCCTGAACGATTCCATTATCCGTATTATACCGGGCGAGGAGCAGGAATTCTCGGCAAGTGCGCCGGCACCGATCCTGGTGCGCCTGCCTGCCACGGGGTACCTGGTCAAGGTGGACCTGGTCCGTTTCGACATCAGGTACAGGGAGGATTGGAAGGGGTATCAGGGTTCATTCCTCGGATATTACTACTTCGAATCCATGGAAGCCGCATCGGAAACTGAACGGCGGGCAAGGGAAAGGACCCGCGCAACCACCTATTACAACTCCAGTATGCATTTTTGCAGGTCACTGTATCACAACCGGTTACTGGAGAACGGATACCAATTTGAAAGGATTTGTGTTCCGGAACGACCAGGAACTGATCGCTCCTCCCCCCTGCCTGATTTCTCAGCCTCCTACGACTCGGATGCTTTTGGGAATCCCATGCTGCTGCTCACCAGGTTTGCCTGCACCGAATTCCTGATAAAATACAGCTACAGGGGACGGAACAGGCCAGCCGATCTCACCTACCTGCAATCCAATCCCATGCGCATTCACCTGTCCGGACTGGTTTTTCTGAAAGATACGGTTGCCCTCTACCCCTCCGGCAGGATCCCCGATAATTCCATCATGTTCAGCGGAGTCATCGGGCAGAAGGGAGTGGCCTCCATGCTGCCCGAAGATTATATTCCCTCCATGCGGTAGCGATCACCCGCAGTACCGCAGCAGCAGCTCCTCTGCTTCCACCGACCAGAGCCCCCCGTGACGGTCGCATATATCGGCCAGGTCCTTGTAGAGCGGGTGCTTCTCCCCCAGCCGCCTGAAATCACTGATGGGGGTCAGCGGCATTTCCAGGTGGGTATAAATCAGCTTTTTGCCGCCTGGTATGCCGGGCAGGTTCAGGGTGGCCCCGGGAACGGCATTCAATCCCCCAATGTGGGTGATCAGCCCGGAAGGATCCAGTCCTTTTTCCATCATCTCAAGTGATTCCCTGATGTCGTCGGTATTGCCGCCGCTGGTCCCGACAATGTGCGTGAAGGCATAATGAACATTGTAAAAGTTGAGCCTCGCACTGAACTTTGGATCGGCCGGACCGGCGAAAAAGTTGAGACATCCGTCAAAAGCCAGCAGCTGGTCCGCCTGTTCGACCACCTGGCTCACAGGCGCAAATACAAACACATCGTTGTACCCTTTTCCTCCCGTCAGGTCCATCAGGAGCCTGACCGGGTCGCCTGAATTTGCGGTGTTCACATACCGCAGATCGATGCCTTTTTCTGCCGCCAATCGCGGGGGGTACAATCCGGAAGCCCTGTCGAGCCGTTCCTGATCGATGTCAGTAACCACCATCAGCCCTGGTTTCCGCTCTTCCCGGTGGATGGCGTAATTGATGGCCGCCAGGCCCATGGGCCCGGCACCTGCAAGGATCGCCAGGTTTCCCCCCTGTACGATCTCCATGTCGTGTTTATAGGTCCCGGGTTTGATGTGATAATTGGCATGCATGGCCCCGATGACGCACGAAAAGGGTTCCGCCATGGAGGCCGGAAAGAATCCCGGCCCGTTATAGACCAGCAGGCACCCCAGTTCCATCACCTCCCGGGGGATGATGACATAGGTGGCATCCCCTCCCAGATAACGGTAGGAGTATCCGGGAGCACTGAGCACGCCCACCGGTCCGTTTTCGTAGTTCAGGGCAGGCTGAATGGCAAATTTATCGCCGGTTTTGAACTGGTCTTTCCAGCGCGCTCCCACTTCCACGATATCACCGGCGAATTCGTGACCGATCATGACCGGGTTTTCTCCGGCGTCAGAAGGGATCCGCTTATGGTCAGTCCCCTGAATGGCTGCCTTGTAAGAGGACATGCAGAGGCTGTCTGTCACCACCCTGGCCAGGATCTCATCCTCCCCGATGGGGGGCAGGTCAAACTCCTCCAGCCTCAGGTCCTTTTTTCCGTATAAACGGACCGCTTTGGTTTTCATCTTTTCAAGATTTGATCGTTTACCGGATCAGTTCCAGCAACTCCTCTGGCTGACTGATCCTCCAGGCATCTCCCCTGACGGATTCGATATCGGGATCCCCGTAACCCCAGTTGACCCCTACGGGAACCATGCCGGCTGCCACAGCGGTCAGGATGTCGTTATCCGAATCCCCGACAAAGAGGATGCTGCCGGGATCGAACCCCATGGATGCAGCGATCTCGAAAGCTGCAGCAGGATCGGGTTTTCTGGGTACCTCGTCGCGTTGCCCCAGCACCGGATGGAAAGGCCACCGGGAGAGGTAATGGGCTGCCACCTTCAGGGTCATGGGATGGGGCTTGTTGGAAAGGAGGGCCAGCCGGATCCCCCTGGAGGAGAGCGTATCAAGAACCTCGGGGATCCCTTCGTACACCCTGCTGTGGTGATTCAGGTTTCCGCTGTATATCTCCTTGAATTCCGTCACATAACGCATCAGCTGATCCCGCTCCACCGGCCTGCCCAGCGCCTGCTCTATGAACCGGATGGCGCCGCTGCCGATCCATTTGAGGTAATAATCCACACCATGGCCCGGCATCCCGTTCCGGGTAAACATCACATTGGCCGCAGCCGCAATATCCTCGATGGTATGTACCAGGGTCCCGTCCAGGTCAAAGATCACTCCCTTGATTTTCAAATTCATGTTCATGTTCATTTCATGCTCCTTCCCTTTCTCAGCTCAACATCACCTGGCCGCCTGTGACGGGGAGCGCCTGCCCGGTTTCATACTCCTGATCGATCAGGTACTTGATGGCTTTCACCACGTCGCCGGGCTGGCAGCCCCTGCCTGCGGGGACCATCGATTCGTAATGCCGCCTCACGTCCGCTATGGTCGTTGCCCCCGGAACCTTCCCTGTATTCAGGTACTGGACGAAAAGGCCCGTTTCAGGATGTGACCAGAGGGGACCCTCAAAATAGTTGCCGGGGCAGATGGAATTCACCTTGATCCGGTCCTCCATCAGGTCCATGGCGAAGGAGTGGGTCAGGCCGATCCCTCCGAACTTGCTCCCCGCGTAAGCGAAATTCTTTTTGCTCCCCACGAGCCCCGATTTGGAGTTGATCTGAATGATGTCCCCGAAATTCCCGGGGGCATTCCTGTTCTGCGCCCGCATGACCGGAACCGCCGCCTTCACGCAGTTGAAATAGCCGTTGTAGTTGATCCGCGTCACGAAATCGAAGGTCCCGGAATCCATGTCATCGATGGAACCGGCCTTCAGCACCCCGGCGTTGCTGATCATCACATCGAGCCCCCCGAATTCCAGGACGGTCCTGGTAACCGCTTCGGAAACGGATCCGGCGTCGGAAACATCGGTTTGCACAAACAGTGAGCGGTTGGGACTCTTCTGTCCGTTCAGATCCGACACCAGTGAATGGCCGGCCTGGCTGTTGATATCCATGACCACCACATGGGCCCCCTCCCCGAACAGCAGCCTGGCAATGCCCTCTCCAAACCCCATCCCGCCCCCGGTAACGGCGATCACTTTATTGAACAGGGGTTTTCGCAACTGCGGCAGGGGAACAGATTCCGGCAGGTGGGCTCCCGTGCCCGGTTTCCTGACTGCCGCCAGCTGGTGCTGAATATCCGAAAAGTTCACAGCAAGTCCCAGCAATCCCAGCCCCTCGACAAAAAGGAATTCCCCGAACTCTTCAGGCTGCTGCTTCACCCGGGCGATCACCTCTTCTTCCGTTCCCCCCGCCACAAGGATGTGCTTGCCGAGCCTGCGGCTCAGCTGCTCCGGGTCGCTTTCCAGCAGCTGATCCATGAGCAGAAGAGTGCCACACTTCAGGGATGCGCCGGAAAGGATCATCCGCAGGGCGGGTATCAGGTTGACAACGGTCGCTTGATGAGGCTCCATGTTATTTCAGATTTGATGTTTTTGACAGGTGTTCATGAAATGGCGGATCACGGCTTTCCCCAGCTGTTCCATCTCCTCACGGTCCCT
The DNA here is from genome assembly GCA_964575865.1 of uncultured Bacteroides sp. Lineage (GTDB taxonomy): Bacteria > Bacteroidota > Bacteroidia > Bacteroidales. Next base: position 10,948 of record CAZNSZ010000077.1, on the reverse strand, counting down.
TTCGCCATAACCTTTTCCTTCTTTCTCCACCAGGTACTGGTGTGCCGCAAGTGCCGCGGCTCCCCTGAAGGAGATCTCCGTCAGGGAGGCGTCCAGAGCAACCCCGTCTTTACACGCCACAGTAAGAGGCCCCATGGCAGAGGTGTTGTGTTCTGTACCGAAACTGACCGAGTATCCAAGGTCATAAAAGTATTCCGCATACTCCTTCAGCCGGTCGAACCGGTTGCGCTGCGGGATCAGCTCGATGGAACGGATGCCCTCACGGAGCAGCGAGCGGTGCAACTGCTCCCTGTCTGATTCGAAAGAGGTGATCTCCCCCCCTGCCCCGTCCACCAGCAGCGGATAAGTGGGGATCCCCCCTGCCTCCCTGATGAGGCGGGTGATGGTTTCCACCGGCATGAACGCACCGGGTTCCTCCGGCACGAATGCAGGGGCCCCCGCCTTCAGCAACCTGGCCCTCAGCTCCTCTTCGGTCCCGGCCACACTCTCCCGCTTATTGACAGGATCGGTTCCCCCATAGATCTTTTTCAGTGCCGCATAATAGGCCGGATCATCCGGATACTGCTCATCCAGCCTGATCCGGAGCATCCTGGCCACATGCCGTTCCCTGAGCAATCCCCTGGCATGGTCCCGCATGATCTCCTCCACCGAGAGAGACAGACCGGTTACCCGGTCAGCCAGCCAGCCATTGAGCAGGCGGACCATTTCCGATACCTGCCGGTTGCTTTCCCGGATCACCCCTTCCACCTTTTCCTGGAGGGTTGCGGGAAGTACCGACGGAAACGCCAGCCCCTTTCCGCTGATGTAAATGCGGCCCGGATTGTTGGGATCGTTGATGCGGATCCCCTCCCGTTGCAGCCGTTCACTGATCCCGATCATTTCAACGTTCAGCAGGGGAAAAATGCCATGTTCCAGGCACCGGTCCACGAACTCACCATACCCGTCGGTCACATAGAAGTCATTGATCCCGAGTATGCCGATCCCCTCCCTGTCAGCCAGCATTACGGCCTCCTCAACGCTGGAGAAGGCACTGAATGAATAAGGAGTATGAATGTGGTTGTTCACCTTCAGCGGCCGGTCAAATCCATTCCCGTCAAAGGCTTCCAGCAGCCGGTCCCGGTCAGGATATTGTTTCAGGAATCCCATGGCGAATCCTCTCTTTCCATTATATTCCGAGTTTGCTTCTTCTCAACTGCTCCCCGGCCGTGTAATTCTGTGTGGTTGTGTGGCCCCTGAGCGGGAGGATCTTTTCATGGATGGCATCCAGGATCCAGGAGGCCTGCGGGAAGAAATAGTCTTCCAGCTCATATGCAGGAATGATCCAGTTGCGGGAACCCACCACCACCGGCGGGGCATCCAGGTCATCGAAGGCCAGTTCGGTGATGTGCTGGGCCATGTCCTTCAGGTAGGAACCCCTTTCATTGGCATCGCTCACCAGCAAGATCCTGCCCGTCTTACGGACCGACTGCAGCACCGGTTCGTAATTGAACGGGACCAGCGACCGGGCATCGATGATCTCGGCGGAGATGCCATATTTCCCGCTGAGAATATCTGCTGCCTCCCGGACCCTGTAGAGGGTGGCCCCGATGGTCAGGATGGTGATGTCTTTCCCTTCCCGCTTGATGTCCGGCTCTCCCAGCGGGATCTCGTAGTACCCTTCCGGAACGCCTCCCTGGTGGAACTCCTCCCCGATCCCGTAGAGCCGCTGGCTTTCGAAATAGACCACCGGATCGGTGCCCTGAAGCGCTGCATTCATCAGTCCCTTGGCATCATAGGGAGTGGCGGGGAAGACCACCTTGATCCCAGGGATGTGGGCCACCAGTGAGGACCAGTCCTGGGAGTGCTGGGCCCCGTATTTGGACCCTACGGACACCCGCAACACGACGGGCATTTTGATCAGGTTCCCGCTCATGGCCTGCCACTTGGGAAGCTGGTTGAACACCTCGTCCCCCGCCCTTCCGAGGAAATCACAGTACATGATCTCAGGGATCACCCGCCCGCCGCACATGCCGTAACCAATGGCCGTACCCACAATGGCTCCTTCCGAGATGGGCGCATTGAACAACCGGTGATAGGGCAGCGCCTCGGTCAATCCCCGGTAAACGGCAAAGGCCCCGCCCCAGTCCCTGTTCTCCTCCCCGTAGGCCACCAGGGTGGGATCTTTATAAAAGCGGTCGATGATCGCCTCAAAGATCCCGTCCCTGAACTGGTACTGTTTCATGGAGGAGTGGGGATTCCCCTTCTCATCGAAGGCGAAACGCTCTTTCCTGGCGATCTGTTTCACCCGGGGATTTTCCTCCATCGGAAGGGATACCTCGGGTTCCCCTTCTTCCATGGTGTCCACCGATCCGTTGGAGAACATCATCTCCCCGATCAGTTCCGGGCGGGCCACCAGGTCCATCCGCGGCGAGACCGCATCATCGATGGCCAGCCGGTAGGCTTCCATGACCACGGATTCAATGTCGTTTCTGATCTCATCGAGGGCCTCCTGTCCGGCCACAGCGTTCTCAGTAAGCTCTTTACCGAATGAGAGAATGGAATCGACGGATTCCCACGCTTCGATCTCCTCTTTGGAACGGTAGGAGGAAGAATCGGAGGGGGAGTGCCCGCTGAACCGGTAGGTCAGCACGTCCAGGAATACCGGTCCCTTTTTCTCCTTTATCAGTTTCATTTTGCGTTCATAGGCATCGATCACCGCCAGCGGATTGTACCCGTCCACCCGCTCGGCATGCATGTTTTCCCGGTTCAGGGCCGCGCCCACCCTGGCAGCAACGGTGTACCCCATGGTCTCCCCGCAGGTCTGACCGCCCATGCCGTACTGGTTGTTCATGATATTGAAGATGATGGGCAGGCCCCCCTTCATCTCCCCTTCCCACAGCTGTGTATACTGGTCCATGGCCGCAAAGGTCATCCCCTCCCAGACCGGGCCGCATCCCAGGGAGGCATCCCCGATATTGGCCACCACGATCCCTTTCTTCCGGTTGACTTTCTTGAACAGGGCAGCACCTACCGCGATATCACCCGAACCGCCCACAATGGCATTGTTGGGGTAGATCCCGAACGGGGTGAAGAAGGCATGCATGGATCCCCCCAGTCCTTTGTTGAAACCGGTTTCCCGCGCAAAGATCTCTGCCAGTGTCCCGTAGGTCAGGAATTTGACAGCCAGCGACCGGAGGTCGCCCCGGTGTCCTTTCTCCACGATGGAAAGGATCCTGCCCCCGAAATATGCTTTCATGATCTGCTCCAGGTCCTTTTCGCCCAGTTTGTGGATGGCAGACAGGCCCTTGGCCAGGATCTCGCCGTGGGAGCGGTGCGACCCGAAGATGTAGTCGTCCCTGTCGAGCAGATATGCCATCCCCACTGCAGCGGCCTCCTGGCCGATGGACAGGTGGGCCGGACCCGGGTGCGAGTAGCCCACTCCCCTGTACTCGCCCGTGGTCTTGACCAGGTTCAGCATGGTTTCGAACTCCCGGATAAGGAGCATGTCGCGGTAGATCCGCAACAGGTCCTCCCCCGAAAACCGCTCCAGTTCCTCCTTCATGGATCGCTGATAGGCATTGACCGGGATCGTCCCCAGATTCAGGGTACTGGATTTTCTTACATCGGCCGGGTTGATGAACTGTGTCTTTGGCATTGGATGTTAGTTAGATGTTAGGGGTTAGGGGTTAGGGGTTAGGGGTTAG